>NZ_CP157456.1:3051818-3703636 GCF_041549525.1 Paenarthrobacter aurescens
CTCAACCAAACGGTCTTTCACCGCATGGAGAGCGGCACGGGCCTCGGTGAGGGGCACTTGGCTCCACCACGCAAAATCCCTGATGGTTGCCGGGCCATGACTGCGGACATAGCGGAACAGCAGCTCCGCAATCCCTTCCTCGCGGTCCAGGTCCCTAGAGTCCGGAATCCACTCGTCAAAGGGCACGAACAGTTGTTGCACACCCACTTTGCCGTTGCTCCCCGCCATGGGTCCTTGCACCAGCCAAGCACGCTGGCAAAGACTTCCCAACAGGTGGATGCCACGCTGGGCCTTGGTGGTTTGGCCCGCGTCTTCGAAAGCCTGAAACAGCTGTTCGCGGCTTGCTCCCGGCGCGCCCCCTGCTTTGAGTGCTTCTGTAGTTTTGAAAGCGATGTCCCGGCATTGGCTGATGTCCCCGGACGTGATGCCCAGCTCGCGGTGGCGTGCCGCTACCGATTTCATCAACCGTTCACCGGTGATACCCAGAATCCAGCGGAGATCTTCAGGGGCGAGTAAGTGAAGGGTGCCCCGCATGGGCCACGAGCGGACCACCGTCCCGGCGTCGAGTGCTGCCCTGACATCTGAAGCAGCAGTCCCTGGCACGCGCTGGCCCACCGCCCACAACGCTGAACCAAGGTCCTGCGCCTGCATGCAGGTCATCCAACGGACCGCATCAGCGACGGTAGCAAAGCCGCCGCCCAGCAGGCCCTGACTGGCCAGCCGCAACCGTCCCATGATGCGCGGAGTAAGAGTGGCTCTCTGGGAAGGCATGCTTCATCCTAAAAGCACCAGCCAGTACAGGGAACCTTGCCGCGCCTCCCAGCCGTCACCCAGCAGCAGATCCTAGGATGGGTTCATGCTTTTTGGTGATCTTGCTCCGTTCGTGCGGCCGATGAGCCGGTGGTTGGCTACCGCCGGCTGGTTCTGCACGCTCGCCGGGCTCGCCGCCGGGCTCATCGTGGCAGTTGGAACGGGTGTGAGCCTCTCCCCCGCAATGCAGGCGGTTCAGTCGGTCAGCCTGGTGGCCACCGCGGCCGCCGCAGTCCTCATAGGAACCGCCGCCGCCACCCAGCCCGTATCAGACCGCGACGACGACGCCCCCGAGACCTGGTTCTACCCGGCAGCGGCAGCGCAGGTCCGCAGCTTCCTCCTTGGAGCGATCGTCCTGCTCCTGGGGTTGGTGGGATTCGCCACGGCCGGGCTGTTCATGCCCAGCGGACCGTCGCCGCAAAGTATCGCCTTCAGCCAGATTTTCCTGTTGGGTGCCGTCAGTTGCGGGCTCACGTTCCTGCTGCTCAACAAGGTCCTGCCCATCGCGGAGCGGCGCACGCGCTGAGTTCGGCTATAACTTCACGCCGATCAGCAACGGTTCCGGGTGCAGTTCAATGCCAAACCGTTCGACGACGCCTGCACGCACCTCACGCGCGATGGCCACCATGTCCGAAGCCGATGCTGAACCCCTGTTGGTGATGGCAAGAGTGTGCTTGGTGGACAGGGAGGCCCGACCACCGGACACACTGGATTCTTCCAACCCGAAGCCCTTGCCGAAGCCCGCCTGATCAATCAGCCAGGCAGCGGAGAGTTTCACCAGGCCGTTGTCCCCTGCAGGGTACTTGGGCGCGTTCTCCGGAAGGGCGGAGGCGAGCTCCGCGGGGACTATCGGGTTGGTGAAAAATGATCCGGTGGAATAGGTATCCCTGTCAGCAGCATCGAGGACCATGCCCTTGGATGCGCGGAGCCTCAGGACTTCCCTGCGCACATCATTGGAGTAAGCACGCTTGCCGGCTTCCACGCCCAGCACACGGGCCAGTTCCGCATACCGGATAGGGGCACTCATTCGTCCCAGCGGCAACTGGAACTCCACAGTGAGCACCACGTAGCGCGGCGAGCCTTCAACGGTGGTTTGCTTCAGGATGGAGTCGCGGTATCCGAATTTGAGCTCGGAGTTGGTGAAGGTCTGCACCGCGTTGCGTTCACGGTCCCAAGTGCGCACAGCTGCAATGGTTTGGGAAACGTCCGCGCCGTAGGCTCCCACGTTCTGCACTGGGGTTGCGCAGGTGGCTCCCGGGATTCCGGACAACGCTTCCAGTCCGGACCAGGCGTGAAGCACCGCGTATTCCACCAGTGCGTCCCAGTTGTGTCCTGCCTGCACAACTACGGACACACCTCCGCAGCTGTCCTCCGAGTTCACGGTGAACCCCTCGGAGGCGATCTTCAGGACGGTCCCTGCGTAGCCGTCGTCGGAGATCAGCAGGTTGGATCCGCCGCCGATGATCAGGAGTTTTTCTCCTGCTGCATCGGCAGACCGGACGGCGTCAATGATCCCGGCCTCAGTGCGGGCCTCAATATAGTTACCCGCGGGGCCGCCAACAGCAGCAGTGGTCAGTTCGGAAAGCAGCGTTTGGGTCACCAATCAAGCCTAACGGGCTTCGTTGGGCTGTGCCGACTCCACCGTTTTCCGGCCGGCCAGCGGTGCCAGGAAGAAGCTGACCACCAGCAACACCAAAGGGGCCAGGAGGGAATGCAGGATTCCGAAGTGTTCAGCCAACAGGCCAAGCAGCGGAGGGCCGCACAGGAAAGCACCGTAACCAATGGTGGACACCACCGATACCCGGGCCGCGGCATGAACCGGATCATCGGCGGCTGCGGACATTCCTACGGGGAACCCCAGCGAAGCGCCCAGCCCCCACACCGCCAACGCCACGAACGCAAGCCACGGAACCGGAGAGAACACAAAAAGCGAAAGGCCCACGACGGCGGTGGCCGAGCACCAGCGCATCACCACCACACGCCCAAAGCGGTCAAGGATGACCGTTCCTGCGAAGCGGCCGATGGTCATGAACGTCACGAACAACCCGTAGCCCACAGCACCTGCAGCATCGGACTGGCCGTAGCCGTCAGCTAGTGCCAGCGCTACCCAGTCCCCCGCGGCTCCTTCGGCCAGTGCCAGGCCGAGGACCAGTACGCCGATCAACAGGGTCCGCCGGTCGCGCCAGGCAAGAGCCACCAGGCGCTTGTTGTCCAACGGAGCGGCAGCTTTGGATGAGTCCGCCTGGGCGCCGGCCGAGTCGGTGGTGATGATAGGAAGCGGACCTGTGGACGGATCCTGGAACGTATCGGTTTCCCGCGCACGGTAGCTCTGCGTAGCGGCAGCGGTTTTCTCAGCGCGGAACCAGAAGGTGGCGGTAACCACCGAGGACGTCACAACCACGCCCGAGATCAGGAAATGCCAGAACACCGGCATGTGGATGGCAGCCGCCCAGGCCCCAAAGCCGGCAGCGGCCACAGTTCCCAAACTGAAGGCCCCGTGCAGGTGAGGCATGATGTGCCGTTCCAACCCGCGCTCGAGCGAGGCACCTTCCACGTTGGATGCAGTGTTCCAACTGGCCGTACCCAGGCCCAGGATCACCAGACCTGCGGCCACCACCAATGGATTGGCCATCAGGGAGGTACCAACACCCACCGTGACCAGGCCTGCACCCACCATGCTGCTGCCGATCCTGGTGGTCAGTTTGGGGCCAAGCCGCAGCACAATCAGGCCCGAGGCCGAGATCGAGATGAAGGAGGCAACCGTCATGCACATGAGCAAGAGGCCGATGCCACCCGGCGTGAGGTTCAGGCCGTCGCGGATGGCGGGCAAGCGGGAAACCCACGTGGCGAAGGCGATGCCACTGGCGCCGTAGGAGGCAAGAACAGCGGCGCGCCACCGCGACATGTCTGTCGATGTGGCGCGCGGTTTGCTGCGGTCTTGGCTGGTGTTCGCTTGGTTCAAGAGACCTTCACAACTGCCTGTGACTTCATGAGGACCTTCTGGCCGCCCGCCACGACGGTGAGGTCGATGCGCGCGGTGCGGGCATCGGCGTCGAGCGCTCCTACAACACCGGTGACGTCAATAACAGCGCCGGGCTGATCGGTACCGGTGGTGTCCGTAACCAGGACGGGCTTGGTGAAGCGGGTCTGGTAATCAACGACGGCGGCGGGGTCGCCGGCCCAGTCGCTCACCAGCTGCACGGCCGCGCCCATGGTGAACATGCCGTGGGCGATGACCCCGGGAAGTTCCACGGAGGTGGCGAAAGCCTCGTTCCAGTGGATCGGGTTGAAGTCTCCCGATGCTCCGGCGTACTTGACCAGGTCCTGGCGGGTGACATCAATGCTGCGGGTGCCGATTTCCTGGCCGACCGTCAGTTCTTCGAATGCAGGGCTCATGGTTACTGTCCCTCTCCGCGGACCAGGATGGACGAAGTTGTGGTGGCCACCTTTTCGCCCTCTTCAGTGGAAATTTCGGAGCGGGTGGTGATCATGGCTCCCCCGCCCATGGCGCGGACGCCGTCGACGTGCAGCTCGGCAACAAGGCGGTCGCCGGCCACGATTGCACGGTGGTGCGTGAAACGCTGGTCAGCGTGGACCACCCGCGAGAAGTCGATGCCCGACTCCGGATCCTGAACCAACTGGGCGTCGGCACGCTGGGCGACGATGATGGCGAACGTTGGCGGGGCAACGAGGTCGCTGTGCCCCAGCGCCTTGGCTGCTTCAACATCGAAATGCGCCGGGTTGCTGGCTTTTACAGCGTGGGCGAATTCGCGGATCTTTTCACGACCGACGTCGTATACCTCTGCGGCAGGGTAGCTTCGGCCCTGCAGGTCCGGATTGATACTCATGCACCAACCCTATCGGCCCCGGGAGCCCGGATGCAGCGAGGGGCCCGGGTGAAGACGTTACTTCTTGTAGCTCTTGCGGATCTTCTGGCCCCGCACCACCAGTCCAGTGACGTGAAGCAGCAGGCCGGCACCGATGACTGGCAGCGAAGCCATGGCCAGGCCCTGGTTCCCGGAGGTGTTGCCCACAATGGACAGGACCAGCCCGATGGCGATCAACCCCATGGCGCTGAAAACCAGCACTTTGTACGACGTGGGGGCAGTAGCCCAAAATTGTTCCAGCACCGTTCCAGTCTACGGGGTGCGTTGCGGGGCCCGCTTTGCGCCCTCAAACCCGGGAATTGCCAGCAAAGCAGGCCTCACAACGTTAGAGGAGCCCGCAACGTGAGAAAAGCCCACAACGTCAGAAGAGGGAGTCCTGCAGCGCGGGGATCACGGTTGTGTGGGGGCCGAACTCGATCTTGCGGCCCTTCAACGCGCCAAGGTCTGCCACGAAGCTGCCCTCGACGTCGTTTCCTGTTGCGTCAGGGAGGCCGGCCAAGGTGATCGCCCCGGACAGTGAGCGGATCCGCAAACCGTGCCCGCCGCCGTCGAACGTTGCCGGGTAAGGATGGCGGCGACTCCCCTCGGCACCGGCACCACAGAGCCGCTCCGCCAAAGCCGGCCGGTCCCACTCTTCCTCAACAACGGCATAGCCGGTCATGGCCAAGCCACCGAGCAGCTCGCGCACCCGGCCGGCATGCTGACGGTTCAAAGCCAGGAGTTCGACGGCGGCACGCGGCTCCACGAGGCCCGCTGCCTTGGACGCGGAACGGACTTGTTGAACCAGGCCGAGCTCGCAAGTGACCATGTCCTCCAGGACACGAACAACGCGGCCATCTTCGGCGTGCGCAACATAGGAGGCATGAACAGCGCCCTGTTCAGCAAGCCGGTTCCATTTCCGCGGGGCCGAGGCCGTCCCCACTTTGGTGGCACAGTTGGCAAAGGTGGCCACATAAAGCCAGTGGGGCTGCATCAGGTAAGCACGCAGGCCTGCAGGAACTGATGTGCCACGGTGGAAGTCGTGCATCAGCCGGGAGTCGTCCCGGGCAAAGCAGGCCCCGCACTGCTTTCCACGCTCGGCAGGTGAAGACCCGGGGCAGGGAATATGCGTACGATCCCCAGGCCCGTGGACCTTCGTGTGTCCGAGGCACCACACACCGGGGATAACACGCAGGCCCAGGGCTGAGCCCAGGGCCAACGCAACATCAAGGAACTCAGCATCCGGCGTGAACAGCCGAAGCGAAGGGGAAGGGGAATCCCACGAGACTCCGTGGACAAGCATCCCTACCTGACCAGCGTGCATCTTCACCTGACCAGCATGCCTACAGGGAGGGCTGGACTCCGAAGGCCACTGCGAGCTTCATGATCTTCTCAGCACGGCCCAAACGCGGAAGGTCCGAGCCATCGCGGATCACGCGGCCGTTGGCTTCGAAGTCGCTCATGAAGTCCGTGGCCCAGGCAACGTCCGACGGTGTGGGGCTGATGACCTCGTTGATCACGGTGGTCTGATCGATTGCCAGGCACAGCTTGCCGGTCATGCCCATGGTCACCGTGATGCCCGTCTGCTCGCGCAGGATGGGGTGGTTGGTGCCCACGGTGGGACCGTCGATGGGGCCCGGGAGGTTACCAACGCGGCTGGCGACAACCAGCTTGGCGCGGGGGTAGGCCATGGCCTCCGGGGTGGCCGCCATGCCGGTGTCGCGGCGGAAATCGCCGGAACCGAACGCAAGGCGGAAAGCGCCCTGCGCACGCGCGATGTGGTTGGCTTCCTCGATGCCCAGAGCGGACTCGACGAGAGCAACAACGGGAGTCTTGCCGTCCATGCGGTGGTAGGACTCAGTGACTTGGTCAGCGGACTCGGTCTTGGCGAGCATGACGCCCAGCAGGCCCGGGGTGCCGCGGAGGCCAGCGAGGTCGTCCGCCCAGAACTTGCTGGTGGCGTCATTGATACGGACCCACGCCTTGCCGCCGGCAGTGAGCCAGTTGACCACGTTCTCGCGGGCCATGTCCTTCTGGGACGGGTCAACGGCGTCTTCAATATCAAGGATGATGGCGTCTGCCCGTGAACCCGCGGATTCGTCAAAAAGCTCCGTTTTCATGGCATTCACAAGGAGCCATGAGCGGGCGATGTCGGCGGGAATATTGCGGGTAGGCCGAACTGATTCGGCGGCGATGCTAGACGTCATGTATCTACCGTATCCGCCCTGCAGCCCGCACAGCGAAGAATTGCGCTCCGTTGTGAGGATCAATACGAACTAAACCCCATATGACTGTGGGGTCCGGCAGTATGAACGCCCGACGCCGGTACGCGCCAGTCATATCCGGCTCGCCTGTAGCTGTTGTTCACAGGGCTCAACACGGCGTCTTTGTGTCCCCGGGTTGCCGGGAATGGCCCCGGATTTCCTCCCGTTTCGGGCTGTTTCGCAGCGTTTCCGGGCGTTACCGCAGCACTTTCCACCCGGCGTCGGGATGGGCTTACATCGTTCCCAAGCCGTTGCACGGACATCCCAACAGATGCCCCTGCCGGCCACCCAACACATTGCAACCCATCGAAAGTAGCTCCCATGAAACTGCACCTGCCCCTGCTGAGCGTCGCGGCCGCCGTCGTACTAGCGCTGACGGTGTCCGGCTGCGGCGGTGCAGCTGAAGCCGGACAGGGCGGCCCGGCCGGCACCGAAGTGAAAGAGCTCCGGTACCAGGGCTCGGCCAACAACGTCACCTTTCCTGAACTTGCCGCGGACCTGGGATACCTCGGGGACCTGAAGTTGAACTGGGTGGGAAACACCACCAGCGGCCCCCAGGACATCCAGTCGGCAGCAACCAACCAAACGGACGTGGGCGGTGCCTTCTCCGGTGCGGTGGTCAAGCTCATTGAAGCCGGCGCACCGGTCAAGGCCGTCACCAACTACTACGGCTCTGATGAGAAGACGTTCAGCGGCTACTACGTCAAAGCTGACAGCTCCATCAAAGAACCCAGGGATCTGATCGGCAAGAAGATCGCGGTGAACACGCTCGGCGCGCACCACGAAGCCGTCATCAACACCTGGTTGACCAAGAACGGCCTCAGCCAGGACGAGATCAAGCAGGTCCAGTTGGTTCCGCTGGCACCGAACGACACTGAGGAAGCCATCCGTCGCGGCCAGGTGGATGCCGGGACACTGGGCGGGGTGCTGCAGGACCGGGCCATTGAGGCCGGTGGACTGAGATCGCTGTTCAGCGATGTGGAACTGTTCGGAACCTTTGCCGGCGGACAGATTGTGCTCCGCAATGACTTCATCGAGAAGAACCCGAACACCACCCGCACGTTCACCACCGGTGTTGCCAAGGCCATTAAGTGGGCTGCGGAAACACCCCGTGAGGAAGTCATTGCCCGCTTCACCAAAATCATCGAAAGCCGCGGACGCAACGAGAGCACGGCCAACCTGAAGTTCTGGAAGAGCCCGGGAGTCCCGGACGCAGGAGTGATCAAGGACGAGGATTTCACCCGTTGGGAGGCCTGGCTCAGTTCAGCGGGCATCGTCAAGGACAAGCTCACCCCGTCCAAGTACTACACGAACGAGTTCAACGAGCTCGCTGCAGCGAAGGGATAGCCATGACCGCCAAAATCAGCCTCCGGAACGTTACCAAGGAATTCACGGTCCGGGCCACCAAAACAGCCGCCGCCTCGCGGCTGACCGCCATCGATACCCTCAGCCTGGACGTCCGCGACGGCGAGTTCCTCACCCTGGTGGGGCCCAGCGGTTCAGGCAAGACCACCCTCCTGGACCTCCTCGCGGGCCTTTCCACTCCCACCTCCGGTGAAGTCCTGGTGGACGGCAAGGCCGTGACCGGGCCTGGTAAGGACCGGGCCGTGGTGTTCCAGCAGTATGCGTTGTTCCCATGGCGGACTGCCTCGGCAAATGTCTCGATCGGCCTTGAAGGCGTGGGGCCAGACGGCAGGAAGCTGAACCGGAGGGAACGGGCCGCGAAAGCCAGTGAATACCTGGCGTTGGTGGGACTGGCGGGCTTCGAGGACCGCTACCCGCACGAACTTTCCGGTGGCATGAAGCAGCGCGTGGCGATCGCCCGCAGCCTGGCTTACGAACCGGATGTGCTGCTGATGGACGAACCGTTCGCTGCCCTGGATGCCCAAACCCGCGAGCAATTGCAGGATGAGCTCCTCAGGATTTGGAAGGCCACGGGCAAGACGATCGTTTTCATCACGCACGGCATTGACGAAGCCGTGTACCTCGGCGAGCGCGTGGCCGTGCTGAGTGCGAGGCCGGGCAGGCTCAAGGAAATTGTGGACATCAACATCCCGGACCGCGACGGCGATGAGGACATCCGCTCCCACCCGGCGTTTGTTGAGCACCGCCATCAGGTGTGGACGCTCCTTCATGACGAGGTCCGCCGTGCCCAGGACGCCGGCCATCGCAAGATCCTGCCCGATGGCAGCGCACCGGACGAACCGGCAACCACCATTGAAAGGAGTGCCGCCTGATGAGCACCACGTTGACGCAAACAGAAGCCGCGCCCACGGCGGGCCATGCCCCGGAGCCCGGCGCCGCCGTCGAACGTTCCCTTACCCCGGCGGTAACCACAGAACGCACGACGCCGGCACCTGGCCTGGTGCGGAGAGTTACCGGGGCGGTGGGGTCCGGTTTGTGGAAGTCCGCAGCGATCCTGGCCTTCCTGGCGCTGTGGGAGCTGGGACCGACGTTCCTGGCCAGCCCCTCCACCCGGGTGTTCCTGCCGCCGCTGCACGAGGTACTCCTGGCGTGGGGGAAGCTCTTTGAAGCAGGCACCATTCAGGGCCACATTGCGGCCAGCCTTACCCGATCAGTCACAGGGTTTGGCGCGGCGTTGGTGGCAGGTGTCTCCCTTGGCCTGTTGATTGCCTGGTACGGACGCCTGAACTCGGTCCTGAACCCGCTGCTGGAGCTCTTCCGGAACACCGCAGCGTTGGCCCTCCTCCCAGTGTTCACGCTGCTGCTGGGCATCGGCGAGGAATCCAAGATCAGCATTGTGGCCTACGCCGCGTTCTTCCCGGTGCTGCTGAACACCATTGCCGGTGTGAAGACCGTGGATCCGCTACTGATCAGGGCAGCGAGGTCACTGGGTCTGAACAGCTTCAGGCTCTTCCAGAAGGTCATCCTGCCCTCGGCCGTGCCCACGATTTTTACCGGCATCCGGATGGCCGGCACCGCATCCATCCTGGTGTTGATTGCCGCTGAGATGGTGGGAGCCAAAGCCGGACTGGGATACCTGATTGTGAACGCGCAGAGCAGCTTCCTCATCCCGGACATGTATGCGGGCATCCTCACGGTGTCTTTGCTGGGGCTCGGCGTGAACTTCCTGCTGGTAGCCCTTGAACGGCATTTCTCCCGCTGGCGGACCGCTGTTGGCGCTGCCGCTTCCTGACCCACCCCGCGGCACCTGCCGCAACCAACACAACAAGATCCAACACAACAAGATCCAACACAGCAAGATCCATCACAACAAGATCCATCACAACAAGTAAGGAACATGTCATGACTGTCATTACAGAAACCAAGCTCGAGTTCGCCAAGCTGGGCTCACGCATCGGTGCCGAAATCCGTGGCCTGGATATCAGCGGTGACCTGAGCGAAGACACGGTGGCTCAGATCCGGGCAGCGCTCAACGAGCACAAGGCCTTGGTTTTCCGCGAGGCCAACATTCTCACTGACGAAGCCCAGGTGAAGTTCGCTTCGCATTTTGGTCCGCTCACCAAGGCACACCCCACGGTTGCTTCAGTGGACGGCGAAGAGAATGTCCTGCCCGTGGACAGCGAGAACGGCTCGGCCAACAACTGGCACACGGACGTCACTTTTGTGGTCAACCCGCCGCAGGCTTCCACCCTGCGCAGCATCGACCTCCCGGCCTATGGTGGCGAGACTTTGATCGCATCCTCCGCCGGGGCGTACAAGGACCTCCCTGACGAGCTGCGCAGCTTTGCGGACAACCTGTGGGCCATCCACACCAATGACTACGACTACTCGGTGCCCAAGAACCTTGAGCATTCAAACGCGGAGGAGCGTCGCAAGGAGTTCACCCGCCTGAAGTTCGAAACCGCCCACCCCGTGGTGCGGGTCCACCCTTTGACCGGCGAGCGCGGATTGTTTATTGGGGGCTTCGCGCAGCGGCTCAGGATTGTGGGCTTGTCCAACACCGAATCGAAGGACATCATCCGCCTGCTCCAGGCGTACGTGACCCGTCCGGAGAACGTGGTGCGGGTGAACTGGGAACCCAACCAGGTGGTGTTGTTCGACAACCGCATCACCCAGCACTACGCGCCGGATAACTACGACGGCCAGCCGCGCAAGCTGAACCGTGTGACCATTGCCGGGGATATTCCGGTAAGCATCGATGGCAAGCCCAGCCAGTCCTTGCAGGGTGATTCGAGCACCTACTCCGTGGTGGCACCGGTCAGCAACGCCTCGTAGGCGCACACCATGTGTTGCTGTCCTCACCCAACTGAGTCGCAGGTCAGGAACGTTTTGAGTCCTCAAAACGCCCTGTACTGCGACTCAGTTGGGTTAAAACCCGTGCTAGGGGATGTTGTTTCCCCTGGCTGCAACCCACAGCCCGTACCACTGCGCACGGGTCATGGTGGCAGCAACGGAGGCGGCGTCGGCGCACGCCTTAATGCGTTTGCCGTTGGTGGTTCCAATCACCGGGGAGATCCTGGCCGGGTGCTTCATGAGCCACCCCAGCAGTACTGATTCCGGCGTGGTGTCCTTCTCCGCCGCCAACTGTTCCAGCATGGCCGCGGTAGCCGCTTCAGCCGGCGACAACTCTTCGGGGTTTGCCCCGGTGTAGCGTCCTTGGGCCAGGGAACCATATGCCTGCAGTTCAATCCCCTGGGTCATGCAGTGCTCAAGAGTTCCATGCGGGAAGCTGTACTCCAGCCCCTCCGCGTGGTTGACCAGCACAGTGCTTTCCAGCCAGTCCCGCCGCAGCAGGCTCATTTCCAGCTGGTTTGCCACGATAGGCGTCTCCAGCTGGTTCTGAAGGTATTCGATCTGCGCAGCAGACATGTTGGATACACCCAACTGCCGCACTTTGCCTTCCGCCATCAACTTCCCGACGGCGTCCGCCACCTCGCGCGGGTCCAGCAGAGGATCGGGCCGGTGCAGGAGCAGCACGTCCACGTAATCCGTCTGGAGCCGCTTCAGGCTCTGGTTGACCCGTTCAAGAATGGCGTCCCGGCTGAGATCGTAATGGGTCTCGAGGCCGCGCTCACCCAGCCTGATCCCGCATTTGGTCTGCAGCAGGATTTTTTCGCGCAGACCCTGCGAACGGGCAAGGACTTCACCAAAGACGGCCTCGGACTTTCCGCTGCGGTAGATATCCGCGTGGTCGAAAAGCTCTACGCCAATTCCCTGCGCGGCTTCGATCACCGCAGCGGCATGATCGATCTCCGCGGCCCCATAGGATGTTCCGTCCCACGGACCGCCAAGTCCCATGCAGCCATAAATAAGGCGTCCCCGCCCGTTCGCACTGGTCATAATTCAGTATTGTCTGCCGCGTCAGTAACTTGCCGCAGCCGCTTAGGCGTTGCTGACAATCCAGGCGGTGGTGTCAGAGGGCAGCTTTCCGTCCTCCAACGGGCCACTGGATACCACCACGTTCCCTTCCGGGAGCTCCACGGGGCTGCTTCCGAAGTTGGTTACTGTGTGCCAGCCGCCGGGACGGCTGAAGTGCAGCACCTCCGGGTTGCCGGTTTCAACCCACTGCAGTTCCTCGTCCGTCTGGAGTTCGCTGCGCAGGCCCAGCGCCTTCCGGTAAAGCTCCAGGGTGGAACCTTCCGCCCCCTCCTGCTTGGACACCGCATAGTCCTTGAACCACGCCGGCTGCGGGAGGTGTGCTTTGCCCGCACCGAAGCCGAAGGACGGGCCTTCCTCGGTCCACGGCAGAGGCACACGGCACCCGTCCCGGCCAATCTCCACGCCCGGGTTGCGGAAGAAGGACGGGTCCTGGCGTTCGGAATCAGGAATTTCCGCGACTTCACGCAAACCGAGCTCTTCACCCTGGTAAAGGTAAGCAGAACCGGGGAGCGCCAGCAGCAAGAGCGTGGCGGCGCGTGCACGACGCAAGCCAAGTTGGACGTCGAGCTCTTCGGCCGGAGCACCGGCCAGCAGCCAGCCCTTGCCGTCCTGGCCCTTGGGTTCTCCCCCTGTGATGTCCTGCGCCGCATTGGTTCCCTGGGCTACGGAACCGCCCTTGGGAAGGCCGTAGCGGGTGGCGTGGCGCACCACATCGTGATTGGAGAAAACCCAGGTGGAGGAGGCGCCGGATTCTTTGGCCGCCACCAGGTTGTCCGTAATGATCTTCTTGAACGAGGCAGCATCGAAGTCGGACTGCAGGAGATCGAAGTTGAAGGCCTGTCCCAGTCCTTCGGGGCTGGCGTAGCGGGAGCGGCGGGACTCATGGACCCAGGCCTCGGCGACGGCGGTGCGCGGCGGGTTGTACTCGTTGAAGAGCTTGCGCCACTCAGCGTAGACCTCGTGAACTTCATCGCGGTCCCAGAACGGGTGGGAACCGTCGGTGAACCCATCGGTTCCATGGGCTTTGGCTTCCAAATCAGCCTTCATGGGCAGGGGCTCTGAAAGGTCCTTGGCCATTCCGTGGGCCACATCGATCCGGAAGCCGTCAACGCCACGGTCAGACCAGAAGCGAAGGGTCTTCAGGAAGTCCTCGCGGATCTCCGGATTCTCCCAGTTGAAGTCCGGCTGCTCCTTGGCGAAGATGTGCATGTACCACTGGCCCGGCGTGCCATCGGGCTCGGTGATCCGATCCCAGATAGGTCCACCGAAGACCGAGTCCCAGTCCGAGGGCGGCAACTCGCCGTTCTCTCCCCGGCCGTCGCGGAAGATGTAGCGCTCACGTGCTGCGGATCCCTTGGGTGAGGCCAGGGCTTCCTTGAACCACTCGTGCCGGTCCGAGGAATGGTTGGGGACGATGTCCACCACGATCTTGATCCCTGCGGCGTGCAGGGCTGCGGCCATCTCGTCGAAGTCCTCAAGGGTGCCCAGCTTCGGGTCAACGTTGCGGTAGTCATCGACGTCGTAGCCGCCGTCCGCGAGCGCCGAGGGGTAGAACGGACTCAGCCAGACGGCGTCGATCCCCAGCTCTTTGAGGTACGGAACCTTGGCCGTGATGCCCTTGATGTCTCCGAGGCCGTCACCGTTGGCGTCGTAGAAGCTGCGCGGGTAGATCTGGTAGACGGCCGCCTGGCGCCACCAGTTCGGATCGGCCATGCGGTCTGCGTCTGTACGGTCTGCCTGAGTGGCGGAAGTGCTCACGAAACTCCTTTGATTTAGAATCTAAATTTATCTCCGGGACCAGTATGAAACGCCGGTCCGCTGAAGGTCAACAATCCTCAGCCCTTTACAGCACCCTGTGTCACACCCGCCATGACCCACCGCTGGGTGAACAGGTACGCAACAATCGCCGGAGCCATGGCCATCAGGTAGGACGCGAATGAGACGTGGTAGTTGTTGCTGAACTGCGTCTGGAAAAGGTTCTGCCGAACAGGAAGCGTCTGCATGGCCGGATCGGAAATAATCAGCGACGGCATCATGAAGTCATTCCACGCATAAAGGAAAGCGAAAATACCAACTGTGGCACTCATGGGTGCCAGAAGCGGGAAGATCAGTTTCCAAAACGTTTGCCACGTGGTTGCGCCATCAATCCGGGCGCTCTCCTCCAACTCCATGGGAATGGAGCGCAGGAACGCGGTGAAGAGCAGCACGCTGAAGCTCAACTGGAACATGGTGGCCAGCAGGATGACGCCCAGGGGGTTATCCAGGCCCAGGCGTCCGGTGAGCTGGATCTGCGGCAGTGCAACAACGGGGAACGGAATGAACATGGCCCCCAGAAGGTAGAAGAACGAGTACCTGAACAACCGCCGCTCCCAGTTGCGAACGATCGCGTACGAGGCGAAAGCAGCCAGCACGATCGTGGCCAGGACGGTCCCCGCCGTCACCAGCAAAGACATGGCCGCACCTACGGGAAAGTTGGTTAAGGTCCATGCCTGAACAAAGCCGTCGAGGCTGAACGGGGCCGGAAAGGAAAAGGCGTTCCCGTCAACAGCCTGCCCCTGGGTCTTGAACGCCATGGAAACCGTGACGTAGAGGGGAAGGAGTACCGTCACCGCACACAGCACAAGAACAGTGGTTGCCGGCCAGTTGACGCGCTCTACGGTGTTGCCGGATTTTCTGGTGATGGATTTGTTGGTGGTGGGTTCGATGGTCATGGATTGGTTGGTCATTACAGTGCATTCCGTCCGCGAGTCAGCGAGAGCTGCAGGAGAGAGATCAGGATGGCCACCACAAAGAAGATGGTGGCGTTGGCCATTTGGTAGGCGTAGTCACCGCCGTTGAAGCCGGAGATGACGGTCATGGCGATACTCCTCGTCGAGGTCCCCGGTCCACCGTTGGTCAGTCCCACGATGATGTCGTAGGCGTTAAGGAAGCCCTTGAACCCAAGGATGATGTTGATGACCACATAACCGGCAACTAATGGCAGCGTGATCTTCACCAGCTGCTGGAATTTGCCCGCGCCATCAATTTCCGCGGCTTCGTAGACGTCTCCGGGCACCGCAACCAGGCCGGCAATGTAGATGAGCAGGGCCCCGGGCACTGCCTGCCAGGCCGTGACAAGCACAATTGCCACCCAGGCCAGGTCAGGGTTGGCGAGCAAGCTGCTTTCCAGCCACGGGATTCCTGCAGCAGTGCCCAGCGCGGGCAGCGAGTTCGAAAACAGGAAGTTGAAAACGTAGGCAATGATGATGCCGGATACCACCATGGGGATCACAAAAATGGTCCGCAGGGCTGACTTCATCCGGATGCGCGAGGTCAGTCCCACGGCCAGCAGGAAAGCCACCACGTTAACGGCAATCACCGTGACCAGGGAGAACCCGAAAGTGAAGAGGTAACTCTGCAGGATGGCCGGGTCACTGAATATTGCGATGTAGTTGGTCAGCCCAATGAACTTCCAGTCGCCAATGCCAATGGAGTCCGTGAAGCTGAAGAAGATGCCAATGATGCCCGGGATGGTGATGGCCAAGGTGAAAAGGATGAGGCTTGGCACAAGGAAGAAGTAGAAGATGGGCTCAACGCGCCGCTTTTTGTGCTGGCCTTTGGCGCTCCGATCTTGAGAGCTCCTGACCTGGCTTTTGCGCGGCTGGGGACTCTTTTGGCTGTTCTGCCCGGAGGTGGTTGAGGTGCTGATACTGGACATATGTCTGACTCCCTATGGCTGCACTACTGGCGGAAGGCCAGGCGCGCCCAATCTGCGTCGAGGGTGCGAAGGGTGGCTGCAGGGGACGCGCCGAACACGATTGCCTGCGTGTAGTTCATGATGGGGATGGTGCGGGGAACCAACACCGACGGCCCCTGATAGACCTTTGCCTCGTTGTAGTACTCCACCATCCCTTCAATGCGGGGATCGGGGACGTTCGCTGCATCCTTGGTTGGCGTGAAACCCAGCTGGGATTTGTTGTAGGCATCAATCACCTCAGGCCGGTACAGGTACTCGAGGAACCCACGGGCAGCATCCTTGTGCTTGGATGCCTCAGGAATCCACGCCGCGAGGTCCACGTTGACGCGGACGCGCAAGTCATCAGGGTCCTCGGTCATGGGCAACGGGAAGGTTCCGAGCTGTAGATCCGGGGCGGTCTTGGCGATCTCGCTGAAGGCCCACGGTCCCTGCAGATACATGGCAGCCTTGCCCTGCGAGAACGCCAGGTTGCCATCGCCGTACGCCCGGCTGGCAGCATCCTTGTTCACGTAACCCTTTGCCAGTGTCAACATCTTCTGGACGGGCTGGTCAAAGTCCTTCTGGAAAGATGCCGATGACTCCGGCCCCACATTCACCCCTTCGGCATCAAGTTTCCTGAAGAAGTCCAAGGTGTCCAGCTGCCCGCCCACGGAGTAGTCGAACCACCCTTGGGCGATGGTCCAATCGTCCTTCCATGTGGCATAGAACGGCGTCACACCGGCAGCTTTGAGCGCTTCACACGCTGCGATCAGTTCGCTCCAGGTTGTGGGCACTTTGATGTTGTTGGCCGCGAAAATCTCTTTGTTGTAGATCACCGAGGATGCCATGACGGAGTACGGAAGCGCACTGGTCCGGCCGGGGTAAGAACCGTACTGATCCATGAGCGGCTTAAGATCCTCCCGGATGCGGGACGAAGCAGCCGTTCCGGAGAGGTCGCTCAAGGCTCCGCGCTGTACGAACCTGGAGGTTTCCATGTTGTAGTTGGCCAGTGCAATGTCCGGCGGATTCCCGCGAACGAAGCTGGCGGACACCACGTCCACTCCGGAAGTGTCCAGGACTACCTCAGTGTCATCCTGCGAAGCGTTGTAATCGGCAACCAGTTTGGTCATGAACCCTATGGCTTCACGTTTGCTGAACGTGAAGCGGATGGTCTCTTTCCCCGGCTCCCCCGCGCCCGAATCCCCCGAGCCTGCATCTCCCGTGCAGCCGGAGAGAAGGCCAGCAATCAGCGCCAAGCCCAACCCCACAGCCGCGAAGTGTTTTCTGCGTGTCAATTTCACAGACACCGTAGCCCTTTCCTCTTGCGGACCTCAGTGGCCGCCTTTCATGGTGCAGCGGCATGGACAGCTGCACCTGAAGTTTAGATAGTCCATAAATTTATGACCTATCGTTAAACATGGTGAGTGATTCGCGCCACAGGGTCAAGCGTTCGGGGAAATGCGTCGTCATCTAAATTTATGCACTAAATTTAGAGAGACAGCTCTATCGTTCGGATGGGGCCTCTGGGAAGTGGGAGCCTCACATGCAGTCCGGGACGGCACCGTCAACACAACTGGTCCGCAGGGTCAATGCCGGCGCAATGCTCAAAGCGATGCGCGGCGCAGGCATCGTCACCGGTACTGAACTCATGGCCGCTACCGGGCTGTCCCGTGCCACCGTCATCTCCATCTGCGACGAACTCGTCCGGCTTGGCTGGCTTCAGGAATTGGAGAACCAGCGGGGAGCGGGCGACTACGTCAAGGGCAGGCCTGCACGGCGCTTTGTCTTTGATGACAGCGCCGCCAGTGTGATCGGGATCGACATTGGTGCCACCAAGATCACCGCGATCGTGGCCGATATGGCAGGCACTTCCTTGTCCCAGGTCACCATGCCTTTCCGCGCCTATAACGTCCCCGCCGATGAACGCGCCGACGTGCTGGACCGCATCGCCGCTGACGCCCTGGAGAAAGCCGGCGCCTCAGCGGATTCTGTTCTTGCCGTATCCGTGGGCGTGGCCGCCCCCGTGAGCCGTCAAGGCGAAGTCCTGAGGGCGCAGGAATTCTGGAAATCCTTTGATGTGCGCCGGATCGTATCCGAGCGCCACGGCTGGCACGTCCTTCTTGAGAACGATGCCAACCTCGCAGCCCTTGCAGAACGATGGCAGGGCAGCGCGCAAGGGGTGGATAACCTTGTTGTCATGCTTGCCGGCGATCGCCTGGGATCCGGCATTCTCGAATCAGGCCGCTTGCTCCACGGCCAGGTTGGTGGCTTTGGCGAACTGGGATACCTGGACACCGTGGACGGAGTGGGTGATACCTACGGGATCGCCCACTACGCTGCCCTGTGGGGCCGTGAGCTCCTGGACGCGGGTGCGGAAACTGCGCTGCGGACATTATGCGGCGGCAACCCTGAAGCCCTCACCGCCGAGATGGTTTTCCGGGCAGCAGCGGACGGCGACACTGCAGCCAGCGAGATCCTGGACCGCATGGCATTGCGCATGGCCCGGGTTGTTGGGTCCATCAGCACGTTGGTCAACCCTGAGTTGGTGGTCATTGCCGGAGCCGTGGCAGCATCCGCCCAGGCTTTGATCCCTGCCATGGAAAAGCAAGTGCCGGAGTTCACCTTCACTCCCCCGCGCCTGGCAACCTCCAAGCTCGGCGATGGCATTGTCTCACTCGGCGCAATTCGCCATGCCCTGGACTACGTGGAAGAACATGCGCTGGATCTCTACCCGGCGTCGCTGGCCAAGCAGGAGGAGCCGCTGCCCAAGCAGGAGGATCCGCTGGCCAGGAAGGTGACAGCAGGCTAGTCCGGCATGGACATGGTCCGCAGGTCCAATTGCCTCAGGACCCTGTCCGCTACCTCGGGATCGGTGCCCGGCTCGTTGCGGGCCGCCACTACCTCCTGGCGGGCGGCGTCCAAAGCAATGGTTTGCACGGCGATGGAGAGTTCCCGTCCGCGCTTGCGTTTCTGGGCAACGGATTCATTCTTGAGGGTGCCGTCCAACAGTTCCGCGTGGAGGCGGCGCATCTTCTCCTTGACCAGATTAACTTTCTCGGCAGGGAGTTCCTTCATGAGGTCATGTTCCTTAAGCGCAGCTACGGCAGCGGACTGGGCCCGCTTGGCCAGGACCTTTGCGGCATCCTGCTCATGTGATCCATCCTCTGTTGCATCCAAAACCCGCATGAGCCATGGCAGCGTAAGTCCGGGAAGGACCAGAGTGGCCAACAGCACCGCGCAGGCAATCACCAGGATCTCGTGGCGTGCCGGGAAGTCGCTGCCGTCCGGCAAGGTCATGGGCAGTGCCAAGGCCAAAGCCAACGTGGCCAGGCCGCGCATGCCGCACCAGGTGAGGATCAGTACTTCCTTGGGCGATGTTGGCTGCAGCAGGTTCCTGCGCTTGCGTGCAGTGAGCGCAAGCAACCCCAGCCACAGGAAACGCACCACGAACACCAGGACGCAGATCACCACAGCCATGCCGATCATGCCAAAAATGGCAGTGCCTTCATCGCGGATGACGTGACGGATTTCCAGGCCAACCAGGCCAAAGGCCAGCCCGGTTGCCAGTAGCTCCACAACGTCCCAGAAGGCGGTTCTGGTAATACGTTCAGCGGCATCCTGCGGCCGTGTATGGCGCTGCAGTTCCAAAGCGGTGACGACGACGGCCACCACACCTGAGGCGTGCAGCTCTTCGGCGAGGATGTAGGCGGCGAAGGGAACCACCAGGGTGACGGCACTGCGGGCAACCATGGATGTCACCAGCGTGGTGATGAACCTGGTAAACCAACCCATCGCGATGCCAATCACCACGGCCAGCGCAGCGCCAATGACAAACTGCGGAATGACCTCAGGGCCAACTTCCTTGCCGGACATGGTTGCCGCCACCGCGGCCTGGAAGATGACAATTGCCGCAGCGTCGTTGAAGAGTCCTTCGCTCTGGAGGACGGTGATAAGCCGGCGGGGCATATGCACGCGGCCCGCCACGGACTCCACAGCAACGGGATCCGGCGGGGCCACCATGGCACCCAGGGCGATCGCGGCGGGAATGCCGATTCCCGGAATCATGAGCCACGCAGCACCGGCCACCACCGCAGTGGAAACTACCACCAGTGCCACGGCCATCAGCAGCAGTGTCCGCCAGCGGACACGGAACACGGCCCAGGAACTCTTCTGCGCCGTTGCGAACAGCAGCGGCGGCAGGAAGATGGGCAGGATCAGTTCAGGCGAGATCTCAAACTCGGGGAAGCCCGGAATGAACGTGAGCCCAACGGCAAGGAGCAGCATCAGCACAGGGTAGGGAAGCCGGAGCCTGTCCCCCAGGCCCACTGCCACCACCGTGGCAAGCAGCAACCCGACAATGAGCGCCAACTGATCCATTTTCCTGCTTCCCCTGACGTTGCACGGCACACCCGTGCCCCGTGAAAAAGTTCCCTACCAACATATCCCGGCGGGATGGAAGCGCCCGGTCAGTCCTCAGTGAGGGCACTCACCACATCTTTGTTTCCGTCGGTGAATGCGATGGTCCGGTGAATGGTCCCCGGCAGTTCAAGCACGGCGGCTGTCACCAGTGCAACGTTGGCCCGGGAAGTGTCCGTGCCATTGCCGGGGTTCTCCGGGTCGGTCCGGATCAAACCTGTGGGAGGTTCATTGGTGAGGGTTCCCGGGCCCAGCACGGTCCAATCAAGCTCAGTAGCGCGCAGGTAGTCATCTGCAGCTGCCTTGGCCTCGGCGTAGGCGAAGAACGGGTTGTCCGCAGGCACTCCATGGTCCTTGGCAGCGCCGATGTAGGAAACCATCACGTACCGTTTGACTCCGGCCTGGGCTGCTGCGTCCATCGAACGGATTGCCGCGTCGCGGTCCACGGCGTAGGTCCGGTCAGGATTACCTCCACCCGCACCGGCTGACCAGACCACGGCGTCATGGCCCTTGAGCGCGTGGGCGAGTTCCGCCGTCGTCGAGTTCTCCACATCCAGCACCTCCGCCGAGGCGCCGGTCTCCGTGACATCTGCCACATGTTGGGGATTTCGAATGAAAGACGTGACGTCGTGACCTTCGCCACTCAGGATGCGGGACAGATGCAGGGCCACTTTCCCGTGGCCGCCAATGATTGCGATTCGGCTCATGGACCCATTCTGTCTTACGACATGAAAAAAGACCCCGCAGGCGAAAAGCTGCGGGGTCTTGCTCTGTAGCGGTGGGGAGGCTCGATCTCCCGACCTCACGATTATGAGTCGTGCGCTCTAACCAACTGAGCTACACCGCCACGAATGAGAAAAACCTGTGTCAAGCCGGTCAAAACCGCCTTGACACAGGCCCTCATTCAGAGCCCCCCACCGGAATCGATCCGGTGACCTCGTTCTTACCAAGAACGCGCTCTACCACTGAGCTAGGGGGGCAACGAGTAAATACTCTACCGGACGTTTTCAGAAGCTACAAATCGGCGAAAAAACGCGGAAAAGCGGCGCCGACACAATTTGCGAAGACGGGCATTCCTTGATCTATTTTTGGCCCGGAATCAGGAGGTTTCAGGGCAGCCGCAGCACCTGCCCGGGGTAGATCCGGTCAGGATTCGGCACGGTGTCCGCATTGGTTGCGATCAACGCTCCGAGGTCTACGCCGTACTGCGCAGCGATCCCGCTCATGGTGTCACCCTGCTCCACCACAACCTCCGTGACCCTCGGCGCCACCGGTCCTGGCTGCCCACTCCCTGCGGCAGCCTCAATGGCGGCTTCCTCGGCCTGTGGGCGGACTTCCGGGGCCTCCGGGTCCAGGCCCTCATTCGCGGCCTCCTGGGCCGCTGCAGCGTCCGCAGCCTCCTGCTGCCGGGCTGCCTGAGCAGCAGCAGTTTCCGCTGCAGCCCGCTCTGATGCAGAAACCTCGACGGCGGCTGCGTCCTGCGCTGCCTGGTTCACCGCGGTCCGGTCTACCGAAGTTGCTTCGCTTCCCTCGTCTGCGCCCTTGCCGCCGAAGCCCAAATTCTTCTTCACGTTGTCCAGCAATCCCATGGAGCACCCTCCTGCGTTCTGCTTGCGTTCAGCCGTCCCTCGATCGTACGGCGGGGCACGGTCCCACGGAACCCCGTTAAACACGTCAGGGGGCCGGCTCGAAAGCCGACCCCCTGACGGGAACTACTTAGTGATTACCACCAAGGAAGTGTTTACCACTTACCCTTGCGGTTGAAATCGCGGTGTCCGCCTTCGCCGCCACTGCGGGGCTTGCGTGCACCGTCGCCGTGACCGCCAAAGCGGGAACCGCTGGCCTGGCCGCGATCGCGGTCGCCAAAGCTGCCTGCAGTGCGCTCGGAGCGGTCGCTGTAGGAGCGGCCACCACGGTCAGCGGAGGTACGCTCGCCATCGGACTTGCGGAAGTCCTTCTTGAATCCGCCGGCACCCTTGAAGTTGCCGCCGCCACGGTTTTCGCGATCGCCGTAGCCACCACGTCCACCAGCGCCGCCACCTTGGTAGCTGCCACGGTCGCCACTGGGCCTGCGGCCGTTATCCAACTCGAGGTTGATCAGCTCGCCACCAATGCGGGTGCGGGACAGTGCGCGCAACTGATCGGCGCTCAGGTCTGCCGGGAGCTCCACCAGGGAGTGATCCGAGCGGATGTCAATGCCGCCGATCTGTGCGGAGGAAATGCCGCCTTCGTTGGCAATCGCGCCAACAATGGAGCCCGGCATGACGCGCTGGCGGCGTCCCACGGAGATCCGGTAGGTGGCGTTGCCCTCGGTCAGTGCACGGGTGGGGCCACGTGAACCGAAGCCATCCTTGGAGCGCTCGCGCTTCTGGTATTCCGGAGCGGCGGGCAGTTCCTTGACCAACAGCGGCTGTCCACCCTGGGCCATAACGGCCAAGGCTGCAGCGATTTCCGAAGCCGGAACGTTGTGCTCTTCCTCGTAAGAGGAGATGAGATCGCGGAATGCGGCAACATCCTCGGACGCGAGGGTCTCGGTGATTTTCTCAGCGAACTTGCCCAAGCGAAGCGTGTTCACGGTCTCAGCAGTGGGGAGGTGCATCTGCTCCACCGGCTGGCGCGTCGCCTTTTCAATGGAACGCAGCAAGTACTTCTCACGCGGGGTCATGAAGAGGATAGCGTCACCGGAACGGCCTGCACGGCCCGTACGGCCAATGCGGTGCACGTAGGACTCGGTGTCGTGGGGGATGTCGTAGTTGATCACGTGGCTGATGCGCTCAACGTCAAGGCCACGGGCCGCGACGTCGGTGGCCACGAGGATGTCAATGCGGCCTTCCTTCAGCGCGTCAACAGTGCGCTCGCGCTGCTGCTGCGGGATGTCGCCGTTAATGGCGGCAGCCTGGAAGCCGCGGGACTTCAGCTTGTCAGCGAGGTCCTCGGTAGCCATCTTGGTGCGAACGAAGGCGATGACGCCGTCGAACTCTTCAACCTCGAGGATGCGGGTGAGGGCATCGAGCTTGTGCGGGCCCATGACCTGAAGGTAGCGCTGCTTGGTGTTGGCGCCGGTGGTGGTCTTGGACTTCACCGAGATCTCAGCCGGGTTGTTCAGGTACTGCTTGGACATGCGGCGGATCTGGCCCGGCATGGTGGCAGAGAACAGTGCAACCTGACGGGTATCAGGGGTCTGCTGGAAGATCTGCTCCACGTCATCGGCAAAGCCCATGCGCAGCATCTCATCAGCTTCGTCCAAGACCAGGTACTGGAGCTCGGACAGGTCCAGGGAACCCTTGGCAATGTGGTCGATCACACGGCCGGGGGTACCCACTACAACCTGGGCGCCGCGGCGCAGGCCGGCCAGCTGCGGGCCGTATGCCGAGCCACCGTAAACGGGCAGAACGGTGAAATCGTCAATGTGCTTGGCGTAGGAGGTGAAGGCCTCCGCAACCTGGAGTGCCAGTTCACGCGTCGGAGCCAGGACCAGGGCCTGGGTCTTGCGGGACGGGCCGTTGAGGTCGTGAAGTTCAGCCAGGCGGGACAGCGCAGGAACAGCGAAAGCCGCGGTCTTGCCGGTACCGGTCTGGGCGAGGCCAACAACGTCGCGTCCTTCGAGGAGCAGCGGGATGGTGGCTGCCTGAATGGGGGACGGCTTCTCGTAGCCGACATCCTGGAGAGCGGCCAGAACGCGTCCATCGATGCCAAGATCGACGAACTTTACGCCTTCTTCTTCCTCAACGTCTGCCTTGGGAGCAGGAGCTTCGGTGAAGGCGGGGGCTGCAGTCTCAGCTGCAGGAGTCTCGACGGGGGCAGCGGCAGCAGCCGGTGCTTCAGCTTCGGCCGGAGCGGAGGTCTCTGCTACGTCAGCGGACGCTGCATCGGTGGTCTCGGCGTCGAAGTTTTCGTTGAGATTTTCGGTCATAGGGGGAAATTCCTCATCCATAGGGCAGTCGGCGCGGCCCGGTTGGGCTGGCCGCATTACTCGTCGCGAGAAACAGGAAAAGGTGCCCTGCTTTCGCAAGAAGTCCGGCGCTATCGCAATCCCATGGCAGGACTTCCCGCTGCATCTCTTGGCTGCTATCCCAGCAGTCTGTACAGCGTTTTCTTTAGCCGGCTCTCCCTATGAAAATGCCCGCACACATTTGCGGGCCCCAACACTTACCAGTCCTGCCTCAAGAATTGGGCAGGATAAAGGGATTTCCGGAGTGGGGGATATTTCAAGTGTAGGGCACAGAGGCCCATCAGCGCGACTTGGCAGAGGCACAAGCCCGGGTGAGCTTGTTCACACCCGCATCAGCCGACGCCTCGGCAGGGCTTTACAGCCCGTTTCTGCGCAGGACCTTCTCGAACACCGGGTGGTAGTCCTCCTGCAACCGGATCTCACCATCAGCCTCGGCATCGAGCAGGATCTGCACCAGTTCCGGGCTGGGTTCGCTGAACCATTGGCCCACGGTAACCCCGTGCTTGGGAACGAAGGTGCGGTGGACGTGGTCTCCCGCGGAAACGCTGCCGGTCTTGATGACCCGGAGGTAGGCACCAACCCTGCCTGCCTGCGTGAATCTCTTCACCCATTGCGGCTCACCGATCACCCGCTGGAAAGTGGCACACGGAACTCGGGGGGACGTGACTTCAAGTTCAACATCCAGGCCGATCCTCCAGCGTTCACCGATGACAGCCCCGGTGGTTTCGATTCCGGTGACCCGAAGGTTTTCGCCAAAAATCCCGGCTGGCATCTCCCGCTGCAGTTCACCGGACCAATAGTCCGCATCTGCCTGCGAATACGCGTACAGGGCTTGATCTTCGCCGCCGTGATCCACCCGGTTTGCCTGCACATCCCCGTGAAGCCCCAACTTGTGAACCTTGACAGGCCCCTCCACCGGACGCTTATCCATGCCGGTGACGCCCACGTTTCCCTGGGGGTCGGGCAGCAACTGATGCACACGGCAGACGGCAAGGAGAGAGGCTGTGTTCATGGACACCAGTGTACGGACGCGCGCGGCCAAGGCTAGGGATCGAAACGGTAGCCCATGCCCGCTTCAGTATGCAGGTGCCGGGGCTCGGCAGGATCGCGCTCCAGCTTCCGGCGCAACTGGGCAATGTAGACGCGCAAGTACTGTGTTTCCTTCGCGTACGCTTGCCCCCAAACCTGGGTGAGGATCTGCTGCTGGCTTACAAGCTTCCCCTTATTACGGACCAGCAACTCCAGAATGTTCCACTCCGTGGGTGTCAGGCGCACTTCCGCGCCGTCCTTGACGATCTTCTTACCCGCCAGGTCCACCATGAAGTCCGAGGTAGCCAACGTTGGTTCCTCAAGGCCGGTAACAATGCGGCGGGAGGCAACCCGAAGCCGCGCAAGCAGCTCATCCAAACCGAAAGGCTTGGTCACGTAGTCGTCCGCACCGGCGTCGAGCGCTTCAACCTTGTCCTCCGAGGCATGCCGGGCGGACAGCACAATGATGGGCATGCTGCTCCAACCGCGGATGCGCCGGATGATCTCAACCCCGTCCATATCCGGCAGGCCGAGGTCCAGCACCACAATCTCCACAGGTTGCTTGGCGGCTGCCTGCAAAGCGTCGGCACCGTTTCCCACAGTCAGCGCCTGGTATCCGTGGGCTTGCAGGGTGATCTGCATTGCCCTGGCAATACGGGCTTCGTCCTCCACTATGAGCACCAACGTCATTGCGGACCTCCTGTCCACAGCGGCAAGGTGACCACCATAGTCAGGCCGCCGCCCGGCGTCGGCTCCGCAGCGAGCCTGCCACCCATGGCCTCACTGAACCCCTTCGCGACCGCCAGCCCCAAACCGATCCCGCCGCCGGCGCCTGTTCCTCCGGACACCGGCGAGGACGAATCACCGAACCGCTGGAACGGCTGGAAAATATCCACCACTTCCTTGTGGCCAACTCCCCTGCCGTGATCGATGATTCTCAGTTGGCCGGCCGGCATGTCCCCCAAAGTAATCCCCTCACCCGCGCGGGCAGTCAGGACAACATCGGAGTCCGGCGCATATTTCAGGGCGTTCTCCACAATGTTGGCCACCACACGCTCCAACATCCCGGCATCGGCCTGCACCGGAGGAAGGTTGGGCGGCAGCTCATTGCGCAACCGGTCCTTCGGAACCCCCCGCAACGCCTGCGGCAACACCTCCGCCCACGCAATGCCCGTCAACAGCGGATTGACCGCGTCCGCCGTAATGCGGGACATATCCAGGAGGTTGTCCACCAAATGATCCAGGCGGTCCGCATACTCCTCAATGGTCTCCAGCAGCTCGCGTTCCACCTCCGGCGGGAAATTGACGTCCTCCTGGCGCAGGCTGCTGACCGCGAGCTTGATCCCGGCCAACGGGGTCCGCAGGTCATGCGAGACAGCACGCAGGATGGAGGTCCGCATCTTGTTGCCCTCCGCCAGGCGCACGTTGTCGCGCCGGCTCTCCACCAGCTGCTGCCGATCCCGGACAGCCACAACAAAAGCCCCGAACGCAGCCAGCATCCTCTGCTGTTGGCCTGACAACGGCCCGCCCCGCAGGAGCAAGGTGTAGTGAGGATCGACGACGGCGGCATGGTCTGCGGCGGCATGGGTCACCGGCGGGTTAGGCCCGGCACTGGCCAGCACACGCCACTCGGTTTGGGCACGTGCCGGACCCTGCGCTGATGGAGCCTGCGCAGATGGAGCCTGCGCTGATGCACCCAGGAGGGTCACCGCCTCCATGCCCAGGTTGCCGCGCACTTTCTCAAGAAACGATTCCAGGCTTCCATCCGAACTCAGGATGCGCAGGGCAAGCCCACTCAGGGCAGTAGCCTCCGCCCCGGAACGGGCCGCTTCCTGGGCCCTGCGGCTGGCAAGGCCCACCGCGAGCGCAACACCGCAGGCCACCGCCAGGAAAACCACCACCGTGAACAACGTGGTGGGATCGGCGATGGAAAGCGAACCCACGGGATCGGCTGAAAAGTAGTTGAGGAGGAAGCTGCCCAGCACCGCGGCAACCACGGCAGGCCACAACCCACCAATGGCCGCCACAGCAACAGCCACAGCCAGTTGCAGGAGCATGATGATCGCGAAATTCCGGAATCCAAGGACCGTGACCAGCAGTTCGATCCCGGGTGGCAGCAGGACAGCCAGGACCATGCCCGTGATGACCCGTCCGGTGCCGATGCCGCGGACCGGCGGGAGCCGCAGCAGCACGCCGTCGTCGCCGTAGCTGTTTGCCTCAGGTCCCGCCATGGCTACATCCTTACATGCTTCCGATCATGGGGAGTTATCCCCATTTACGGTTGCGGGCCGTGCCTGCGGGGCACGCAGCGACTAGGCTTGCTCTCAGTATTCTGGTCCGGCGTGGCGCCGGACACTTCAACGGTCTATCCAGGGGGATATACATGGGCCCGAAAGACAGCCCTGACGCAGCCGGTAATAACGGCGGCAGCAGGGATAACAACGGCGACTTCGCGGCGGGCAACAATCCGCCCAAGCCTCCTCCGTGGCAGGTGCCAAAACCCGAGCTCCACCCTGAGCTGTTCACTCCGGTTGAAAAAGAACCGGCCCCGGCACCGGGTGGCAAGCGAAAGCAAAAGCCCGCAGGAGCGCCCCAGGCAGCGCCGGCACCCCAGCCCGGCCAGCCCCTCCCGGTGATCGATCCCTTCGCCAAGGAACGCGAGCGCGGTGAGGCCGAGGCCGCCAAGAAGAAGAAGCGCTCGCATCGCCGCACACTGGTGGTGGGTCTGGGTGTAACTGCCCTCCTGGCCGGAACCATCACTGCGATTGTGGCCAGCAACAAGGATGAGGCTGAGTACGCGCAGGTCTGTTTCAACGAGGAAACCGGCGAGCGCGTTGATGACAACCAGTGTGACAACAGCAGTTCCGCGGGCCGCAGTTCAGGGGTTTACGCCTGGTACTTCTACTCCCGCGGGGCGAGTGTGCCTGCCGTGGGCCAAAACCGCAGCTCCTACCCGAGTTACACCAAAAATGTGCCCACGGATGCCAAAGCATCCAAGGGGTACAGCACCAAGGGCGGCACGGTCAGCCGCGGCGGCTTTGGCAGCAGCTCCAAAAGCGGCGGAAGCTCGGGAGGCTAGGCGTGCGTCGACTCCCCTCCGAGCCCAGGCCGGACTGGAAGCAGAAGATCGAAGAACAGGGCCTGGTATTTTCCACTACCACCATGCCCGATGGCCGGAACATCGAGTACTGGAACGAATCGGCCTACTACGAATTCACCGAAGACGAAGTGGAAACCCTCGAGAAAACCGCCGAGGACATGCACATCATGTGCCTGGAAGCCGCGAAGTACCTGGCCACCGGGGCCATGGGCGATATCGGCATCGGGCAGCAGGCTCTGGAACTGGCCGGGGAATCGCTGCAGGCCGGGGACATGGATATCTATGGCCGCTTCGACTTCATCTATGACGGCAAGGGTGGTCCGGCCAAGATGCTGGAGTACAACGCCGATACCCCTACAGGGCTGATCGAGGCATCGGTGGCCCAGTGGTTCTGGTTGCAGGACGTCTTCCCGGAGAAGGACCAGTGGAACGGAATCCATGAGGCCCTGATCCGCCAGTGGAAGAAGCTCCAGTTCCGCACCGGCATGAGTACTTTGCATGTTGCCCACTCCGAGGCGGAGGAATCCGGCGAGGACTGGATGACGGCGGCGTACATGCGCGACGTTGCGAGCCAGGGTGGTTGGACCACCATCGGGATCAATATGTCCGATATCGGATGGGACCCCAACCTGAACCGGTTCGTGGACCTGGACAACTTCATGATCAGCACCATGTTCAAGCTGTACCCGTGGGAGCTGATGATGAAGGAGCCTTTTGGGCACCGTCTCCTCCAGCGTGCCCACAACCCCCGCTGGGTTGAGCCGGCCTGGAAAATGCTGCTGTCCAACAAGGCATTGCTGGCTGCCCTCTGGCACCTCTACCCCAACCACGAGAACCTGCTGCCTGCCTACCTTGGCGATCCCGGTCCTCTTAAGGAGTGGGTGGCCAAGCCCCTGCATGGCCGCGAGGGAGACAACATCCGCATTCACGCCCCGGGCATCGAGATCCAACAGCCGGGTGGTTATGGTCGCGAAGGCTGGTGTTTCCAGCAGTACCACTCCCTCCCCGACTTCGACGGCAACCATCCAGTCCTGGGTTTGTGGGTAGTGGATGGCGAATCCGTGGGTTGTGGAATCCGCGAATCCGACGGACCCATCACGGACTACTTCTGCCGCTTTGTCCCCAACACCATTGACGCCCCGGCGCCCATCGCGCCCCCTGCTACTTCCTACGGAGCTGCACTATGAGCACAGAAACCTCGACGCCGGGTGGCGGCTCAGCGGGCGGCGACCGTACCGCCGTCGTACCTTCCAAAGGCCTCCACGCAGGGATCCTGGACCTGGGTGACTCGGTCATGCTCGGCCTTGCTTCCACAGCGCCGGTCTATTCCCTGGCCGCAACACTGGGGCTCATTGTTGCCGTCAACGGCAACTACACTCCCCTGATCCTTATCCTCGGGTTCATCCCCGTGCTGTTCATCGCCTATGCGTTCCGTGAGCTCAACAGCGCCATGCCGGATTGCGGCACCACGTTCTTCTGGGCCCGCAAAGCCTTCGGTCCGTGGGCTGGTTGGCTGGGCGGCTGGGGAGTGGCACTGGCGGGTGTGGTGGTGCTGGCCAACCTCGCGCAGATCGCGGGCAAGTATCTGTGGCTGCTGATCGGCGACGGTTCCCTGGCGGACAACACGTGGCTGGTGACCGCCACTGGTGTGCTGTTCATTCTGTTCATGACGTACGTGAACCACCGCGGCATCCGGTTGGGCGAGCATGTTCAGCGAACCCTGACCTACATCCAATACATTTCACTGGGCATCTTCGCGGTAGCCATTGTTTTCCGGATCGCCGGAGGGGCCCCTGAAGGGCAGGCCTTCGACTTCGAGTGGTTTAACCCTGCCGGCGCTTTTGCCGATCCCGGCGCCGTGGTGCACGGTGTGCTGCTGGCGCTGTTCATATACTGGGGCTGGGACACGTGCCTGGCGCTGAATGAGGAGACGGAGAACCCTGCCAAAACCCCCGGGCGCGGCGCTGTAATCTCGGCCACCGTCCTGCTGGCGATCTACGTCTCCGTGGCTCTCCTGGTGATGATGTACGCAACGATCGGTACTGACGGTATTGGCCTGGGCAACGAAGCCAACCAGGACGACGTCTTCCTGGCCATGAAGGATGTTGTGCTGGGACCTTGGGGCTGGCTGATCATTGTGGCTGTGCTTGCCTCCGTCCTGTCCTCCACACAAACCACCATCCTGCCCACTGCCCGCGGAACTCTTTCCATGGGTGTCCACGGCGCGCTTCCTCCCCGGTTCGGCAAGGTCCACGAGCGCTTCATGACTCCGGGCTTCTCCACCCAGATCATGGGTGCGGTAGCGGTGGTCTACTACGTTGCCATGAGCTTCCTGAGCGAGAACCTGCTCTCGGACTCCATCAGTGCCATCAGTTTGTTCATTGCGTTCTACTATTCGCTGACCGGTTTCTCCTGCGTGTGGTTCTTCCGTTCCACGCTCCGGGATTCGGCCCGTAATTTGTGGTTCCGTGGCATCCTGCCGTTCCTGGGCGCACTGTCTCTTGCCGCCGCGTTCTTCATCTCCGCAGTCCAGATGTGGGATCCGGCCTACGGGGACACCCAGATCTTTGGCATCGGTGGAGCGTTCGTCAGCGGCGTGCTGTTGTTGGCTTTGGGCGTTGTTTTGGCGGTCGTTTGCCGCTTCGCACCCTCCACCCGGGGTTACTTCACCGGTGAGCGGGCCGAGATTGGAGTGGTGCGCGGCGAGTAGGCCGCGCTCCTTCCCGGTTATGTGTCCCGAAAGGGCCGGAACCTCCGTGTGACACGGGCGTTTCCGGCCCTTTCGCGTGGGCGCGCCGGAACCAACCGGGGAGGAACGCAGCGTTGGCCGCTTAGGATGCTGGAATGAGCGATTCAACGGCGAACACCTCCGACGTCCTTGCCCTCGATTCCCTGCTGACCGGGGACGAGCTGGCCCTCCGCGAGCGGGTCCGGGACTACACCGTGCAGCGGATCCGTCCCAACATTGCCCGCTGGTACGAGGACGCTCATTTCCCGCGCGAGCTCGCAACGGAGTTGGGCGAGCTCGGCGTCCTCGGTATGCATTTGGAGGGCTATGGCTGCCCCGGCCGCACCGCCGTCGAATATGGTCTTGCAGCCATGGAACTGGAGGCCGGAGATTCGGGGATCCGCACTTTCGTCTCGGTTCAAGGTTCACTGGCCATGACGGCCATCCATAAGTGGGGATCTGAGGCGCAGAAGGAGCAGTGGCTGCCGCGGATGGCTGCCGGCGAACTGATCGGCTGTTTCGCCCTGACGGAACCGAGTGCCGGGTCTGATCCATCCTCCATGACAACCTTTGCCCGCGAGACGCCCGATGGCTGGGTTCTGGACGGCGCCAAACGCTGGATCGGCCTGGCATCCATGGCGGACGTCATGGTGGTGTGGGCAAACACTGAGGACGGCATCCGAGGTTTCCTGGTCCCCGCCGGAACATCCGGTGTGACCGCGACGCCCATTGAGCCAAAGCTCTCCATGCGCGCTTCCATTCAGTGCGATGTAAAATTCGACGCCGTGAGGTTGGGTCCTGAGGCGATCCTCCCGGGTGCTTTTGGGCTTCGGGGACCGTTCTCCTGCCTGAACGAGGCGCGCTACGGGATCGCGTGGGGCGCCATGGGCGCGGCCCGGGATTCCTATGAGGCTGCGTTGGAGTACGCCGGGAACAGGCTCCAGTTCGGCCGTCCGTTGGCCGGCTACCAACTGACGCAGGAGAAGCTGGTGAACATGCTGGTGGAGATCCAGAAGGGCACCCTGCTGGCTCTCCATCTGGGCCGGTTGAAGGACGCCGGCCAACTTCAGCCGCAGCAGATTTCACTGGGCAAGCTGAACAATGTCCGCGAGGCCATCAGGATTGCCCGGGAGGCCCGCACCATCCTGGGCGGTAACGGCGTCACGCTGGATTACTCGCCATTGCGGCACGCCAACAACCTGGAGTCGGTGCGGACGTATGAGGGCACCGATGAGGTCCACACGTTGATACTGGGCCAGCACATCACGGGCATCGGGGCCTTCCGCGGCTAGCCCGCCGGGCGCATTTCAGGCCGTTCTAAGCGCTCAGGACGGCCTGAGCTGCTACGTACTTGGGGGCTCGGGGAGGATCACCAGGTTGAAGTAGCCCCGCAGTCCCTTGACCACATCCACCTCGTCGGGAGCCAGCAGCCATTGGGTCTGCAGGCCGTCCCATAGGGCAACCAGGGACATGGCCGCCAGGTCAGGATCGACGCCGGGCCGCAGCCTGCCTTGGGCAGCCAGCTCGGCAAAGCGCAGTGCGTAACTCTTGCGCAGACGTTCAAACCGTTCAGTGAAGTAGACCCGCCCTGGGTGGGAATCGGTGACTGATTCGGCGCACAGAACGATGTACAGCTCAACAACGCCGGGAATGTTCTCGTTGAAGAGCGCCGTCCGGATCACTGAATCCACCAAGCCTTCTTCCATGTCATCAGGGAAGGCATCGCCGGTGATTTCGTCACGGCGCTCCAGGACTGCCATCAGCAGATCACGCTTGGACGGGAAGTAGTGCAACAGGCTGGTTTGGCTCAACCCCACTTTGTCCGCCACGCCTTGGAGTGAGCCCCCGCGGTAACCGTGGGCAGCAAACACCTCGTGGGCGGCATCAAGGATGGTCCGCCGCCGTTCCTCGGATTTTGCGTAGGGGCCCCGCCGCGCTGCGCGGCCCACGTCCTTTGTGGTCATGGCTAGCCAGTGTACATGCGTGCCAGGACTCAAAACTGAAATTCGAGTAACCACTCGAATTTTCTGTTACCGTGGTCACACTTGCCGCGGCGGGACCTTCGAATCCAAGCCTGCGTCATCGTCAACCTGACACGAAGAGGTGAAGGCTCATGACCCGATTCACGCGAAGACAACTCCTGGGCGCAGGCCTGGGAACAGCAGCCATGGGCCTGCTGACCGGGTGCGCAACTCCAGGAACACAGTCCGTCAACGCTGCACCCACCATCCCTGCCGCTGGTGCGCCCGTCCGGCTCACCTACTGGGCGTGGCTGAAGGATTTCCAGAACGTCGCTGACGTCTGGAATGCCCAAAACCCCAACATCCAAGTAGATGTGGTGTGGATTCCGGGCGGCAATGCCGGCGGTTACCAGAAGCTCTACTCCGCCCTCGCAGCTGGCGGCGGGCCTGACCTGGCACAGGTGGAGTTCCGGTCCATTCCGGAATTCATGCTGGTCAACGGGCTGGTGGACCTGAGCCGCTACGGCGCCAATGACCACGCCCATCTGTACGATCCCACGCTGTGGAAGCAAGTCAGTTACACCGGTGGCGTCTACGGGATCCCCCAGGACGCAGGCCCCATGGGGATGTTCTATCAGCCGGCCATCCTGGACAAAGTGGGCGGGTCCGTTCCGAAAACCTGGGACGAGTGGGCTGCCGTTGCCGCCGAGCTTCGCTCCGTGGACAGCTACCTGGACTGCTTCCCCATCAGTGACGCCTCTCCGTTTGCCGCTTTCGCCGGTCAAGCAGGAGCCCAATGGTTGCGCCCTGAGGCTGATGGCTGGGTCATCAACATGACCGACGACGCCACGCTCAACACCGCGCGCTTCTTCGACAAAGCGATCGACGACGACCTCGTCACCACCGCGTACGGGGCCTTCTCCCCCGGCTGGTTTGCAGCTGCTGCCAAGGGCGGTATTGCCTCCACCATTACCGGCAGCTGGGGCGATGCCCTGGTCCAGGGCGTCAGCGGTTCCGAAGGCAAATGGCGCGTCGCCCCCATGCCCACCTGGAACGGTACAGGGTTCGGATCGAGCTATCTTGGCGGCTCCACCGCTGCAGTCCTGGCCAACAGCAAGCACCCCAAGGAAGCACTCGAGTTTGCGGTGTGGCTGACCACAACCAAGGAGGGGATCGACGCCGGAATCAAGAACAGCGGCATTGGCTGGTCCCCCAATCCCGACTTCATCGGCACGGATCGGCAGCAGCCATCGGCGTTCTTTGGCGGCCAAAGCTACAACGAGGAAGTCTTTGTCCCCGCTACCCGGCAGCAGAACCCTGACTGGTCCTGGTGGCCGATTACCCAGCAGTCCTTCAACATCCTCAGCGACGGTTTCCGCAAGAAGGCCTTCGGCACCTCACTGGTTGACTCCGTTGCAGCTTCCGAGCAGCAGATCATGACCGTCTTCAGGAACAAGGGCCTGACCATTCGAAAGGAAACGGCATGACCACCACCCGCACCGCACCCACCGTGCAGCGCCCCGCCGCCCCGGCTGGCGGAGGCAAGCGTAACGGTGCTGCCGCCCGCGCCCCGTGGCTCCTTCTGGCACCGTTCCTGGGGCTCTTCGTCCTGACCTTCCTTTTACCCATCGTGGTGGCCATCATGTCCAGCTTCACCAAAGTGACCCGCAACGGGCTCTTCGGCGAGGCGGGCGTGACCAGCGAGTTTGCCGGTTTCAGCAACTACGCCCAGGCCTTGGCCGACGGCAGCTTCGTTGCCTCCATAGGCCGCATGCTGCTGTTCGGTGTAGTCCAGGTGCCTGTGATGATCGTCCTGTGCACGGCGCTGGCCCTCATGCTCGAATCGGCGTCGGCAAAATGGCCGGGCTTCTTTCGTGCCGCCTACTTCCTTCCCTATGGCGTCCCCGGCGTCATTGCCACCATCCTGTGGTCCTTCCTCTACGTGCCGGGGCTGAGCCCGCTGTTTGACGTGGCCAAGGTGGTTGGGCTGACCCCGGATTTCCTTGGCGCCAACAGCGTGCTGTGGTCAATCGCCAACATCGTCACGTGGAGTTACACGGGGTACAACATGCTGATCATCGTCGCGCAGCTCAAAGCCATCCCGGTGGAGCTCTACGAGGCAGCCAAAGTGGACGGCGCCTCCACGTGGCGCGTGGCCCGGAGCATCCAACTTCCGTTGATCCGCCCGGCCCTCATGCTCACCACGGTGTTCTCCATCATCGGAACCCTGCAGCTTTTCGCTGAGGCCCAAGTCCTCAAAACGGTGGCACCTGCAATCGACAGCCAGTACACGCCGAACCTCAGCGCCTACACAACAGCTTTTGCTTACAACGACTACAACGTCGCTGCAGCCCAGTCGGTCATCATTGCCGTGGCCGCGTTTGCCCTTTCCTTCGCCTTCCTTGCCCTGACGAACAGGAAGTCCTCATGACCGCCACAGCCACGAAGCCCACCTCCGCACCGGTCCGCAGCAAAGCTTCTGTGGGCCCGGACCGTTCAGCCGGACGACGCCGGTCATCCACCATCATTGTCACCGCACTGTTGGTGGTGGTTGCTTTGTACTTCCTGATACCCGTCTACTGGGTGTTCGTGGCGTCCACCAAGTCCACGGCCGATCTTTTTTCCACCAACGGTTTCTGGTTCGCCCCCACGTTCTCTTTGTGGGAGAACATCGGGCGCGTGCTCAGCTACGACAACGGCATTTTTGGCCGCTGGTTCCTGAACTCTGCAATTTATGCGGGAGTGGGCGCTCTTCTGGCCACCTACTTTGCCGCAGCCGGTGGCTATGCCTTGGCCAAGTACCAGTTCCGCGGCCGCAACCTGGTGTTCGGCACCATCCTGGGCGGCGTCCTTGTTCCCGGTACAGCCACTGCCTTGCCGCTCTTCCTGCTGTTCAGCCAGATGGGCCTGGCCAACACGTACTGGAGCGTGCTGCTGCCATCGCTGGTGTCCCCCTTCGGCCTGTTCCTTTGCAGGATCTACGCCCAGGCCACTGTGGACACCTCGCTGATAGAGGCCGCCAGGATTGACGGTGCGGGAGAGCTCCGGATCTTCCACACCATTGGCCTTAAAGTCCTGACTCCTGCTCTGGTGACAGTGTTCCTGTTCCAGTTGGTGGGCATCTGGAACAACTACTTCCTGCCGCTTGTGATGCTGTCCGATTCCGAGCTTTACCCCATCACGCTTGGCCTGAACAACTGGTTGAGCCAGGTTGACCGTTTGCCCGAATTCTATGAACTGACCACGGGCGGGGTGCTGCTTTCCATCATTCCGCTCAGCATCGCCATGGTTGTCCTGCAGCGCTTCTGGCGTGGCGGGCTGACAGAAGGAGCCGTTAAATAATGACCACGTCATTGGACGCCAGCTACATCACTGACACAGGTCCGGGCACCGGCAGGAGACTCCCGGCCCGCTCATGGTTGCACACAGATGCACCAACCCTGTCCTTGAACGGGCAGTGGCGCTTCCGACTCCTTCCGGGCGCTCCCGGTACACCCGGCGGCCGCGGTGTTCTTCCCCCGGGTGAGGCTATCGAAGGCGTGGGCGAAGAGACCTTGGACCACTCCGGCTGGGAGCAGATCCCGGTCCCAGCACACTGGGTCTTGCAGGGTGAAGGCCGCTACGGAAGCCCCATCTATACCAATGTGCAGTTCCCCTTCCCCACGGATGCGCCCCACGTCCCGGATGAGAACCCCACGGGGGATTACCGCCGAAGCTTTGATCTCCCCACGGATTTCAAGGACGCCGAACGTCTGGTGCTGAGGTTCGACGGCGTCGAATCCCGTTACAAGGTTTGGCTGAACGGCGTTGAGATCGGTGTGGGAACCGGTAGTCGCCTGGCCCAGGAATTCGACGTCACGGAGGTGGCGCGCCCAGGACATAACGTATTGGCTGTCAGGGTCCATCAATGGTCGGCCTCGAGCTACGTGGAGGACCAGGACCAGTGGTGGATGCCCGGCATCTTCCGCGACGTCACTCTGCAGGCCCGCCCGCGGAAGGGCATCGACGACGTCTGGTTGCGAACGTCCTACACCGACGGTTCAGGCATCATTGACCCTGAAATCACCGCAAATAACGCCGCCTACCCGGTTCGGCTGTCAGTTCCGGAACTGGACGTCGACGTCGTCTGGGACTCCCCTGCCGACGTCGCCCCGGTGGCGATCACCGGCGTCGAGCCCTGGTCCGCAGAGGTTCCGCGCCTTTACAACGCAACGGTGCAAAGCCAAGGCGAAACCATTTCGCTGCGTCTGGGTTTCCGCACGGTGGAGATCAAGGGCGATCAGTTCCTGGTGAATGGAAAGCGCGTGGTGTTCCATGGGGTGAACCGTCATGAGACGCATCCGGACCGCGGCCGGGTGTTTGATGAAGACTTTGCCCGTGCAGACCTCGCGCTGATGAAGCAGTTCAACGTCAACGCCATCCGCACCAGTCACTACCCGCCACATCCTCGTCTGCTGGATATCGCGGACGAGATGGGTTTCTGGGTGATCCTCGAGTGCGATCTTGAAACGCACGGCTTTGAGCGGCACGGCTGGGTAGGCAACCCCAGCAATGATCCCGCCTGGCGCGAAGCCTACGTGGACCGGATGGAGCGCACGGTGGAGCGGGACAAGAACCACCCCTCAATCGTCATGTGGTCCTTGGGCAACGAGTCCGGAACGGGCGCCAACCTCGCCGCGATGTCCGCATGGACCCACGCCAGGGACGCGGGCCGCCCGGTCCATTATGAGGGCGACTACACCGGCGCCTACACGGATGTTTACTCGCGCATGTACTCCTCTGTGCCTGAAACCGAGGCAATAGGCCGCGACGATTCCGGCTCGCTGCTGCTGGGCTGCTCCGCGGCCGAGTCCGCACGTCAGCGCACCAAGCCGTTCATCCTGTGCGAATATGTCCACGCCATGGGAAACGGGCCCGGCGCCATTGACCAGTACGAGGACCTGGTGGACCGCTACCCGCGGTTGCACGGCGGATTCGTCTGGGAATGGCGGGACCACGGCATCCGTACCACCACGGACGACGGCACAGAGTTCTTCGCCTATGGCGGTGACTTCGGCGAAGTAGTCCACGACGGCAATTTCGTGATGGACGGCATGGTCCTCTCCGATTCCACGCCCAGCCCGGGGCTTTTTGAGTACAAACAGATCGTCGCTCCCCTGCGCCTGGGCTTCACCACGGAAACCCACGACGACGACACTCGCCGCTTCGTCTCCGTCACCAACCTGCGGCACACCGCCGACGCCTCGGACGTGGTGCTTCGGTGGCGCACGGAGGTGGACGGCGTACCGGGTGCCTCCGGCGAACTCGACCTTGTCGCTGCCTCCGGAGAGCCGCTTCCCGCAGGGCATTCGGCGCTGATCGAGTTGCCGGAGCGTGCCGTTGCGGAAGTTGATGCATCGGGCGAGCACTGGCTGACCGTAGAGGTGGCGCTCCGCAAGGACGCACCATGGGCTGAGGCCGGGCACGTCATCTCTGCTGCGCAATTGCAGCTGGGCACAGCGCTTCCCCGTCGGAGCGCTCCTCGCCCCTTGTCTCCGGCCGGACGGGCGTCCTCCGCGGATTCGGGAACCATCACCCTGGGCACGGCGGTCTTTGAATCCGGCCGGCTGGTGTCCCTCGCAGGACTGCCCGTGTCCGGGCCGCGCCTGGAGTTGTGGCGCGCACCCACGGACAACGACGCCGGGGCAGGCCGCGGCAGCTACGACCTCGCCGATCCTTGGCTCAACAACGGCGATGGCGTTGCCGCGCCTTCCATGGAAAAGGTGTGGCGCGATGCCGGCCTGGACCGGATCACAGGCCGGGTGGAGGAGATAACCGCCAGCGATGCCGGCGTTGTGGTCCTGACGCGCTATGCCGCAGCTGACACCGCACTATGGGTCTCGGTAGAGGAGAAATGGCAACTGTCCGGTGAGGACTTGTGGCTCAGCCTGGACATTGTTCCCAGCTCCGGCTGGGACATCATCTGGCCCCGGGTGGGCGTGCGTTTCGACCTCCCCGGAACGGTGGATGGCGCCTCCTGGTTCGGCGCCGGACCCCGGGAGTCCTATCCGGACAGCATGCACGCAACGCTCGTTGGCCGTTACTCGGCGGGTATCGACGAACTTTCGGTGAACTACGCCAAACCACAGGAAACCGGGCACCGCAGCTCTGTCCGGTCCCTGGACCTTCAAACGGCCGGCGTCCCATGGCTGGGGCTGGAGGCCCTCCCGGACTCCCGCGGACGGCTTCCGGGTTTCACGCTCTCCAGGCACACGGCGCATGAGATCTCTTCCGCGGCGCACCCGCACGAGCTACCGGCAAGCACGGGCAGCTATCTGTACCTCGATGCCGCCCAGCACGGGCTCGGGTCCAGGGCTTGTGGGCCGGACGTCTGGCCGGACTACGCGCTGCGTCCTGAAGCACGGACGCTCACGTTCCGGATCACCGGAGCAGACTAACCCCTGCGTTGTGAGGCCCGCTTTGCGCCCTTCCACACAGGAATACCCCGCAGAGCGGGCCCCACAACACGCACCCCCTGCGTTGTGAGGCCCGCTTCGCGCGCTTCCACACCGGAAAACCCCGCAGAGCAGGCCCCACAACACTCACCCCCTTGCGTTGCGGGGCCCGCTTTGCGCCCTTCCACGCAGGAATACCCCGCAGAGCAGGCCCCACAACGATCACACGACCGGGACGGGTTCCTTTTTCACGGCGTCCTTGCGGATGGTTGCACTGATGACCGCAGCCACGGTGCACATGGCAGCCGCTCCCAGCCAGGCGTAGTTGTAGTGCCCGGTGGCGTCGCGGATGAACCCGGCCAGGAGTGCGGCCACTGCGGCTCCAAGTTGGTGGGCTGCGAACACCCAGCCGAACACCACAGAGCCGTCAGCGCCGAACACCGAACGGCAAATCGCCGCAGTAGGAGGGACGGTGGCAACCCAGTCCAGCCCATAGACCACCACGAAAATGATCATGCTCGGCTCCACGGACGAGCCCAGCAGCAACGGCAGCACCAGCAGGCCGATCCCCCTGAACTGGTAGTACACGGCCAGCAGGACTTTGGGATTGAACCGGTCCGTCAGCCACCCGGACGCAATGGTCCCCACGATGTCGAAGATCCCGACGACGGCCAACAGTCCTGCCGCCGTGGTTTCGGGCATGCCGTGATCGTGTGCAGACGGAATGAAGTGCGTGCCGATCAGTCCGTTGGTGGTTGCCCCACAAATCGCGAAACCCGCTGCCAAGGCCCAAAAAGTGCGGACCTTGCTGGCACGTTTGAGGACCTGCAAGGCGCGGATTGCCGCGTTCGGGGAATCCCCCGAGCCCGGCAACGTCACCACAGCGGCGGGTTTGCCTGGCGTCGTGCCGGTTGTCCCGCCGTCGGCCGCTGAAGCGGCAGTCTTCGGGGCCGCAGGTTCCGTGGCCGCAGCCTCCGTGGCGCCATAAGGCAACACCCCGACGTCGGCGGGCGAGTTCCGCAGCCACCGCAGCACCAGCGGGACTACGGCGAGCGCCCCTGCTGCGATAAGCAGCGAAGCACCACGCCACCCCGGGTTCTGGGCAAGCGCCGCAATGAAGGGCAGGAACACCAGTTGGCCGGCCGCACTGCCGGCGGTGAGGATGCCGATCACCAAGCCGCGGCTCTTGGCGAACCACGTGTTGGCGATGGTGGCGGCGAAGACGAGGGCCATGGAACCTGTGCCCAGGCCGATCAGCAGCCCCCACGTGAGCAGGATCTGCCAGGACTGATTGACGAAGACGGTCAGGGCGGAGCCGAGCCCGATCAGGCACAACGCCAGCGAGGTGACTTTGCGGATACCGAAGCGCTCCATCAGGGCGGCCGCGAACGGTGCTGTCAAGCCGAAAAGGACCAGGTTGATGCTCACGGCCAGGGACAGCACCGTGGTGGACCAGCCGAACTCCTGCTGCAGCGGGACCATGAGCACGCCCGGCGCCGCCCGGAATCCTGCCGCCCCCACCAAGGCCAGGAAGGCAACGGCTGCCACGATCCATGCCGGGTGGAGGCGGCGGGTCTTGCGTGTTTTGCTGCTGGGCGTCTTGGTGTCCTCGGGCGGTGTGCCTGTGACTTCGGCGGTCATGCGGGGATCTCCGTTTCACGGGGTGCGATTGCAGTCGGTACGGCTTCACGTGGTGCGATTTCACGTGGTGCGACAGCGAGTGGGACTGGGTGCCCGCTGCGTTTGAAGCTGTGCCAGCTGGTGTTGGCCGCCGTCAGCGGGGTGCCGCAGTGGGTGCACGTATCCGCCGAGAGTGTGGCTTGCCCGCAGTCGGTATGGATGACTTTCATGTGGGACACCTCGTTGGGGGCGTCCAGGTGTTTCTCGGCCCAGATGATGATGGCGTTGAGCACGGGAAGGGCGTCCTCCCCTTTAGGTGTGAGGACGTATTCCTGCCGTGTCCGGGCGCCATCCTGGTAGGGGCGCTGGGTGAGCAGCCCGGCGTCGAGTAGCCATCCGAGGCGTTTGCTGAGGACGGCATCGGCTACTTGGAGTCGTTGCTTGATGGAATCGAACCTGCCGTTGCCGAAGAAGATCTCGCGAAGGACCAAGCTCCCCCAGGGGTCGCCAAGGACATCCAAACCACGGGCAAGGCTGCACGTGCGGGCAGACCAGTCAGAACGAAGAGGCATGCGCCCAAAATTAGCTGACTTCTCTAAAGAAAGCCAGATGTTACTTCGAGCCCGCGGCAAGACACCCCCGCCGGTTTGCTTCGCTTTCATCCGTGGTTCACCGGGCATGCCTACGCTGTCCCAGTCGACTCAGACCACGAAAGGCACCCCTGAATGTCCCCGAATATCCCAGACATGGTGAATCGTTCTACCAACGGAAGCGACGGCCTCTCCCGTCGAGGCTTCCTGGGCACGGCAGCAGCAGCGACGGCGCTCGCGGCAGCCGGCTCGCTCCTTCCGCCATCAGTGCAAGCCGCAATGGCCAAGCCGGTCCCGCCCGGAAGCCTGCAGTCCATCAAGCACGTGATTGTCCTGATGCAGGAGAACCGATCCTTTGATCACTACTTCGGCGCGCTGCGTGGCATCCGGGGCTACGGCGACAAATCCGTAACCCGCCTGCCCAACGGCAAATCCATGTTCGAGCAGCCCCGGGCCACCGGTGAAACCGTCCTGCCCTTCTCCCTCCGCAAGGCCGCGGAACTCGCCGGCAGGCCGGGCTCGGACATCCAGTACCTGGGCGACCTGGACCACTCCTTCAACGGGACAACCACCGCCTGGAACAACGGTTGGTGTGATAAATGGATTCCGGCGAAGAGTGCCTCCACCATGACCTTCTACGAGCGCCAGGACATCCCTCTGCAGTACGAGCTGGCAGACACTTTCACCATCTGCGATGCCTACCACTGCTCGGTCAACGGCTCCACCAACCCCAACCGGAACTATCTTTGGAGCGGCACAACGGGCAACGAGCCTGGCAGCACCAAACGCGCCGTAACCAACGCCGCCTACAGCTATGATCACAGCGGCTACGACTGGACCACGTACCCCGAGCGTCTGGAGAAGTCCGGTGTGTCGTGGAAGATCTACCAGGACTGGGACAACTTCACCGACAACGCCGTGGAGTATTTCCAAACGTTCAAAGCCATTGGCCGTAAGATGCTGGAGGCGGTGGACGGGAACCTCAGGACCACCGAAGAGTTCTATGACCACCTCGCCGGGAAATCTGCCGCCGAGCAGGACCGTCTCCTCGCCCAGCTTGAGCAGGGCCGCGCCGCCCTCACAGAGGCGGAGCGCTCGCTGTTCGATAAAGCCATGTGGCGTGGCCGCCCGGACACTCTCTTGGAACGCCTCGGAGCGGACATTGCCGGGGGCACCTTGCCGAAGGTCAGCTGGCTGGTGCCGTCCGCAGCCGACTCCGAACACCCGGGCGCTTCCACGCCCTTGGGTAGCGCCAACTTTGTCTACCGGCTCCTGGACACCGTGGCCAGCAACCCTGACACTTGGGACAGCACCGCCATCTTCCTGAACTTTGACGAGAATGACGGCTACTTCGACCACGTCCCGCCACCTGTCCAGCCGCGTCCAGCGTCAGGCGAGTCCACCGAGTGGACCACAGCACGTCCCATCGGCCTGGGACCCCGGGTGCCCATGACCGTAGTTTCACCATGGACGGTGGGCGGCTACGTCAGCTCGGAAGTTTTCGACCACACCTCGGTGCTTCGGTTCCTGGAGCGCTGGACAGGAGTAGAGGAACCAAACATTTCCCCGTGGCGCCGTGAAGTGTGCGGCGATCTCACAGGTGTCTTCAACTTTGATTCCCCCGGCACGCCTCCGAGCCTTGAGCACCCCGCTGCAGTTCCGGCCAAGATCAGCCGCTGGCGGCCCATTCCCCCGGCCGTCCAGGAAACCCCGATCCAGGAACCCGGTAACCGCCCGGCCCGCCCGCTCCCCTACAGGCCCCGGGTCTCGGCCACGATGCAAGCCGGAAAGCTCGCCCTCACATTTGCCAACACGGGCAGCAGCTCCACCCACTTCACCGTGTATGGGTATGCCGGCGAAGTCACCGAGCCCCGGCACCTGGACGTCCTGGGCAAGCAGAACCTGGACCTTCCAGTCAGCTCGGGCACCTTCGACGTCGTCGTCACCGGTCCCAACCGGTACCAGTACGAGCTCAAAGGCACGACGGCGGGCGCGGCGTCCGGCGTCGACGTCGCCGTCAACGGTGCTCGCGGTAAGAGGGACGTTGAAGTGGAGCTGCGCAACACCGGCGCAGCAACGGTGACCCTGGCAATGAAGTCGTTGCAGTATTCAGATGCCAGGGAGACCGTGAAACTCAAACCGGGACACAGCAAAAAGATCGGTTGGGAGACTTTGAACGGCTGGTATGACCTGGAAATCACCTCCGCCGAAGATCCCACGTTCCGCCGGCGCCTGACCGGCCGCGAAGAGGACGGCCGAGAGGGAGTTTCCGGCTAGAGAGTCAGCACCGGCAGCAAAAATCCGGCTCTTGTTCGTCGCCCTCGCCGTAGAACGGTGAGGAGTGCGAACAAGAGCCGGATCCCTGTAGGTCCTAGCTGATCTTGGCGAAGGCCTGCTCGAGGTCTGCGATCAGGTCCTCAGCTTCTTCAATGCCGCACGACAGGCGCAGCAGGTTGACCGGGACGGCCAGCTCAGTGCCTTTCACCGATGCGTGGGTCATCTCGGACGGGTAGTTCATGAGGGACTCGATGCCGCCCAGGGATTCGGCCAACGTGAACACGGACGTCGATTCGGCAACGGTACGCGCCGCAGCCTCGCCGCCCTTGAACTGCACGGAGACCATGCCGCCGAACTTCTTCATCTGCTTGGCTGCGAGCTCGTGCCCAGGGTGGTCCGGCAGGCCTGGGTAAAGAACAGCTTCCACCTCGGGACGCTGCAGCAACCATTCAGCCACAGCCTGCCCATTCTCGCTGTGGCGGTCCATGCGAACGCCCAGGGTCTTCAGGCCGCGGGTGGTCAGGAAGGCATCCATCGGACCGGACACGGCACCCACCGCGAACTGGATGAAACCGATCTTCTCGGCAAGTTCGGCGTCTTTGACCACAATGGCACCGCCCACAACATCGGAGTGTCCGCCGATGTACTTGGTGGTGGAGTGGACCACAACATCGGCACCCAGGGCCAACGGGGTCTGCAAGTAGGGAGACGCGAAGGTGTTGTCCACTACCAGGAGGGCACCGGCGTCGTGCGCCACGGAGGCGAGAGCCTCAATGTCCGTGATTTTCATCATTGGGTTGGACGGCGTCTCCACCCACACCAGGCGCGTCTTGTTCGCAGCAACCGCAGCGGTCACGGCGTCGAGATCAGACATGTCCACCGGGGTGTTGCCGATGCCCCAGTCCCCCAGCACCCGGTTGATCAGGCGATAGGTACCACCGTAGGCGTCATTGCCCAGCACAATGTGGTCACCAGGCCGCGCAACCGCACGGATCAGTGAATCCTCTGCTGCCAGGCCAGAGCCGAACGAGAAAGCAGCGGTGCCACCTTCCAAGGCAGCGAGCTGCTCCTGCAGGGCGTCGCGGGTGGGGTTGCCACCACGGCCGTACTCGTAGCCTGAGCGGAGGTTGCCGATGCCGTCCTGGGCGTACGTGGTGCTGAAATGCAGCGGGGGCACCACGGCACCGGTCACCGGTTCGAAGGCCTGTCCGGCGTGGACGGCGCGCGTATTGAACCCGGCGTTGTTGCTGGCAGACATGGAAGCTCCTAAAGATTCGTTCAACGGATAGGTTCGTTCAGAAATTGCAGGGGTCAGCGCGTGACGCTCAGTTGCTCAGGTACGCCAGGAGGTCGTGGCGCGTCAGGATGCCCACGGGCGCTCCGGCGAAGGTCACCATGACGGTATCGACGTCGGACAGCAGCTCACGTGCGGCGGAAATGGATTCCAGGGATCCGATGACCGGAAGCCGTTCACCCATGTGTTCGGAGACCTTGTCCGCCAGCTTCGCTTCCCCGCGGAAGAGTTTGCTGGTGAGGCTGCGCTCGTCCACTGCCCCCAAGACTTCACCCATCACCACGGGTGGCTCCTGGGAAAGCACCGGGATGTGGGAGACGCCAAACTCGTTCATGATGTTGATGACGTCACGAACGGTTTCGTTCGGGTGGATGTGGACCAAATCCGGCATCTCGCCCGTCTTGGATTTGAGGACCTCACCCACGGAGGACTCTTCACCGCCGGAGAGGAAGCCGTAGGAACGCATCCATTGGTCATTGAAGATCTTTGCCAGGTAGCCGCGCCCGGAGTCCGGGAGGATCACCACCACCACGGCTGACTCGTCCAGGTCCTTGGCAGCGTGCAGCGCAGCCACCACGGCCATGCCGGAGGAACCGCCCACCAGGAGGCCTTCCTCACGGGCAAGGCGGCGGGTCATGGAGAAGGAGTCCGCATCAGATACGGCGATGACGTCATCCGGCACTGAGGGATCGTAGTTGCCGGGCCACATGTCCTCGCCCACCCCTTCGACGAAGTAGGGCCGGCCGGTTCCGCCTGAGTAGACCGAACCTTCCGGGTCTGCGCCGATGACCTTGACCAGCCCGCCGTCGGACTCTGCGCGGTCAGCCGAGACCTGCTTGAGGTAGCGGCCCGTACCGGTGATGGTGCCACCGGTGCCCGCACCGATGACCACATGGGTGACCCGGCCGTCGGTGTCCTGCCAGATTTCCGGGCCCGTGGACTCGAAGTGGCTACCGGGGGCTGCGGGGTTGGAGAACTGATCCGGTTTGAAGGCGCCCGGGATCTCCTTGACCAAGCGGTCGGAGACGCCGTAGTAGCTCTGCGGGCTGTCGGGTGCCACGGAAGTGGGCGTAACAACAACTTCGGCGCCGTATGCCTTAAGCACCGCGCGCTTATCCTCGCCCACCTTGTCCGGCACCACGAAAATGCACTTGTAGCCCTTTTGCTGGGCCACGAGCGCCAGTCCAACTCCGGTGTTGCCCGACGTCGGCTCAACGATGGTTCCGCCCGGCTTGAGCCGACCATCCCTTTCCGCGTCTTCGATCATCTTTACGGCGATCCGGTCCTTGATGGATCCGCCGGGATTGATGTATTCGAGCTTCACGAGGACGGTGGCTTTGATCCCCTCCGTGACGTGGTTGAGCTTGATGAGCGGCGTATTGCCGATGAGGTCCAACACGGACTGGGCATACTTCATGGATACAAAGTTACCGTCTGGTCGCCCCGGAGCCTGACGCGGGGCAGCGAGGGGTTAAGTCCCGGCAGAGGTGTCGTTTTGCCACACGCCCAAAATGTTGCCCTCGGTGTCCTTGAAGTAGGCGTACCAGCCCATGGTGGGTACGGCGTCCTTGGCCTGGACCACGGTGCCGCCGGCGGACTCGATCTGTGCCAGTGCGGCGTCAAGATCGTCAACATCGATGGTGAGGATGGGAGTCTTCAGATCATCCGTGCGCGGAAACAGGGCTCCGTTGATGGCACCTGGCTCGTTGGGGGCGCCTGTCTCTTCATTGGAGGGCGCGGTGATGGCCGCCGTGTACTCCATGCCTTCCATGGGGATCAGGCTCCAGCCGAAGGCAGTCTGGTAGAAAGTGTTGGCCCTGTCCTTGTTGTCCGTGGGAATCTCGAAATGCACTACGCCGGCCATGGTTCGCGCTCCTTGTTCCTGGAATTTGTTCCTTGGATGCGGCGCGGACCACCCACGCCACATCAGGGAGTCTAGCGGCGGGTGGTTGCTGCCGTAAGGGGTTCCGGCTGCAGATTGTCAGCAGCACGTGGGACCATAAAAACATGACCATCGCAGAAGCCCCGCCCCTTGTTGCGGCCGCGGCAGATGCGGCAGTCCGGTGGCATCCCGGGGCTTCGTTCCGCTTGGATCAGACCATGTTTCCGCTCATGCGCGGCAACGCGGATCCTTCTTTCGCGGCGCACACCAGCGGTTTCTGGTTGGCTTTCACTACCCCTTCGGGCCCGGTGACACTGCGGCTCTCGGGAGGCGGGCTGGGGGCCGATACTTTTGTGGATGCCCAGGCTTGGGGACCCGGGGCCGAGGATGCCGTGGCCGGCGTTCCGGGTTTGTTGGGAGCCAATGATGATTGGTCCGCCTTCGATGACCCCGGATTCCATGCCACCCTTCCGCGCCTGGTCACGGAATCACGACGCCGGAACCTGGCTCTGCGGCTGCCCTCCACCGGGCGGATGGTTGACTCACTGGTGCCCACCATTTTGGAGCAAAAGGTCACCACCCTGGAGGCAAGGCGCGGCTACCGCTACCTGATGTACCGCTATGGAACACCGGCACCGGGCAAGGCACCCGCAGGACTCTTGGTCCCTCCCACTGCCAGGCAGTGGCTTTCCATCCCATCGTGGGAATGGCACAAGGCCGGGGTGGGTCCACAGCGCTCGGCCACGGTAATGCGGGCGCTGCAGTCCGCCGTCGCGCTTGAACGGCTGGCGGATCTCAGCTCTTCGCAGGCTGGGGCCAAACTGCAAACCATTCCTGGCATCGGGGTGTGGACCGCAGCCGAAGTGGTCCAACGGACCCATGGCTGCCCGGACTCGATTTCCGTGGGCGACTACCATCTGGCTGCTTATGTGGGGTACGCACTGACAGGTCAAAAGACCGACGACGCGGGCATGATCGAACTGCTGGAACCGTGGCGCGGGCACCGGCAACGACTGGTCCGGATGCTGTACCTCAGTGGCTTCCGCAAACCTGCTTTTGGGCCCCGGATGACGGTTCAGGATCACCGGGGCCACTGAGTTTTCATTGCGGACGGGAGCTGTCCGCAGGGGCATGGACGCACCTTCATTCACGGGTATAGCGTGGCGCTTGGGAGACATCACCTGCCAGCCATGGAGTGACCGTGATCCACACCAACAAGCTCACTAAAACCTTCACTGTGAAGAAGGAAACCGTTGAAGCCGTCAAGGGCGTGGACATCCACGTGGACCCAGGCGAGCTGGTTGCCTTCCTTGGCCCGAACGGCGCAGGCAAGTCCACTACCCTTCGGATGCTCACCACCTTGTTGAAGCCCACGTCCGGCTCGGCAACGGTGGCCGGCGTTGACGTGGCCAAGGACCCGGCGGGAGTCCGGGCCAGGATCGGCTACATAGGCCAGGGAAACGGCGGCGGCCACAGCTACCGTGTGATTGACGAGCTCATCATGCAAGGCCGGTTCTACGGCATGAACACCACGGATGCGAAAGCCCGGGCCGAGACACTTATGGCATCCCTGGACCTGAGCGATCTCGCCAAGCGCACTGTGATCAAACTTTCCGGCGGGCAACGGCGCCGCATGGACGTGGCTTTGGGGCTGATGCACTCCCCTGGTTTGCTGTTCCTGGATGAGCCGTCCACCGGGATGGATCCCCAGAACCGGGCCAACCTCTGGGAGCACATCATGCGGATGCGCGAGGAACACGGGACCACCATTGTGCTGACCACCCACTACATGGATGAAGCGGATTCCATGTCCGAACGCGTCATTGTGATCGACCACGGCACCATCATTGCCGATGACACCGCTTCACGGCTCAAAGCGAACCTCGCCGGGGACCTCCTTGCCGTTGAGGTTGCCGCCGGTTCCGCGTCCGAGGTACGGGGCTTGCTGGGCCGCGCCGCTGCCGAGGGCGACGTGGAAGAAAATGCCTACGACGGCGTGGTCCGCTTCCGCCTTCGGCTGGCTCAGGGTGCCCAGCTGGCGCCGCGTTTGTTGAAGGAAATGCACGACGCCGGTGCTCCCGCCCAGTCTCTCGAATTGAAACCGCCCACGCTGGATGATGTCTTCCTGGAATTGACCGGACGCAGCCTGCGGGAAGGAGCTGAAGTCTGATGATTGAGCAATCCATTGCCCCGGGGGTGGGCCTGCAAGAACGTGGACCACGCAGCGTAGTCACTGATACGTGGTTTGTGTTCTGGCGTGAAATGTTGCTGCCGCTGCGGGATCCTTTCTCACTGATTTTCTCCCTCATCCAACCCCTGGTGTTCCTGGGTCTGTTCGGGCCACTGCTGGGCTCGGCCGTGGGCGCCCCGGCCTTCGGAGGCCAATCGACGCTGCAGTGGTTCCTGCCTGGAGTGGTGGTGATGATCGCTCTGTTCGGCACGTCCATGACCGGTTCCAACCTTCAGTACGAGCTCATGACCGGGTCCTATGAACGGATCCTGGCCACTCCGCTCTCCCGGTCTTCCCTCATGATTGGCCGGGCCTTGAAGGAATGGGCACCCTTGGTGTTGCAGGGCCTGCTGATTTCCGTGGTCTGTATTCCATTTGGTTTCGTTTTCTACCCGATGCACGTGGTGTTGGGCTTGGTCATCCTGGGCATCTTCGGCATCGGGCTGGGTGCTTTGTCCTACGCCCTTGCCTTGGTCTCGCAAAACAAGGAGTGGATCTTCTGGGGTGTGCAGCAAACCCTGTTGTTCCCGCTGATGATCCTGTCCGGCATCATGTTGCCCATTGAAGCCGGGCCTGGGTGGATGAAGGTGGCCAGTCTGTTCAATCCCCTGACTTACCTGGTCAATGCTGAACGCGAGTTGTTTGCCGGCCGCATAGGTGTGGACACCCTGTGGGGCCTTGTGGCCGCTGTGGTGACGGCCGCCGTCGGACTTGCAGTAGGAATCCGGACCATCAGCCGCAATACCAACTGACTACGTGCCCTGCGCTCCCAGGTGCAGCCGGGAGACCGCCTCCTGGCGCATGTCCACCTTCCGCACCTTTCCGGAGACGGTCATGGGGAACGACTCCCGGACATCGATGTAGCGCGGAATTTTGTAATGGGCCAGCTTCCCACGGCAGTAGTCAGCGAGGTCCTCGGCGGTCAGGGACGGTGCGCCGGGCTTGAGGATGATGCAGGCCATCAGCTCTTCGCCATACTTTTCGTCCGGAACCCCAATGACCTGCACGTCCTGAATGGAGGGGTGCGAGAACAGGAACTCCTCGATCTCACGCGGGTAGATGTTCTCCCCACCACGGATCACCATGTCCTTGATCCGGCCCTCGATCACCACGTAACCGTCTTCGTCCATCCGGGCAAGGTCGCCGGTGCGCATCCATCCCTCAGCATCGATTGCTTCAGCTGTTTTGTCCGGCTGACCCCAGTAGCCCTGCATCACCGAGTACCCGCGGGTGCAGAGCTCGCCGATCACGCCGCGCTCCACCACTTCCCCAGACCCCGGATCAATGATGCGGCTTTCCAAGTGCGGCATTGTCCGGCCTACTGTGCTGGTCCTTTGCTCCAAGGTGTCGCCCGCGCGGGTCATGGTGGACACGGGCGAAGTTTCTGTCATGCCGTAGCAAATGGCCACGTCAACCATGTGCATCTCATCAATCACCCGGCGCATCACCTCCATGGGACACAAGGAGCCCGCCATCACCCCTGTCCTGAGTGTGGAGAGGTCATAGGAGGTGAAGTCCTCCAGCGCGAGCTCGGCAATGAACATGGTGGGCACCCCGTACAGGGACGTCCCGCCAAAATCCTGCACCGCTTCCAACGCCGCCGAGGCACTGAACCCACGGCCCGGAATGATGGTGGCCGCACCGAAGCTCAGCGCATTCAGGTTACCGATCACCATGCCGAAGCAATGGTAGAACGGCACGGGGATCACCACTCGATCATGTTCGGTGTAGTTCAGGAGCCGCCCGATCGAGTGCCCGTTGTTGAGGATGTTGTGATGCGTCAACGTAGCTCCCTTGGGGAACCCCGTGGTCCCGGAGGTGTACTGCAGGTTGATGGCATCATGCGGGTCAAGTTCCGCCATGCGGTCCCGCAGCGCTGAAGGCCCGACGCCGTCCGCCCGGGTGAGGAGTTGACCGTACGTCAGCTCGTGGTTGGCTTCCGGGACACCCGTGATGAGCCCCAGCTCCGGCGCTCCCGGAAGGAAGACGATCTCCCGGAGATCGGGACAGTTGCGGGCGGCTTCCCTTGCCATGCCCACGTAGTCGCTGAACTTGTCCGTTGGTGCTGCCACCAACATCCGCATGCCGTTCTGCTTCACCACGAACTCCAGCTCGTGGCTGCGATACGCCGGGTTCACATTCACCAGCACCGCACCGATCTTGGCCGTGGCGTATTGGAGGATGGTCCACTCAGCGCAATTGGGGCTCCAAATGCCTATCCTTTCGCCTTTGATCACTCCCATGGCGAGCAACGCGCGGGCGAGGTGATCGACGTCGTCGTTAAGTTTTTGATAGCTCCAGCGGCGGGCATCACCACCGGGCGCGGCTGCGGCCTCAATCAGCGCATCCCGCAAGGGAAAGCGGGCCGCGATGCGCTCAAAATTGGCACCAATGGTCTCTTCAAGCAGCGGGACGTCAGTGTCTCCGGCAGTGTAGGACAACATGACGGAACGCTACCAAGGGACTGCGCGCAACAGAACCGTAACCGCCTCCAGCCACGGCGTGTCCTGCCGGTAGGGTTGGAGCCATGAGTGAACCCATCGACCTGCAGGCCACCTTCATCCCCAACGAAGGCGAATTCTTCCGCGTGAAGCTCGCTTTGGAAATCGCCATCGATGAGGTGGTCAACGAGCCCGGATGCATCCGCTACGAGCTGACCGAAGCCACCGAGGAAAAGCTCGTCCTCACTGAGCGTTGGGAATCCGATGAGGCCCTGGAGAAGCACTCCAAGGGCATCGCGGTTCAGGATCTCAACGAATCCCTGAGTGCACTGCTGGCCGAACCGGTCAAGCTTGAACGGATCTGATCGCGGCAGGACTGCGAACACGCCTTTAACACACCGAGGTCGCCGGAATTTTCCGGCGACCTCGGTGTTTTTCGGCGGTTTCGAAGCCGCCGGGTGGTCTTAGTTTTCCTGAGCCTCAGCGCGGGCCTTGGCAACGTGGGCGTGGACCTCTTCCATGTCCAAGCCCTTCACGGCCTCGATGACCTGCTCAAGCTGCGGACCGTTGAGGGCACCCGGCTGCGAGAAGACGAGGACCTTCTCACGGAAAGCCATGAGCGTGGGGATGGAGGTGATTCCGGCCTCAGCGGCGAGTTGCTGCTCAGCTTCGGTGTCAACCTTCGCGAACACCACGTCAGTGTGCTTCTCTGAAGCGGCCCCGTAGGTGGGGGCAAACTGGCGGCAGGGGGCGCACCAGGCCGCCCAGAAATCCACCAGGACAATGTCATTGTCCTCGATGGTCGATGCGAACTGTTCTCCAGTGATGTCAACTGTAGCCATGCTTCCACGGTACGCGACCCCGTTCGCGAAGTCCCGTGGAAGGGCGCCCTGTTCGCTCGCCGCGTCACCGGGAATAAACGCTGATCCAGCTGATTTCCGGGTAACAGGTCCACCCCCTTGTCCTGGGTTGAACAAGTGTTTAGTGTTTGAAACATGCGTTCAATCGCAGAGGATCTGACCACCCGGGCGCGCATCCGCGACGCCGCCATTGGGTTGTTCGGCCGTGAGGGCTTCGCCCGCGCCACAGTAAGGGCCGTGGCTACCGCCGCCGGCGTGAGTCCCGGCCTGGTCATCCATCATTTCGGCAGCAAAGCCGGGCTGCGTGAAGCGTGCGATCACCACGTCCTTTCCCGGACCGCTACCCAAGGCCGCGAGAAAACGGATCCTGGATCCACACGCCAGCTGATCCAGGACTACATGAACCACCCGGAGCAGTACGCGGACGAAATCACCTACATCCGACGCACCCTGAGCGACGAATCCGCGGCCGGCGATGCTTTCTTCGACGCCGTCGTGAAGCAAACCGAGGACATCATCCGCGCCGGGATGGAAGCAGGAACCATCCGGGAATTCGGAGACGTCCGGTCCACCGCCGTCGTCATCGCCTCCAACAGCCTCTCCATCCTCATGCTGGGCCGGCACCTCTCACGGACTTTGGGCGGTAGTGCGGCCGAATCCCAGGAAATCGGCCCCGATCTCCTCCGGCAACTGACCCTGCCCGCCTTGGAGATCTATACGCACGGCTTCTACACCGGCACACAGTTCCTGGACGCCGCCCGCGAGGCCTTAGAGCACAGCACCAACACCGGAAAGGAGCATGCCCCGTGAACCAGGCAATTGTGGTGGAGGGTCTGCGCAAAAAGTTCGGGTCCCGCGAGGTCCTGCACGGGCTAAACTTTGCAGTGGAACGGGGCACAGTGTTCGGCGTCATCGGGCCGAACGGAGCGGGCAAAACCACCACCATGCGCTGCTTGCTGGACATCATCCGGCCCAGCGCCGGGTCCGTTTCCGTTCTGGGACAGGACCCGCGCTCGGCGGGAACAGGGCTCCGCCGAAGAATCGGCTACCTGCCCGGCGAGCTCCATCTGGAAAACAGGACTACAGGCCGCCGCATGCTGGAGCATTTCGCAGCGATCAGCGGGCCCGTGGAGCCCAGGCACGTCAACGAACTGGCCGAACGGCTGAACCTTGATCTCGACCGTCAGACCCGGAAACTATCCAAGGGCAACAAGCAGAAACTCGGACTTTTGCAGGCCTTCATGCACAAACCCGAACTCCTGGTGCTGGACGAACCCACCAGCGGCCTGGATCCTTTGGTCCAGCAGGTGTTCCATGCGATGGTCCGCGAAGCCGTGGATGATGGCGCAACAGTGTTCCTCAGCTCGCACGTCCTCAGCGAAGTACAGCAAGCCGCCGACGCCGTGGCCATCCTCCGCGACGGCGAAATCGTCACCGTCTCCACGGTGGAAGCACTCAGGACCGCCGCGGTCCGGCAGTTGCGGTTCAACAGCACCGGAACGGAAGCGCACGACGTCGATGCACTGCTGGCCCGGGTGCCCGGCGTCGCCAACGTAGCGGTACGGGAGCTTAAGGCCGACGGGCACGCTGCTGGAACTGTGGAGGCCACAGCGACGCTCTCCGGCCATGTACAGCCCTTGATCCAGGAGCTGGCTACGTTGAAGCTCACGGAGCTGGTGCTCGAAGAGCCCGATCTTGAGGAAGCGGTTCTCAACCTCTATTCAGGTCAGTCGCCTCAGCTTGGCCGGCACGCGGAAGGAGCACACCGTGCCTAAGGTCCTCCCCCTGTTTACCAAGGCCCTCACCGACTCGTGGCGATCAACACTGGCGTGGGCTGCTGGATTGTCTGCGGCATGCATGTTGTATCTGCCGCTCTATCCATCGATCGGAGGAAGCGCGCAAATGCAGGATCTGATCAACGCGCTTCCTCCGGAAATGACCAAGGCCCTGAACTACGATCAAATCGCCTCGGGACCCGGCTACACCCAAGCCACCATGTTTGGGCTGATCGGATTCCTGCTGATGTCCATGGCCTCCGTGGGATGGGGTGCAGCGGCTGTGGGCGGGGACGAAGAATCCGGGTTGCTCGAGCTGACACTCGCCCATAGCGTCACCCGGGTGCAGGTAGTCCTTGAGCGCGCCCTGGCAATCGTGGTCCGCATAGCACTGTTGTCCCTGCTCGTCTTCGTGTTGGTGCTGGGACTGAACGGTCCCGCCCAACTGGGCATCGACGTCGGGCATCTGGCTGGAGCAGTGCTGCTGTTCGCCGCCCTGGCCCTGCTGAGCGGGACGGCCGCACTGTGCGCCGGCGCGCTCAGTGGCCGGAAGGTGTACGGGATCGCGGCGGGCGCTGCCGTGGCTGTCCTCGGGTATGTGTTCAATGCGGTGGGACGGCAGAGTCCGGATGTGGAGTGGCTGCTGAACCTTTCGCCGTACCACTGGGCTTACGGCAATTCCCCCGTGGCAAACGGCGCCGATGTGGCGGCCACTCTTGGACTGTACGGGATCTCGGCAGCACTCATTGTGCTGGGAGCGGTGGCCCTGCAGCGACGCGATGTGGGGGTCTAGTTCCAGAGGTGTGGTGCCGGACGCCGTGATCCTGGAAGCGCGTTGTTCTCGCGCCACTCGTGGATCCACTCCGGCAGCTCAAGCCCGGCCGGTGGCGCTCCAAATTCAGCGATGATCTCTTCCTGCGTAACCGGCCTGCCCTTGGTGACCAGGCGGGTGGCGATGTGAGCCCGCGCGTAGATTTCACCGTCCACCACCATCCGCTGTTCAAAGTAGATGGCCTTGGTGTCCAGCCCGATGATGCGGGTTTCGATGGTGTATTGCTGCCAGAGTTGCAGGGATTTGCGGAAGGCAATGGTCTCCCCGGCTGCCACCGGACTCCACCCGCGCTTGCGCATCCTCGTCCAGATGCCGCTACGGACCATGAGGTCGAAGCGACCAAGGTCCATCAGGGAGAAGTACATACCGTTATTGACATGCATGGCGATGTCGATGTCAGTGGGAAGAACCCGCAAGGGCAGCGAAGATTCTTCCCAGACGCCCAATGGCGAGCGGTTACGGGATGTGAACAGCAGCATGAGGGTACGGAGAAGCAGGTGCATGACTCAATGTTACCCGGCGGTAACTTTGAGCGGAATACTCCGACCGGATAGTGGACCCGGTTCCCGGCCTGCGCGCGTTTATGTCCAACGTTTGCACTAACGTTTACCGCCGGTTCACTAAAGACGTGCACAATATCTGAAACCCATATTGATGGAACGTACAAGGGGGACCCCATTGAGCACACTGCAAACCACCAGGCCGCAAGGCGACGTCTGGCCTGAACTTGCCCGCCACCAGCACGTGGTCCTCCGGGACGCCCGCGGCAACAGGATCGAGGGCACCATTGATGGCATGACCGAGGATCGCAGCACTCTGTGGATCCAGCTCAAGGGAGGCCTGGGACGCCAGCTCATCCACCACCTGGACGGATACTGGCTGGAAACCCCGCCCTCCTGAACCGGTTCATCCCCGGGGCCGGCGTGCACCATGGCTAGTATTCCCCCTATGACACAAGCGCGATACCGGGACCTCGTTGAATGGCCCCTCATGGCCACGGCACTGGTTTTCCTCACTGCCTACGCCTGGCAGGTCATCGGCCGGATCAGCGGGGACGAGGCGCTGCCCTTCGAGATTGTCCTATGGATCACCTGGGGAATTTTTGCCCTGGACTATTTCGTCAACCTCTGGCTTGCCGAAGACCGCACCCGATGGTTCTTCTGGAACTTGCATGAACTCCTGATCGTGGTGCTCCCCTTCTTCCGCCCCCTCCGACTGCTGCGGCTGGTCACTTTACTCTCAGTCCTGCAGCGCACCGTCGGCGAAACCCTGCGTGGCCGGGTGGCCACCTATGTGGCGGGAGCAGCGGCCATGCTCATCCTCATCGGCGCATTGGCGGTGTTGGATGTGGAGCAGAACGCCCCGGACGCCAAGATCACCACCTTCGGCGATGCCGCTTGGTGGGCCGTCACCACCATCACCACCGTGGGCTATGGAGACCTTTACCCCGTGACCCCCATAGGCAGGATCGTCGCGGCAGCCCTGATGATGAGCGGGATCGCGGTCCTGGGTATCGTCACGGCCTCCATTGCCTCCTGGCTCGTTCAGCGGATCGAGGAGAACGCCGAGGATGTGGCAGCGGCAGCCGAGGTCAAAGCCGCCAAGGCCGAGGAACCGGTTCGCGCCGAGATGGCGGACCTCGTCACGGAGATCGCGGCATTGCGGATGGAAATAGCTGAACTCCGGCAAGCCACGGAGACCAGACAAGCCACACAGATCAAGCAGGAGCGCGAGGCATAGTCCAGGAGTCGGACTCACTCCCGTGCCGTCACCACCTTCTTTGACCACGAATCAGGCGTGACGCGCCGGGGTTTGCGGCGTGTTGGCCGGCTTGCAGAATCAAAGTGGGTGGTAGCCGCACCCGCGCGACACCTGGATCGTGGCGTCGATGACGTGTTTGCGCGGGCCAAATGAATATGGGTGCCCCCAGGAACACAAAAAAATCCCCGGAACCAGTGGTTCCGGGGATTTTCCTTGGGTGGCAGATGAGGGATTCGAACCCCCGTAGGCGTTGCCAGCTGATTTACAGTCAGCCCCCTTTGGCCGCTCGGGTAATCTGCCGAACTTCAAAAGAAGATCACTTCCGGAGACCGTTTCTTTTAGATCCGGTAACCGAAGGCAGAGACAACCTTACAGAACTTTCTGCGAAGAATCTAATCGGGGCTGAACGCTTGGGATTTAGCGGGATTTCAGGCTTCCCCGAGGATCCGGCCGGCCAGTTTCGCTTCAAACTTCTCGGCCTGCTCGGCAGTGATCTGGTTCAGCTGTACAGCGCGCAACAAGTCCGCGTGCACTCCGTCCATCCGCGACGTGGCGTCAGGCACCGGGCTCAGGACGATCGATGCTGCCACAGCCGCGGCAGCTACGGCACTGGCTGCGGCAACGGCGGCCGTGCCAAGTGAACCTGCTGCCGCTGAGGCGGATTTGCTGATGGACTGGACGGCCTTGCTGTTCATGCTGATCCTCCGTGGATGCGTTCTTCCAACTGATACAACTCTCAACCAGCTGCCTCTGTTCCAACCCTGCATGCGCTGTGAGCGAACTGTGAAAGAACTCCCCCGTCCCAACCGTCGCCTTCCGTACTAGGCTGGATGCCAGACCAACCCGCCCTCACAGGGCCCCCAACCTAAGGAGAGTCATGGCAGGCGAATCAACATTCGACGTCGTAAGCAAAGTAGACAAGCAAGAGGTTGCCAACGCACTCAACCAGTCCCAGAAGGAAATCGCCCAGCGATACGACTTCAAGGGCGTCGGCGCTGAGATCGATTTCAGCGGTGAAAAGATCCTCATGAAGGCAAACTCCGAGGACCGCGTCCTGGCTGTTCTGGATGTCTTCCAGTCCAAGCTCATCAAGCGTGGCATTTCCCTGAAGTCGCTGGATCAGGGCGAGCCGTTCCCGTCCGGCAAGGAATTCCGCCTGGAGTGCACCATCAAGGAGGGCATTGCCCAGGACATCGCCAAGAAGATCAACAAGATCATCCGCGATGAAGCCCCCAAGTCGGTCAAATCCCAGATCCAGGGCGATGAGCTCCGCGTGACCTCCAAGTCGCGTGACGATCTTCAGGAGACCATGAACATCCTCAAGAAGTTCGAAGAGGCCGATCTGCAGTTTGTGAACTTCCGCAGCTAGCATCCCCGCAAAAAGCACCGAGGCAATCAACGGCCTCGAAGCCGGGACGCACGCTCACCAGGGCGCTGCGTCCCGGCTTTTGTTGCCCCCGCCTCCATCGATTGTCGTAATGAGCCAGCGCATTAGCACACGAACAGTTTGCGTAATAGTCAAGTCACAGTATTCTTCTTCCTTAGGTGAGCCTAAGTACGGCGCCCCTTAGCGAAAGAAAATCCATGACCGCCAACTTCTTGATCGGCCTGCGCGAAGGCCTTGAGGCATCACTGATCGTGGTGCTCCTGATGGCTTACCTGATCAAGACCGGCAGGCCGCACTTGATCCCCAGGGTATGGATGGGCGTTAGCCTGGCAATCGCCATATCGCTTGGCTTCGGTGCCTTGCTCACCTTTGGCCCCCGCGGTCTCACGTTCGAGGCCCAGGAAGCGATCGGCGGCGGACTGTCCATTGTGGCTGTTGCGCTGGTGACCTGGATGGTCTTTTGGATGGCACGTACCGCACGCAGCCTCGGCGGTGAACTCCGTTCGCAAGTGGATAAAGCGGCCGACGGCGCCGCCTGGGGCCTTGTGGTGGTTGCGGCACTCGCCGTGGGCCGGGAAGGCCTCGAAACCGCCCTGTTTATCTGGGCAGCAGCCCAAGCCACCGGCGAAACCACCCTCCCGCTGCTGGGCGCCCTCCTTGGCCTGCTGACGGCAGCCGGTTTGGGGTATCTGCTCCACCGGGGTGTGCTGAAGGTGAATCTTGGCCGCTTCTTCACCTGGACTGGCGTAGGCCTCATCATTATTGCCGGGGGCGTCCTGGCGTACGGAATCCACGATCTCCAGGAAGCCGGCATTCTTCCCGGCCTGAACAACCTGGCCTTCGACGTCTCAGCCGCCATCCCGCCGTCGTCCTGGTACGGAACCCTGCTGAAGGGAACCCTGAACTTCTCCCCCGCCACCACGTGGCTGGAGGCAGCCGCCTGGCTGCTCTATGTTGTCCCGGTGCTGTTCCTCTATATCCGGGCGAATCGTTCATCGTCACCCGCGAATTCCAGCACCACCGCGGCTTCCACTGTGGCAACGCAGGCTTAGGCCACCACCGTCATTCCGGGTAACTCCCGTCACGCCCTTCAACATAAGGACCCATCATGCTCGGATCCCCCAAACTTCGCAGGACCCTCGCCGTTATTGGCGCCGCCACAGCAGTGCCGCTGGTACTTGCCGGCTGCACGGACAACAGCAAAACCACCGGAGCCACAGACGGTCCCATCCAGGTGAGCAGCACCGCCACTGAATGCAAGGTGTCCACCGGAACCGCGCCGAGCGGCAACCTCACGTTTGCCGTGAAGAACGAAGGCACCGAGGTCACTGAGTTCTACCTCCTGGCCGAGGATGGCCTGCGCATCCTGGGCGAAGTGGAGAACATCGGCCCGGGTATCACCCGCAACCTGGTGGTCACCGCCCCGGCCGGCAAATACAACACCGCTTGCAAGCCGGGGATGCAGGGCGAAGGCATCCGTGCTTCGTTCGAGGTCACTGAGTCCGGAACCAAACCCAGTGTTGACGCCGACTTCCAGAAACTACTGGACAACGGATCCCAGCAGTACGCCGCCTACGTCAAGGACCAGACCGAGCAGCTCATTGTTGGCACCAAGACCTTCGCCGAGGCCTTCGCCGCAGGTGATGCCGCCAAGGCCCGGGAGCTTTACGCCTCCACCCGCATGCACTGGGAGCGGATCGAACCGGTAGCTGAGTCCTTCGGCGATCTGGACCCCAAGTTGGACGCCCGTGAGGCAGATCTCGAGCCCGGACAGGAATGGACAGGCTGGCACCGTGCCGAGAAGGACCTCTTCCCGCCGGCGGAGTACACGGCCATGACACCGGCCGAGCGCACGGCCATCTCCACGCAACTGGTGGCGGACACCGAGGACCTGGTGACCCGTACCCGCACGGTCGAACTCACACCGGACAAGCTCGGCAACGGTGCCAAGGAGCTCTTGGACGAAGTTGCCACCGGCAAGGTCACAGGCGAAGAGGAAATCTGGTCCCACACCGATCTCTGGGATTTCCAGGCCAATGTTGATGGTGCCCGCATTGCGTTCGAGAACCTGAGGCCGGCCCTGGAACAGAAGGACCCCGAGCTCGCCAAGTCCTTGGATGAGAAGTTCACGGCCCTGCAGGCCGAGCTCAAGAAGCACGCCAAGGGCGACGGTTTCGTGTACTACAACGAGTTGAGCCAGGACCAGGTCCAGCAGCTCGCTGCCTTGGTCGATTCGCTGGGTGAGCCCCTCTCCAAGCTCACCGCAGCCGTGGTGCTGTGAGCGGCTGCCCCTTCGGGCACACCGACGCGGACGCTGAGCGCCCAAGCGAGGCTGCCGCCGTCGTAAACTCCCGGGAAGCGGCCGACGGCGGTGCAGCGTCTACCGCTGAAAGTCGCCGCAGTGGCGTCTCCCTGAAAGGTGTCTCCCGACGGGGACTGCTCTCGCTCGCGGGAGTAGGCGGCGCGGGTGCGGTTGCTGGCTTGGCTGCCGGGTTCCTGGGACACGATGCACTAAATGCCGCTGCTGCTTCCGCCACGGACACCAGCACCGGCGAAGCGGTGGTCCCGTTCTTTGGCGAGCACCAGGCCGGCATCACCACCCCGGCCCAGGATCGCCTGCACATGGCCGCGTTTGATGTCACCACGGAAGACCGCAAGGAACTCATCAAGCTCCTCAAAGACTGGACTGCAGCAGCAGAATCCATGACAACCGGCCAGCCCACCGGCCGGACCGGTGCCGTGGATGGGCCGTACGATGCCCCGCCTGAAGACACCGGCGAAGCATTGGATTTGGCGGCTGCGAAGTTGACGCTGACGTTCGGTTTTGGCGTGGGGCTTTTCGAGAAAGACGGGAAGGCGCGCTTTGGTCTGGAGGGGCGCCGTCCGGAGGCCCTGATCGATCTTCCACATTTCCCCGGGGACGATCTTCAACCGGGCCGCACGGGTGGGGACATCGTCATCCAGGCTTGCGCTGATGACCCCCAAGTGGCAGTCCACGCTATCCGGAACCTTGCACGGATCGGCTTTGGCAAGGTCCGGGTCCGGTGGTCTCAGTTGGGCTTTGGACGTACGTCCTCCACGTCCCGGGCGCAGGTGACTCCGCGGAACCTGTTCGGTTTCAAGGACGGCACCAACAACCTCAAGGTCGAGGACAATGCGCTGCTGGATGAGCACGTGTGGGTAAGCTCCGGGCCCGCCGGCGAACAATGGATGACCGGCGGCAGCTACCTGGTGGCCCGCAGGATTCAGATGCACATTGAAATCTGGGACCGGACTTCCCTGCGCGAACAGGAAGGACTGATTGGCCGCACCAAGGGAGTTGGTGCTCCGTTGTCCGGCGGGGACGAATTCAGCACGCCTGATTTTGCCATGGCCGGCCGAAACGGCGATCCGCTGATTCCCATGGACGCCCATGTCCGTTTGGCCCATCCGGATCAGAACAATGGTGTGAGGATGTTGCGCCGGGGCTACAACTTCACGGACGGCTCGGACGGGCTGGGACACCTGGACGCCGGGCTGTTCTTCATTGCTTTCGTCAAGGATCCCCGGACCCACTACGTTCCCATGCAGCTGACGTTGGCCAAGAGCGACACCCTGTCCGTGGAGTACCTGAAGCACACCGGCTCCGGGCTCTTTGCGGTGCCCCCGGGTGTCCAGGCGGGCGGTTTCATCGGCGAAGGGTTGTTCGCCTAGGAGCGGTGGCCCGCACCGCCGTCGTGAAGCCGCTGATCCGTTGTTGGCCAACGACGGAACAGCGGGGATGCGACGTACTCAGCAGGAACTTAGGAAAGCGGGCGCCCGGCCATCCGTTCCAGCCGGCTGATCCGTTCCTTCATGGGCGGGTGCGTGGAAAACATGCGCCGCATGCCGCCTCCGCGGAACGGGTTGGCGATCATCAGGTGCGAAGCGTTGACCAGCCGCTGGTCCTGCGGGAGCGGCAACTGGCTCACCCCGGATTCGATCTTGCGCAGTGCTGAGGCGAGCGCCAAGGGGTCGCCGGTGAGCTCCGCGCCGTCCTCGTCGGCGTCGAATTCCCGGGTGCGGGAGATGGCCATCTGGATCAGTGAGGCCGCGAACGGCGCTAGCAATGCCATGGCGATGGTGGCCAGCGGGTTGGCGTTGCGCCGGTCGCCGCTGCCGAAGATCAGCAGCATCTGCCCCACGGAGGTGATGACACCGGCCACGGCTGCGGCAACGGAAGAAGTGAGGATGTCGCGGTTATATACGTGCATCAGCTCATGACCCAGGACGCCCCTGAGTTCGCGGGCGTCCAGCAGGTGGAGGATGCCCTCGGTGCAGCACACGGCAGCGTTCTTGGGATTGCGTCCTGTGGCGAAGGCGTTGGGCGTCATGGTGGGCGAAAGGTAAATCCGCGGCATGGGTTTGTTGGCCCGCACGGAAAGCTCCCGAACAATCTGGTAGAGCTGCGGCGCCTGGGCCTCGGTGACGGGGTAGGCAGCCATGGAACGGATGGCAATCTTGTCGCTGTTCCAATAGCCGTAAGCGGTTGTGCCAACACCTATCAACGCCATGATCCAGATGGGCGTGGTGCTGCGCGTTCCGGCTGCAATGATGGCGCCCAAACCCAACAACACCGCCCACAGCACACCAAAGAGCGCCGCGGTCTTGAGTCCATTGTTGTGTTTATGCACGGTTGTTCTCGTCGCTTTCCTCGTCTGTGGCAGGGGTTCTGTACGCGTTAACGCCGACGCCGCCCGTCGTGTTCCGTTGCCAGCCTACGTTGGCGCTGTGGCTGACACAGTTCAGGCGGGGTCAGGGCGCAGGGTGCTTGGCATCGTAGGCGACGAATCCGGGCTGCATTCGGGAGGCCACCCACGCCAGGACAATGCAAAGCAGTCCGCCAACGAGCAACACACCGCCTTCACTTAGGAACTGGGTGACTCCGCCGGCAAGCATGTCCCCCACCCTGGGACCTCCTGCCACCACCACAATGAACACACCCTGGAGCCGGCCCCGCATGTGGTCCGGCGTGGCTGACTGGAGGATGGTGGTGCGGAAGACGGCACTGATGGAGTCCGATATCCCGGCGAGGGCGCAGCAGAACGCTGCCGGGATCAACCAGGCTGTCACCCCCTCACGGCCTGAGTCACCGGCCAACAGCACCACCAGGCCAAAACCTGCAATGGAAGCACCCCAGCCAATAACGGACCACACCACGGCGCTGCCCTGCTTGCGAACCCTTCCCAAAGGCCCGGAAAAGAGCCCGGCCAGGAAAGCACCCACGGCTGTGGAGGCGAGCAGCACACCCACCGTGGTTTCGCCGCCACCGATCATCACCGCCCCGATGGCCGGCATCAAAGCTCGCGGTTGGGCGCAGATCATGGCGATGAGGTCAATGATGAACGTCATGCGAACATTGGGCCTGGTCCCCAGGAACCGAAAGCCCTCCACCACGGATTTCAGCCCCGGCCGCACGGCGTCCTTGGATGGCGGCAAGGGCGGGAGTTTGAAGAGACCCCACAGGGCGAAAGTGAAGCTGATGACATCAATGGTGTACGTCCACCCGAATCCTATGGTGGCCACCAGGACCCCTGCCAGGAGCGGACCGGCGGTCATGGACAGGCCAAACGTCAGCATGCTCAACGCGTTGGCCGCGGGCAGCAGGTCCTTGCGGACCAGGAGCGGGATGATGGCGCTGCGGGCCGGTCCGTTGATCCCTTGGGCGCCGCTTTGGATGGCCACCAGCGCGTAGAGGAGCCAGATATTGCCCACTTCCAGCCAAGCCTGCAGAGCCAAGGCTGCGGTGGTTGCCCAAAGGACCAGCGAGGCAATGAGGGCAACTTTACGGCGATCATAGGCATCAGAAACGGAGCCACCGTACAGACCGGCGATTACCAGGGGCACCAGGGCAAAGATGCCAAGGAGGCCAACGTAAAAACTCTCCTCCGTGAGCCGGTACACCTCCAGGCTGACGGCCACCAGGGTCAGTTGTGTGCCGACTGCAGCTACGGAACCTCCCAGCCAGAGCCGCCGAAAAGCGGGGCTCTCCTTCAAGGGGGTGATGTCTGCCAGTAGTTTCGCCACCGTCCTACCTTAACGACCATTGCAGCAAGCACCCGCAACTCTCCCTCCCCGCCGCTACGGCTTGGTAGGCTCACCCCGGGGAAGGAGTTGACATGGGCTTGGAGCGACGTTTGCTGTACCGTTCGGGGTTTTGGGAGATCGCCCGGCCACGCCACCCCCTCACGGCCGGGCACATTTTGATCCGGCTTTCCGATCCATCCACCGAGTTCGCGCAGGCTTCAGCGTCCGACTGGCTTTTTTGCCATAATCTTGTGCGCGCCGCCCTTCATGACGTCCTCGGGGCAACTCGCTTCGCGGTGATGTTCGCCCATCAATGGCACCCCATCGGCTCCGCAATCGGCGAGCCTGTTGCTGAGTCTTCAACCCCCACGTTTCACGTGTTCGGCCGCTGGGACGGAGAAACCACGACGCCGGGAGCGCAGCTTTCGTTGCCGGCCCACCGTCGGCCCGGGGAACCTGGTCATCCGATGGACGCTACCGACGCAGCCATCCGTGAGGCGCTGCAACGACGCCGGCCCGAGGCGGGGGTGAGTTCCGCGCCCGAGGCGGGTGACGCCGTCGGGCCTTCCGCTGCCTCAGCCCCGATGGTCCGGGCGGTGCAGGTGGGGCCGGTCCATACCGTGATTGAAACTCTCAGGCCTGTAGCCTCAATCCGTGACATCCTGCCCACGGAACTGCTGGCCATGGGTGCCACGTTGGCAGGGCTCCCCTTGAGCGGCGGCCTCAGCGGATTCAGTTGCCTTGCCCTGGAACGGGAGTCAGAGGATGGCCCGCTGCGTGTCCATGCGCTGGGCAGATCAGCCGCTGAAGCAGTCAATCCGCTGGAGGACCTGATTCGTTCACCGGAAGTTAGCCTTGCCTTATTGTGAACTCCTCAAAATAAGTGTTTCAATGAATGCATGACAGATCACACCGCCGAGCAAGCAGAATGGGCAGCCGCCCTGCATGCCCATGGCCGGCGTGTGACCAAACAGCGGCTGGCAGTGCTCGCCGCAGTCCAGCACCATCCGCATTCCCCGGCAGAAGGCATCCTTGCCGCTGCCCGCAAAGAGCTTCCTGAACTGACGGCGCAGTCCGTTTATGTGGTGCTTAGCGACCTCACGGACCTGCAGATGCTGCGCCGCTTTGAACCTCCGCACTCGCCGGCACTCTATGAGACCCGGGTGGGTGATAACCACCATCACGCCGTCTGCATCAGCTGCGGCAAGGTGGAGGACGTGGATTGCGCCGTGGGCCACGCACCGTGCCTCACCCCGCACTGGGATGAGAACTCCAAGCCCATGACCATCCAGATCGCCGATGTCCTTTACCAAGGCATCTGCCAGGACTGCCAGTCCAAACAACAGCTTCCCGTAACTTCCGTAAACCAGAAATAAGAAAAAGGAGAACAATGACTGCCATTTCAACAACTCAGTCAGGTGCCCCCGTAACCTCCGACGCGCACTCGAAGTCCGTCGGCGCTGACGGTGCCATCATCCTCACGGACCACTACCTGGTGGAAAAGCTCGCACAGTTCAACCGCGAGCGGGTCCCGGAGCGTGTAGTGCACGCCAAGGGTGGCGGCGCATTCGGTACGTTCAAGACCACCTCGGACGTTTCGGCCTACACCAAGGCAGCCTTCCTTCAGCCGGGCGTCGAGACGGACATGCTGATCCGTTTCTCCTCCGTTGCAGGCGAGAACGGTTCTCCCGATACCTGGCGCGACCCCCGCGGTTTCGCCGTGAAGTTCTACACCTCCGAGGGCAACTACGACCTCGTTGGCAACAACACCCCCGTCTTCTTCATCCGCGACGGCATCAAGTTCCCGGACTTCATCCACTCCCAGAAGCGCCTCCCGGGCAGCCACCTGCGTGACGCTGACATGCAGTGGGACTTCTGGACCCTCTCCCCCGAGTCCGCCCACCAGGTCACCTGGCTCATGGGCGACCGCGGCCTCCCGGCTTCCTGGCGTGAAATGCAGGGCTACGGCTCGCACACCTACCAGTGGATCAACGCCGCCGGCGAGCGTTTCTGGGTCAAGTACCACTTCAAGTCCAACCAGGGCGTCAAGACCATCACGGGCGACCAAGCTGAGCAGCTTGCAGGCTCGGACGCGGACTTCTACATCCGCGACCTCCAGGAGAACATTGCCGATGGCAACTTCCCCTCCTGGGAACTGCACGTCCAGGTCATGCCTTACGAGGACGCCAAGACGTACCGCTTCAACCCGTTCGACCTCACCAAGGTTTGGCCGCACTCTGACTACCCGCTGATCCACGTGGGCACCATGGAGCTGAACAAGAACCCGGAGAACTACTTCGCGCAGATCGAGCAGGCCACCTTCGCGCCGTCGAACTTCGTACCGGGCATTGCCGCTTCCCCGGACAAGATGCTGCAGGCCCGCATCTTCTCCTACGCCGACGCACACCGTTACCGCGTGGGCACCAACCACGCACAGATCCCGGTGAACCAGCCCAAGAACCAGGTCAACAACTACAGCCAGGACGGACAGGGTCGTTTCCTGTTCAACTCCCCCTCCACCCCGGTGTACGCACCGAACTCCGTTGGTGGCCCGGCTGCTGTTGAGCCCACCTCACCGGCCGGTGGCTGGGAGAACGACGGCGAGCTCACCCTCTCCGCCCACACCCTCCACGCTGAGGACGACGACTTCGGCCAGGCCGGTACCCTGTACCGCGAGGTTTACGACGACGCCGCCAAGGCCCGCCTCCTGGACACCATCACCGGTGCCGTTGGCGGCGTGAAGAACGCCGACATCAAGGAACGCGCCATCCAGTACTGGACCAACGTTGACTCCGAGCTTGGTGCCAAGCTCCGCGCCAACCTCGGTGCAGGCCAGACGCAGTCCGACGCCGAAGCAGCCAACAAGCTCTAAGCGTCTTTGCTCTCCAGCATTTCCAGGAACACCCCGTTGCGGATTTTTCCGCGGCGGGGTGTTCTTTGTTTTCCACATACGCTTCTTTGGCTATGGCTGGGCGGATCTTCGGGTCCCTAGGATCCTTTTATGAGCACATTCGAAGGTATCCCTACTGCCGCATTCCGCTTTTACGCCGAGCTTGAAGAGAACAACAACCGTGAGTGGTGGCTGGAACATAAAACAACGTACGACGCCGAGGTCAGGGAGCCGCTGACCGCTCTCCTTTCAGAGTTGGAGCCGCAGTTCGGGCCAGCCAAGATCTTTCGTCCCAACAGGGACATCCGGTTCTCCCAGGACAAGTCACCGTACAAGACCGCCCAAGGCGCCTTCGCAGCCAAACAGGAGGGCGTCGGCTTCTATCTCCAGATCAGCGCCGATGGGCTGCTGATCGGCGGCGGCTACCACTCGCACACTCCGGCGCAGCTGGGGCGTTTCCGGACCGCAGTGGATGCGCCTGGCAGCGGGGAAGAACTCCAAAGGATTGTTGAGGCTGTGGCGGCGGCAGGCTTCACCATTGAGGGCGAGAAACTCAAGACCGTTCCGAAGGGCTTTGATAAGGAGCATCCGCGCGGGGAGCTGCTCAAGCACAAGTCCCTCTCAGCGGGCATTGAGGTGGGACAGCCGGAGTGGTTGTCCCGTCCTTCAGCCAAGGACGAGATCGCTTCCCGTTGGGAGGTGCTGAGGCCGCTGGTGGAGTGGGTCGGTTTGCATGCAGCGCCGTAGAGACGCCGGCGTCCGGTGCACCACGCAAAAGCGCCCGGAAACCGATGGTTCCCGGGCGCTTCGTGGAGCTAAAGAGTGCAGCTGTCTGACAAGCTGCGCACATTGGTCTATACCTTGGTGTAGGTATCTTCGTCCTCATCGCCCTTGGGCTGGCGGATCCCGGAAGCGCCGTTTACCGAGGCCTTGGCTTCGGCGAACTTTTCATTGAGGCGCGAGTGGCGCTGGCCGTAGGCAAAGTAGATGGCCATGCCGATCACCAGCCAGATCGCGAAGAAGATCCAGGTCTCCACGGCCAGGTTGGTCATGAGGTAGAAGCAGAGAACGGCTGATACCCAGGGCAGGACCTTGCCGAACGGGACCCGGAAGGCGGGCTTGAGGTCCGGACGCTTCTTGCGGAGCACCAGGATGCCAAGGCTCACCATCACGAACGCTGACAGCGTTCCGATGTTGATCATTTCCTCGAGCAAGTCCACCTTGGTAACGCCTGCTACGAGGGCAACTGCTGCACCACAAATGATCTGCAGGCGCGCCGGCGTGGAACGCTTCTCGCTGGTCTTGGACAGCGAGCGCGGCAGGAGTCCGTCGCGGCTCATGGCGAGCACCACACGGGACAGGCCCATGAGCAACACCATGATCACGGTGGTCAGGCCCACCAGGGAGCCGAATGCGATGATCTTGGCAGCGTCCGTGTTGCCTACGGCCTCGAAGGCAGTAGTCAGAGTGGGGTTCTTCACCTCGGCCAGTTGCGTGTAGGAAACCATGCCCGTCAGAGCCAGGGAGACCAGGATGTATAGCAGCGTCACCACTGCGAGCCCGCCGAAGATACCGCGGGGAAGGGTCTTCTGCGGGTTCTTCACCTCTTCTGCGGAGGTTGCCACCACGTCAAAGCCGATGAAGGCGAAGAACACCAGGGCTGCACCGGCGAAGACACCCAGGGTCCCGTACTGGGCGGGAGCGGCGCCGGTGAGGAAGCCGAAGAAGGACTGCTTCATGACGTCGGCTACACCGGAGTCCGTGGGCTCGGAGGCAGGAATGAAGGGAGTGTAGTTGGAGAACTTCACATAGCTGAAGCCCACAACGATCACGAACAGCACCACGGCGATCTTGATCAGGGTGAAGACGTTGCCAACGCGTGCGGACAACTTTGTCCCCAGCACCAGCAGCACGGTGAAGATCGCGACAATGAGGAAGGCGCCCCAGTAGAGGTCAATTCCGGCCACCTGGATTGACGGTGGCATCTCCACGCCCATCAGGCCGAACACGGTACTGAGGTAGATGCCCCAGTACTTGGCAATCACGGCCGCGGCGGTGAAGAGCTCAAGGATGAGGTTCCAGCCGATGATCCAGGCCAGTACCTCGCCCATGGTGGCGTACGTGAAGACGTAGGCGGAGCCTGCCACAGGGATTGCCGTGGCGAACTCGGCGTAGCACATGATGGCCAGGGCACAGGTGACGGCGGCGATGGCAAAGGAGATGGTCACGGCGGGGCCGGCAAAGTTTGCGGCAGCCTTGGCGCCCACGGAGAAGATCCCGGCGCCGACAGCAACGGCGACGCCCATGATCATCAAGTCCCAGGTACTGAGGCTGCGCTTCAGCTTCCGCCCGGGCTCGTCGGCATCGGCGATCGACTGCTCGATCGACTTGGTCCTGAAAATGTTCATAATTTTGCCTCATTCTGGATGGGAGTGGTATAGGACTCATCAAGAATAGTGTCCGGCCCTTGGACGACCATATTTATCCCAGATAGTGAGACGAACCACGAAATGCTGTGACAGGTGTGACTGGTGGGACGGGCGCACGTAGCCCCCGTCACACCAGTCAGCTTCCGCTAAATGCTTGGCACGTCCCAGTCCATAAGGGTAGAGCGGATCAGGAACCGCTTGCCCTCAGGTGACTCCACCGAGAACCCGCTGCCGCGCCCCGGAACCACATCAACTGTGAGGTGCGTGTGCGACCAATAGTTGAATTGCTCCTTGGACATCCAGAACTCCAAGGGCTGGGATTGACCTGCATCGCCAATATCGAAACGTCCCAGCAGGACATCGGCGTCACCGGTCAGGAACTCCCCCGCCGGATAGCACATGGGAGCGGAGCCGTCGCAGCAGCCTCCGGACTGGTGGAACATGAGTGGCCCGTGCTGGTCCCAGAGCTTGCGGAGCAATTCCACGGACACCGCGGTGAGCGCCACCCGGGAGAAATCCTCTCCGGGCAGCGTCACCGCAGCTTCCAGGCTGATGTTGTTCATCAGAATTTCAGGACCACTCGGCCGTCGATCTTGGCGTGCTTCATTTCATCGAGGACCGCGTTGACTTCGGAGAGTTCCCGGGTGGAGACCGTTGGCTTGATCTTTCCCTGGGCGTAGAACTCCAGCGCTTCCTCGAGGTCCTGCCGTGTTCCCACGATCGAGCCACGGACGGTAAGGCCCTTGAGGACGATCTCGAAGATCGGCGCCGGGAAGTCTCCTGGCGGCAAGCCGTTGAACACGATCGTTCCGCCACGACGCGCCATGCCGATCGCCTGACCGAAAGCCGAGGGGTGTACGGCCGTTACCAGGACGCCGTGGCAGCCACCGGTTTCGCGTTGGATGACCTCCGCCGGATCTTCATGCAGGGCATTGACGGTAAGCTCGGCACCGTGTTCGCGGGCCAGGGCCAGTTTGTCATCGGCAATGTCCACTGCTGCTACCCGGAGTCCCATGGCCACCGCGTACTGGACTGCAATGTGTCCCAGGCCGCCGATGCCGGAGATGGTGACCCACTGCCCCGGCCTGGCCTCGGTCATCTTCAAGCCCTTGTAGACCGTGACGCCTGCGCACAGCACGGGCGCAACTTCCACCGGATCCGAACCTTCCGGAATCCGCGCAGCAAAACGGGTGTCCACCAGCATGTACTCCCCGAACGAGCCGTCAACGCTGTAGCCGCCGTTCTGCTGCGACTCACACAGGGTTTCCCAACCGGTCCGGCAGTACTGGCAGTCTCCGCAAGCGGACCACAGCCAGGCGTTTCCTACGAGGTCGCCCACTGCAACGTCCGTGACGCCCTCCCCCAATGCCACTACTTCGCCCACTCCCTCATGGCCGGGTATGAACGGCGGGGTGGGTTTGACCGGCCAGTCGCCTTCGGCGGCATGGAGGTCAGTGTGACATACCCCCGATGTAATGACGCGGACCAGCGCCTGCCCGGGACCCGGCGTCGGCCTTTCCACTTCCTTGATCTCGAGGTCGGTACCGAACTTCGTAACTACTGCTGCTTGCATGGTGGTCATGTGAGGATCTCCTTTGATCTGAACGAATGATGGGAGTTTTTGTACAGCTGATGCCCTTAAAACGGCTCCATCAGGGCATCTGCTGTACAAAAACTCCTAGAAGAAGCCGAGCTTGTTCTCGTTGTAGCTGACCAGGAGGTTCTTGGTCTGCTGGTAGTGGTCCAGCATCATGGCGTGGTTCTCACGGCCAATACCTGAGGACTTGTAGCCACCGAAGGCGGCCCCTGCCGGGTAGGCGTGGTAGTTGTTGACCCACACGCGGCCTGCCTGGATTTCCCGGCCGGCGCGGTAGGCCACATTTCCGTTGCGCGACCATACGCCGGCACCCAGCCCATAAAGGGTGTCGTTGGCGATGCCGATTGCGTCGTTGTAGTCGCTGAACCTGGTGACGGAGACCACCGGGCCAAAGATCTCCTCCTGGAAGATCCGCATCCGGTTGTGGCCTTCAAAAATGGTGGGCTGAACGTAGTAGCCGCCAGCCAATTCACCGGAGAGTTCTGCCCGGCCACCGCCGGTGAGCAGCTTGGCGCCTTCCTGCTTTCCGATGTCAATGTAGGACAGGATCTTTTCCAGCTGGTCATTCGAGGCCTGGGCGCCTATCTGGGTCTCGGTATCCAGCGGATTGCCCTGGATGATCTTGTTGGTCCGGGCCACAACGTCCGTCATGAAGGAGTCGTAAATGCCCTCTTGGACCAGAGCACGGGACGGGCAGGTGCAGACTTCGCCTTGGTTGAAGGCGAAAAGCGTGAAGCCTTCCTGTGCTTTGTCGTAGAAAGCATCGTTCTGCTCCGCAACATCGTCAAAGAAGATGTTGGGGCTCTTGCCGCCCAGTTCAAGTGTGACGGGAATGAGGTTGTTCGACGCGTACTGGCTGATCAAACGGCCAGTGGTGGTTTCACCCGTGAAAGCGATTTTGCGGATCCGGGAGCTGGACGCCAGCGGCTTGCCCGCCTCCACACCAAAGCCATTGACCACGTTCACTACACCGGCCGGGAGAAGGTCACCGATCAGTTCCATGAGGACCAGGATGGAGGTGGGCGTCTGCTCAGCCGGTTTGAGGACTACGGCATTGCCGGCCGCGAGCGCCGGAGCCAGCTTCCACACTGCCATGAGGATGGGGAAGTTCCACGGGATGATCTGGCCAACAACGCCCAGCGGCTCCTTGAAGTGGTAGGCGGTAGTGTCCTCATCCAGCTGGGAGAGGTGGCCTTCCTGCGCGCGGACGGCGGATGCGAAATAGCGGAAGTGGTCCGCCGCCAACGGGATATCGGCGTTGAGGGTTTCGCGGACGGGCTTGCCGTTGTCCCAGGTCTCAGCAACTGCAAGGAGTTCAACATTTTCATCAATGCGGTCCGCGATCTTGTTCAGAATGGCCGCGCGCTCCGTGGCGGAGGTCTTGCCCCAGGAGGGTGCAACCTTGTGTGCGGCGTCAAGCGCCAGCTCAATGTCCTCAGCGGTGCCGCGGGCTACCTCGCAGAAGGCCTTGCCCGTGACGGGGGTGATGTTCTCAAAGTAGGCACCCTTGACCGGGGCAACCCATTCGCCGCCGATCCAGTTTTCGTAGCGGTCCTTGAAAGTAACCTTCGAACCCTCGGCACCCGGCTGTGCGTAAACAGTCATTGCTAGCTCCTTTGCTGCGAATCACGGTGGCTGTCGCCATTGATCCGAGCCTAAGAGCGTGGAGGTTGCAGCTACGTTGCAACCATGTGAGTCAGCTCACGCTTTGAGCTCCGTTTCGATCCGCTCGAGATCCGCGACGACGGCGGCGCGCTTGGGCGAGCGCGGCGGCAGCAGCTTCAACACCGCAAGGCGGAGGTCGACGTCGTACTTCGCCTCGGGCAGCTCAGCGTACTTCAGGAGCGAATCAACGCTGCCGTCGCTAAGCAGCGCCTCACGCAGCAGATGCGAGACCCTTTCACGCAACTGCACGACGCCGGGAGCCTCCGATCGGGGCAACAGCCCACCTTTGTAGATTTCCAGGGCTATGCGGTGGGCACCGCGCTGAAGGCAACTCAGGACCTGGCCGGAATCCGGAAGGAGTTCAACCGGCAGACGATAAGGACGGGACCCGGGGACCGCATCCGGGCTGAGTTCCTGGATCACTTTGCGCAGGCGCACCATTTCGGCCCGAAGTGTCACGGCAGAGCCATCACCGGGATACAGCTGGTTGCAGAGGTCTTCAGCGCTGAGCCCGGCGGGGTGGCTGCTGAGGATGGCCAGGATTTCGCTGTGGCGGGCAGAGAGCGAAACCGTCCGCCCATCGATGCTGAGCAATGCCTGGTCGCGGCCCAACAGCTGCAGGCTGTTCCGGTACAGGGCCTGCCCGGACGTGGCCGCCCCGCTCCGGCGTCGAGGCTTATCCCTGACCGCGGCAGCAAGCGTGAGCCGTTCAATACGCAGCTGCGCCTGAGCTGCAGCAACCGTAGCCTCCACCAAGGAAAGGGTGTGTGCGGCAACCGCTGTTTCCGTCCCGGTGATATCCACAACCCCCAGAACCGCGCCGGAATCGGGGTCATGGAAGGGAACCGCCGTGCAACTCCACGGATGGACGGAACGTTTGAAATGCTCCGCACCGGAAATCTGGATGCTACGGTCCAAAGCCAACGCAGTCCCCGGAGCGCTGGTGCCCACCGAGGCTTCAGACCAGTCAGCGCCGGCCACGAACATCATGCCCTCCGCGCGGCGCTGCATCACGGGATCGCCATCAACCCAAAGGAGCCGGCCAACGTCGTCCCCCACTGCCACCAGGAGCCCACTGTCATGGCTGGGTTGAACCAGGAGCTTCTTGATCACAGGCATGATGGTGGCCAAGGGATGCTGCCGGCGGTACTCCTCCAGCTCATCTCGGTCCATGGCAAGAGGCGCTTCGGCAACATCAGGGTTTGCCTGCAGGCTCGCCGAACGCTGCCAGGACTCACGGACCAAGCGGCGCAACCCGATGATGTCCTCAGGCACCCCAAGACGCAAAGAATCCATGCGTTCATGGCCGGTGAGGGCACGCTTCTGCAACAACGCCGCGGCATCGCTGCCAGGAACGGGTGGATGGACTGGATTCCTCATCGAACTCCCTGATAGTCCGCAACAACAGTGCGCTGCACGTGTGGTGGGCGGGACAGTACCCAGCAGTCTAGTTCCAGGGCTGGAGTTTTTGTACAGGTAACGCCCTCATGGGCCCGGTTTAAGGGCGTTACCTGTACAAAAACTCACCCGTTAGCCGCGGGAGATCCGGATCATTTCCTCCCGCGGAACAACCTTGATGCGCTCGCGGACCACACCATCACCCTCGACGGCGGTGCCGTCACCGGACGTTTGGGCGGAAGTCCATGCCGCACCGAGGGCGGCTTCGTGGGCATCGAGCCTGTTCCAACCCTCCCACGTGGTGTACTCGATTCCACGTTCCTCAAGGAGGTCGATGATGGCCTGCGGATCCGGGTTCTCCGCCGGTGGCAGGTTCAGCCTGTCCTCCAAAAGGAAGCCAATGGTCTCCAAAGCATCGCCCTTGGTGTGCCCGATCAAACCGACAGGCCCGCGCTTGATCCAACCCGTGGCGTAGATTCCCGGCACCGGTTCGCCGTCGGCACCCAGGACGCGACCGCCGTCGTTCGGTATGACGCCACGGCGGGCGTCGTACTCCAGCTCCTCCAGCGGCGAACCGTGATAGCCGATTGCCCGGTAAACCGATTGGACCGGGTACTCGATGAACTCTCCAGTGCCCTTGACGTTGCCTGTTCCGTCCAGCTGCATTCGTTCGAACTTGATGCCGGAGGCCTTTCCGGGCGTCTCAGCTGAGTCAAGAATCTCCACCGGGCTGTGCAGGAAGTGCAAGTGCAGGCGGCGTGAGGAAGGCTGCTCCGATTCTGCATGCTCCTCCACCAGCCAGTTGGTCATAGTGTTGACCATGGTCTTGATCTGGTTGTTGGTTTTGATGGCTTCATCCGAGGCTTCGTCGAATTCGAAGTCCTCCGGGTACAGGACAATGTCCACATCTTTACAGTGGGACAGTTCGCGCAACTCCAACGGAGTGAACTTCACCTGCGCCGGGCCACGGCGGCCGAAAACATGGACGTCGGTGACCGGTGACTTCTTGAGCCCGGCATACACGTTGTCCGGGATCTCCGTGACCAGGAGTTCCTCCGGGTGTTTGACCAGCATCCGGGCCACATCCAGGGCGACGTTGCCGTTGCCGATCACGGCGATTTCCCTGGCATCAAGCGGCCAGTCGCGGGACACGTCCGGGTGTCCGTCGTACCAGGACACGAAGTCAGCCCCGCCGAAGGAGCCCTCCAGCTCGACGCCCGGAATGTTCAGGTCTGCGTCCTTGATGGCACCGGTGGAGAAGATCACGGCGTCGTAGAACGCACGGAAATCATGGAGCGTGAGATCCCGGCCGTAGGTCACGTTGCCAAGGAACCTGATATCACCGCGGTCCAAAACCTTGTGCAGGGCATTGACGATTCCCTTGATGCGCGGGTGATCGGGGGCCACCCCGTAGCGGATCAGGCCGTACGGTGCCGGATATGCCTCGAAGAGATCAATGCTGACCTCCACATGCCCGTCTTTGACCTCATTGGATTTAGTCAGAATGTCCGCGGCATAAACGCCTGCAGGTCCCGCACCAACAATGGCAACGCGAAGCGGACGATTGGGGGTTGTTGCGGCTGAGTTGGACACCGTTAGCCCTTCCGAAGCAGTGAGCCACGCCATTGTTGGGGCGCGCAGATTCCAATTCTAGATGTCAGTCCCACACCCGGCTGCTTATATGGCAGGAGTCACAGAAAATGATAAAGATTGCGGAATATTGCGGCTTCGGACGGTGTTGGCGACAATGTGTCGACTCCGGAACAGATAGCTGCCAACTTCCCCTCTTCAAACCAACCCACGACGACGGCGGGCGGCGGCGGTACCGGCGCTTCGGGCGGCTCCGGCAAACCGGGAGGCAAGCCCGTACGGAGCGAGTCGACGGCGGGAATTCTGTTTGGGATCGGGGCTTATGGCCTGTGGGGGCTGCTTCCCCTGTACTTCTTCGTCCTCATGCCCGCCAGTGCGATCGAAATCGTAGCCAACCGGATCGTCTGGTCCCTGCTCTTCTGCGCACTTCTCATCACCATCACGCGGGCCTGGCGGGTCTTTGGCGCTGCGGTCAAGGACCGCACGGTGTTCGGCCCCTTGGCCCTGGCCGCTGTGCTGATTGCCATCAACTGGCTCACCTACACCTTCGGCGTTACCACGGGCCATGCCGTTGAGACGTCCTTGGGGTACTTCATTAACCCGCTGGTCTCCGTTTTGCTCGGAGTTTTTGTCCTCAAGGAAAAACTGCGTCCCCTGCAATGGACTGCTGTTGGCATTGGGTTCGTTGCGGTGGGCGTCCTGACGTTCTCCTACGGGCAACTCCCCTGGATTGCGCTGATCCTCGCGTTCAGCTTTGGCCTCTACGGCTTCGTGAAAAAGCGCGTAGGCCCCAAGGTTGACGCCCTCACAAGCCTCAGCGTCGAAACGGTGGTGTTGGCTCCCTTTGCCGCCATCACCATGGTGGTCCTGGCCGTGACCGGCGTCGAAACTCTGACCACCCTGGGTGCGGGCCACTTCTGGCTGCTGGTGGCATCCGGCGTCATCACGGCTGTTCCGCTGCTGTTCTTCGGCGCATCAGCCCGCCGCTTGCCCATGACCACCATCGGCTTGCTGCAGTACTTCGCACCGGTGCTTCAGTTCATCGTGGCGCTGGCCGTGTTCAACGAGACCATGACCACCGCCCGCTGGATCGGCTTCTGCGTAGTGTGGTTGGCGCTGATACTGCTCACCATCGACATGCTTCGCACCACCAGGAAAAACTCGGTGCTCAAAAAGCAGGCTCAGCGCAAGGCAACGGCCGCCGCGTAGCACGTCCCGTTAAACGCGCAAGGAGGGCCGGGTCCACAAGTGAACCCGGCCCTCCTTGTGTGAAGCGGCAAAACTTACGCGTGAGCCTTGATGGCTGCGGCGAGGACCTCAAGGCCGTCGATCAGCAGTTCGTCGCTGATGACCAGCGGCGGGAGCAGGCGGATCACGTTGCCGTAGGTGCCACAGGTCAGGATGATGACGCCTTCCTTGAGGCAAGCGGCAGCAACGGCCTTGGTGAGCTCAGCGTTCGGCTCCTTGGAACCGGACTGGACCAGCTCGATGGCCAGCATGGCACCGCGGCCACGGATGTCGCCAACCACGGAAACTTCGCCGGCCAGCTCGCGGAGCTTGCCCACGGCGAGCTCTTCGATGTGGCGGGCACGGCCGTTGAGGTTGTGCTGTTCCATGGTGTCGATTGCTGCGAGTGCTGCTGCGCAAGCAACCGGGTTGCCACCGTAGGTGCCGCCGAGGCCGCCCGGGTGAACGGCGTCGAGAAGGTCTGCGCGGCCGGTGATGGCGGACAGCGGGAGGCCGCCGGCAATGCCCTTGGCCATGGTGATGATGTCCGGGACAACACCTTCGTGGTCAACGGCGAACCATTCGCCCGTGCGGCAGAAGCCGGACTGGACCTCGTCAGCGATGAAGACGATGCCCTTTTCCTTGGCCCATGCGGACAGTGCCGGGAGGAAGCCTTCGGCCGGAACAATGAAGCCACCTTCGCCCTGGATGGGTTCGATGATGATCGCGGCAACCTGGTCGCCACCGATCTGCTTCTCGATCATGGTGATGGCGCGCTTCGCGGCCTCGGCACCGGTGATTTCCGGGTTCTCTTCACGGAACGGGTAGCTCATGGGCATGCGGTAGACCTCGGGCGCGAACGGGCCGAAGTTGGTCTTGTACGGCATGGCCTTGGCAGTCAGTGCCATGGTCAGGTTGGTGCGGCCGTGGTATGCGTGGTCAAAAGCTACGACGGCGTCGCGGCCGGTTGCCAGGCGTGCAACCTTGACGGCGTTCTCCACAGCTTCGGCACCGGAGTTGAAGAGTACGGTGCGCTTGGCGTGGTCGCCCGGGGTGAGGCGGTTCAGCTGCTCGGCAACTGCAACGTAGCCCTCGTAGGGGGTGACCATGAAGCAGGTGTGCGTGAAGTGCGCGGCAGCTTCCTGGACAGCGGCAACGACGGCGGGGTCGGACGCGCCGACGCTTGTCACGGCGATGCCGGAGCCGAGGTCGATGAAGGAGTTGCCGTCAACGTCGCGGATGATGCCGCCGTCGGCGTCTTCAACGTAAACGGGCACGCCCGAGGCAACGCCGGCAGCAACGACGGCGGAGCGGCGCTCGGCCAGTGCCTGCGACTTGGGGCCGGGGAAGGCGCCGTTGATGTTGCGCTTCTGCTCGATGCGGTACGAGAGTTCGTTCGCGGTTGTAGTCATGGGAAATTAGCCTTTCTGGGAAGCTCTGGTGAAGGTACGGGTTACGCGGCTGCGTTATGCAACTGCGTTATGCATCAAGTGCGGACATCACGTGCTTGATGCGCGTGTAATCCTCAACGCCGTACATGGAGAGGTCCTTGCCGTAGCCGGACTGCTTGAACCCGCCGTGCGGCATCTCTGCCGTCAGGAGGATGTGGGTGTTGATCCAGACGGCACCGAAGTCAAGGTCGCGGCTCATGCGCATGGCCGTGCCGTGGTCGGTGGTCCAGACGCTGGACGCCAAGGCGTACTCGACGTCGTTGGCGAGTTCGAGCGCTTCTTCTTCAGTGCTGAACTTCTGGACGGTGATGACGGGGCCGAAGGTTTCCTTCTGCACGATGTCATCGGTCTGCTTGGCGCCGGAGATGATGGTGGGCTCGAAGAAGAAGCCCTTCTCTCCTGCGCGGTGGCCACCGGTTTCGATCTTGCAGTTGGCCGGCAGGTTTTCCACCACGGAGGTCACGGCGTTGAAGTGGTTCACGTTGTTCAACGGGCCGAAGTAGTTGTCTTCGTCGTTCTGCGAACCGGTGTGCAGGGTCTTGGTGTGTTCCACCATTGCCGCCACGACGTCGTCGTGAACGGAGTCTTCCACCAGCACGCGGGTGATGGCCGTGCAGTCCTGGCCAGCGTTGAAGAAGGCGAACTCGGCGATCGCCGCGGCGCTCTTCTTGATGTCGGCGTCCTTGAAGACGATTGCCGGTGCCTTGCCGCCAAGCTCCAGGTGGGCACGCTTGAGACCCTTGGCTGCGCCGCTGGCAACGGCGATGCCGGCGCGGACGGAACCAGTGATGGAAACGAGTCCGGGAACCTTGTGGTCAACCATCATGGCGCCGGTTTCGCCGGTGCCGAGGACAACGTTGAGGACGCCGGCCGGGAAGATCTCACCGGCGAGGCGTGCCAGGACCAGCGTGGATTCCGGGGTGGTGTCCGAGGGCTTCAGGACGATGGTGTTGCCTGCTGCCAGGGCAGGGCCGATCTTCCAGATGGCCATGAGGAACGGGTAGTTCCACGGAGCAACCTGGGCTACAACGCCGATCGGTTCGCGGCGAACGTAGGAGGTGTGGCCCTCAAAGTACTCCCCTGCGGACTTGCCTTCCATGATGCGTGCTGCACCGGCGAAGAAGCGAAGCTGGTCCGCGCCTGCAGCAACTTCCTCTGAAGCGATCAGGGAACGGACCTGTCCGGTGTTGCGGTGCTGGGCTTCGACGAGTTCATCGCTGTTGGCCTCTACGGCGTCGGCGAGCTTGAGGAGCATCAGCTGGCGCTGGCCGGGGGTGGCCTTCTTCCAGGACTTGAAGGCCTGGTTGGCCGCGGTCATGGCAGCGTCTACGTCGGCCTGCACCGAAATGGGCGACTTGGCAACGATTTCCCCGGTGGCGGGGTTCACGATGTCCAGAAGACCCGTACCTGCCGGCGTAACGAATTCGCCGTTGATGAAGTTCTGCAAGGTTTGAACCACGGTGTGCAACCCTCTTTCGGAGTCTGGGCATGGGTTTAGCTGATCAGAGCCTATGCCAGGCAGGGGGGTCAAGGAATAGCCAGCTGCACACAGAAGAACCTTCCGCTTAGTGCGCTTGACCAGTGCCGGGTTACGCTTTTAAGCATGGCAATGTCCCTCGCTTCGCTCGTCGCTGTCCCCTCCTTGAAACTCCGCCAGGCCGGTTTGGCGGAAACCACCTGGAACCAGGACATCAGCTGGGTTGCCGTGACTGAGCTGGAAGATCCACAGCGCTTCCTCAGCGGCGGAGAATTGGTCCTCACCACCGGACTGCGCCTCAAGAGCGCCGCGGACCAACGGCGCTTCGTCCGCCAAGCCCAGCGCGCCGGCGCCGTGGGGATCGGCTTCGGAATCGGGCTCACCCACGAGGCCGTCCCGGAAGCACTCATCGCCGAAGCCAACCGTTGGGGTTTGCCGCTGGTGGAAGTCCCTTACGAGATCCCCTTCATTGCAATCGGCAAACTCGTGGCCGAATCGCATTCGGCTGACCACTATTCCAATTTGGAGCGGCTCCTGGCCGGGCACCAGATCCTGGCGCGCTCACTCCTCACCGGCGGCGGCTTGAATGAGCTCCTCAAACAACTGGGCAGCATGCTCCGCACCGACGTGGTGCTTACCCAGTTCAGCGCGCAGCTTTATAACAGCGTGGCCGGGAAACCGGCCCCGACGGCGGAGGGCTGGGCTTCGTACCCGATTCCCACCGGCCGCAGGGACGCCTGCACGCTCTGGCTGCGGCAACCCTTTGTTGACTCCGGCATTGTCAGCTACGCCCAAAACCTCATCAGTGTTGAGCTCAACAACATGGTCAAACAACGCCAGGCGCAGCGGGCCATGGCCGGGCAGGTGCTGGACGACGTCATTCACGGCACGCTGGAAAGCATCGAAGCCGCCCGTCGACTGGCAGGGGTTGGCATCAACAGCACCCGGAAGAACGTGGTGCTCGTGGCGGAGTCTGCGGCCCACCACAAACAGCTGATCAGCATTTCCCTCCCCCAGGCGCTGGAAGCCGGCGTCAGCGCCGTCGTCGGGAAGGATCTGGTCACGGTCATCAGCGACGACGGAAGCTCGGCCACGGCTCTGGCCAAGAGCCTGAGCGATCATTTGCAGGAGGCCGGTATCCACGCCGTGATAGGCATCGGCGGCGCCTACACGAAGCCGAACGGACTGCGCTGGAGCTACTTTGAAGCGCGCGACGCCGTGGCGCACGGCTTGCCGGTCAACGAGCCGGAGCGCCTGAGCCTGACTTCCCTGTTGCTCGCCAGCGAGGACGTTCCCCTGGCGGACATGGCAAGCGAGTCGCTGACGCCGCTGCGGAAGTTCGATGCTGCCCACGGCGCCGAGTTGGTGGCCACCTTGGAGAGCTACCTGAACCACAACGGCTCGGTGGCTGCGGTGGCCGAAGCGCTGACCCTGCACAGGAATACGGTGCGCTACCGCCTGGCCCAGATCACTGAGCTAACCGGATACGACCCCTCCCAGACGCCGGACCGTGTACAGCTTTGGCTTGCTTTGGCCGTGCAAAGACTGGGTTCGCGCAACCCCCGCTAGGCCTCCCGCAAGTCCCTACTGTGAGTCCCTACTGGTAGCCCGTGCGGAGAGCTTCGCCACAAAACTCTGGACATTAGACGTCAAACGTCTAACCTTTAAACATGGCCGCGACGACTCCCCTTACCCCCAGCACCGGAAACATCCCTACTGTCAGCCCTGCCCAGGTGGCGCCAGCGCTTTCGGCAAGCCCGGCAGTTCCCAAGACGCGCGTCGTCGCCGTCGTCGGCATTATTGCCGTGGTGCTGATCGGCCTGAATCTGCGCGCGGGCATCACCAGCGCCGCAGCCCTGTTCCATGATCTGCAGCAGGTGCTGGGTTATGGCGCCCTGGTAGCGTCCATCCTGCCTTCCATTCCCCTGTTGTGCTTTGCGGTTGCAGGCATGGGAACGTCCTGGCTAACCCGCCGGGTGGGCGTGGAGAAGGCGATCGCCATCGCTTTGGCACTGCTGGCCGGCGGCTTGCTGGTGCGTGGCGTTCCGGTGACGGGCGCCCTCCTTGGAGGCACGGTGCTGGCAATGTCCGGCCTTGCCGTGTGCAACGTGGCCATGCCGTCCTTCATCCGTGAGCACTACTCAGAGCGCACCTCCATGATGACCGGCCTCTACACCTTCACCATGTCAGGCGGAGCCACCTTCGCCGCAGTGGTCAGCGTTCCCTTGGCTCAGGAACTCGGCTCGCCTTCCATTGGGCTGGCCGCCTGGGGCCTCCTGGGCGTCGCGGCTCTGTTGGGTTTCCTGCCGGTAGTCCTGCACACGCACCGGAAGGCCACCAAGACCGATCGTCCACGGGTCTCCATGTGGCCCCTGCTGCGCACCCGTTTGGGCCTTCTGATCACCGCGATCTTCACCTTCCAGGCATTCCTGGCTTATGCCGTGATGAGCTGGTTCGCCTACATCCTGACCTCCCAAGGACTCAGCGCCTCCGAAAGCGGCCTGCAGTTCGGCGTCATGCAGCTGGTCTCGGTTGCTGCCGGCATGATCCTTCTCGCGTTCGGTTCCCGGCCCGGCATGCTGCGGCCCGCCCTGTACCTCGCCAGCAGCTCCACCTTGCTGGCCATCGCCGCCATGGTGTGGCTCCCCACGTCATTGGCCGTTGTTCCGGCCGTGCTGTTCGGTTTCGGCCTGGGCATCTTCCCGCTGGTTCTGGTGATCATCAGCCGCAGCGGACGCTCGACGGCCGAAACCACCGCCCTGTCCACCATCGCCCAATCGCTGGGATACTTGATTGCGGCAATTGGCCCGTTTGGCATGGGGCTGCTCCACAGCGCCACCGGCGGCTGGGTGCTGCCCTTGAGCCTGCTGTCCATCGTGGCGGTGGCGCTCATGGTGACCTGCCACCTGCTGACCAGCAAGCGCACTGCTACCAAGACCGGACCGAGGACAGCATGACCCTGACCCCTTCGCATCGCCCGGCCCTTGCCGAGGAGATCACCGCCAAGCTGCGGGACATGATCAAATCCGGTGAATGGCCGCTTCAAGAGCGGATTCCTGCCGAGCCCGAGCTCATGTCCACCCTTGGAGTTTCGCGGGGAACCCTGCGCGAAGCCATTAAGGCGCTGGCACACTCGGGCATGTTGGAGGTCCGCCGGGGTGACGGCACCTATGTGCGGGCCAACAGTGAGATGTCCGGCGCGGCCCAACGCATGTACTTGGAGCACACGCAGGAGCACATTGTTGAGGTCCGTCTCGGCTTGGATACCCAGGCCGCCCGCCTGGCGACGAAGCACGCCACCGCAGAGGATCTGGCTGAAATGCGCCGCCTCCTCGCACTCCGACATGATGCCTGGCAGGCCGAGGACTACCCCACGTGGGCCAGCGCCGATTGGGAATTCCATGAGCGCGTTGCTTTGGCGTCCGGGAATCCGTTGCTGCACCAGCTCTATGTGTCGTTCGGCGGAGTGTTCCACAACGATCTGCTCCGGCAGCAGCGCAAGGGCGGTTTCAACGGCATTCCGCGCGAAGGCCACGATGAGCTGGTGGACGCACTGGAAGCACACGATCCCGATGCCGCCGTCCGCAGCGTCTACCGGAACCTTGACTACTGTTCGGATCAGGCGCCGCGGTAACGTCTGCGGGGCCATGACGTTGCGAACCCGCAACACCGTTGTTGCCCCACCACGGTTTAGCGGGGCGGCAACGTCTTACGGCACCGTTTCGATCCCGGCCCCGGCTGCGTCCTTGAATCTGGCGTTGATCAGCACCACATCGCGTCCGGCCCGGTCCAGCAGGCTGGCTGCGACACTCGCCCGGTATCCCGTGGCACAGTGAACCCAAATCTTCGTCTCCGGCAGTTCCGTGATCTTGCCGGGAAGCTCGTAAACGGGAATGTTGAGGGCTCCCTTGATGTGCGATGCCCCGAACTCCTCCGGGCGACGAACATCCAGCACCACGTCCCCAGGCGCACGGCCTTTGAGGAGCGCAGTCCACTCCCCGTACGGGTAGCTCGCCGGCGTAGACTCAGGCGACCACTCACCAGGTTGATGCCCGACGGCGGCATCCGGACTGTCGATGCCGATTCTCGCCAGGTCGCGGATCGCCTTTTCCACCTCTCCCCTGGGTCCCAGCAGTGTGAGTGGTTGATTCCAGGGGATCACCCAGCCGAGGTAGCTGGTGAAGTTATCGCCCTTCCCGTACTCGAAGCTCACGCTGCCCTTGAGGTGGCCGTCTGCGAAAGCCACTCTGTGCCGGAGGTCCACCACCCACTCCCCTGCGTCCAGGCGTCGGGTCAACTCTTCAGTATTGACGGAGTCCGGGACAGCAAGGGCTGCAGGTCCCACTCCTGCCGCATTGAGCGGGCTCATGTGGGCGTAGTACGCGGGATAAGCGGTGATGTTCGCCAACAACTCTGACACGAAGTGGTCCTCGTCGGGATCCGTCAGGGCGTGGTTGGACTTGGCCTGCTCGCCGATCGTTGATGATTCCTGGTGGCTTGCGGGGCCGATGGAACAGAACGATCCGAAGCCATGGGTCGGGTAGAGCGCCGCATCAGGATCCGCAGAGTCCACCAACCGGCGGACCGAGGAGTACTGGTCATGAGCCAGCGTCGCGGTGTCATCGGAAGAGACCAGGTCCGTCCGGCCCACCGAACCGTAGAGCAAGCTGCCGCCGGAAAACACGGCCTCAGCGCCGTCGTCGTGCGTGTCATCCCGGACCACGTACGAAAGGTGCGTATGAGTGTGGCCGGGCGTGGCAACCACTCGCACCACGAGCTGGCCAACGCGGATAACCTGCCCGTCCGTGACGGGCACCCGGGTAAATGCGAGGTGATCCTCGGCATTCACCAGGTACGCAGCACCGTGCTTCTCTGCCAGGACCAACCCGCCGGTGACGTAGTCGTTGTGGAGGTGCGTTTCGGCCACGTGGGTGATCCGAACTCCGGCTTCGCGGGCGGCAGCTTCAACCCGGTCAATATCGCGTTGAGGGTCAATCACCAGAGCCACATTGCCGTCGTGCACCAAGTAACTCCGGTCCCCCAACTGGGGCGTTTCAATGACAACGACGTCCATGACTCAGGGTACCGCCGGCAGTTAGACCTTAAGCAGCAGCGGGGCCACTCGAAAGGAGTGACCCCGCCTGCTGTGAAACGGAAGAAACTAGACCTGTGCGGCTACACCGTCACGGGAGATGTTGACCATGTCCTCGCGGGGAACAACCTTGATGCGCTCACGCTTGACCTCAACACCGTGGGAGGTGCCGGCCTCGGTTGCTGCTGCACCGAGTGCGAGCTCGTGGGCGTCCAGGGCCAGCCAGCCTTCCCAGCTGGTGAACTTCACGCCACGGGCGTCCAGGAGTTCCACTACGGCGTCGGCTGCGGGAACCTCGGCAACCGGCAGGTTCTCCCGGTCTTCAAGCAGGTACGTCACGGTTTCGAGGGCATCGCCCTTGGTGTGGCCAATGAGGCCAACCGGGCCGCGCTTGATCCAGCCCGTGGCGTAGAGGCCGGGTACGTGCTGGCCGTCGGCGTCCAGGACGCGACCGCCGTCGTTGGTGACGACGCCCTTCTTGTGGTCGAACTCGACGTCCGGCAGAGCCGAACCGAAGTAGCCGATGGAACGGTACACGGCCTGAACCGGGTAGTCGATGAACTCGCCGGTGCCGCGGGCGTTGCCCGTACCGTCCAGTTCGGTGCGCTCAAACTTGATGCCGGCAACCTTGCCCGGGGTGTCCGGGGAGTCCACGATCTCCACCGGGCTGTGCAGGAAGTGCAGGTGCAGGCGGCGGGAAGCGGTGAGCTCGGAGAGGTCCTCCGGCTGCTCGGCAATCCAGTTGGTGAGCGTACCCACCATGGTCTTGGTCTGGTTGTTGGTCTGGACCTGGCGGTCCGATTCTTCGTCGAACTCGAAATCCTCGGCGTAGAGGATGATGTCTACGTCCTTGGAGTGCGAGAGTTCGCGGAGTTCCAGCGGGGTGAACTTCACCTGTGCCGGACCACGGCGGCCGAAGACGTGAACGTCGGTGACCGGGGAGTTCTTCAGGCCGGCGTAGACGTTGTCCGGAATTTCGGTGACCAGGAGGTCATCGGCGTGCTTGGACAGGACACGAGCGACGTCGAGGGCCACGTTGCCGTTGCCGAGGACAGCGATCTCCTTCGCGTCCAGCGGCCATTCGCGCGGAACGTCCGGGTGACCGTCGTACCAGGAGACGAAGTCGGCGCCGCCGAAGGAGCCTTCAAGTTCGATGCCCGGGATGTTCAGGTCCGCATCCTTGATGGCGCCGGTGGCGAAGATCACGGCGTCGTAGTGCCTACGGAGGTCCTCAATGGAGATGTCCGTACCGTAGTCCACGTTGCCGAAGAAGCGGATGTCGCCACGGTCCAGGACCTTGTGCAGTGCGTTGACGATGCCCTTGATGCGGGGGTGGTCCGGTGCGACGCCGTAGCGGATGAGGCCGTACGGTGCCGGGTAACGGTCAAAGAGGTCGATGCTGACGTTGAGCTCGCCGCTCTTGACGGCCTCGCTCTTGGTCAGGATGTCCGCTGCGTACACGCCGGCCGGGCCGGAGCCGATGACGGCGACGCGAAGCGGACGGTCCGCAGAACCTACGGGGGTGCTAATTGACACGGCTGTGTTCCTTCTTCTTCTCAGTTACTGCGGACGCGGGGACGATTTGGGGTAATGGTGCTGTAATCAGCGGTCTTGAAATGCTGCGGTGCAAAGGGGCTGACGCGGACCACATCGCCGATCACAATGACCGCCGGGTTGGCCACGCCGACGGCTTCCGCCTGGTCCGCGATGGTGCCCAGAGTGCCGATGGTGACGCGCTGATCCGGCAAATACCCGTTCTCTACGATACCTACTGGCGTGTCCAAAGGCAGACCCGAGCCGGCCAGCGCAGCCGCGGAATCACGCAATTGAGCCACACCCATGAGCAACACCACAGTGTGATCGGGGCGTGCGGGGACCTCGGACAGCTCTTCATGGCCGGTTACTACGCTGAAGCCCTTGGCCAGGCCGCGGTGTGTCACGGGAATACCGGCAGCGGCCGGAACCGAGATCGCCGACGTTACGCCGGACACCACTTCAACCTCGACGCCGTTCTGCCGGCAGAATTCCGCTTCCTCGCCACCGCGACCCAGCACGTAGGGATCGCCGCCTTTGAGGCGGACCACGCGGTTGCCCTTGAGGGCTTCGTCCACGAGGATGCGGTTGATCTCGAGCTGCGGGACCGGGTGATGGCCGGGCGTCTTGCCCACCTCGATCACACGGACGTCCGGGGCAAGCTCCTTCAGCAGCTCACGCGGCCCCAGACGGTCAGCAACCACGACGTCGGCCTGGCCCAGCAGGCGCCGACCGCGGACAGTGATTAGTCCCGAGTCGCCAGGACCGCCACCCACGAGGGCCACGGAGCCGGCGGGCGTTGTGCCAGCGGCGTCCGGCTTACGGTGACGGCGAAGTGGAAGGTCGCCGGTTTCAAGTGCGGTGGCCACAGCATTACGAAGGGCCATGGCACGGCGGGGGTCGCCCCCGGCGTTGATGGCGATCTTCACGTCATCCACCACGGCAACGGCCGGTGTCCAAGCAGCTGATGCTTCATGGTCCGAGGCATTGACGCACCAGATGCGCTGCGCCTCGGCGTCGGCGGCTACTTGGGTGTCCACAGCGGCAGCGCCAGTGGCAGTCTGAACGAACCAGACGCCGTCGAGGTCTGAAGTGCGGTACCCGCGCTGTTCCAAAGTAAGCAGCCCGGAAGCGGCGAGTCCGTGGAGGTTTTCGGTGGCAACGGGCGCAACAACGGTGACTTTCGCACCGGCGTCGAGCAGTCCCTTGGCACGGCGTTCCGCAACGGGGCCGCCGCCCACCACCAGCACCGGGCGGCCAAGCAGCCGCAGCGCGGTGGGGTAAATGTCCTGTATTGCCATGAAAAAACTGTAGGGCCGCCCCGTAACATGCTTCAAAGGCTCAGAAACACCCGGTAACGCTGGGTAATCCAACGTCACATACTTCCCGGCCTAGCTCGGGGAAACCCTGTCTTTAAGCGTCAGGTAGTAGGCCCGCTGCTCCTTGCCCAGATGCTCGATCGCGTAACGTAACGCCGTCCGGGGCATGGTGGCGGCGTGGTCATCGAGGAAGGCCAACAAGCGTTCACGGCTGCTGCGCCCGGCGTCCCGAACCCAACCACCTACAGCTTTCTGGATGAGGTCTTCTTTGTCATGCAGCAGTATTTCGGCGATGGCGAAGGTGTCATCCAGTTGGCCTTCCCGGATGAACGCCGACGTGGCAACAATGGCGGTCCGACGCTCCCACATGTTTTCCGAACGGGCCAGTTGGTAGAGCGGATCCCGTGGCTTATCCATGAGCCAGCCACCCACTACCCTGCCGGCTCCGAGGTCCACCAGGTCCCAGTTATTGATGCGGTCGTGCCTGCGGAGATACAGCTCGTAGAGGCTTTGGCGCCTCTCATTGGTGGTCTTCTTCTTCTGAGCCTGCAAGGACATGATCTTCACGGCACCCGCCCGGGCCTCGTGGATGTCCTTCTCCAGCAGCGTCTCAATATCTTCCAAGGTCATGGCCGCAAATTCCTTGGCCAACGTGAAAACCTCGCCCATCCGGACGCCAAGGAAAAAGTCCCCCTCGGCGTAATCACCTCTGCCGGTCTTGAAATACCGCTGGTACTTTGCCTGCTCCACCACGGACTGCCGGATTTCCAGGCGCTCCAAAAATGCGACGGCGGTGGGTTGGGTTCCCGGCGCCGGCGCCGCAGGCTTGCGGTTCTTCGGGGCCTTTCCGTCTTTGGGCGTCATCCCTCCATCATCCGCCTAAAACACCGACCAGCCAGTACGTGTGGTGAATTCGTCCAGGGCGGCCACACCCGCCACGGAATTCCCGGACCGTCCCAAGCCAGGGCTCCACACGCTGATGGAGCACTTATTGGGAACCACAGCCACAATTCCCCCGCCCACTCCGCTCTTTCCCGGAAGGCCCACGCGGTAGGCAAATTCGCCCGCGGCATCGTATGTTCCGCAGGTGAGCATGACGGCGTTGATTCTCTTGGTCTGGGCTGGAGACAGCACCAGCGTCCCATCGGATCCCAGTCCATTGGAGGCGAGGAACCGGGTTGCCAGCGCCAGGTCTTCGCAGTTCATGGCCAAAGCGCACTGCTTGGCGTAGGAGTCCAGGACGTCATCCACCGGATTCTCCAGATTGCCGCAGCTTGCCAGGAAGTGGGCCAGCGAGGCATTGCGGTGTCCCTTGCCCAGTTCGGATGAGGCCACAACGTGATCGGTGTCGATGCTCTCCTTGCTGGTCTCCTGGCGCATCAGTTCCCGCACGGCCTTGGCTGCGTCGCCTGTGAGGCTTAGTAGCCGATCCGTCACCACGATTGCGCCGGCGTTGATGAAGGGGTTACGTGGGATACCCTCTTCGCTTTCCAACTGAACCAAGGAGTTGAAGGGGTTGCCTGAGGGTTCGCGGAAGACGCGCTTCCAAATGTGGTCGCCGTCCGCAGCCAGAACCAAAGCAAGGGCGAAGACCTTGGAGATGCTTTGAATGGAGAACTCCACATGGGCGTCCCCTGCCGAGAACACTTCCCCCTCCCGGGTCACCAGCGATATCCCAAACTGGTGAGGATCCACTGCCCCGAGTTGCGGGATGTAATCTGCTACTTTTCCCTGACCGACGTGGGGTTGAACTGCTCCAACGATGTCCTCGAGGAGGTTCTGGATGTCCATGGGCAACCTTTGCTCTCTGGGTGATTCCTGTCCTCATTGACGGGACTCACAAGTGCTCGCGCGCTCTTGACGCGAGAGCGCACAGCCAGCAACAATACCTGCCTTTCCTCGGCCGTGGGGTCCGTTACTTGGTCAGGGAGGCACTCCATCCGAAGGCCGGCGCAATGTGCTTGGCCACGTTCCCAAGCAGCTTGGCGTTGTAGTCCACTCCCAGTTGATTGGGCACCGTGAGCAGGACAGTGTCAGCTGCTTGCACGGCCGCGTCCTTCGCCAGCTCGTCCGCCAGTTGATCCGGCTCGCCGATGTAGCTCTTACCGAAACGGGACAACGCGCCGTCGAGAATTCCCACCTGGTCCTGGCTGTCCGCTTGGGCGCGGAGCCCGAAGTAGTGGTTGTCTTGGCTATCGACGATGGGTATGACGCTGCGGCTGACGGAGATCCGTGGCTCAAAGTCATGCCCGGCGGCGGTCCAGGCTTCGCGGAAAAGGCTGATCTGCTCCGCCTGTAGTTGATCGAAGGGCACGCCTGTGTCCTCAGTGAGGAGGGTTGAGCTCATCAGGTTCATCCCCTGCTCAGCAGCCCACACGGCCGTTTTCCGGGTTCCGGCACCCCACCAGATTCTTTGTGCGAGGCCAGGTGATTGGGGCTGGATGGGCAGTAGTCCCGTGGCGCCGCCCGCGTAATGGGGATCTGCCTCGGCTACGCCGTGCCCGGCGATGGCTTTGCGGAACAATGCAGTGTGGCGGCGGGCCATGTCGCCGCTGTCCTCACCGTCCTTGGGGACGTAGCCGAAGTTCGCCGCTCCGTTCCGTGCGGGTTCGGGTGAACCACGGCTCACTCCGAGCTGCAACCGCCCATCACTGATGAGGTCCGTGGCTGCTGCTTCCTCGGCCATGTAGAGGCTGTTTTCATATCTCATGTCGATCACGCCGGTGCCCATTTCGATTCTGCTGGTCCGTGCTGCGATAGCGCTCAGCAGTGGAAAGGGCGAGGCCTGCTGCCGGGCGAAGTGATGGACCCGGAAGAAGGCTCCATCGATGCCCAGTTCCTCAGCGGCCACAGCGAGGTCGATGCCCTGTTTCAGGGCATCCCCAGCCGTTGGCACGAGGGAACCCGGGACACGGGCCCAGTGCCCGAAGGAGAGGAAACCAATCCGTTTGTTGTGCATGTTCGGGACAACTCCGCGGGAGTCCGGAGAATTCCACGGACCCCTTGCCCACCACTCAGCGCTTTCCAAAGTGATTCAAAATTCGCCAAGCGCATTAGGTATAGTGGACCCGTGAGCAGTTTATCTATTTGATGGAGTAAAGTGAAATTCGACACGGGGGTTGCCGATCGTTTGATCGGTGCATGTCGAGACGCAGCGCGTACGCTACAAGATCAAAGCGGCGGACGGGAATCGATCTCGACTGCTGCTCTTACGGAATTTCGGGGCGTGTTCTCTGACTGTTTCCGGGAGAACGTTGCCGCTGAACGGGCGGCCCGCTCGGAGCTGGTCCGCATGTTGGAAGATGTTGCCCGTCAGGTCCACGAAGCGAAGGGCGCGGCGGAGGTTGAGCAGCGTCGCTTGGATGACGTGACGGAGTGGGCGCTTGCCTCCGGCTGGGTGCGTGCTGGCGGTGGTGTTGGAGTGAATGTGGGGCCGCGCCCGTCGATGGAGGCGACTGACCGTCCGGTGGTGAGCGTGGACACTGCGCGGCAGGGGTTTCGTGTCTGGGCGAGTGGAAGCACTGCTGGGGCGAGTTCCGCTGATCCGGACACCTTGGAATCCGCAGTGTCAACCTTCAGGATCCAGGACGGCTCAGACCGAGGCGCGGCCAACAGAGTCAGTGCAGCCGGGTCCGAGTTCGAGGACAAGTGCTCCTGGGTGCACTCTGATCTAGACGCTGTCCGTGGCGGGCTGCGACGGTTCCTGGAAGACAACCATCAGGACGCAGCCCGGCTTTCCGACATCGCGTCGACGTTCCGCGCTGCCGGTGGGAGCGGTGACCTCGGGCAGATAACGGTATCGAACGGCGTTCTGGTGCTTGCAACGGTGCCAACGACAATATCGGGTGCGGCGCTGCTGGGCTACTTGTCCACTGCCTCCGAGGCTGACGTGAAGGCATTGGCCACAATACCTGGATGGCAGCAGACCCTGCGAGGCATGGACCCATCGAAAATCGGGGCTTGGTGGGCGGGCATGAAAACGGGAGCCCACCCTGCAGTGAACGATTCCGGGTTCACGCCGGTGCAGGAGCTGCTGCTCGCTGCGGCTCCGGCCATATTCGGCGCTTTGGACGGGATGCCCGCACTGGCCAGGGTCCGGGCTAACCAGTTGAACGCGCCAAGCCTGCTCCGCGCGGCAGAGAAAGACCTGGAAACAGCCAAGAAGTTGTCGGGGATCGGGCAAGCACACCACGACCCGAACCGAACAAAGATGCTGGAAAATGAGGTGGCATACCTGAAGCAGGTGGAAGCCGGGGACGTACAGCTTTACCTCTATGACCGGGACCAGTCCCGGATCGTGGAAATGATCGGCACCCCGGGCCCCGACACACGGCACGTGATCACCTACGTTCCGGGGACGTTCACCGGAATGAACGTCTTCTACGAAGGCGGGGTCCAGCAGGTCTCGACATACCTTACTGGCGCTGTATCGGGGACGGTGGCTTTCGTCTACAAGGATGGGCGGTTCCCCGGAGAGGCGGACACCGCCGGCGGTCCCAACCTGGCGAGAATTGGTGAGGCGAACGATGAGAACCTTGCACGCACGTCAGGGCAGCAACTGGCAGGTTTCGAGGCCGGGATGCGCACTGACCCCTACCTGAACGGTGCCGAACAAACCGGCATCGGACACAGCTGGGGCCTGGCGAACCTCACCAGCTCCGAGGTCGCCGGAGCCCGATATGACAAGGTGATTTCCCTCGCCGGGGCCGGCATGCTCCCGGACTGGAAACCACAGGCAACCACGGAATACTCGAACCTGTACTACTATGATCTGCTCGTCCATGGCCAGGGAGTAACCAACCCCGTCACGAAAAAAGGTGTGGTGTGGGATGGAAATAACCCCATCCATCGCGAAGAGTTTGAACAGCACTACTACCGCGGCCCCCACGACGACCAACTTAGGGCGATCAACACCGTCGAAGAAGGGAACATCCTCATGGAAAACCACAACCTCATTGCCTCCAACAGCGAAGACAACGATAAGGCACTTCGGTACATGAAGAAGTTGGTGAATCAATGAAAGTGTCGACCCATGCTGTGTTGCTGCTGGCCGGTGCGATGGTGCTGGCCGGTTGTGCCGGAAGCCCTGGGGGGACACCGATCGAACCACCAGAGCCCACCGCAACAAAGACTCAGGAGGACCCGATGAATGGTGAACTGACGTGGCAGGAAGCGAAGGCCAAAGCCCAAGCCATGGAATTGGAGATCGCCGCCCTGATCCCACAAGACACGGTTGTCTCGATCGATCAAAAGACGAAGGGCGTGCTCCTGTCCTGCAACAAGACACAGCACAGATGGAAGGGCTCCACGACCATCACGGTAGCCGACGGAACCAAAATCGAGTCAATCGTGAAGGACGTCGAAGCCCACTACCGGGCGAATGGACTCAAGGTGTCCGTCGATATGGATATAGATGAAAAGCTTCTTGTCCAAATTGATCCACCTGCTCCCGGGGAGAATTACCTCGTCGGTGGAGGCGTTAAACCAAATGAGATTTGGATCGATTCGGGTTCGCCGTGCTTCACACTGCCCGAGGGCATCTACCCAGGCGGGGATTTCTAGATCCGATGAACAACCACAACCTCATCGCCTCAAACAGTGAAAACAACGAGCAAGTACTTAACGACATGCGCGGAATTGTGGCTCGATGAGGGCGCGTCGCGGTGCCATGGCGTTGTTGCTCGTGGCAGGTTCGATCGGGTTCGCCGCTTGTGCTGGAAACCCCAACACGGGTTCAATCCAGTCGACTGTGCCAACACCTACTAAAACACAAGAGGAACCGATGAAAGCTGAACTGACCTGGCAGGAGGCGAAAGCCCACACCCAAGCAATGGAATTGGAGATCGCTGCCCTGATCCCAAAAAATGCTGATATTTCCATTGATCAGAAAAAGAAGGGCATGCTTCTGTCCTGCAACAAGACCCAGCACAACTGGAAGGGTTTCACGACCATCACCGTTGCCGAAGGAACCGAAATCGAGCCGATCGCGAGAGCCATCGAGGCCCACTACCGGGCGAAAGGAACCAAAGTATCCGCCGATAGCAATCCAAACGAAGACTATCGAATCCAGATCGACCTGCCTGCGCCTGGGGAGAACTACATCGTCTCCGAAGGATTGGCCCCAAACCAGATTGACATCGATTCAGGCTCGCCGTGCTTCACCTTACCCGAGGGCATCTATCCGGGTGGGGATTTTTAAAACCGGAGTTTATGGGGATGGTTGGCGTTGTCATGATGCCTGCACATTCGTCAGACAGCCCGGCGATAGTGCATCGCCACGGCTCCGTTACTGAGCGGCTCGGCCGAGATCAGCTCAAGGCGCCGGGTGCTGGGCAGTCCGCCTTGGTACAGGGTGGGGCCGTGACCGGTGATCATGGGGTGGATGAGGAATTTGTACTCGTCGATCAAGCCCAGTCGGTCCAGCTCTGTTGCTAGTTTCCCGCTGCCGACAAGCACCCCCTTGGGAGTCCTGTCCTTGAGTTCCTGAACGGCCGCACCCAGTTCGCCGACCAACTGATGACTATTGGTCCAGGGGAAGTCGCTCCGCGTTGTGGAAACGACGTATTTGGGCATGGTTTCCAGTTCAAGGGCAAACTCAAGCAGCGACGGCGGGGCTTCAACCTCACCATTAGCCACCAAGGGCCAGTAGACCTCCATCATTTCGTAGGTAGTCCGGCCCCAGAGCATGGCGCCGCTCTTATCCAGAAGGCGGGTGAAGTGGGCGTGCGTCTCGTCGTCGGCGATGCCCTCCTGGTGGTCCACGCAACCATCGAGCGTGACGTTGATGCTGAACGTTAGAAGGCCCATTTGACGATTCTAGGCCGCGAGGCGCAAAGGCGCAGCGGAAAGCGGAGGATTGCCAAGGATAAGGAGTGCCGCCAGAAAATGAATCACTGGTAGATACCCTGCGGGGGTATACTGTCACCACTGGAAGGGACGAAGGTGGTGAAGCATCGTGAGCAAACTGCTGTCCCCTCAAGCTCTTGCCGCCTCCCTCGGGCGGGCGTTGCTTCTACTTCTGGTGACGGCCGTCATTGCGGGCATATTCGGAATGCACATCATCAGCGGTCCGCATGGGGCAGGGGGAACGCATGGGTCTCATGCGGCATCACCTGCAGTGAGCACCTCCTCATCCCTCCACGCGCACGGCCCTTCTCATGAGGTGAGCGGTGCCTCGGCTGCCGACGATCGCGGCACGGAGTTTGGAAGCTGCTCCTGCACTCAGGCTGCCAGTTGCATTCCATCCCTCACAACAGCTTCCCTGAGCGCTCCCCCGCCCGGCACGACAGGCGAAGTCACCCCTGCATCGTGGGAACTGCCCACCATTTTTCCGTCCTGGTCCTACCAACCCCACGGTCCTACACCCGGGCAACTATGCATCAGCCGTACGTGAGCACTGGATGGTCCGGTAACAGCCGGGACCGTACATCCATTCACCATCTGCTGACTACCGGGCGGCTGACTATCACCGCCGCCCGACATGCAAAGGACTTTTACTCATGAACAGAACTCACTTCACTGTGACCGGAGCGGCTCTCGCAGGTCTGCTTGCCCTGGCTGGTTGTGCTTCCAACTCCGGCTCCGGTTCCATGCCGGGCATGGACCATGGAAGTTCCGGCACTTCCATCAGCCCCTCTGCGAACAGCAGCGACGCCGGGCACAACGCCGCAGACACCATGTTCGCCCAAATGATGATCCCCCATCACTCCCAAGCAGTGGAGATGTCCGACGTCATGCTGGCAAAGGCTGACATCCCGCCCGCAATCACTGCCTTGGCCGTCAAGATCAAAAACGCGCAAGCACCCGAAATCGAGAAGATGACCGGTTGGCTGAAGAGCTGGAATGTGCCTGTCATGGGATCTTCCGGGCATGGCGACCACGGCATGGACGGCATGCTGAGCGAGGCGGACCTGCAGAAGCTCAGGGAAGCCCAAGGCGTGGAAGCGGCCAAGCTCTTCCTGACGCAGATGATCGCGCATCACGAAGGTGCCGTGACCATGGCCAAAGCCGAAGTAGACCAGGGCAAGAACCTTGAGGCTGTCCAGCTAGGCAAGGACATCGTCACGGCGCAGGAAGCAGAGATTCGGGAGATGCGGGATCTGCTGACGGGACTCTAACCTCACCGTCTGGTGACGCAAAGGCTCGACGGCGGGAGGTCGCCGTCGAGCCCTTGCGTGCCGTCCGGAAGTCGACGTTATGCAACGGTCGACGCTTAGTGCCGAGGGCCTAAAGCGTGTCTGGATCAACAACTGTCGTCGGGTATGGCTTGCCCGGATTTTCAGGGGCGATACTGCTGATCTTCCACGCGTCGCCGGTCCTCTCAAGCTCAACGGTTTGGTCGTATACGTACCCCTCGCCGGGGCCTTGCACGCCGTTCACCGGACCGTGTTCCAGCTGTGTCTGCTCCGAGATCTCAACCTTGGCGCCGGTTTTGGTGATGGTGAATTTCTTGATGGTGATCTCCGAGCCGGTGTCCGTCAAGAGGACTCCATAGGGAGCAAACGCGTCCCTGCGTTGGTGGAGTTTTCGGTACTCAAGCTCGACACCCTCAACTGCCGCCGGGACGAAATCCATACTGATTTCCTCCTTGGTGGAGGAGAACCCTGTGACAACTTGATGATTTCTACGGTCGATGGCCCGCTCGATAAGAGACTGAACAGCGGCCTTCGCTTCCGCGTCGGTCTGCGGTGCCGGCGCTGTACACGACGTGACGGCAAGCAGTGCAGCTACAGCGACCGACACCAGCATTCTTTGCTGCATGATCATGAGCTATCACCGTCCACACGATTCCCGGAATCGCCTCCCCCATACGCAAAGGCTGGTCGAGACGTAGCACTTCGTCCGGTCTGAAACCAGATCCGGCCGGGAAGGGCGAGTTTTTGTACACGTAATGCCCCTAAGAAGCACTCTAAAGGGCATTACGTGTACAAAAACTCCGAAGGGTTAGCGGCTGCTGCCCGCCAGCAAACCCCGGCGCTGCAGCAGGCGCTTCTCGATCGGCCCGAACACAAGAAGCTCGATCAGGATGCCCACGAACAGGATGAGCAGGATCGCGGACATCACAATGGTCATGTCGGACAGGAGTCGGCCCTGGTCCAGCAATGAACCCAAGCCGAAGCCGATGGTGCCGCCCACGGCGATGATTTCCGCGGCCATAAGTGAGCGCCACGAGAAAGCCCAGCCCTGCTTCAGGCCACCGATGTAGCCGGGAAGCGCGGCTGGGAGCACAATCTGCAACGCCATCTGAAGCCGGTTCGCACCAAGGACCGTGCCCACGCTGCGGTACTGCGGCGGGATCTGATCCACACCGGAAATGAGTCCGTTGATGATGGACGGTATGGCACCCATGAACACCACGAAGTAGACGGTGGCGTCGGTCAGGCCGAACCAGATGATGGCAGCCGGAACCCATGCCACGGATGGCAGCACCTGAAGGCCGGAGATCAAAGGCCCGAACGCACGGCGCAAGGGAGCTACCTGAGCCAGGATCAATCCAACAGGCGTGGCGATGACTACCGAGATCAGGAAGCCGATCACACCGCGCTGCAGCGAAGTCCACACCGCTTCCTGGACTTTGCCTTCACCCCACATGGTCACGAACTGGGTGAGGACGTCCAGCGGTCCGGGTACGAGGTCACGCCGTTTGAACTCGAGCGAAACGTAGAACTGCCACGCAAGGATCAGGTCCACCAAGGCGGCAACGGGCAGCAATACCCGGTTCCATTCGATGCCGGCTTTGCGTCCGCTGTCCGACTGCAGGTTGTCCAGGCCGGCTTCGAGGTCCCGGAGCTCTGAGGCGTTGCCCTTCAGCGACGGGGAGGTGATGTGCTCTTTGGATTCAGTCACGGGAAGGGTCCGCTCTTCGGTGGTGATGGGGTTACTTGGCATGGCGGCGGATCTCCTCGCGAAGACGGCGGGTGATAACTCCGGTCAGCTCCCCGGCGCGGCCGGCGTCGGTTCGGTGTTCCTCGGTGACATCCCATTCAGCCACCACACGGCCAGGACGCGAGGACAACAGGAGCACACGCTGGCCCAAGCGCACGGCCTCGCGGACGTTGTGAGTGACGAACACGATCGTGCGGCCGGTTTCCTTCCAGATCCGCTCAAGTTCGTCGTGCAGGAGGTCGCGGGTGATCGCATCAAGGGCAGCAAAAGGCTCATCCATCAACAAGAGCTGACGGTCCTGAGCCAAGGAACGGGCCAAAGCAACGCGCTGCCGCATACCGCCGGACAGTTCGTGGGGACGCTTATCCCCCGCGCCGCCCAGGTGCACCAGTTCCAGCAGTTCGGTGGCACGGGCACGCCGGCTCGCCTTGGTGCTGGACTTGTCCGCAAGCTGCAACGCCAGCTCGATGTTGCCGCGAGCCGTCAGCCACGGGAACAGGGCCGCATCCTGGAACATGAAGGCGGCACCGTCGCTGGGTACTTCAAGAGCGCCCGACGTCGGCGGTTCCAGTCCCGCCATAATGTTCAGCAGGGTGGACTTGCCGCAGCCGGAAGCACCGAGGAGGGCGACGAACTCGCCTTGCGCGATGGTGGCGTTGACGTCGTCCAGCACCGGGGCGCCGTCGCCGAAGCGTTTGCCCAGGTTCTCGAGTACGACTGGCATGGTCCCGTCCTTCGTGTTGATTGGTAGAGCTGATGTGGCCAAAGGCCGGCCCGCTCCCCCGGTCAATAGGAGGGAAGCGGACCAGCCTGCTAGTGCTTAATCCTGGCCGAGTCCTGCGGCTGAGGTTTTCTTGCCTTCTACCTCGTTCAGGGTGCGGAGGTCGAAGATGCCGTTGAGGTCGGCTTGCTTGGTGGTGCCTGCTTTGACGCCGTCTTCGAGGAGCTTGTTGTAGGTACCAGCCAGCGGATCGGTGGTGAACTTGATGTTCTGCAGCGCCCGTTCGATCACGTTCGCCGGGAGCGGCTTGCCGGCTGTGTCCTTCAGGACCGCGTTGATGGTGGTGGCCTTTTCAGCTGCGGAAGCGTTGTTGAGCCAGTTCACCGATTCGACGTGCCCTTTCAGGAGTGCCTTCACCGTTTCGGGGTGTTCAGCGGCGAACTTCTTGTTCACGATCAGGACGGTGGTGGTGAAGTCACCGTTCTCCCACAGGTCCTTTTCATCCACCAGGACCTTCGCCCCGGCTTCGAGCACCAGGCGGGAGGCCCACGGCTCGGGCAACCACGCGCCGTCGAGCTTTCCGTCTTGGAAGAGCTTCAGCGACTGGGCGTTCTCGGTGGGGTTGATGTTAACATCACCGCTGCCATCGGTGTTGGTCTTGAAACCCTGATCACCGAGCCAGGCGCGCAGGGCCACGTCCTGGGTCCCGCCGAGCTGCGGGGAGCTGAGGATCTTGCCTTTGAGGTCCGCGGCGGAGTTGATCTCCGGCTTGACCACCAACTGCGCACCGCCTGCAGCGGCCCCGGCGATGATGCTGATGGACTCGCCGTTGCTCTTGACGAAGGAGTTGATGGCCGGGTTCGGGCCGATGTACGTGGCATCGATCGCGCCGGCGTTCAACGCTTCAATCGCGGCGGGGCCGGCGTTGAAGACCTGGGTGCTGAGCTTGGTCTCGCCCAGTTCCTTGGCGATCAGGCCCTTGCTGGTGCCAACCAGCGCCGGGCCGTGGGTGACGTTGCTGAAGTAACCGAGCTTGAGCTCAGCAGCCGGCGTGGTGGTAGGGGCAGGTGCGGCCTGGTTGTTCTGCGAAACAGCCGAAGCAACAGCAGCACCTGCACCGATCAGCAACACCAGGCCAACGGCCAGGGCGATCTCTACGGTACGGCGGCGCTTGGGCTTGGGCGCGGTCTCACCAGCAACAATGCGGGTGGTGCCGGAGTTGGGCGACTCGGGAGTGTTGGCCATGAGAGTGGGTCCTTACGAAGGTGGGATGCGGGCGGGGCGAAGATCAGGCCCCGTGACATCGCCCGTCGAGGGCAAGCAAGGACCATTCCGGAGAGGTCATGCCTTCACAGTAGGGACTGTCATATTTCGGCTTCAATCCCGTAGAAATCAAGGTTCACGAAGGTTCACGTGGCGTCATATTCGCTGCCAGGCCTTCAATATCGCGCGGAGTTGTGCGGCAGCATCCACCTATGAGATGGGCGCCCCGGTCAAGCCATTCTGTTGCGTTTCCGGCCAAGGTTCCGTTGCCCTGAGTTCCCTCCGAAGGGCTCCAGGTTTTAGTCACGGCATCGTAGGTCTCCCCCGAATTCGGGTATGCCACCAGCGGCTTGTCCGAGGACTGCCGCAGTGTGGCCAGCGCATCCGTCACGAGTTCCAGCGGCACACAATTTACCCCGACGGCCGCCACCCGCGGTTCCGCGCTGAGCAGCGCAGCCATGTCCGCAAGGGGCGTTCCGTCACTGATGTGGCCGCTGTCCCGCAGCGTGAACGTAAACCAGGATTCGACGTCGAACTCCGCCACGAGCGTCAACAGCGCCTCCGCTTCGGCGAACGACGGCAGGGTCTCGCACGCCAGGAAATCCGCACCGGCGGCCACCAACGCGGCTATGCGTGGCCGGTGGAAATCCCGGAATTCCGCGGCGGAAAGCGTGTAATCGCCCCGATACTCTGAGCCGTCAGCGAGGTAGGCCCCGTATGGACCCACAGATCCGGCCACCAGGAGCGAGCCGTTCGCAGACCCCTCAGCCAAGGCTTCCTGCCGGGCCTCATCGGCCAGCCGGACACTCAATGCCACCAGCTCCAACGACTCTTCAACGGACAAACCACGCCGTGCAAAACCCTGGGGCGTGGCCTGGTAGCTGGCCGTGATGGCCACGGAGGCACCGGCGTCGAAATAGTCCCGGTGGACCTGCTTGATCAGGTGCGGCTGCTCCAGGAGTACCTTGGCGGACCATAGCGCGTCCTCAAGATCGCAGCCGTGGGCTTCCAGTTCCGTGGCCAACGCACCGTCCAGGACCAGGTCCTTGCCGGCGTTGAGGAGCGTGCTGAGCGTGGTGTTCTGTGGCATGGGTCCTTCCCCAAAAAGAAAACCGCAGCCTGTTCGAAATTCCCGCCGTACAACGTGAGGAGTCGCGAACAAGCTGCGGTTTTGTGACTACGTGTGACCCTAGATGACGTAACGTTCGTCTTCGTGATCGCCCGGGTGGTCCTTCACCAAACCGGCGGCAAGAGTGTTGCCGTCGATGGGATCGATCACCAGAAATGCGCCCGTGCGGCGGTGGTGCAGGTAGTTCTCCAGCGGCAACGGAGCGGAGAGGCGCAACTGTGCGTGGCCGATGTCGTTGAGCTCCAGGTTGGACGCAGGCTCCACGTTGAACGTGGCCAGGTCCAGTTTGCCGGTGACGTTGCGGACCAGTGCCTGGACCGTGCGCGTGCCGTGCTTCACCAGGACCTTCTGGCCTTCACGGAGCGGCTTGGGCGAAAGCCATGCCAGCGACGCGTACAAGTCAGCCGTGCTTTCACGGACCGTTCCGGCAGCGGCAATAGTGTCACCGCGGGCGATGTCGATCTCGTCAGCCAAGCGGACGGCTACCGACTGCGGAGCCGCAGCTTCTTCCAATGACTGGCCAGCGAAGTCGATGCCAATCACCGTGGTGGTGCGCGGCTCATGGCCCGGGCTGATGACGGAGACTTCGTCGCCAACCTTCACTGAACCTTCGGTGATCTGGCCCGCGTAAGCACGGTAATCGCGGTACGCCTCCACATCGAGCCCGGCAGCAACAGCATCCGGGGCCAGGGCACCCTGCGGACGGATCACCAGCTGAACCGGGAAGCGGAAGCTCTCCAGTTCGGCCTCAAGCTCGTCAGCAGCGGGGAGGGTTTCGAGGACCTCCAGCAATGCCGGGCCGGTGTACCAAGGGGTGCGCTCGGAGCGGTCCACCACGTTGTCGCCATCAAGGGCCGAGACCGGAACCACCAGCAGATCTGCTACGCCATCGGAACCAAGGCCAAGCTCGCGGGCAACCTTCTGCACGTCAGCTTCGATGTCGCGGAACACCTGCTCGCTGAAATCCACCAGGTCGATCTTGTTCACGGCCACAATCACGTGGGCAACGCGCAGCAACTGCAGCACGGACAGGTGCCGGCGGGTCTGCTCCAGCACACCCTTACGGGCGTCAATAAGTACGACGACGGCATCCGCAGTGGACGCGCCGGTCACCGTGTTCTTGGTGTACTGAACGTGGCCGGGGCAGTCCGCCAGGATGAAGCTGCGGCGGTCCGTGGCGAAGTAGCGGTATGCAACATCGATGGTGATGCCCTGCTCACGCTCGGCACGCAGGCCGTCGGTCAGGAGGGCGAGGTCGATCCCGCCCTTTTCGCCACCGAAGCCGCGGTCCGCAGAGGTGCGGGCAACGGCGTCGAGCGTGTCAGCAAGAATCGCCTTGGAGTCGTGAAGGAGACGGCCCACCAAAGTGGACTTGCCGTCGTCCACCGAGCCGGCGGTTGCAAAGCGGAAGAGTGTGGTGGGCAGGGCTGTTTCCAGCCCGGCAGCCAAAGTTTCGGTGCTCATTTAGAAGTAGCCGTCCTTCTTGCGGTCTTCCATGGCTGCCTCGGAGATGCGGTCATCTGCTCGGGTGGCGCCACGTTCGGTCAGGGTGGAGGCAGCGACTTCAACAACGACGTCGGCCACGGTGCGTGCGTCGGACTCGACGGCACCTGTGCAGGACATGTCTCCCACCGTGCGGTACCGGACCAGCTTGGTGATGACGTCCTCGTTAGGCAGCGGCTGGGAAACCTCACCCACTGCGCGCCACATGCCGTCTCGGGCGAAGACTTCACGTTCGTGGGCGTAGTACAGGCTGGGAAGCTCGATGTTCTCGCGCTCGATGTAGCGCCAGATGTCCAGCTCGGTCCAGTTGCTGATGGGGAACGCACGGACGTGCTGGCCCACGGTGTGGCGGCCGTTGTACAGGTTCCACAGTTCGGGGCGCTGGTTTCGCGGGTCCCACTGGCCGAACTCGTCACGGAGGCTCAGGATGCGTTCTTTGGCGCGGGCCTTGTCTTCGTCGCGACGGCCGCCGCCGAACACGGCGTCGAACTTGTTGCGCTGGATCGCGTCCAACAGCGGGACGGTCTGCAACGGGTTGCGGGTGCCATCGGCACGCTCAGCCAATTCGCCGCGGTCGATGAACTCCTGGACCGAGCCAACAACCAGCTTCAGGCCAAGGCGCTCAACAGTGCGGTCACGGAAGTCGATGACCTCCGGGAAGTTGTGGCCCGTGTCCACGTGAAGGACCGGAAACGGAACCTTGCCCGGCCAGAACGCCTTGGTGGCCAGGTGCAGCATGACCACGGAATCCTTACCGCCGGAGAACAGCAGCGCAGGCTTCTCGAACTCAGCAACAACCTCGCGGATGATGTGAATGGCTTCGGACTCGAGGGTGTCCAGTGAGCTCAGACGCTCGGCCGAGGATCCGCCGTGCCCGCTTCGCGATGCCCGCCACGCCGCGGCGGATTCCTCTGCCTCGCTCTGCAACTGGTTCAACTCGAGGTCCTCGCTGGTTGTAGAAGTGCTCATGTGTGTAGTCCGCATTCTGTCTTGTCGGATCCTGCCCAGCGGCCGGCGCGGGGGTCTTCACCCGGGGCCACTTTGCGCGTGCAGGGCTGGCAGCCGATGGACGGGTAGCCCTGGCTCAGGAGGGGGTTGACGGGAAGGATGTTGTCCTCGGAATACTCGATCAGCTGATCGAAGGTCCAGTCCACCATCGGGTTCACCTTGACCAGGCCAAAGCCTTCATCCCAGGTGACCACCGGCGTGTTGGTGCGGGTGGGGCCCTCGTCGCGTCGCACCCCGGTGAACCAGACTTCGTATCCGGTCAGCGAACGGCGCAGCGGCTGCACCTTACGCAGTGCACAGCACTGGGCGGGGTCGCGGGCGAACAAGTCCTTGCCCAGCAAACGATCCTGTTGTTCCACAGTGGTTTCGGGAAGGACATCCACCACGTTGACGCGGAGGTTCGCTGCGACTTCGTCGCGCGTCTCGTACGTTTCCTTGAAGTGGTAGCCGGTTTCCAGGAACAAGACGTCGACGCCGGGAAGCTGGTCCGCCACCAAGGCGGGCAGGACGGCGTCGGCCATGGAGCAGGCCACGGTTACGGTGGGCAGCTCGAAGTTACGGGCCACCCAGGCGATGATGTCCCGGGCAGGGGCGTTCCAGCCGAGCTCAGCGGCGCCTTGTTCAGCCAGGGCCTTGAGCTCTTCAGGAGAACGCAGCGCCGGACGCGCTGCCGCGCTGGCGAGGTTGGTGATAGTGACGGGATCTGTCATTGGAGATCTCCTTCATCTGCCGAGTGTGCCCACTCTGCGAAGGTCTGGCCTTCGGCGCCTACGGCGACGAACTTACGGACCACGCGCTCCACATAATCGGGCAGGTCTTCCACAGTGACTTTGAGGCCGCGGACGGTACGTCCCAAACCGGCTTCCTCGCGCTCGTTGTTCGCCAGCCCACCACCAAGGTGAACCTGGAAACCCGGGGTGGGGTCGCCGTCGGGCGTTGGCAGCATCATGCCCTTCAGGCCGATATCGGCCGTCTGGATACGTGCGCAGGAGTTCGGGCAACCGTTGATGTGGAGGGACAGTGCCGACGGCAGCTGCTTGGATTCCACGAGGTCGGCCAAGCGGCGCTCCAGCTCAGCGATGGCCGTAGCTGCCGTGACCTTGGTTTCCACGATGGCCAGCTTGCAGAACTCGATGCCCGTGCAAGCGATGGTGCCGCGGCGGAACACGGACGGACGGGCGGAAAGGCCCAAGGTGTCCAGTTCGGCGATGAGCGGCTCCACCTGCTCCTTGGCCACGTCGAGGATGACGAGCTTCTGGTGAGGAGTAGTGCGCAGGCGGTAACTGCCGTGCTTCTCCAACGTGTCCGCCAGCTGGACCAGTGCTTCGCCGGACGTGCGTCCAACAGTGGGGGTCACGCCGATGAAGAACTTGCCGTCCTTCTGCTCGTGAACGCCGATGTGGTCGCCGGGAGATGTGGGCTTGGGAGCAGCGGGGCCGTCCGGGAGCTTGAAGCCGAGGTACTCGTCTTCAAGGATCTGGCGGAACTTGGCCGGACCCCAGTCGTTCATGAGGAACTTCAGACGGGCCTTGGTGCGCATGCGGCGGTAGCCGTAGTCGCGGAAGATGCTGGTAACGCCGAGCCATACTTCAGCTGCCACATCCGCGGAGACGAACACGCCGAGGCGTTCGGCCAGGCGCGGGTTGGTGGACAAGCCGCCGCCAACCCAGAGGTCGTAACCGGCACCGAGCTCAGGGTGGACCACGCCCACCAAGGCGAAGTCGTTGATCTCGTGCACCACGTCCTGGGACGGGTGGCCCGTGATGGCGGTCTTGTACTTGCGCGGCAGGTTGGCCAGCTCGGGATCGCCAATGAAACGCTCGGCGAGCTCGTGGATCAGCGGAGTGGGATCAATGATCTCGTCCTTGGCGATGCCCGCAACCGGGGAGCCGAGGATAACGCGGGGAACGTCACCGCAAGCTTCAGTGGTGGACAGTCCAATGCCTTCAAGGCGGCGCCAGATCTCCGGCACGTCCTCAACGCGGATCCAGTGCAGCTGAATGTTCTGACGGTCCGTCAGGTCAGCCGAGCCGCGGGCGAAGTCCACGGAGATCTGGCCGATGACCCGGAGCTGCTCAGTGCTGAGTGCACCGCCGTCGATGCGCACGCGCAGCATGAAGTACTTGTCTTCGAGCTCGTGCGGTTCAAGCGTTGCGGTCTTACCGCCGTCGATCCCGGGCTTGCGCTGTGTGTAGAGGCCCCACCAACGGAAGCGGCCGTGAAGGTCCGTGCCGTCGATCGAATCGAAGCCTTCTTTGGAATAGACAGACTCAATGCGCTCACGGACGTTCAGCCCGTTGTCTTCCTGCTTCCAGGTTTCGTTGGCATTGAGGGGCTCGGTGCCGTCAACCTTCCACTGGCCGTGGGGCTTGGCGGCAGGGCGGGTGCGTGCCGGACGCTTGGTGGTCTCAGCCGACGCACCGGCTACAGCTGTATCTGTCATACATCGACTGTAGGTCTGGCCAGTTTTCGCCAGCAAAGGTCCGGAAACGCGAAGTCACCTAGGGAAACATTTCGTCACGAACACGCCAGCGGCCTTGTCCGAAGGCCCTGTTTTATGCAGGTCCGTTTTGTCCCATTTCCGCGTGAATAGAGGTTAGGAGAGCCTTTCCAGCACAGCGTCGTATCTTTCGAGCGCGATCTCGGCGAGCACCTTCGACGGCAGTAATGGAGCCGCAACAATGTCCGCGCCCGCTTTGCCCAGCTGGTCGTGGAAATAGCCGGTAGCCAAGAGGTACGAGGCAATGAAGACCCGGCCTGTCCCACCGTCTTCGGCGAGTTCGGCACGCAAGGAGGCGACGCCGTCGGGCACTGTTGGCTGGGCACTGGCGCCATAGGCGACGCGCACCTTGTTCGGCAGCAGCTCGGCGAGGAGTCGCGCCTGCTCTTCCGAGTCCACCGAACCGTCCGGCAGGGACGATCCCGCGGCAGCCAGCAGCACGCCGTCGTTCTCCTGCAACCCAGCCGCACGAAGGTGGGTGGCTAGCAGCTCAGCCAGCCGCGGGTCCGGCCCCAACGGCCTAGCGGCCACTACTTCGGGCCGGGGCTTGATGGCTTTTGGAACGTCCACTTTGATGTGGAAGCCGGTAGAGAGCAAAAGCGGTACGACGACGGCGGGAGTCCCCTCAGGCAGGCCCTCCACCACACCGCCCAGCTCGGGTTCCTGGACGTCCACGTAGGCCTCAACCACGCGCAACCCGGGGCGGAGTGCTTCGATTTCGGCCATGACGCGGCGGATGGCAGCTTGGCCTTCGGCGTTGCGGGTTCCGTGGGCGCAAGCGATCAAAACGGGGCTGTTCATGGGAGCTAGCGTAACGTTGAGCCAGCACCTGTTGTTAAGCGCGTTAAGAAAGAACCCGTCCACTTGATTTCCTTTGACATTGTTCTTCTTTGGCTTGACCTCATCGGCGTGTTCTTTTTTGCTGTGTCAGGCTCGTTGTTGGCGGCCCGGAAGCAGTTCGACTTCGTGGGATCCATACTTCTCGCGTCCATCGCGGCACTGGGCGGTGGCGTAATCCGTGACATCGTGATCAACGCCGGTCCCCCTATCGCTTTCACCAACCCCGCGTACCTGGCCCCGCCGTTGTTGGCTGCGCTGCTGGTTTACTACTTGTTTTCCTCCGTGCAGCGCTTCACCTCTCTGCTGACCCTGTTCGACGCCGGCGGGCTGGCGTTGTTCTGCATCACGGGCACGCTGAAGGCAATCGGCGCGGGCATGAATCCGGTGGCCGCGATCCTGCTGGGGGTCACCACTGCCGTGGGCGGTGGCCTGCTCCGTGACATCACCGCAAATGAAATCCCTACCTTGTTCAACAACCGCGACATTTATGCGCTGCCGGCCTTCGCGGGCGCCGGCTTGACCACGTTGTTATGGAACCTTGGCTTGTTCAACGGGATTACCGCCTGTGTCATCGCGGGCGTTGTTTTCGCTTTCCGGGTAACTGCATGGCGACGCAGTTGGTACGTGCCGTTGGCTGTGCGGGGATGGCATCGCGCAGGTACTCGCGGGGGCGCAATTTCAGGTCCCCGGGATTAGCTAGGATAAGAGCATGACTGACATGTTCCTCGAGAAGTTCCGCGCGCTGGTCCCAAAGTATCTCGAGGATGAATGGCAGGAAGAAGACGGCCTCACGCCGGCTGAGCTGGACGACGCCTTGGCCGATCACTCCTTCACCATCCCGCTGGTTCTGCGCGAGTTCTACCTTGCAATCGGTGGCTGCGAGGACCTCATGGAGGCTTACCACTACTTCTGGGACCCTGAGGAACTTGAGGTTGATGACGAAGGCTTCCTCATGTTCCTTGAGGACGAGGACGAGCAGTTCACGTGGGGCTTCCGCACTGCCGATCTCAGCATTCCGGACCCCATCGTCTGGCGCCGCAATAACGCCCGCGGCCAGTGGAAGAGCGAAGAAGGTACGTTCTCCGAGTTTGTGTTCGACATGTTCGAGTGGGCATTCAACGACGACGAAGACTAGCCCCCGCCCTTTTTCCGCAGCCCCTTCCCACCCATTCCGGGTTGGGTAGGGGCTGTTTTTTGTAGCCTGTGTGCGGCCACCACCCACATTGATTCCGGAACACCCCTGACACGCCCTTCGCGGGGCGTGTCGCCTGAGTCTTTCGGTCAAAGTTGGTGGTGGCGGTACCACCGTTAGGGGCTCACGACGGCGGAACCCACCCTGGTGCGTATCGTGCCGGAGCGTATCGGCCGACTTCCCTATTGAGCAGGACTGTCAGGACTTCGGCGACCATTCTCTCCGGATGGTGCACGACGTCCACGTAGTAATAGTGGAGCGTCAAAAGGCCTCCCCGCATGCCCGCGTTGTTCCTGTATTGGTCCTTCTTGACCTGTTTTCCCTCAAGGTGAGTCCCGCCGTCGAGTTCTACTATCAGGCATTCATTGATCAAACAGTCCACCTCTCCCACACCGGGCACGTCCACGTGCATACGGACTCGCAGACCTGCTCGCGTGAAGTGTGTATGGGCCAGCACCTCCAAGAGGGAATCGGCACGAGGTAGAACCAAGAGCAAGGTCTCCCGAACCTTACCGTTCCGGTTGCCGGGAAGCTTCGATCTCAGGAATTCCGCTGACAGGAGCGCCTGGCTAACTGCGCTCTGCACCATGACCAGTGCCTCAAGTTCAGGGAGGCATCTGAGGGCGTGGATCACCACATCGGCTACCCCGGCAACTGGTAGATACGGGTGGGCCGGGTGTAGGCGGTCTCCGTGGTGGACTACGCCCCGTCTCGCTAGTCCAGTACTGCAACTGAGATGAAGCGGCGCAGCTGCCGCGAGGGTCCACAGGCGATAGAAGCGCGCTGCCGAGATGCAGGTAATTAGTCCGTCGGATCGAAAGGCGGCCACGACGTCGGGATCTGATTCCTTGGACGTATAGACGCCACGATGAAGGCGGGTCACGCGGCCGTCCCTCACAGCATTTGCGAGCATTCGACGGGTAAAACCGGCAGTCAACAGGGTCTGAGTGATGGCTGCTCCGCTCCGGCTTCGGAGGAAATCTTCGATGTTCATACAGCCATGCTGGCTTTGGTGGGCAGTTTGCGGTTGCTGAGAAGTCCCGTATGTGGACAACTCCGTGTACCTCCACCACCCCCTTTGAACACTCAGAAGGCTGCAACACACCCTTAAATCGGCGTGTCCGTCGCTTCCGAAATTCGAAGTTGATGGCGAAGGACCGGCGATTGGCTGTAAATCGTGCTGCACCATCACGAAAACCGTTGACCTAGAGAGTTGCATATGTGACAGGATTGTCATAAGCTTTTCACGGATCCACTAAATGCCTCCGGTGGGTCTGATGCGAACGGAGATTGTGGTCCCGGTTCGGTGCAGCGTATGACTCGTAACGTTGCAGCGAGCCGGGGCCATTCCGTTTAAGCCCGGAGGTTGTGCGTCGAGCCGAGAACGCCCACCACCCACTTTGAATCCCCAAAGCACCCAACACGCCGTATCCGCCGGCGTGTCACCGCCCCCGGACGGTCAAAGCCGGTGGTGTAGGTACGCCCTCCCAGACCGGCTCGACTAGAACGTGGGCAACAAAAAAGCAGGCGCCCGGACTAAAAGAGTCCGGACGCCTGCGAAAGACCAGGAAAACCTAGCTGCTGCGGTCCACCACCGCATGGGCGAAGTTGGTCAGCGAGGACTTTACAACGCCCTCCGGCAGCGGATCCAGGGCCGCTACGGCTTCGGCGGACCACTGGCGGGCGATCTTCCAGGACTCGTTGGTGACGGGGTGCTCGCGGAGTCCGGCCACGGCCTCGGCAAGGGCAGCATCTGAGGACAAGTCGCCGTCGATCAGTTCCAAAAGGGCGGCAGCGGAGGCATCCCCCGCAGCAGCATCCCGGCGAAGCAGCAGGACGGGCAGAGTGGGTACGCCTTCGCGGAGGTCGGTGCCCGGGGACTTGCCGGACTTGACCTTCACACCGGTGACGTCAATGACGTCGTCGGCCAGCTGGAAGGCCACGCCAACTTTCTCACCGTATTCCACCAGCAGATCCTCGTAGGATTCGTCGGCACCGGCGAAGATCGCACCCAGCTGGCCGGATGCTGCAACCAGCGAGCCGGTCTTGTCGGCGATGACGGACAGGTAGTGCTCCACAGGATCTTCGTCTTCGCGCGGGCCCACGGTTTCGTGGAGTTGGCCCAGGCACAGCCGCTCGAAGGTACGCGCTTGAATACCCAGAGCACGGGAACCGAGCTCGGACACCAGGATGGAGGCGCGGGCAAAGATGAGGTCGCCGGTAAGGATGGCCACAGAGTTGCCCCATACTTCGTGGGCGGTGGGAGCACCGCGGCGGAAGGGAGCGGAATCCATCACATCGTCGTGATACAGGGTGGCAAGGTGCGTGAGCTCAACAACAACAGCGGCCTGAACAACCTCGGGACGTGAAGCATCACCAAGGTGCGCACACAGCAGGGTCAGCAGCGGACGAATCCGTTTGCCACCGGCCTCCACCAAGTGGCGGGACGTGGCGTCGGCCAGAGGGTCCGAGTTTGAGATGGCTTCACGCAGCTTCTTCTCAACCCGGGCGAGGTTGGTGGTGATGGCAGGGCCGAGCTCAGCATCGCCGGCAATGGCAGCGAAACCGGCGGGAAGCTGGAGTCCCGTTGCGATCGCGGTGGTGTTGGGAGCAGGCTCAACAGTCTGCGGCAAGCCGTGCCCGGCGTGCGTCCAGCTGTGTTCGGCAGAGTTCGTCACGGGTTAACCCTAACTAGTTGTTGCGGAAACCGCGGAGTCGGTGCCTGCCGGCGTAAGGGCGCGGGCAGAGGAAGTGTTTGATGTTGCCGGAACCAGCATCTCGAGGACCCTGATAACACGGTCTTCGAAGCCCTTCGCGGAGGGATCCGTGAGGTTCGCGAGCATTCGAACCACAAAGCGCATAAGCACAGGGATGGGCATTCCCGTGCGCAGTGCAAGCTTCATCACGGCAGGCTTCCCAATGAGCGAAGCAAAGAGACGGCCCAAGGTGAAGTGTGAACCCCACTGGTCCCGCACATAGTCCGCGTACCGCGAAAGGTGGGCATCGGCGTCGTGCGCTGACCAACCGGCCGAGGCCGAACGCGACGAAGCGTCAATCAGGAACTCGGCCGCGAACCGCGCTGATTCCATCGCGTAGGAGATGCCCTCGCCGTTGAAGGGTGAGACCATGCCGCCGGCGTCGCCCAGCAGGAGCAGCCCCGGAGAGTAGTGCGGCGTGCGGTTGAAGCCCATGGGCAGTGCTGCGCCGCGGATCTCCCCCACCTGATTTTCGGGCGTGAAGCCCCATTCGGACGGCATGCCGGCGGTCCATTCGCGCAGGACCTGCTTGTAGTCGAGCTTGCCGAATTCCTTGGACGAGTTCAGGATGCCAAGGCCCACGTTGGAGGTGCCGTCGCCAACGCCGAACACCCAGCCGTAGCCGGGCAGCGGCTTACCGGACTTGCCGGGAAGTTCCAGCCAGCCTTCCATCCAGTCATCCTCGTGCCTGGGCGAGGTGAAGTAGGTGCGCACAGCCACGCCCAGCGGACGGTCGTCGCGCTTGTGCATCCCCAGCGACACCGCGGTTCGCGTCGAGTTACCGTCAGCGGCGAGTACGACGTCGGCGTGGAAGTCGCGCGTTTCGCCCGTCTTGCGTCCGGACTCGTCCAGGATGGAGGCGCGGGCGCCAATGACACGGCCGTCGTCGGCAGTCAGCGCGGAGGTGACGCTGTGACGTTCAAGCACGACGGCGCCGGCGGACTCAGCGTGACGGGCGAGGGCTTCGTCGAAACCGAGCCGGGTCCGGATCAGGCCGTAGGTGGGAAAGTCTGAAACCTCGGGCCACGGCAATTCGATGGTGCGGCCGCCGGCAATGAGGCGAAGGCCCTTGTTCCGCCTCCAACCCTCCGAAACATCATGAGGCAGCCCGAGCTTCTGAATCTCGCGGACCGCACGAGGAGTCAGGCCATCACCGCACACCTTTTCACGGGGAAACGAAGTCTTTTCCAGCACCGTGACATCAATGCCCTGCTGGGCGAGGTAATACGCGGCGGTGGACCCGGCCGGGCCTGCGCCAACAATCAGTACTTTCACGACGTCCTAATCAACAGGCTGTGCTGGTTAGCCGGCTTGGTGGCGCGGCTTGATCTGGCGGCGAAGCTTAGCCACCGGAACACTTTCGCGGTGCTCGGCAGGCTTCTGCGCGCGGTGCACGGCAACAATGCCGCCACTGAGGTTGCGGTAGGTGACATCCGTCCAGCCGGCATCCTGAAGCCACTGGGCCAGGTGGTCCTGATCCGGCCAGGCACGGATGGACTCTGCGAGGTAAACGTAGGCGTCCGGGTTGGAGGAGACCTTGGTGGCGATGGCCGGAAGCGCACGCATCAGGTACTCGGTGTAAAGGTTCCGCCACAAGGGAACAACGGGGTGTGAGAACTCGGCAATGACCAAACGGCCTCCGGGCTTGGTGACCCGCAGCATCTCTTCGAGCGCCTTGCGGGGTTCCACCACGTTGCGGAGGCCGAAGGAGATGGTGGAGGCATCAAAGCTGTTGTCAGCGAAGGGCAGGTTGGTGGCATCACCGGCAATGAAATCGATGTCCGGGCGGCGGCGCTTGCCTACCTTGAGCATGCCCAGGGAGAAGTCGCAGGCCACTACGTCCACGCCGGCATCGGCGTAGGGTTCGCTGGATGTTCCCGTTCCGGCGGCAAGATCCAGGACTTTCTGACCCACCTTGACGTCCATGGCATCAACCACGATCCGGCGCCAACGCCGGGTCTGCCCCATGGACAGGACGTCATTGACGACGTCGTATTTTGGGGCGACATCATCAAACATCGTCGCAACTTCGTCCGGACGCTTTTCCAAGGATGCTCGGTTCACCTTGTAATTGTCTCAGACATTCAACCGACTTTGCTGCGCTGTAGAAGTCGGCTCAGATTCTGGCGGACCACGGGAGTACTGTTGTTCCATCATGACGAGCACGCTCCGCACCTTGACAGTCCCCCTCGATGTTGAATCATCCTCCGGGGGGCTGCCGTCATTTCTGGTGCGGGACGACGTCCTGTGCTGGTCCCGCCGCGAGGCCGGCCTGGTTGGCTATGGCGAACTGACCCGCTTCAATGCCACCGGTCCCGAGCGGTTCCTTGAGGCCGATATCTGGTGGCGGCACCTCATTCTTGAGGCGGAAATCACGGACCTGGTGGAGGTTCCGGGCACCGGTCCGGTGGCTTTCGGCTCCTTTGCCTTCTCCAAAACCTCCCCGCACGTCTCCCGCTTGATCCTTCCGGAGCTGGTGATCGGCATCCGCGACGGCCGTGCCTGGGCCACGCAGCTGACGTTCGACGACGCCCCCCTCACGCAGGAAGGCGTCCTCGCCTCAGTTGACCGCTGGCTCACTGAGCCCGAAGCCCTTGGCGAGGATTCCACGGCAGGAGGGCCCGACGTCGGACTCTCACCTGAGGTGATTGCCGCGGATGGTTCCGCCGGTCACCTGAGCAGTGGCTCCCTGAGTGAGGCCGCTTGGATGCAGGCAGTATCCAACGGTGTGGAGGAAATCCGCGCCGGAAAGCTGGAGAAGCTTGTGTTGGCTCGCGACGTCGTAGCTAACCTTCCGGAGGGCGTCAACGCCGCGGAGGTACTTCGCCAGCTTGCCGCGAGGTACCGCGAGTGCTGGACGTATGGCGTGGATGGGCTCGTGGGTGCTACGCCGGAGATGCTGATTCAGGTGGAGGGCCGCACGGCGCAGGCACGCGTGCTGGCAGGAACCCTGGATCGCCGCGACGCGGACGGCATGGACGGATCCCCCATGGAGTATGCCGAACGGGTATTGGCTGGTTCGGAAAAGCAGCGCCACGAGCACGAGATCGCCATTGATTCACTGACCCGGCAGTTGGCTCCCTTCTCGGAAGCCATGAATTCCCACAGCGAGCCGTTCATTCTTGAACTGCCTAACGTGTGGCACCTGGCCTCGGATGTGAAGGCTGAACTGGCCGATATTGAGGGGCACGTTCCTACCTGCCTTGCCCTGATCAACGCGTTGCATCCCACGGCGGCAGTCTGCGGAACGCCCACCTTGGTGGCCGGTGCCTTGATCCGCAAGCTCGAGCATCTGGATCGCGGCCCGTACGCCGGGCCGGTTGGTTGGCTGGACGCTGCCGGCAATGGCGAGTGGGGCATTGCACTGCGTGGGGCGGTCATTGAAGACGCCAACACGGTGCGCCTTTACGCCGGTTGCGGGATTGTCGAAGGCTCCGTGCCGGAAGCAGAACTGGCGGAGACGTGGGCGAAATTCCGGCCGATGCTGGAAGCCCTCGGTATTCGACGCTGAATCTGGGATCCCGGACTGATTGCCGCTTGCGCCGCTTGCCAAAACGCTAAAGTAGTTATCCAATAGTGAAACTTAGTTTCCTGTGATGCACATCTCAGGTTCGGCGCTACACTAAAACCGACTCAGTTCAGCATCCACCGCAACAAAAGGTAAACAACATGCAGATCTCCCGTTCGGTTCTGTCCGGCACCAAGATTGCCGCCGTGCTCGCAGCCGGCGCCCTGGCCTTGACCGCCTGTGGTGGTTCCTCCACCCCCGCTGCCACCAACGAATCGGGCCTCGCGCTCATCAACGCCGGCAAGCTCACGGTCTGCTCGGACGTTCCCTACGAGCCCTTCGAGTTCCAGAAAGACGGCAAGATCGTCGGCTTCGATATGGACATCGCCGCCGAGATCGCCAAGGACGTCAAGGCCGAACTCAACGTGGTGGACAGCTCCTTCGAAGCAATCGAAACCGGCACCGCGCTGACCGGTTGCGATGTTTCCATCTCCTCGATTTCCATCACCGACACCCGCAAGAACGTCATGGACTTCTCCACCCCCTACCTCGACGACGACCTGACCCTCGTGGCAACGTCCGCTTCCGGGATCACCAACCTTGACGGCGCAAAGGGCAAGAAGGTGGGCGTCCAGCAGGCAACCACCGGCGCCCAGTACGCCAAGGACAAGGGGATTGACGCCCAGCAGTTCGAAGACTCCGGCCTCCTGGTCCAGGCGCTCAAGGCCGGCACCATTGACGCCGCCGTGGGCAACCAGTCCGTCCTGGGCTACGCCATCAAGGACGACTCCAACCTCAAGCGCGTTGAAGACTACGCAACGGGCGAGAAGCTGGGTATCTCCATCAAGAAGGGCAACACGGCCATGGCCGACGCCGTGAACGCAACCCTCAAGCGCATCACCGATGACGGCACCCTGAAGAAGTTCGAGACCACCTGGTTCGGCGAAGCCACCAAGTAGTCCGGGCTCCGGCTCCCTAGATCACGCAGGCGGGCCCCGAAACGATCTGTTCAGGTCCTTTCGGGGCCCCACCTGCGCAACATGAATGTGAGAACCCCATGGCAATGACTGCACGTCAACGAGCCAAAGTCAGTTTGTACGTCCAGGCCGGAATCTTCGTCGTGGTTGTGGTCGCAGTGATCCTTGCTGTGGACTGGAAAACCATTGGCAACAGCGTCTTCAACTTCGCCAAGATCGGCCCGATGTTCCCGGATATCTTCCTGGTGGGCCTCAAGAACACCCTCATCTACACGGCCCTCGGATTTATTGTGGGCTTGTCCGGCGGCCTCCTGCTCGCCCTGATGAAGCTCTCCTCCTTCCCCTTGTACCGCTGGCTCGCCACCGGCTACATCGAATTCTTCCGCGGCGTTCCCGCCCTGCTGGTCTTCATCGCGTTCGGCTACGGCGTTCCCCTGGCCTTCGGAATCCAGTGGGACGTCAACATCATCGTCATGGTCTCGCTTGGTATGGTCGCTGCCGCATACATCGCTGAAACCCTCCGCGCCGGCCTCCAGGCCGTGCCCAAGGGCCAGATGGAAGCAGCCCGATCCCTGGGCATGCCGCACTGGCGCGCCATGATCTCAATCGTCATCCCGCAGGCTTTCAAGATTGTCCTGCCCCCGCTGACCAACGAGATCATCCTGCTCACCAAGGACTCCTCGCTGATCTACGTTCTGGGCCTCACCGCCTCCCAGTACGAGCTCACCAAGTTTGGCCGCGACGGCATCTCCAGCCTCGGCGCAGGCCTCACGCCTCTGCTCGTGGCCGGCGCTTTCTACCTGGTCATCACCATCCCCTTGAGCCTCCTGGCACGGAAGTTCGAAAGCCGCTCCGCGCGGACCAAGCGATAGGCAGGACAGTCATGAATAACTCCACCGGGAGCACGTCCACCGTTCAAGCCGCCGGCGTAAGCATCAAGGACCTGCGCAAGTCCTACGGCAGCAACGAGGTCCTCAAGGGCATATCGCTGACCGTGGAACCGGGCCAGGTTGTTTGCCTGATCGGCCCCTCAGGTTCGGGCAAGTCCACCCTCCTGCGCTGCGTCAATCTGCTCGAACAGCCCAACGGGGGCACCATCAACGTGGGTTCGTTTGAAGCCACTGACCCTGACGTGGACCTCAACAAGATGCGCCGGAACGTTGGAATGGTGTTCCAGCACTTCAACCTGTTCCCGCACCTGAGCGTCCTGGACAACTGCACCATCTCCCAGATGAAGGTCCTCAAGCGCTCCAAGTCCGAGGCCGGCCAGGTGGCACGCCGCAACCTTGAACGCGTTGGTTTGGGACACCTCGCTGACCGTTTCCCGGACCAGCTCTCCGGTGGCCAGCAGCAGCGTGTCGCCATTGCCCGCGCGCTGTCCATGGACCCTCAGCTGATGCTTTTCGATGAGCCCACCTCCGCGCTCGACCCCGAAACCGTGGGCGATGTCCTGGCCGTCATGCGCAAGCTGGCCCAGGAAGGCATGACCATGCTGGTGGTCACCCACGAGATGGGCTTCGCCCGCGAAGTTGCCGACCGCGTGGTCTTCATGGACGCCGGTGTTGTGGTGGAAGAAGGGCCGGCGGAGAACGTCATCAGCGCCCCCACCCAGCCGCGCACCAAGGAATTCCTGCGCCGCGTCCTGGACCCCACGCATATTGACGTGGTGGAAGACTAAAGCCTTTCCAGCGCATCCTCGTAGCGCCACTAACGGGAGGGTGACACCCATATTCGGGCGTCACTCTCCCGTTTTGCGTCATTTGGGTGTCCCAGGAACGCACGACGGCGGCGGCGCACCCTTTCACGCCCGGCGCACCCTTTGTTCACCCGCAGCGCACCCCTACGCGCCATCCGCACCAGAGGTTACGGGTGCGATCGGCGGGAACGGTAGCGATACCCCTTCCTACGCCGACCAACGAATCCGCGTGCCCAGTAACGCGCGACGGCGGCGGCGCACCCCTTCGCGCCCGGCGCACCACTCCTTCACCCGCAGCGCACCCCTACGCGCCATCCGCACCAGAGGTAACGGGCGCGATCGGCGGGAACAGTAGGGATACCCCCTCCTACGCCGACCAACGAATCCGGGTGTCCCAGTCAGGCACGACGGCGGCGGCGCACCCCTTCGCGCCCGGCGCACCACTCCTTCACCCGCAGCGCACCCCTACGCGCCATCCGCACCAGAGGTAACGGGCGCGATCGGCGGCAACGGTAGCGATACCCCCTCCTACGCCGACCAACGAATCCGGGTGTCCCAGGAACGCACGACGGCGGCGGCGCACCCTTTCACGCCCGGCGCACCACTCCTTCACCCGCAGCGCACCCCTTCGCGCCATCCGCACCAGAGGTAACGGGCGCGATCGGCGGGAACGGTAGCGATACCCCTTCCTACGCCGACCCACGAATCCGGGTGTCCCAGGAACGCACGACGGCGGCGGCGCACCCCCTCGCGCCCGGCGCACCACTCCTTCACCCGCAGCGCACCCCTTCGCGCCATCCGCACCAGAGGTTACGGGCGCGATCGGCGGCAACGGGTGCGGGTTGGGCGGAGCGGGGTCAACCTGCCGTCAGGACTTTCCCCACTGCGGCCGAGATTGCTTCTTTGATCCGGGCGTGGAGTGCACGGAGATCCGTCCGGTCCACGCGCACTTCCACAATGGTGCGGCCCTTCACCGGTGACTGAAGAGCCTTGGCGAGATCCGCCGTCGTGGTTACTGCTTGGTGTCCGACGCCGTATGCGGCCGTGAGTGCCGCAATGTCCACGGAGTGCGGGGTAGCGAAGAGTCGTTCGACGGCGGTGCCGTAAGCTCCGGAGTCTTCCACGGCACCGTGTTCGAGAAGGCTGAAGATGGCACCGCCGGAGTCGTTGAGCACCACGATCCGGAGGTCCGGCACGGGCTCTCCATGGCCCAGAAGGAGTCCACCGGCGTCGTGGAGGAAGGTGACGTCGCCAAGCAGGACAGTGGTTTCGCGGCCACTGCCCAAGGCGATTCCGGTAGCGGTAGCAATGGTTCCGTCGATGCCCGCCAAGCCGCGGTTGGCGTAAACCGTGGCGATGGGTTCGGTGTGGGGTTGGCCGGCGAGGTCCACGTCACGGATGCCATTGGAGGAACCGAGCACCAACTGCCCGCGGGTGTGCGCCCAGACGGTAGCACCCACCGATGGGCCGGTTGCGAGGTCCTCCCCCGCGAGCACGCCGTCAAGGCCATGTTGGGCTGCAGCGCCCGCGAGGAGCCAGGAATCCAGCCATTCGGCAGAGCCACAGCCAGCGAAATCGGCGAGTTCCGGCAGAGTTTCGAGGGGGGTTTCGCGGCGTCGGCCCGCCTCATACCAAGCAACGGGAACGGGCTGGTAAATGGCGGATTCAACAGACTCACGCGCCAACAAGGAAGCCACGGGGCGGGAGAGAGTCGCCCGACCGAACAGGACAACCCGCTCAATCGGCGCGGGAGAATCCGGACCGAAATGGGCCAGAAGGACCCTATACGGGCCAACGGCATTTGGACCAAAACGTGCGTTGGATGAAGGCTCCGCCAACAAGGGCAGTCCATGGGCGCGGGCGAATGCTTCAGCTACGGGTCCGGCGTCGTGGCCGGCGAGGACCACGGTGCGTCGCTCAGCAAGTTCGCTTGATGCTGCCGGGAGGTCCAATGCCTGGGGTCCGGCGTCGTAATGGAACACGCCACGGCCCGCTGCGGCGGGAAGGGCATCGCCCTCGGCCGGTACCAAGGGATCGCGGAAGGCGAGGTTCACCTGGACAGGACCGGGAGGGGTGTCTTCCAGGGCGCCAGTAGCCGCGTAGAGGGCAGTGGCAATCGCCTTTTGCGGATGGTCACCGGCAGGGACGTCGACGGCGAATCTCACGTGATCGCCGAAAAGGTCCAGTTGGATGGTGGTTTGGTTTGCCCCGGTGCCGTGAAGTTCTTCTGGACGGTCAGCGGAAATCACCACCACGGGGACAGCGGAATGATTGGCCTCCATGACAGCGGGTAGCAGGTTGCCCACCGCTGTCCCGGATGTGGTCACCACTGCCACGGGAGCTTGGGTGGAGAGGGCAAGTCCCAGGGCAGTGAATCCAGCATCCCGCTCGTCAATGCGAACGTGGAGCCGGACACGGCCTGCTGCTTCAGCTTCCGCCAGTGCGTACGCCATGGGTGCCGAACGTGAACCGGGCGCTACCACCACGTGCCGCACACCGCCGTCGAGCAGTGCCGTAACGGCGATCCGTGCGGCACCGATGGATGTCAGAGAGTCCTGGGAAGTCACCGTTCCAGTCTATTGGCGCAGCCAGACCCGTTCGCTCTCTCACATCACTAGCGCTTCCGGCCAACCGTCTCTCACCCAGGTGACGTTAGGCTTCCTTGACGTCCAGGACTACCTCGTTATGGCGGAGGAACCAGGGCTTGAAGGGAGGGCCAAACCGGGCGAACCTGGGTAGACCCGCCGATGTCAGTCCGGACAACAAACTCAAGAAATAGTCCTCATCCGCACCTCGACGTGAGAGAGGGATGGGCTTAAGCACGCGGGACGTGAGAGAAGGATGGGCTTAAGCATGCGGGACGTGAGAGAAGGATGGGCTTAAGCATGCGGGACGTGAGAGAAGGATGGGCTTAAGCAGGCGGGACGTGAGAGCGGGTGCGGAAACGAGAAACTCCCCCACCCGCCGCAGCGGGAGAGGGAGCATTCGTCAGTATTGGAGGAGCCAGCCGTTACTTGCGGAAGACCTGCACCACCGAGGGGCGAGGTGCCCGTGCTGCGCCGGCAGGAGGCGTGGTTCCGGCTGGAACGTAGTCCGGGAAGAAGGAGTTCTGGGCCGCGAACGAGCCGTCTTCACCGGGGTGCTGGACGGCGACGAACACTGTGCGCTCTTCGTCGTGGATGATGGGTCCGCAGGTTTCGGCATCACGCGGAACAGCGAGGAACTGCTCCACCTTGCCGCGCTCAGGACCTTCCAGGGTGACCTTGAACAGGCCGTCCGCGTAGCCGATGGTGCCAGGGGCGCCGTCGGTGGAGATCCAGAGGTTGCCCACGGAGTCGAAGGCCACGTTGTCCGGGCAGGAGATGGGCGAAACCTTATCCGCCGGGAACCCGGAGAAGTAGGTGGAGGTGTTCTTCGCGGGGTCACCGGCAACCAGCAGAAGGTTCCAGTTGAACTTGGTGCCTGTCTGCCCGGGTCCTTCGGTGATCTCCACAACGTGGCCGTCACGGTTCAGGTTGCGCGGGTTGACCTCGGTGGCGCTTTCCTTGCCCGGCTTGCCGCGGTCCGAGTTGTTGGTGCAGGCGACGTAAACCTTGCCCGTGCGGGGGTTCGGCTCTACGTCCTCGCAACGGTCCATCTTGGTGGGGCCAACCTTGTCAGCGGCCAGGCGGGTGTACACCAATACCTCCGGTACGGTCATGCCGGGCACAGCCGACGTTCCGTTGACCACCAGCGGAAGCCACTCGCCGGTGCCATCAAAGGCGCCGTCCGCGGGGAGCTTGCCGGTGCCGTCGATGTCCGCGGGAGAGTCGCCCGTGAAGCGGGCAACGTAAAGATCGCCTTCGGAAAGGAGGCTCATGTTGTTCTTGCGGGCTTCCTTGGAGTCACCGGCCTGGTACTTGCCCTTGGAAACAAACTTGTACAGGTAGTCAAAGCGTTCGTCGTCGCCCATGTAGGCCACTACATGACCTGACGGGGCAACAATCACGTTGGCGCCTTCGTGCTTGAAGCGGCCCATGGCGGAGTGCTTCTTAGGGGTGGAGGTGGGGTCGAAGGGGTCCACCTCAACGATCCAGCCAAAGCGGTTGGTCTCGTTGGCGTAACCGGCGTTGCGGGTATCGAAACGCGGCTCGTCGAGCTCCCACTTGCGGGTGGTCGCCTTGGCGGTGATGCCGTAGCGCTTGTCGCCGTCACTGGTGCCCGGGGCGGCGAAGTAGCCGTTGAAGTTCTCTTCACCGGAGAGGATGGTTCCCCACGGGGTGGTTCCACCTGCGCAGTTGCCCAGTGTGCCCTTGATCCAGCGCCCGGCGGGATCCTCAATGGTCTTGACCAGGTTGGTGCCGGCTGCGGGTCCGGTGAGTTCGTAGACAGTGTCTGTGAGGAAGCGTCGGTTCAGCGGTGCGCCCTGAACGTAGCTCCACGGCTTGTTCTTGTTCTTGCGCTCGAGTTCAACCACGGCCAAACCATGCCCGGCGCGACCGATTGCCCGCGCTTCGGCGGGGTCGAAACCCTCGGGGAGCATGATGTTCTCGTTGGTGTACTCATGGTTGCTGAACAGCACGGCACGGCGATCCTTGGAACCGGGAATCGGCAGGATATCCGTGTAGTCGTTGTTGTAGCCGAACTGGCGGGCCTGTGCTGCGGCGGTCTGGGCATTGAGGTCAAAGGCGGGCGAGTCAGCGAAGAGGGGATCTCCCCAGCGGATAATCGGCTTCCAGTCGAATCCCTCGGGCACGGTAAAGGCATCCACCGCTGCGTCCACGGGCTTGATCGCCGTGAACTTGAGCTTGGATTTCTCAAAGCCCTTCTTTGCAGCATCGGAAAGGCCATTACCCGAGTCGGCCACGGCGACGTCGCCACCATTTACAGCGCCACCGAGGACGATCGCCAGCGCCCCTGCGGCACCGAGCCCCAGGGCTGCGCGGCGGGACATGGCAGTTGAGGCGATATCGCGGAAGTATCCGTTGGCGCTGGTGTTGCAGACATCACCTGAACAGGCGTTGTCGCACTTCAAAGCACACGTGACGGCGCTGCGCTTGCCTTTGGTGTGGCCGAGCATGGGGAGCAGCGGAAGCGTGCGTCCGGTGGTTTCAGACATGGGGGTAGACCTTCCAGAGGGTGTACGAGGTTCCCGCTGAGCCTTTCAGCGGAACCCAAAATTGAGAGGTCTCTCTGGTTAAGACCCGGTGAACAAACCGTGCTGGTTTCGCACTAACACTGTGTGCACGCGGCGTAGCCGGTCCAGCCACCAGTCCCTGCGCTCCCCCGGTGCCGCGTACTGCTCAAGCAGTCCCGGATCGGCAACGGCCTCACGCAAGCCGATGGCGCCGTCGTCGGCCACTAAGGGGCGGAGCGTGATGTCAGAGGCGAAGAGTGAAACTGTGCCAAGGCCGCAGGCATAGGGAAGGGACGGCAGAGCCGCTGCGAGCGCCAATCCGGCACGGATTCCCACGGAAGTATCCAATGCGGAACTTACGACGGCGGGCAGCCCGGCCTGCTTCACAATGTCCAGCGCCCGGGCGACTCCCCCGAGAGGTGCCACCTTGACCACGATCAGGTCAGCCGCGCCGGCCCGTGCAACGCGAAGGGGGTCCTCTTCCTTACGGACGCTCTCATCCGCGGCGATGAGGACCGGCGTTCCCGCTTCACCTAACCGACGGCGGACTTCGGCCAGGCCCTCAATGGTGGGAACGGGTTGTTCTGCATATTCCAGGCCAACCGCGGAGAGTTTGCCAAGCGCTTCCACAGCCTGATCCATGTCCCATCCCCCGTTGGCGTCCACCCGGATGGCTGCCTCAGGCAAGGCATTGCGTACTGCATGTACTCGCGCGAGATCGTCCTCCAACGACTGTCCCCGCTCCGCGACTTTGATCTTGACGGCGTCAACCCGCCCGAACCGCGCCAGCACCTCAGGCACGCGGTCTGCTGGGACGGCGGGAACTGTGGCGTTGACCGGGATCGTGTCCCGCAATGGGGCGGGGAAACCAAGCCAGCCCGCTTCACAAGCTGAGGCCAGCCAGCGGGAGGATTCGTCGTCGTCGTACTCGGGGAAGGGACAGAACTCACCCCAGCCCAATGGTCCTCGCAAGAGGAGGGTCTCGCGCTCCATGATGCCGCGGAATTTCACGCGCATGGGCAGCGAGACTACATGGGCGGAATCGAGGAGTTCTTCAAGGGAGGGAAGTGCAGGCATATTGCCACTGTACCGGCGGCCTTCCACCTGGAATGCAGGGCAATTCGGCTATGTGGAAAAGTCACTCGTCCCAGTACTTCCGGACTCCTGCCAAGGCTTCAGCGAGCTGCTCCCAGGACAGGGAAAGGGTGCTTTCCGGTATTCCCAATGCCTGCCAGCGCACCACCAGCGTGGTGTCTTCCATTGGCAACGGCCACAACCAGTACCGTCCGGAGAACTGGACGAACTCGGAATTATTGCTTCCTCCGCCGCCTCCCAGAGTGGTCAATACGGGGCCGGTGACGTGGGCGTCGTTGAACGCTGACGGCCGGTGGATAGCTGCCACAGCACTGCGTCCGTCCGCGTAGGCCACACCCACTTCCAATCCTGTCCGGGTATCAAGGCTGGACCGGGGATGGTTGTAGCTCTCCTCCACCACCTCACGCCATTGCTGGTCCGATTCACTGCCCCGCTGCACTGACCACACCAAATCCAGCAGGCACCCTGTGGAGTAAACCTCCACAAGTTTCAGCACCACCACCATCTGCGGGCTCTTGTGCACAAACCCGCCAACGCGCGCTATGCCCGGCAGCTCGTCCGACGGCGGCCCGAACCATCCGGGCTGGGCCGGCTGCGGTTCGCGCGGCTGAGCGGGAGGCTCAGGGAGGTCATCGAAGAAGCTCATGGCTCCATCCTTACACCGCCATAAAAGGACCGGGAGGGTTTCATGGCAAGCGAGAGGCCGCAATCACGATATTCTCAGAACCACGACTCAATGCGGGGGAATAATGACTCAATCAATGCCAGGTTCCACGACGCCTCCGGGCTGGTACCCGGACCCTTCGGACCCACGTTTCGTCCGCTGGTGGGACGGACGGGCCTGGACAGCACAACAAGCGCCGGCCCAGTTCCAAGGACAGTTCCAGGGGCAGGGACAGTTTCAGCCACCTGTTCAGGTGCCCCGTCCCAAGCTCAGCCCGGAAACTCCCGTGTACAACCCTTTCATTTGGGCGATCACTTTGTTGCCTCTGCTCTCCGTGCTGCTCCTGCTGACCTGGCAGCCGGAATTCCGAATGATCACCACCCGGCAGGGCGTCACCACCATGGATCCTTTCTCCATGTACACCCCCGGCTACTTCCTGCTCATGGGCGCAGGCTTCCTGTCCTACGGCCTCTCTGTCTTGTTCGCTTTCCTGGACCGTCAGCGCCTGCTCAAGTCCGGCGTCGTCCGTCCGTTCCACTGGGCCTGGGCGTTCCTTAGCGCCGTTGTCTACTTAATCGGCCGCTCGGTGATCGTCAACAAGGTGGCTCCCAAGCGTGGACTGTGGCCTGTGTGGGCCACCATCGCTGTGTTTGTCATCAGCATGGTGATTACGGGCATTTGGATGTCCAACTTCATGCAATCCATGTACTCCCAGTTGGGCTACTCAGTTTCGACTTAGCCTGGGGGGTTGGTGACAGACCGCATCCTCACACGCGTTAGGTAGACTGCTGACTAATCGGCAGGAGAGGACAACACCATGAACCGCAAGGCCACCGCACTGGACGTCGCCAAGAAGGCGGGCGTCTCCAGGAGTGCGGTCTCGCTGGTTCTGAATGGACGCGGCGACGGCAATGTTGCCAAGGAAAGCCAGGACCGGATCCGGCAGGCTGCTCTGGAGTTGAACTACTCCCCCAACGCCATTGCCCTGAGTTTGAGGAACCAGCGGTCCCGCGTGATCGGGATCCTCTCCGACGAAGTGGTGGTCAGCCCCTTTGACGGCAACATTATTGGCGGCGCCGACGACGTCGCCCGCGCCCGTGGTTTCGTCACCGTGGTGATGGACACCGAGCGCGATGCCGCGAGGGATGCGAGCGCTATTGAAACTCTTTTGGACCGGCAGGTTGATGGGCTTATGTACGTCACTGTCGGCCTGAAACCTATCGAGATCCCGCACGGCATGCTCCGCGTCCCCTCGGTCCTGGCCAACTGCTACGACGACCAGCCCCAACCACAGCTGCATCACGTCATTCCGGACGAGGTCACGGGTGGAAGAGAAGCCACTGAGCACTTGTTGGAGCTGGGCCACCAGGACATTGCCCTGCTTGCCGGGTCAGAGGATTCGCCGGCAGCGCCACTGCGGGTTCAGGGCTACCGGGATGCGCACGCCGCGGCTGGCATCTCTGTGCGGAACGACAGGATCTTCATGGCCGGTTGGGACATCGACGCCGGCTTCGGCGGTGCCATGAAACTGCTCGACGGCGTGTCCCCGGTTGAGCGGCCCACGGCCATCATGTGCGCGAACGACCGCCTGGCAGTAGGGGTGACCCTCGCCGCAGCGCGCTTGGGGCTCCGTGTCCCTGAGGACCTGTCCGTCATGGGCTACGACGATGAAACCAGGATCGCCGACACCATGGTCCCCTCCCTCACAACCATGGCGTTGCCCCTTCGGGAAATTGGCCGCGCCGCCATGACCACGCTGCTGGACGCGATCGAGGGCACGGGCGAAGCAGGTAGTGGGACTCCTGTCGAAACGATGGTCCCCTGCCGTTTGGTGGTTCGCGAGTCCACCGGCCCCGTGCCGACTCGCTGATACCCACGTTGCGGGGCCCGCTCTGCGCCCCAAACCAAACCCCAAACCCGCAAAGCAGGCCCCACAACGCACCCCCACCCACGTTGCGAGGCCCACTCTGCGCCCCAAACCAAACCCCAAGCCCGCAAAGCAGGCCCCACAACGGAAGTACGACGCCGGCCTGCCGCCTACGCCGGGAGCGTCAACTCCCACACGTCGGCGGTCGCGCCCGTGGGCAAGGTGAGCTGCCAGCCCTCTCCCGGAGCGGGGTATGCCCTGAGGGTGGTGGCCACTGAACCCGAACGGTATACCTCTACCAGGGATGCATCGATGAAGATCCGCAATTCCTCGCCCGGAGCCACAGTCCCCGAGTAGACCACCTGGGAGTCGGCACCCAAACCAAGCACCAACTCCACGGACCTGGCACCGGCCCCGGGATCAGCACCAGCACCACCCCGCACCAGCACTTCAGCAAAGCCCGGAACCACCACGGAACCAGCGGAACCGGCAGCCACCGAAGCCCCACGATACGCCTCAACCTCGGGCGCAGGAGTCACCACCAGTGCCCCGTCAGCCACGGACAGAACGCGGGGATGGGTCAGCACACCGGACCACCCGGCGTCGTCGATTTCCTCCTGGGTCCGGCCCCGGCGGCCATCGCGCCCGGGACCTTCGTTGGCCCAACCCCACAGCAGCGCAGCAGGCTCAGCAGCGGCAGCATCAGGATCAGGATCATCAACATCAGCTGAACCATAAGCGAGCTGCACAATCTGCGGGGCGTAGAAGTCACGGCCGAAATCGGACTTCCCACCGGAGGAGGGCTCAAAAACCGGCAACCCGGTCTCAGGGTCTGCGGACAGGGAGCCGATCAGGTGCCCTACACCGTTGGCGTGCTCGTGGTCGTCGCCGGAGAGCCACAGGGAGAACATCATCACCCAGGCAGAGCCACCCGAAGCTGAGGGTACTTCCACCAGCTGCGGGCATTCCCAAATCTCAGCGGGCGTATGCTCGGCAGCAACAGGGTGGGCAGTGGTCAGCCAGATCCCCTTGTACTCCCAGGAATTCATGTAGGACACGGAGTACAGCAGCAAGGCGGCGCGTCCGTCGGCAAGACCCGCCCCCTGCATGGCGTAACGTGCACCGCCAAACAAGAAAATAAAAGGGTCCCGCACAGCCGTAACCATGGGATCCTCAGGCATTGACGCAGCAACGTGCCCGTCCTGCTCCCAGGAAACAAGATCGGCGGAGCCGCGGGCGATCACCACTTGCGAGTGCCCGCCGTGGTCCTGGACACCCGAATAGCACGCGGTGGGCACGCCATCATCCAAGGTCACCACGCCGGTCCAGCATCCGGCGGAGTCGGGCCCGCCAACCTGCGGCACAAGGGCCACAGGGTGCTCTTCCCAGCGCACCAGGTCAGGAGAGCTCACGTGCCCCCACTGGATTTGTGAGTGCCGCGCGGACAGGGGGTTGTACTGGAAGAACACGTGATAGCGGCCGTTGATGTAGCTGACGCCGTTGGGATCGTTGATCCAGCCTTGTGCCGGCCGCGGGTGGAAGCGTGGGAACGCAGGATCCGGGTGCATCGAAGCGGAGACAAGGGAGGAAGAGAGTGCAAGGTCCGTCAACGGAACCCCTTTCAAACGATGAGAAAGAAACTATTTGCCCGTGCCTGCGGTGAGCCCGTCCTGCAGCGCACGCTGGCCGAACATGAACACCACCAGCGCGGGAATCATGGACAGGACAACGCCGGCCAGGACTACGGAGATGCTTCCGGTCCCGAGGTTGCCTTGGAGTGAGACCAACCCCAGCGGCAGCGTGAAGTTCTGCTCGGAGATGGTCATGATCAGTGGCCTGAAGAACTCGTTCCAGTGGAAGTTGAACGCCAGGATGCCCACGATCGCCAGGCCCGGCATGGCCAGCGGCGCGTACACGGAACGGAACGTCCGCCAGGGTGATGCGCCGTCAATCGCGGCCGCTTCAGCGAGCTCACCGGGCAACCCCATGAAGTACTGGCGCATCAGAAAGGTGCCGAACGCCGTCGGGATGGCCGGAATGATCAGCGCCAGCAGTGTGTCAGAGAGCCCAACGCCGCGGATGAGCATGAACACGGGAACTATGGTGACCTGCGCGGGCACCATCATGGTGGCGAGCACAATCGAGAACAGTGCGCCGCGTCCGCGGAAGCGAAGGTGTGCAAAGGCGTAGCCGGCCAAGGCGGCCGTGATCATTTGCCCCACTGCGATCAGACCGGTTACCAGCGCGCTGTTCAGCACCAGCAGCACGATGTTGAGTTGCTTGAACACCTGCTCGTAAGAGGTGAAGTCCGGGTTCAGGGGAAGGAAGGCCGGCGGTAGTTGGAAGGATTCCGACGGCGGTCGCAGGGAGGTGGACAGCGTCCACAGCACCGGGCCCAGGATGAAGACGGACGCGATCAGCAAGACGACGATGCGGACGGCCACTGACCAGTCGCGCTTCTTCCGCTTCACTACAGGCGCCGTGGTAGTGACACGTTCTTGAATGGTAGTCATGGCGGGCCTTACTGGTAGAAGACGAATCGTTTGCTGAGCCGGAACTGCGCGGCGGTGATGGCCATGATGATCAGCGTCAGGATCACTCCAATGGCCGAGGCCTGGCCGAACTCGAGGCGCTGGAATGCGGACTCGAAGATGACCATCACGGCTGTGCGCGTTGAGTCTCCGGGTCCACCGCGTGTCAGCACGTAGGGCTGATCGAACACTTGCAGCGCGTTGATGATGGCCATGACCGAGGCCACCAACGTGGTGGGGCTCAGCAACGGCAGCGTGACGAACCAGTGCTTGCGCCAACCCGTGGCCCCATCAATGGACGCGGCCTCGTACGTCTCCACCGGAATGGAGGCAAGGCCACCGATGAACAGCAGGAATGAGAACCCGAAGTTCTGCCACACGTACACAAGAATCACGACGGCGGCGGACCCGGTTGGCGTTGTCAGCCAGGGAACCGCTGGGATGCCCACGATGGAAAGCAACCAGTTCACCACGCCGAATTGCTCGTTGAAGAGGTACCGCATGAAGATGGAGACCGACGCCGCGGAGAGGATCAGCGGGAAGAAGAATGCTGAACGGAAGAACACCCTGAGCCAGGCCGGGAGCTTCTCTTGGACCATGATCGCCAGGCCAAGTGCCAGTCCGAGCTGGAGGGCCACAGCTACCACCACAAACACGATGGTGTTCAGGAATGACACCCGGACGGTGGGGTCTTGTACTACCTCTGCAAAGTTGTCGAAACCCACGAATGTTGGCGCCGAGATGATGTCCCAGCGGAAGAATGCCAACGCGATCGAAGCGATGATCGGCAGCAGGGTGAAGATGCCCATGCCCACGATGGTGGGGGCAAGGAAGGCCCAGGGAAGCCAGCGTTGTTGCACGCGGCCGCGCTTGGATCCTTGCACGTTTTTGTGGACGGCCTGGCGACGGCCCGGCTCGCTCCCCGTTCCTGTTGGCGTACTGGTTGCGGTGCTCATGGCTGCCTCCTCAGGGCCAATTCAAGATCGCGCTGCATGGAACTGAGCGCGTCCTTGAGTTGACGCTCGTCTCCACTGACAGCCAGGCTTACGTTTTTCATCAGGGCGGTCTCGACGGCGGCCTGCTGGGGTGGCGCTGGAATGGGACCTGTGGTGGGGAACCTGTCCAGGGTGTCGTAGAAGACCTTCCAGTTACGCGGACCGGTGCCCGCATAGAGCTGCTCGTTGACCATGGACCGCCGGGCGGGCGTGGTGTTCGGCGTGGGGAACACAATCTGCATGGCTTCTCGGCTGGAGCTGAACTTAACCCATTCCCAGGCGGCGTCCTTGTCCTTGGCGGTCTTCATGATCGCGTAGCCAGCGGTGCCGAACTGGTGGCGCTGGCTCCTCCACTTCGGGAAGAACTGGACGTCAAAGTCGCTCTCTGTCATCCCCGCCTCGTGGAGACCTTGGACCCAATAGCCGCCCGCCGGCGTCGTACCTATCCTGTTGGAGGCGAACAGGCCGATCAGTGCGCTGCCGCCGCCTTCCTCAGGCCGGACACCCAATCCGTCCTTCACGAGTCCGCGGAGGTAGTCGAAGGATTCGAAAACCCTGGGATCATCGGCGTTGGGTTCCAGCCATTGGTAGCCGCCGGAGCGCAGGCCTCGTGAGGGGTCATTGGCGTAGAAGCCGTCCCACAGCCATTCGCCGCCCGGGGACTTGGTTTCCTTGAGGAAGCTGGTGTCGTTGGCGTAAAGCCACGGCACCACGCCGCCGAAGAGCCGGTTGGTCCAGTAGTAAGGGGTGAAGTCCTTGGGGTTGGCCTTCTTCATGGCGGCCAGGGTGTTGCGGAAGTCCGTGTGCGTCCAGTTGTCGGAGGGCCTTCCCAAGCCGGCTTTACTGAGCGCAGTGGTGTTGTAGTACATGTTGGCGGCGTTCCAGTCGATGGGGAGCTGGAACAGGCTGCCTTTGTACATGAACGCTTCCACCAGGCTGGGGTGGACGTCCGCGAAGTACTCACGCATATGGTCGGCGTCGCGGCGCAGATATTCATCCAACGGGTGGGCCAGTTTCTCGGCGAAGAGCTGGGCTCCTTCCGTGGCTACGTACACCACGTCCGGCGGGGTGCCTGCTGCAACCATGGTGAGGATCTTGGTGAAGAAGTCCTTCCAGTCCACTGCCTGGATCGCCTGGACCTTGACCTTGATTTCGGGGTGGACTTTGGCGAAAGCGTCGATGACCTTCTGGCGGGCGGCGGCGTCCGCGGCGGTGCCCATGATGGCGATGCTGAGGCTGTTGTCTCCGCGGCCTGGGATATCGGCCCCTGTCAGGCGCGGCCACGATGCCGCGGTGACTCCAACAATTCCTGCGCCGAGGGCTGTGAGGGCACTTCTACGTGTGAATTCACGCAAAGCTCCATTGGTTCCCGACATGTAGATTTCCTTCCCTAACACGTGTTAGGAAGCCTAAGCCTGCCACCTAACACGTGTCAAGCGTCACAGGAATGTTGCCGAGGTCTCACATTTGCCCGCCACGCTCAAGCCCGGCTCACACCGGCCTTCCAGAGAACTGTGGCAGTCTAGTCAGAATGAGTTCCCAGCAATTCCGCACCAGCGGGAGGTCGAGCAAACGGCCGCTTCAAGGACGCGACGCAGGCAGCGGCACAGGCTTTCTGTTCTGCCTCGCCACGATTGCCAGCGCCATCGGCTTGGCCGCAACGTACTACTTCTTTGTGCGGACCACTGCAGGCCAGTTCATCGACGAGTCCGCGCTGGTTGAAGCCACAGAGTTGGGCGGCACAGCGGGCAGGGCCTCCACTGAATTCCTGGACATGCTTCCCATGTTGTCGCTGGCCGTCGCAGCCATCATGGTGCTTTTTGTCACCGTAGCCCGCCGGCGCTGGACCGCCGCCGGAATCGCCGTGGCAGCCTGCATCGCCGCCAATGCCGCAACACAAATCCTCAAGCTACTCATTCCGGACAGGCCCGACCGCGGCGTCCAAACCCTGGAACTGAACTCACTCCCCTCCGGACACACCACGCTTGCAGCATCCGCCGCGGCCGCAGTGTTCCTCATGGTTTCTCCCCGCTGGCGCCCCCTTGCCGGCTTCCTTGGCAGCACCTTCGCCGTGGCCACCGGCGTTTCCACGCTCATCAACCAGTGGCACCGCCCGGCAGACGTCGTGGCAGCATTCCTGGTGGTGGCTGCCGTGATGCTCCCAGCCGGCTGGCTCATCCTCCGCACCGGCAACAGCTGGAATGTGTGGAAAGGGTACGGCGAACACTGGGCCTCTTCGCGCCTCTGGGTGTGGCTTACCTTTGTGGCACTGGTGATCGCGGTCCTCGTTGCGGGCTACTCGCTCATGCAGGTCCCAGGCCTCAGCACCGACAGCACCATCGACTACTTCTGGGCCGGCACCGCATTCATTGTCATTGCCGGATACCTCTCCGCGCTTGGCGGCACCTGGCTGTTTGGGTTGGCTGCGCGCAAGGGCTAAACGCGGGCTGGCGGGGTGCAACGTTCGGCGCACCCGTTTCCGCCCCACGCACCACTAACGCGACGGCGGCGCACCCGTTTCCGACCCACGCACCAGAGGTTACGGGTGCGAAGGGCGCAAAAGGGTGCGCAACCCCGGAAGCTTAGTCCGCCGGCCCCACGGAGTCGAAGAACCTGGGCTCTTCCGAGGGAGCAGATCCGCGGGCATGCGCCTGCTCCCGGATGAAGTGACGGTCCTCATCCGTAAGGTGCGTGCCACCGTGACCGTCCACGGCCTCGCTCTCCCCCGTTTCGCCATTGATGATCGCCGTGACGGTGCGCGGCACAATCATGGTTCCCGGGTTGTCGATCAGCCATTGCTGCGTGGCCGGAGAAAGCTGGTCCCAGAATTCTTTGATGTGCACAACGATCAGCACTGCCCTTCATTGGTGGGGGTGGATTCGCAAGATGCGGCATGTGTGCGCCGGGTGAAAACTCGGGTATTCGGAGTAGCCGTTCTTCTTCAAGGCTACGCCCGGACCTCCCCATAACAACACGGTTGTTCCAACCTTTTCTGAGGATGACGTCGACCCTCAACTCTTCATGCGTTACAGTTAATCCAATCGATGGATAAAGAGTGGCTAATGTCAGGAGATTCCATGTCGTCAACTTTCACTTCCGCCTCGCGCAGAGGCGCCAGTCCGCGTGCTGCTGTCCCCGCTTCCCGCGATCTTGTGGTGGACTTCATCCGCGTTGCCTGCATGTTTGCTGTGGTGGCCGTTCACCTGCTCATGATGGGAATCAGCGTTGACGAATCCGGCATTGGCGTAGGCAATCCCCTCACGTCCCTGAGCTGGTTTGCCCAGGGCACCTGGTTTGGGCAGGTCATGCCGTTGTTCTTCATCGTGGGCGGTTTCGCTTCGCTCACTTCGTGGCGGAGCCTGCAGCGCAAAGGCGGCGACGGCGGCGACTACCTGAGGAACCGGGTGCTGCGGTTGGTCAGGCCCACAGTGGCCCTTTACATCTTCCTCGCCATTGCCCTGTGGAGTGCGACGGCGGCTGGCGTGCCCGTCGATCTGCTCGCCGTTATCGCTGCGGGCGCCGGAGTTCAGCTATGGTTCCTCGCCGCGTACCTCATCTGCCAGGCAATGGTTCCCACCATGTCCAGGTTCCATGAGGCAGCGCCGTACCGGACCCTTGCAGCGCTGGCCGCGGGCGCCGTCGTCGTTGATGTTCTTCGCCTGGGTTTGGAGCGCAACCCTTGGGGTTTCGACTCGAACCCGATTGGTCTGCTGAACATGGTGTTCGTGTGGGGCCTCCTGCAACAGCTTGGGTTCTTCTACGCCGATGGGTTCTTTGACCGTTTCGCCAAGTGGAAGCTCGTTCTGGCCGCTGCCGGGTGTTACGCCGTGATGGTTCCGCTCACTCACGCCGGGCCGTATCCGGTTGACATGCTGACCAGCCAGAACCCGCCCATGTTTCCGCTGATCCTGGTGGGACTGGCGCACATTTTGTTGGTGAAGGCCGCGTACCCGGTGCTGCAGCGATGCGTCCAGGTTGGCTGGGTGCAGAAGGTGATGTTCGTGGTGGGCAGCCGGGCCATGACCATCTACTTGTGGCACCTGCCCTTGATCATTGCCATGTTTGGCATTGCGTTGGTCCTCCGCCTGCCGTTCCCCGAGCCTGCCGGCACCGAGTGGTGGCTCAGCCGGCCCCTGTTTTATGTAGCAGTCTGGGCCCTGGTGCTGCTGGTTTCCACCCCGCTGGTCCGGCTGGAACTTGCCAGCACCGCGCTGGCACCGGGTGCGGTCCGGCCCGCCATGTGGCGCATCGTCCTCGGAACCGTGTTGGCCATCATTCCGCCGTTCGTGGTGATGAGGTCGGCTCTGGATGTTGGGAACGCAACGTGGGGGTTGGTGCTCTTGGTGATCGCCGTGGCATTGGTGTCCGGGAAGGTTCCGGACCGGGCGTGGAAGACGCCCCGGGTTGTTGCGCCGGGGTCCGTGGCTTCCTGAGAGCAAACAAGTGCTAGTAGTTGCGCCGATGCTTCAGCCGCGGAATGGCGACGGCGAACACCGCTGCCGCCGCGAACCCCAGTACGCCTGTGGCCCAGACGCCGGCCGACAACGAGAATGCAGCCGTTAACCCGGAGAGCAGCACTGGTCCTCCCGTGCCACCCGAGTCCGCCATGAATCGCCAGATCCCCAGAAAGTGGCTCCGCCCGTTGTCCGGCGAGAAGTCAGCACCGAGCGTCATGATCAGCCCGGAACTGATGCCGTTGCCGAATCCGATGAGCAAAGCAACCAGAAGGAGCGGGACGAATCCGGCGGTGAACGGAACCAGAATCAGAGCGCTACCCATGATCAACGTTGACGGGATGGCAACCCACTGACGCCCCTTCCTGTCCATGAGTTTCCCGGCAGGGTAAAACACCAGCATGTCGATCGCTCCGGACAAGCCGAAAATCAGCGAAGCGTGGGTGGCGTCGAGTCCCAGATGATCGGCCCACAACGGGATGACAACCTGCCTCGATGCCCGCAGGGCACTGAGCAGGAGAATGCCGAAGCCCACCGTCAGGAACACCCCGGCATGGGAAACCGCCACGCTCCGCAGGGTGGACGCCGGGGGCCGGGGACCGCCGTCGGACGTTCCGGGGGCCACCAGGTCCGGGATGGTGAGCGACAAAACAGCCGCGGCCATCATGCCGCCAAACCCCACCCAATAAGCACCGCTGATGCCGGCGAACTGCATCACGCCTGCGCCCACGAAGGGCCCTATGAACAGGCCTATCCGGGTAACACCGCCCAGGGTTGAGAGGGCTCGCGCGCGGAACATGACGGGCACGGCCTCGGTGAGGAACTTCTGCCGGGCAAGGTTGAAGACGCTGGCCGACATTCCCACCAGGGTCATGGAGGCGGCCAGCAACCACAGTCCATGTTCCATTTGCGGGGCGAACGCTGCCGCACCAAGGGCAATGGCACCCACGGCTCCGGCCCCCACAATGGACCATCGCTCACCGAATTTCTCCGTGATGATCGACGCCGGGATGTTGAACAACCAGGAGCCCAAACCGATCAGCGTCACGATCAATGCCGATACGGCCACCGATGCGCCAAGGTCGCGTGCTGAGAGCGCAATGACCGGGAGGACAGCACCCTCCCCGATACAGAAGAGCACAGCTGGCCCGAATGCCGGTAGCGCTACGCTGCGGAGGCTGAAGTTCTTGTCTGCTTGGGTGGTGGTCATCCCTTTCATCCTATGACCGCCCTCGAGTGGTGGCGGGCGGTATGACGGTTCATGATTCTTGTCTGGGGTTTCTCTTTTCTGCGGTGCGCCCTTTTCCGCCTCGTGCTCCGTTTGTGGATGTGGATCGCACCCTTTCGCGCCATTCGCACCAGAGGTTACGGGGGCGATCGGCGGGTACGGGAGCGGCGGAGCTCGGGATCGGTCAATGAGGCGGTGCGCTCTGGCATGGGGCGTGTATTGGTGGGCTGGGCGTGTCTCGCGATCCCGTCGCGCACCCTTTTCCGCCTCGCGCTCCCCTCACGGTTCCGGGCCGCACCCTTTCGCGCCATTCGCACCAGAGGTTACCGGGGCGATCGGCGGGTACGGGCGCGGCGGAGCTCGGGATCGGTCAATGAGACGGTGCGCTCTGGCATGGGGCGTGTATCGGCGGGCTGGGCGTGTTTCGCGATCCCGTTGGGCACCCTTTTCCGCCTAGCGCTCCCCTCACGGTTCCGGATCGCACCCTTTCGCGCCATTCGCACCAGAGGTTACGGGGGGGGGCGATCGGCGGGTACGGGAGCGGCGGAGCTCGGGATCGCTCAATGAGACGGTGCGCTCCGGCATGGGGCGTGTGTTGGTGGTCTGGGCGTGTTTCGCGATCCCGTTGAGCACCCTTTCCCGCCTAGCGCTCCCCAAACGGTTCCGGATCGCACCCTTTCGCGCCATTCGCACCAGTAGTTACGGGAGCCATCGGCGGGTACGGGAGCGGAGGTTTGCTTGAACTGGGCCGCCCCTGCAGGGCGCGGGTGTTTGAGATCTGCGGGTTGGCGAGGGGCGGATGATGCTCGCAGTTGTTGCGGCTCCGGAAAGCCGGAGCCGCAACAACTACATGCGAAGTGAGATTACTTCCTTGGCCTAGCGACGGTTAGTTGCTGCCTTGCGGCGACCGACCAATGCAAGCACGAGCCCCATCAGGAGCAGGCCCCCTGCCAAAAGGATCCACTGACCGTTCAGACCGGTGTTGGCCAGCGTGTTGGCACTTACGACGGCGGTGGAGGCTGCCGCGGTCCATGCACCTTGCGTGGCACCCTGGGCCGTTACGTTGCTGGCTTGCGTGCTGGCGCCGGTGTTGGTCATGCCCGCTGCAGGCTGGTTAGCAGCCGGCGAGTTCACAACAGGCGGGTTCACAACCGGCGGGTTCACAACAGGCGGGTTCACAACCGGAGGATTCACAACAGGCGGGTTCACAACCGGAGGATTCACAACAGGCGGGTTCACAACCGGAGGATTCACAACAGGCGGGTTCACAACCGGCGGGTTCACCGTCGAGGTAGATCCCCCACCAATTCCAACCGAGGTGGAGCCCAGGCTGATCGGAGCCGTGATGGGGATGATCAGCTGCGTGCCTGAAAGGATTCCGTCGTTACCGGTGGTGGTGCTGCCGGACGTTGAGCCACCCGGAGCAGTACCGCCCGCGGTGCCAGTGTTCGTAGCCGAGGAATCACCCAACAGACCAGCCGAGGTGGAACCCAAGCTGATCGGAGCAGTAATCGGAGCAACAACCTGCGTACCCGAACCAACACCATCCGAACCGTTGGTGCTGCTGCCGGACGTTGAGCCACCCGGAGCAGAACCACCAGCGGTGCCAGTGTTCGTAGCCGAGGAATCACCCAACAAACCAGCCGAGGTGGAACCCAAGCTAATCGGAGCAGTAATCGGAGCAACAACCTGCGTACCCGAACCAACACCATCCGAACCGTTGGTGCTGCCACCCGACGTTGAACCAGCCGGAGCAGAACCACCAGCGGTGCCAGTGTTCGTAGCCGAGGAATCACCCAACAAACCAGCCGAGGTGGAACCCAAGCTAATCGGAGCGGTAATCGGAGCAACAACCTGCGTACCCGAACCAACACCATCCGAACCCGAAGTGCTGCCACCCGACGTTGAACCAGCCGGAGCAGAACCACCAGCGGTGCCAGTGTTCGTAGCCGAGGAATCACCCAACAAACCAGCCGAGGTGGAACCCAAGCTAATCGGAGCAGTAATCGGAGCAAGAACCTGCGTACCCGAACCAACGCCATCCGAACCGGAAGTGGAAGCACCCGAAGCAGAAGGAGCGGAAGGAGCAGTCCCACCGGTGGTACCCGTGCCGGACGTACCTGTGCCGGATGTGGCGGAGGAGTCCCCGCCCACACCCACGGCAGTGGCTCCGATGTTAACAGGGACCGAAATCGGAGCCACTACCTGAGCGCCGGACGCGATACCTTCTCCCCCCGACGTCGTTGCCTGCGCCGGAGCCGGGGCCGCTGCAGGAGCTGAGCCCTGGGCCGGAGCAGGAGTTGAGGATGTTGCAGCCGAGTCGCCCAGCACTCCCGCGGAAGTGGATCCAACAGTGATAGGAATCGTCACCGGGGCAACAACTTGGGTTCCGGAGGCGATGCCGTCGGAGCCGCTGGTGCCGGCCGCAGGCGCTGGAGCCGCGGGTGCGGCAGGTGCGGCTGAGCTCGCCGCAGTGGAGCCCCCCAGCAGACCCACTGACGACGAGCCCAGGTTTATGGGCACCGTTACCGGAGCAACTATCTGCGTTCCGGATCCGATGCCGTTGGATCCATTGGTGCTGGCAGCCGGAGCCGCGCTGGCAGCCTGAGCCGTGCCCGAACCTGCAGCAGGTGCCGGCGCGGACGTCGTAGCTGCTGAATCCCCCAACAGTCCAAGCGATGTGCCTCCGAGGCTGATCGGCGCTGTTACTGGCGCAACCACCTGCGTGCCGGAAAGGAGTCCATCCTTGCCGCTGGTGGTGTCCGCGGCGTTTGCCGCAGTCGCGCTGAGGACAATCATGCCCCCGGCAAAGCATGTGCCAATGAGGCACTTGCGTATGGTGGTGTTCATTGTGGTTCTCTCCTGAAGACGTTGTTCCCATGGGCGTCCGAGTGACGGATCGCCTGAATGACCGTCTGCCGCGAAGAGCTGCGCGGCTGGCTGGGGAACTAGTCAGGAGAGGAGCCGGGGTCGAAGCACACCGGCTTTGGATGTTGTACATCGCCGGCCGTTGCAAGGCCGGGAAGAGCGTCGACGGGAATGATCAAGGCGCCCTGCAGGAATGCTGCTGCGGGGCTGGGTGGACCGTTTTGGGAGTTCCCGGATCCGGCACCCGTCAGGCTACCGGGCACTGCTGCGGGGTCGGACGGAAGGTCTGCAGGTGTGGCGGGATCGGCGGGTGAGGAGGCGCCGCCGAGCACCGCGGTGATCCCCGTGGGACCGAAGTTTCGGGCCGGATTCAGGAGCGCTGATACACCGGCGTTCACCCCTGGCGGAGTGGCGCGGGACTGAAGCTCGGGAACTGTTGCGTCCGTGGAATGTACGACGCCGGTAGTCGCCGCAGTGCCAGCGTTCGCCGTCGCGCTGTCAACAGCAGCGTCGGTTCCGGTCACGCTGGGGGCCTCAACCGCGGGTGTTGTGACCGACGGTGCAAGCACCGGCGGAACTACCTCTGGCGCGACTGGAGGAACAACAGTTGGCGGAACCACCAGCGGTGGAGCCACCACCGGCGGAACGAGTGGTTCGACGGGTTCCAGCACGGTGTCCACTACGCCAACAATGGGATCCACAACCGGGGTTACCACGTTGGTAATGGGCTCGAGCCGGGCCGGTTCCAAAACTTGATTTACCGGCGGCACAACCACATTGACGGTGTGGTCCACGGTGTTGGTGACAGGAGCCACCACCGTGTTCACCACAGTCCCTGCCGTGTCCGGCGGAACCACCGTGTTCACCACCGGAACAGCTGAAACCACCTGATCAACGGTGCCGCCAACGTGTTCCACCAGGGGTGTCACTGTGGGCACGTGCACGCTGATCTGGTTGGTGGGTACCAGCCCTTTAACCACATTGGGCAGGGGCACGTTCGGCACCGGAATATTTACCGATGTTGAAGACGTGACACTGCCCAAAAGGTGGTTTTCGGTGGTTCCGGTTTCTGCACTCGCGGCTGTAGCGGAGAGTGCCATCCAGATTGCGGTTCCGGCGCCCGCGACCATGACAGAGCGGAGAATGCTGGCAGCACGCGGAAACACGCGTGAACCCTTCATCTCGACACCCCCAGGTAGTCGCGAACCATCGGTCGCCTTCATCCTAGGACGGCATCACGCGGTTAGTCCATGGCTGGGAGTAAACAAAATGACAAATTTGTAAGGAACCTTGTTTTACGAGGGATAAAAGCCGGTCTTATCCGGCCCAAAGTCCGGAGTGCCTAATGAAGGACGCCCGTGGGCGTTGGTTTCCTGGAGCCTCTTGATAAACCAGCGGGATTGTTCCGGCCCGTAAGGCAGAACAGGAATGGCCTTTGTGGCATCGGAAGGCATATCGCGAATGGACTGCGTTGCCTGCCTGACCGCCGTGCTCATGGTGTCAGCCATGGTCTTGACGAATTGATCGCTGACGGGTTCGCCGTGCCCGGGGACCAGGTATTCGTAGCGGTGGCGCAGTGCGGAAATGTGCCGCAGGGCATCCGCCCATTCCTCCGGATACGAGTCCTCGAATGACGGGTGAGCGCCCTGTTCCACGAGGTCGCCTACAAACAGGGTGGAGCTGGTGCCCACCAGGAGGTCGCCGTCCGTGTGTGCCCGGCCCAGGTAGAACAGCGTGGCGGTGATGCCGCCGAGGTCAACCAGGACAGGCTGATCGTGGACCAGGGCATTGGGGACAACGACGTCGACGGCGTCGCCCTCCCCCGCTGCCATCTCAGGTTCGTTGGTGGCCACGAAGCGTCGCTGAGTGTCTGCGTCGCGTTCGATAGTGGCAGCACAGTTGGCGTGCGCCCAAAACTCCGTGACGCCGTCGTCGGCAAATACTGCGTTCCCAAAGAAGTGGTCGTAGTGGGCGTGGGTGTTCACCACCACCAGCGGAAGCTGGGTCTTTTCGCGAACGGCAGCGAGGATCTCCCGGCCCTGGCGCGGGCCGCAGCCGGTGTCGATGACCATGGCGAGCTCTGAGCCCACCACAAGCCCGGTGTTGAGTAACGATCCCTCGGTTTTCAAGACGTAGTTGTCCGGTCCGAGTTCTAGCCAAGCTGACAATTCGTGCTCCGTATCCACTGCAATCCGGCGATGTTCAGGCCTCTACTCTACCCACCGAACCCGTGCGGATGCTGGAAGGAAACGGAAACGGCCCGGAAGCAATCAATGCTTCCGGGCCGTGTCATCAAGTGTTACAGGAAGGCGTTCATGGTGTTCCAGCCGACGCCAACCTGCTCGGAGTACAGCCACCAGCTGTAGCCGTTGCCGGCATACAGGACCAGTTCGCCGCTGCTGGTGCGCCCAAGAACGTCCACTTTGCCGTCGCCGTCAAAGTCGCCTGGCGCTTCAATGGCGTTGAAGATGTTCCAACCGGCACCCACCTGGCTGGCCGCAAGCCAGCCACCGGATCCGTTGCCCGGGTAGAGCAGCAGGGCTCCAGATCCGTTGCGGGCAATGACGTCAGCTTTGCCGTCGCCGTTGAAGTCTCCAACGCCGTCGATAGCTGTCATCACGTTCCAGCCGGCACCGATCTGGCGGGGCTGCAGCCAACCGCCGGTGCCGTTGCCGGGGTAAAGCCACAGAACGCCGTTGCCGTCACGGCCAATGACATCAGCAGTGGCATCGCCGTTGAAATCACCTGTGGACTTGATGGAGGTCATCACGTTCCAGCCGGCACCGATCTGGGTGCGTCCCAACAAGCCACCCCAGCCGTTGCCTGGGTACAGCCACAAAACGCCGTTGCCATCGCGGGCAATAACGTCCGCATAGCCGTCTCCGTTGAAGTCGCCGGGGGCTTCGACGGCGGTCATCATGTTCCAGCCGACGCCGATTTGGGTGCGGCCGCCCCTCCAGTTGCCGTAGCCGGTGCCCTTGTAGAGCCACAAAGCGCCATTGGAATCGCGGGCAACCACATCGCTGGTGCCATCACCATTGAAATCGGTGAGCTTTTGGTGCGGCGCGGGAAGTGGAGCGGCACCACCGAACTTCTTCAGCGCCGTGGTGGCGTCAACCAAACCCGCACCGCAGCCGGCGGCGCAACCGGCCGGAAGTGGCCGGGCCGATTCCTTGAGCTGCTGCTCCAGCAACTGGGGAGTCAGCGTGTTGCCTTCAGCGGCGAAGAGGAGAGCCGCGATTCCTGCCACATGGGGAGAAGCCATGGAGGTGCCCTGCATAAACGCGAACGCGGGCTCTTCCTGGGTGGTGGTTCCGTAGTTCAACGTGGACAAGATGCCATGGGTGACGTCATTTGTCATGTCGCCGCCGGGCGCTGTTATGTCGATGGCGGTTCCGTAGTTGGAGTACGGTGCCCGCGCACCGGCCTTGGTGCTTGCCCCCACGTTGATGACGTTCTCGCAGTTGCCGGGGCTGACGTCCGATGCAGGGCGGTTGGAGTTACCGGCGGAGACCACTACTGCCGCGCCTGCGTTGTAGGCGAAGTTGATGGCGTTTTGGTACGTGGCGGAGCAGGTTGCCACGCCGCCGAGGCTGACGTTGATCACCTTTGCCGGGTTGGGGTTGACGGGAAGGTCGGTCACCACGCCGCCCGCGGCCCACACGATTGAGTCAGCGATGTCCGAGGTGTACCCGCCACAAACGCCCAACGCCCGCACCGGGAGAATCTTGGACTTCGGCGCAACACCGCTGATGCCAATGTTGTTGTTTCCCACTGCGGCTACGATTCCCGCAACGTGGGTTCCGTGCCAGGAGGAACTTTCGGCGGGGCTGCCGGCCTCGCATTCTTCGGCAGGGACCCAGTCGCCCTGGTCAGTGGGGTCCGGATCGCGGCCGGTTCCGTCCCGCGCGTCAGCTGCGCTGGAGATCATGTCATATCCAGGCAACACATTCGCGCTGAGCTCGGGGTGGTTGGTGATGCCCGTGTCAACAACGGCCACCACCACGCCTTCGCCCTGGTTGTAGTTCCAGGCGCTGGGGGTGCGGACGCCGGAGAAGTTATCCCACAGGTTCCACTGCTCCGTGTAGCCGTAGTCTTTCGAATGAGCTGTGGGGTGCATGATGGCGTCGGGCTCAGCGTAGGCAACTGCGGGGTCAGCGCGAAGCGTCTCCACAAAAAGCTTGGCTTCGGAGGGCGTGAGTGCTTCGTCGAGCTTGATGACGTGGCCGCCCGTGGCGTTCACGCTAGCGCTTTCTGCCGAGACTCCGAGCTTGGTTGCTGCCTGGTCTGCCGCATTCTCTGCCTTCACCGCGGCCGCCTGTGCAGCGTTGTCGCGGATACCAACAATGAACTGGTCCGTAGCCGTCTCGGGTGTGGGCTGCAGCGCCTGCGGGGTGCTGGGCACGATGTCGTTGAGATCGGCGGCGGCTGCAGGCTGAACAGCCAGACCCCCGCTGATAAGAAGTGTGGTTACTGCTATGCCAATGGAACTCAGCGGGCGCAGTCGGAGGTTTTTCACCATATGCGGTCATCCTAGGGAAAGCGCGAGCAGCCTCAGTACGGCGGATCGCGGGCAACTGGAGACCACCAGCTGACCCCCAGGAAATTGTAAGCTGACTCTCGCCTGGAACGGGTACACAACGTGTTTGTGACATTTTGGACCGGCTGAACGCGGGGAGTGTCGATGCGTCAGACGCGGCCTTTGATGATCGCGGCGATCAGTTCTTTGCTGCAGCCCACGGCAGCAGCCAAGGCACCATAGGACCACCGTTGGGGATCTTCCTGGCGGGCACGGCGTATAAAAGCATCCCGCTGCTGCCGATGCCTTTCCGCGAGCGCAAGGGCATCGGCAGCGCGGCGGTGATGCTCGCGAGCCTGTTGAATGCTTGAGTCAGATGACACGGGCCGAAAAGTCGTTCAACAAAGTGGGCAATGATGCGTCGAAACCAGCAATGTCCAGCATGCCCGGGTCAGCAGGATCGGCAATGCTGAAGTCCGTGGACGTCAGTCCAACCACAGCCAGCCGGGCATCTATTCCTGACCAATCCCGGTACCTGCGCAAGGCCTCATGCGGGTGAATGCGGCCTGCCCAGGTCTCGTTGTCGGTGTAGATGACGAATGTGTCCACCTTTACCTTGTTTGCCGTAGCCCACAACATCGGCAGCGCACAGTCCGTCCCGCCGAAAGGCAACCCGGAGATTGTGCCCAGCACGTCATCCAGCCTCTGCCGGGGTGAGATTGGCAACGGCGAGATTCCGTCCATTGCCACCTTGCGCTGGAACAAACCCGTCCTGACGGCGCCCGAGTTGGACGTGAAGCCGAGGGTAGTGGTTTTGGGCTCCGTTGCAGCCGTGACCAAAGCCATCGCAGCCGAGACTTCCCGGGCCGTGATGGGCAAACCCGAAACGGGCATGGTCATGGAACCGGATACGTCCAGTGCGAGCAGAGTCCGCTTGTTGGCGGGCGTCACTGTTGCAAAGGAAGCGTAGAAGGCAGCATCCAGAGCATCCACCACCTGACTTACGGGTTCCCACGAGGACTTTCCGCGTGCGGAAGTGCCGGAAGCGTAGGTCCGCGCAGCCACCAGGACGTTGACCGGGTGCACCCTGGCCTTCTGCAGCCTGGTGCTGTCCGTGAGCTGGCGAGTGACGGCGTCGAGCGTTTCCGACATCGGCGCGAGCAGGCCAAGGCGCGTCAGCCGGGGCAGCTGCCGCATGAGTGCCGTCTGCGGGATGCCGTTGTCCAGGAGCTTTGACCAGACAGCGGGTTCCCGAAGGGCAGCATTGGGCAGCATTTCCCACGACAACTGCTGGTAGTCCTCCAAGAGGGCAACCCATTCAGCGGGCGTGGTGGCAGCCTGCACCTTCTCGAATCCCTCAATGAGCTGCGGCCCCTCAGTGCCGCGGCCACAGATCCAATCGAAGAGCTGCTTGCGCTTGGCTTCAGTTGTAGAGGGGTGTGCGAGGCGCAGAAGATCCTTGTGCGCCCAGCCGCCACGCTGCCTGTACTTCACAGCCTGGTAAGCCACCTCGTCCACTGGCTTGGAAACGTACCAGTCAGCAACTGCGCGGCGCAGACCACGGCCCCAACCACGGAACTGCTCAACGTAACCGGCAAAGAGGAACAAGTGCGTTCCGGTGCGCGCCACCTTGGGCAGCGCTGTCAGCGCGGCCTGCCGTCCGTCCAGGTCACCCAGAGCCGCGGCGGCGGCCAGGCAGAACAGCGCAGGGTTGTTCCGCGGCGCGCGCCCGGCATCGGAAATCGCGAGGACTTCGTTCACGAGTTCGGTGGTCCTTTCACGGGCCCACCCGAGTACGACGTCGGCGTTTTCCACCGTTAGCGCGTGTTCGGAGCTGTAGTACGTGCCGCCGTCGGTACCGAGCACCAGAAAGCGGCGCAGGCGTTCCAAAGGCGCCACAGTGAAGGCATGACCGCCAGCGTTGTTGGGAACCTGGCGGGAATCGGAGGGCTGCGACTGGGGCGTAGCCCGTAGGTTAATTGCGCTTAGTGCATCGGCCACAGTGGTCCTCCCATAAGTGAAAGTGGCGGCGGGCGTGTTTGTGAGGTCCGGGATGCCCAATGCTCTACCAATATGAGCTACCGGAGCGTACTCCGGGCGGGATTCGAACCCGCCACCTTTGGGTCCTTAACAGAGGTAACCGGATCTCTCCGGCCCGCCGCCACTTTCAGTTTCGTGTGCGTGGACGTATTTGATAACCGTCGGATCATCTCTTGCCGCCCCGATAACTCAAAGCAGCAAGGGCAGGGATCGAACCTGCTTTATACCAAGTAACCGACGGTTTTCGGCCCACTCACTATTTAGGAGTGTAATGCATTACACCCCCTACGCGAAAGGGTGTAATCCGAAAGTTTGGAAGGGCTTAGCCGACCCGCTCAAACACCATGGTGGCCTGGATCCGATCGCCCCCGCCGATCACGCCCTTGCTCCCACTACTGGCCGTGGTGATGGTGTGCAGCCGGTAACCTTTGGCGGCTTGATCGTTGATGGCCTTTTCCAGGGAGGGAAGATTCCCCGATCCGGCGCCCCACATCTTCTCTTTCAGGATCACTTGGAGAACAACGTACTGCTGCATTTGCGCCACTTCCTTCTGTTGCTGGACGGTTGCGTGCAAGGCTACTCGACGCCGACGGGTCCTCCATCGAGCTCGACGACTGCCACTCCGACAGGAACAAGCACGCCGTAAAAACCCCCAAAAAGCCACCGGCAAGCGGGCCAGAAAATCTGACCGCAATCCGTAAGCATTCTGCGGTGGGTTCGGTAGCATCGAATGACTGAAAGCCATTTGTTGCCGAAATCGATGAGGACGATCATGGGCAAAGTCGCTTGGGGTTTCACTTGTTCACTCGACGGCTTCATCGCGGGACCTGATCATGACATGAGCTGGCTGGCCGCTGCGGAGCCCCTGGCCGAGGGTGTCACTGAACGCTTAGCCGGGGAAGTCGCAGTCATCATCGCAGGAAGAAACGGCTACGACGCAGCACAAGCCCAACGCAACGAGCGGGACGAGATGACGTCCGAGGCATACGGCGGGGCATGGTCAGGAACCGAGATCATCCTTACCCACCGACCCCACGAGATAGCCCACGATCCTTCGATCGTCGCGATGAACTGCGGAATTGTTGAGGCGATAGATCGCGCTCAACAGATCGCCGGTGACCGGAACATACAAATCATCAGCGCGGACATCGCCCGCCAGGCCCTCGAGCACAACCTCATCGATGAGCTGCAGGTCTTCGTCGCGCCGGTGTTCCTCGGTGATGGCATCCGGATCTTCGAGGTATCTGGCGGATACCGGTACGACTGGGAACTCGCAGAAACTTACGAGGGGGCCGAACGCAGCTTCGGCCGGACATATCGCCCAAGACGCCACCGCCCGAGCTAGCGTTCAACGACCAACCTCGTAATTTCAGCGTTCATCGATTCAGCTGCCCGGACTAGCCCGACATACCGCTGAGCTTCGCATCCGATGGCTTCACTTGGCAGTAAGCCTTAGCCGAGAGCTTGTAGGCAGTTACTTTAAGTGCACTGGGATTCGTTTCGCCCTTATCCGCATAGATCTTCTTAATGACGTTGGTCTGGTCCCCGGACTTCATGGCGTTGAAGTCCTTGCAGTTGGTGTTGGCCCCAGGGGTCCCACACGATGTCAGCCCGGCAGCAAAAACCAAAGCTAGGGCCAGCAACCCAGCACGTTTGCTTGCCGATACTCCGGATTTCAACACAGAGATGCCGTTGGATTTGTGTGAAGTTTCCATGGCTGGATTCCCTTCGAATAGAAGAACCGCAATTGCGGAAGTGGTTCAAACTATGAATCCAGGAGGAGCCTTGGGAACCGCTGGAGAGCTGAGTGTCACCACAAATGGTGACCTCACCAAGGGCTCACACCTTCAAACCTTCAAAGTGATACTCCACTTCAGCCCGAGTCGTCTGCCGCAGCTCGAAGGCCGAACATATGCTGGCGTCAAAAGAGTCAGGCTGCATCGCGAGGGGGCTAAATTGAGGCGTCGTGTGGTGAGGGTGGGAGTGGTCGATGACCATGAAGCAGTTCGAATAGGGTTCGCAGCGGCTGCCTCGTTGGACGCTAAAACGGCCGAAGTGCCTGTTGTAGCCGTTCGCCTGGCCGACACTGTGAATTCACTTTTGTCTGGAGGCAATACTGTTTTTGACGTCGTTGCCTTGGACATGTCACTTGCAGATGGGTCACGCCCCAGGGAAAACGTCCGCAGGCTACTCGCGGCCGGTTATCCCGTGCTGGTGTTCAGCGTTGGGGACAGACAAGAGGATTTGCGGGAGGCACTGGCTGCTGGAGCTTCGGGGGTCTCCCGGAAGTCAGAAAATATACGTCAGACTCTGGAACTGATTCGGCAGGTTGCCTGTGGCAAGACCATTGACAACCAGGAACTGGCTGCGGCCATTGATGGTGACCGTGAGTTCGTCGCGGCTCAGCTAAGCGACCGAGAGCAGGAAACCCTCCGCCTGTACGCGGCCGGATTCACGCGATCCCAGACTGCATCGCGGATGAACGTGACCGCCAATACTGTGGGGACGAATATTCGGCGCATTCGCGAGAAATATGCGGCCGCCAACCGTCCGGCGACTTCCAAGCTTGAGCTCTATCATCGAGCGGTCGAGGACGGACTTTACACACCACAGAATGGCCTCGACTAGCCAGACCTTGCAAAGCATCCATGTCACCTGTTCTGATGACGAAAAGCTTGATGGGCGGATCCGCCCTGAAGTTTCTTCCGGCATCCGGATAGTCTTCCGACAATAGTTTGGAGGATCCGCGTTGAGCCAGACAAACGTCGAGAATAGCAACCAACCGTACTCCAGGGCGAACATCGAGTACCTTCTAGCCCGATGCTCAGGTTTGGCGGCCCTGGTTTTGTACTGCCTTGCTCTTCCGGAGATTGTGTCTCAAATACCGCTGCACTCGCCCCTCTGGGATCTGACATTCATGGCCGGGATCCCTATCGCCATTATCGGAACGCTGGTGAGTCGCCGGTCTCTGAAGCGGATCAAAGTCAGTGCCGGAATCGCGGCTGCATTGATCCTTTGCGGCTTCTCATTTTGGCATTTCGGCTTTATCGGAGACGGCAGTCAGGTTGAGTCCAGGCCTTGGTCAAACGGAGCAGCATCCATAGGTGTTGCTTTGGCGGCAGTCGCCGTCCGCCCCGCGGCAGCCACCATCTATAACGTCCTTTTCAGCATGATGCTTGTGCTGGTTCCAGCAACGGGATACGGCAACACCCGGGGTTGGTATGACTCAGCGCAGGATGGACTCCTGTCTCTGGCACTCGGAATTGTGATTGTCACACTGATGTGGGCTCTGCGTGACGCGGCGTCCGCGTCTGACCGTGCTGCAGTGAGAGCTGTCGAAAGATTTGGCCAAGTAGCTCGGTCAGAAGCCATAAGAACGGAAAGGGCGCGGCTCGACGGGCTCATCCACGACACGGTGATGGCCACGCTGATAGTCGCGGCCCAGGCCCGCTCCCAGGAAGTATTCGATGCAGCACGTAAAGCGGCGGCCTTAGCGTTGGCCGAGCTCGCTGCGATCATGTCGGGCCGTGAGGACGACAGCACGTCTATCAGTCGTCAAGAGTTTGTGAACAGACTTCAGGCTGCCACATCCGGCTACTCCCCTGTCTTTACCTGTGAGCCAGGACGAGATCCGATGATGTTCCTCCCACTGGGTTCCGCGCGTGCCATCATTCAAGCCGCCACAGAAGCCGTGCGAAACAGCTGCATGCATGCCCCCGGAACCCCGCCTCACATCGTGGTCCGTTTTGGTCCGTCGCAGCCGATGTCAGTCCGGGAAGTCACTGTGCAGATATCGGATCAGGGGCCGGGCTTCGAAGTATCCCATGTGTCGCCCCGCAGGCTGGGTGTCCGTGTTTCCATCATCCAGCGGATGACCGAGGCCGACGGCGAAGCCCAAATATCTTCCTCAAAACACGGAACAACGGTGCGGTTGACTTGGCGCGAAGGATGTGACGGCCGTGGATAGATCTCTATCAAGGCGTGTCATCCTGGCGTGCAGCATTCCCTATCCAGTTGTCCACATTATTCTCGGCCTTGCCAATCTACATCGAGTAAATTCAGCCGCACCGCCCCTGGCTGCCATGGCTATTTGTGTTGCCGTGATAGTCATCGTTTCCGTCTCGGACGCCCAGCGGCCGCTTGGCGTAGTTGCCGCCTGGGCTGCTACGGCCGGCGTCTTGACTATTGAGGTTCTGGCTAAGAGCGCGCTGCCCGTGGGTACGCATCCCGGCTACGCGGCTTGGCATTGCGGAGCAATCCAGATGCTATTGGTAACCGTTGCCCTCCGAGGCCGAAAAGTAATTGCCTGGTTTGGAATTGGCGTCTTCGCCGTGGTCGATTTCGTGGCTTCCCTTGCGCAGCAGCTGACTCTGAATGCGGCGCTGGCAATGGTAGTGACTCCGCTCCTGTGGATGGGTATGGCGACGGCCCTGAGTTTCATCCTCAGGCGTTGCGCGAGGCAAACCACCGCTTTCACTGAACAAGAACAGTCTTCGGCCAAGACCTTGGCCACCCAAAATGCACGCGACCTTGCTCAAAATGAATGGATGCGTGATCTCAGCAGGGCGGCACGGCCAATGCTGGAACGCATCGCCGAGGGCGCGATTGGGCCGGCTGAGCAGGAAGTTTGCGTCCTTCTCGAAGCCGAGCTGCGGGATCAAATTCGTGGGAGGTCCTTGGCCTCTTCGGCTGTATTGCATGCAGCCCGAGCCGCAAGAGCAAGAGGCGTCAGGGTAGATATTCTGGATGACCGTGCCACTGACCTTCCCGAAGAATTACTCTCAGAGGCGACCGCACAGTTACTCGGAGCCCTTAATCGCGCTGAGGACGGAGCTGTGAAATGCCGAGCCCTCCCTGAAGGCGCTGACGTCGCCGTCACAATCCTGGCCTTCAGCGAAGACGCGGACGAAGAGGCTCTGTTTATGGAAATCCGGCACGAATCGAAGGACGTAGTCAGTCACCAGTTGTAGTGACATTTACAGCTGACCGAGGGCTTGAACTACCTCAGGCACTTAGCCTTCAAGAAGCCAGAGTCAAACGATTCCGGAACGTCCGGTCATCGCCACTCTGAGATCAGAAGGTCGTGATCATCATGTCGGCACAGCCAATCCAGGTTTCTCCCCGACCGGGTACCAGCCATCATGCAGAACTCTCACCCCAAGCCGAGACCACTTTGGCCATGTTCGCCCATCTGAGTGGGCTCTTGGGCATTGTGGGGCCCTTAGTTGTATTTCTCGTTTTGCAGGAGAAATCGCAGTTCGCCCGCAAGCAAGCCCTGGAAGCGATCAACTTTCATATCACGGTGATCCTTGCAGTGCCGGTTGGCATTGCCTTCGTATTCGCAGGGAACCTCTTCGGCTCATACCAACCCATCACGGTCATTGTGGCTGCCGCCTTGATCTTCCCCATAGTGGCAGCGACCAACGCGGGAACCGGCCAGTTCTACCGGTACCCCTTGGCAATTCGCTTCATCAAGATCTGATTCAAGGCTCGAGAGAGAAAACCCATGCCTAAAAAATTTTCACGCACAGCGATCACCATGGTCACCCTCATCGGCCTTGCCTCGTTGACTGCTTGCGCGGCTCCGTCACCTGAGGTGGCCGAGCAACCCTTAGCTGAAGAGGCATCCTCGTCCAGCTATTCGGCGCCCGCTTCTCCAACAGCGACGCCAACGAAATCCATGTCAAGCACCCCTTCAGAGACTGGAACTGCCGCACCTTCTGGATCGGCCTCTGCAAGCCCCACGGCAACTTCCAGATCAACAACCACCACGTCTGGCTCCTACAGGCTTACCGATGTGGCGGCGGCAGCGTGGGGCAACGGTTTCAACACCGAGGATGGAGTGACCATCCAAACCACCAAGTTCGCTGAAGCAATTGTGGGCAGCTATCCTTCCAGCTCCACCAACAAAACGAACACGGCGTCGTGGGCCTTGAAGGGACTGTGTACGTCTTTTACGGTTTCCGTTGGTCAGGATGCTGCTTCCCCTGACGTTGGCGGAAGCACCCACTTCATCGTCTTTGTTGACGGAGCTGAGAAGGCCCAAGAATCAAAAGGCCCTTACGATCAGCCGACTGAGCTGACAGTCGATGTCACGGGCGGCAATCGTCTGGAGCTTCTGGACCTGCGAACCCATCAAGACGGTCATAACGTCTGGGGCAGCCCCCGGATTGCTTGCTCACAAAACCCATCCCCCAAGAAATGACTCCGGACAAGGTAAAGCTCATGGGCAACAAGCTTCTTTCCATACCAGTACTTGCTGCAGCCGTGGCACTTGCGGGGTGCTCAGGGGGTGCCCCTGCGGCAGGCCAACCCTTGCCAGCGTTTGAGTCGACCGCACGGCCAACCGCGGAGACTTCATCGGCGCCGCCACCTTCATCTACACCAACCATTGCCACGCCGCCTGAAGTAATCTCTCCAGCACCCCACACCATGGACTGGAAATTCGCCAACGACAGCGGTTACAGCTACACCATGTCAATCGGACTTTGGGACACTGTGACAGTTCCAGCTAGTGGACCTGTTGCTCACCCTGGGAAGAGTAGTTTCGTCTTGGGAGGCACCTGCACCTACGACCCTCAGCGGGATGCCGTTATTCCCGGCGCCCTTGTAGCCAAAGTGACCACCGAATCCTTTACAACAACAGTAAGTATGAAAGCCATCATTTCCAGTTTTGGGCTGGACCTCGAGAAGTATTCCGGAGCGGGGGTGGCACCGGCACGCGAGGATAAACGCATTCAAATTGCCCAGTCATTCAAATCAGGTCCGAGCTGCCAAGCATTCTCGAGCGAGAACTCTGTGGGCTACGGCGAAGCCGGTGGGTTTGGCGTGAAGTGGGCGGATCCTCAACCGCCGGGCACCACAATGTCGCACCATTTCTTCATCATCGTCAAGAACTACCGGAGTCCAGCTACACCCGCTGGAGACCAAGAACTTCTCAACGCCATTGGTATTCGTCCAATTTCCAGCGGCGACACTTCAGATGCCGCGAGCGTGTTCAAGGAAGTGGGAGAACCAACTCAGGGCAAACGCAGCTACCGAGGGCTAACACTCTCAGGCATGGTCACAAACGGTCCGTGACATGCGGCTCCAGTGGTCCTTCCCAGAAGGGGAAGAACCACTGGAGTGAGAGACCGTCCGGAAAAACCCCACGGGACGTGAGAGATGGTCACATGTCCGCGAGGGCGCCGCCTGGGTTTTCGATTGCGTCGGCTACGTACCGGAGGAAGCCGGCTGCGGTTTCGCCGTCGCATACCCGGTGATCGAATGCCAGGGTCAGCTCGGTGACCTTGCGGACGGCCAGCTGACCGTTGACCACCCAGGGCTTGTCGATGATGCGGCCCACTCCCAGCATGGCCACCTCGGGGTAGTTGATGATCGCTGCGGAACCGTCCACACCAAACACGCCGTAGTTGTTCAGGGTGAAGGTGCCGGAGCCCAGTTCGGCGGGGGTCGCCTTTCCATCACGTGCGACGGCGGTGAGTCGGCGGATCTCTGCGTCCAGTTCGCGGGCACTCAACTCGTGGGCGTTGCGCACGGACGGGACTACGAGTCCGCGGTCGGTCTGGGCAGCGAAGCCAAGGTTGATGCCGTCGAAGCCAACGATCTCCTGCGAACCGTCCGCAGCAGTTTCAAAGCGCGTGTTCAGCGCCGGGTACTTTTTTAACCCAGCCGTGACAAAACGGGCAATGAAAGCCAGCAGACCAGGAGTATCGTGCGGTGCGCGCTTCTTGAGCTCAGCCCGCATCTCCAGCAGCGCTGTTGCGTCCACGTCCACCCACACCGTGGCTTCGGGGATTTCCGAGCGGCTTCGGGTCATGTTGGCAGCGACGGCCTTGCGCACCCCACGGACGGGCGTCCGGGCAGAGACGGACAGACCGGTTCGGCTATCAACGGCACCCGCATCAGCAGAGGCAGCGACAGGCGCAGCAGCAACAGGCCCAGCAGCGGGAGCAGGAGCTTCAACAGAAGGAGCAGAAGGCGAAGCAATCACAGCTTCCACATCCCTGCGCATGATCAATCCGCTGGCACCGGAGCCCTCAATCGCGTCGAGGGAAACACCATGGTCGCGCGCCATCTTGCGGACCAGCGGCGAGATGACGGCACTGAGCTTGCCGGGGATACGCGTCCCGGCAACAGCCGGCTCCATCACCGGCACAGCAACAGGCTCAACAACCGAAGAAGCAACAGAAACACTCGCCTTCCGCGGACGGGTCCGGCCACCGGTCACTCCCCCGGGCGTTCCGTACCCAATGAGCACGTTGCCCGAGCCTGCCTTCTCCTCGGTCCGGTACGTCTCGGCGGCAGCTTCCACCGCGGAGGAAACGTCAAGACCGGAGGACACCGGCGACGGATCAACGGAACCAGCAGGAACCGGGGCCGCGGCAGCGGGCGCACCAGCGGAAGTACCAGCACGAGCGATCGAGATCAGCGGCTTGCCGACGTCGAGCGTTTGACCGGCTTCACCGTGCAGCTCGGCAACGGTGCCGGCGTACGGCGAGGGCACCTCAACCATGGACTTGGCGGTTTCAACCTCGGCGATGGGCTGGTCAACCACAATCTCGTCGCCCACGGCAACGAGCCAGTTCACCAGTTCGGCCTCGGTGAGGCCTTCACCAAGATCGGGCAGTTTGAAGACCTGCATATCTGAGCTCACGGTTAGTCCTCCCATTGAAGGTCGTCAACGGCGTCGAGGATGCGGTCGACGCTTGGCAGGTAGTAGTGCTCCAGCTTGGGAGACGGGAACGGGACGTCGAAGCCGGTCACACGGAGGATGGGCGCGGCGAGGTAGTGGAACGCGCGTTCCTGGACGCGGGCCACGATCTCCGAGGACACGGAGGCGAACCCGTGGGCTTCGGCGATCACGACGGCGCGTCCCGTCTTGCGTACTGACGCGCACACGGTCTCGTCGTCGAAGGGGACGAGGGTGCGGACGTCGATGACTTCCAGCGATCGGCCCTCTTCGGCGGCGGCAGCCGCAGCGGCGAGTGCGGTGGGAACGGACGGTCCGTAGGCGATCAGCGTGGCGTCCGTGCCGGGACGGGCAACAGCCGCGCGGCCCTCGGTGGAGGTGCCGGCGTCGTGCTCTGCCCGCAGCGCACCCAAGTCAACCTGGTCCTTGGACCAGTAGAGCTTCTTGGGTTCCATGAACATCACGGGGTCATCGGAATCGATTGCTTCGCGGAGCATGCGGTAGCCGTCGGCCACGGTGGCCGGGGTGTAGACCTTGAGCCCGGCGGTGTGGGCGTAGTAGGACTCGGAGGAGTCGCAGTGGTGCTCCACTCCCCCGATGCCGCCCGCATAGGGAACACGGATGACCATGGGCATTTTGAGTTTGCCCTTGGTGCGGTTGTGCATTTTGGCTACGTGGCTGACGATCTGTTCGAAGGCCGGGTAGGCGAAGGCGTCGAACTGCATTTCGATGACGGGTCGCATACCGTTGATGGCCATACCCACAGCCATGCCCACGATTCCGGATTCGGCCAGTGGGGTGTCAAAGCAGCGTTGTTCGCCGAATTCGGCCATGAGGCCGTCGGTGATGCGGAAGACGCCGCCCAGCATTCCCACGTCCTCGCCGAAGACCAGGACGGAAGAGTCGGCGCGCATGGCATCGGCCATGGCTGTGTTCAGCGCCTTGGCCATGGTGAGGCTTTGCGGGCCGGTGGCTTCGGCTGTGGCTGCTGCGGACGCGGCGGCGCTGGCGGTGGCTGCGCTGACGTTGCCGTTAGCGGTGGTGGTGACGGTCATTTTGCGCTCTCCGTTCCGGTGTTGTGGGTGGCACCGGCGCTTTCGGCGCGGGCGAGTTCGCTGGCCAGCAGCTCGGACTGTTCTTTCAGCTGCGGCGTTTGCTTGGCGAAGACGTACTTGAAGAGGTCAAGCGGCTGGACGGGGACATCCTCGCCCAGGCCTTCACGGAGCTGGGTGGCCACGGCTTCAGCGTGGGCAGCAATCCGCTCGTTCGCAGCAGAATCCAGCAGCCCCTTGTCCGTGAGGTATGACTTCATGCGTGCCAGTGGGTCCTTGGCCTGCCACTCGGCAACTTCACTGTCCGGACGGTAGCGGGTGGCGTCGTCGGCGTTGGTGTGTGCCTGCATGCGGTATGTGTGGGCTTCGATCAGCAGCGGGCCGGAGCCTTCGCGGGCCAGTTTCACGGCCCGGTCCATCACGGCGAGCAGCGCCACGAGGTCGTTGCCGTCAACGCGCTCACCGGCCATGCCGTAGCCAACAGCCTTGTGGGCCAGCGACGGAGCAACGGACTGGTGGCTGAGCGGTACGGAGATGGCGTACTTGTTGTTCTGCACGAAGAAGATCACGGGCAGGTGGAACACGGCGGCGAAGTTCAGGGCTTCGTGGAAGTCGCCTTCGCTGGTGGCGCCGTCGCCGCACATGGCCATGACCACGGTGTTTTCGCCGCGCAGTTTTGCTGCGTGGGCCACGCCGACGGCGTGCAGCAGTTGGGTGGTGAGCGGGGTGCACTGGATGCCCACGTTGTGCTCTTTGGGATCGTATCCGCCGTGCCAGTCGCCGCGGAAAATGGTCATCACCTCAACGGGGTCCACCCCGCGGGTCATGACAGCGACGGCGTCACGGTAGGTGGGGAACAGCCAGTCACCTTCGCTGAGGCACATGGCAGCTGCAACCTGGCAGGCTTCCTGGCCGTGGCTTGAGGGGTAGACGGCCATGCGGCCCTGCCGGACCAGCGCAGAGTTCTGATCGTTGACGCGACGTCCGACGACGAGCTGCTCGTACGCGGCCATCAGTTCGGAGTCGCCGGGTGTGGGGTATTCGTGGCCGGGTTCGGTGCCTTGCTCGTCATGGGAGCGGAGGGTGCCGTCCGGGTTCACCATTTGAATCTGGTGCCGGGCGGGGAGCATGTAGTCCTCAACGCTGATGCCGAATTTTGTCCGAACGTCAGCAGCTTGGTCCTCTACAGCCGTTTCCGGCGCAGAGTGATCTGCGTGGATCGTCATTGGTCCGTCCTTCTCTAGCCACTATGTGCTTCCAGTATGTTCCCCGGGCTTGTTTCGTATCCAGCTTTCGGCCAAATCATGGAAGCCCTTGCCTAAACTGGGTACTCTGAAAGACGAATTGCAATTGTGAGCTGGGTAACGTGCCCGTGCTGTAGACGAATTGGAGCCTGCTTTGAGTGAGACGGAGGCCGAGCAAACCACGGTGCCCCTGGACAGTGTGGACCGGGACATCATCCGCGAGCTGACCACTGACGGGCGCATGTCCATCACGCAGGTGGCGGAGAACGTCCACATCAGCCGCGCCCACGCTTACTCCAGGATCGCCCGGCTCACCGGTGAGGGCGTGCTGACCAAGTTCACGGCATTGGTGGATCCCATCAAGGCTGGCCTGCGGTCCTCCGCGTATGTGACGTTGAAGGTTCAGCAGCATTCGTGGCGCGAATTGAAGGAACAGCTGCGCGCCATCCCGGAGATCCATCACATTGCTTTGGTGGGCGGCGACTTCGACGTCATCCTTCTGGTCCGTGCCACGGACAACATTCACCTGCGCCGCGTGATCTTTGATCAACTGCAATCCATGGACGGGATCCTGGATACCCAAACTTTCCTGGTGTTCGAGGACGTAGACACCCGGTGACGGTCAAACGAAAGCTCGCCTGGACGCTGGTGGCCAGCGTCTTGGCGGCTCTGTTGTGGCTGATTGCTGCTTTCCAGCTCTTTCACAATCCGCCTCAGGCCACTCCCCAGAGGACCGATGCCATTGTGGTTCTGGGCGGTATGAGCAGCGAACGGCTCCCGGTTGGCCTCGCCTTGCGGGAGCAGCTGGGCATCAAGGACCTGGTGGTTGTCACCACTGGCTTGCCCGCCAACGCCGGCTCGGATGAGTTTTGTGAAGCGCACGACGGCGTTGCTCACCTTGACTGCTTCCGTCCGGATCCGCTGAACACCAGGGGCGAGGCCTCTAGGTTGCGGGATCTTGCCGCCGAGCGCGGATGGGAGTCCCTGACTGTTGTAACGTCCGATTATCACGTCCAACGGGCCGGCACTCTGATGAAGCAGTGCATCGCTGCCGACGTATATATGGTGGGCACCGAACCGGAGCTCTCCCCCGTGGGCTGGGTGCGGAGATTTGTGGTGGAAACCGGTGGTCTTTTGGACGTGTGGATCCGGCCTGAATGCTAAGTGTTCTGCGGCTGCTGGTAGGGCGAAAGCAAGTAGTGTCGTGTCCTTACTGAAGAAAAACGAGTACCCACTACTCTTACCCTCGTCTTGTCTAAAGGGCCAGCATGACAGGCATGACTACCTACATTGTTGAACCAGGCGCACTTGTCCACCGTTGCCAATGCTGCGGGGAACTCGCAGATCGGCTCTTTTGCGAAGATTGCCAGCCGCACGTCAGGAACAACGGCAAGGTCTAAGCACTAATTTTGCAATGCTCAGGTGTCTCCGATGCATATGCAAACTCACCCGGGCGTCAGGCCTTCCCGTCGACCCTCGCTGCATGACTGGGACAGAGGCCCCTAATCCGCGTCCTGAAACCAGCGGTTGTCCGTCAACCATTCGTCCCGGCATTCCTTCCGGATGCTGACCAAATCTCTGGAACGGCTCGACACACGGGCTCCCACGTGGCTGATCGGCTCGTAGCAAAGGCGTCTGATTCTGCCGAGGGAGCGATGCTCCGTTAGGATGACTTTGGTCTTTGCCTTACACCAGCTCGCTCTTTGGGGGATATATCGTGCACAGGATTATGCCAATTTTCGGCACCCGCCCGGAAGCCATCAAAATGGCTCCCATTGTCCGCGCTTTGCAGGAATCAGAGCATCTTCACTGTGTCGTCACGGTAACAGGTCAACACCGCGAGATGCTTGACCAGGTGAACGAACTCTTTGGAATCACGCCTGATCACGATCTTAACATTCTTCAGCCGGGCCAATCACTGACCGACATCATGACGCGAACAATGAGTGGCCTTGACACTCTATTCGCCCGCGAGAAGCCAGACGCAGTGGTTGTCCAAGGTGACACGACTACATCTACCGCAGGTGCTATCGCTGCCTTTTACCACGGCATTCCCGTAGTCCACGTGGAAGCAGGTCTGCGAAGCGGCAATCTCCTTTCCCCATTCCCAGAGGAGGCAAACCGTAAAATCACTAGTCAAATTGCCTCATTGCACCTCGCACCCACCAGCACCAGCCGCGCCAATCTCCTGGCTGAGGGCGTGCCCGCAGAAGACATCGTGGTGACAGGAAATTCCGTCATTGATGCATTGCTGACGACCGTCAATAAGAAGGTTCCTTTCTTGGACCCTAGCCTGGAAGAACTTGCAGATAGCGGGCAGAAAATCCTTCTGGTGACAACGCACCGACGCGAAAATCAAGGCGATGCCATGCGAGGCGTCGGCAGAGCGTTGGCCCGTATTGCCGACTCTAATCCAGACCTGGTTATCGTCCTTCCTGTGCACAAGAACCCACTTGTCCGCGAAGCCGTCCTACCAGCCATTTCAGCAAAGCAAAACGTGCTTGTCACAGAGCCTTTGGCTTACGGTGAGTTCACTCGCATGCTGTCCCTTGCCCACATCGTCCTAACCGACTCCGGCGGAGTGCAAGAAGAGGCTCCGAGTTTGGGCAAGCCGGTGCTTGTCATGAGAGACAACACAGAGCGCCCCGAAGCCGTCATAGCAGGCACAGTGTCTCTGATTGGTACTGATGAGGAACGTATCGTGAATGAAGTTTCGCGACTCTTGAAAGATCCTGAGCACTTTTTGGCCATGGCCAACGCTGTCAATCCTTACGGCGACGGTCGCGCGTCGGTCCGCACCGTCGCAGCTATAGCAGAGTTGCTGGGCGTTGGGCAACGAGTGGAAGAGTTCCGTATGTCCGTGGCGGTCTGAACACACTGGTCACGGCATCTCCGGCTTCCAATCACTCGCGCAACTTTGAGGATGACGACTTAGCTCGTCGATGCTATTCGCAAGCGTGCCCTCAACTGTCACCCTTGCGAATAGCAGCAGGCACATAAACTCGCGCCCCGTCCACCTATCCGGCCCTGTGTCTTCCTTTCGGTCGGGAAGCACAATACACGGCAACCAATAGCAAACTTCGGAGACATTCTGCCGCAACCACAATTCCCGCCATTTTGAAGGCGGTTACCTGACCGGCATATAGGACTCCCCCCAATATGGCAATCAGTTGCGTGGCGCTAATCCAAGCAAAAAAACGTTCCCGTCCGCTAAGCGAGAGAGCGCTGCCGACGGAACTGGTAAGAGCATTGACAAAGGAGGCAACGGTCAGCAGCAGGCTTGGCAGCCAAAGTGCGCTGTACTCGGGGCCCAGCACAGTACCAACCCACGCTGGGCCTGCCAGAACCAGTAAGATTGCCAGCACTCCAGGTATGAATGCAGATGCGACGGCGCTTGAAATGAGAAGGCTCAGGGTCTCCTTTCGACGGTGGGCCTGCAGGTTTGAAGACAGTTTTGGCATGACTGCCGTTGACACTGCACTAACGCTTACAGAACCAGCCGCTTGAAACCGCTGGGCAATGTCGTACTCTCCAGCCATCCGAGCCGATGCTGCGCCAACGAAGAAAATCGGTGATCTGACAGCAAGCGCGGTTAGCGATGAACCAATAGCGATGACAAAAGCTGACTTCCACCGAATCTTGGGCACAGCAACACGGCCCTTCATCACTGGGCGCAACGCAGATACACCGAAGAGCGCTGTTATCGACAGGACCGCTAACCCCTGACCGAGCAGAAACCCATCGGTGCTGTCACGGGGCGAGAGAACGGCGGCAACTATCCCAGCTGCAGGAAGGGCAAGAGACTCGCATATCTGTCCAAATAAAGAACGTCCTCGTGCTACCAAGCTGACGAACCACAATCTTTGAAGTGCCGAAGCTGCGCACGCAATTGCCAAAACAGGAAGTAACACGCCGGATGCACCCCAAGCTACGGTAGCGACTCCCCAGATCAAGACAGCAACCGAGGCTACAGAGCCCCAGATCGCTGTCAGAGCGCGCGTATCCCGTAACGCCACACTCGCTATAAAGGAACCCGAAAGATCACTGTTTGGGTCGGTTGAATCCTTAAGGCCTAAAACCTCAAGACCCAGCGGTCCGGCCACACGAAATATTACAATTGCGCTCCAGAAGATTCCGTTGATTCCTACAACTTCGAGCCCAAAAAGGTACGCCACTGTGGCCACTTGAAGAATTAGCAGCAATGCACCGCCTATGCGGATAGCGAAAAGGCCGGCGGCGCGCCCCAATAGGGAAGGTATTTTCATCCGCCGTCAGTGGCTTTGGAAGACTCAAGAGGTACGGCCAACGGCGCAATCATCGTAACCCCCGGCGCAACGTCTTTAACCACCAAGGCATTGGGGCCAATCTTTGCATCGTCCCCAACCCTGACCTTGCCAACGACCTTGGCACCAGGAAACAATTTGACCCGATTTCCAATGTTCGGAATAGCGCCTGCAACTGATCGCCCCCCTATAACGACCCCAGGGGAAATAAGGCAGTCATTCCCAATGACTGCGCTGGCGTGGACAACAACTCCAGAACCTCCGTAGGCCAATTTGGTACCCGAACCGATGGTGCAGGTGGAGGGAACATAGGCACCGAAAACCACTTGACCTAGCAACGTGCATATTTTAGGAAGAATTGGAATTCCGCGCCGATGGAAGGAGTTACCGAGTCTATAGAAAAGGAGATACATGATTTCAGCTTCCTAGCCTAAGACGACCACGAACGACGTAATAGATGAACTTGGCATTACCCACCAAGTAACGCCGCATCATGCGGCGCGGTTCCTGTAAGAGCCTAAAGAACCATTCGAGACCATAACGTTGCATCCAGATCGGTGCACGGGTCGTCTCTCCAGCCACGACGTCAAATGAGCCACCTACGCCAACGCAAAGCTTGACCCCAAGCCTGTGCAGATTGTCGGCGAGAAAGATTTCCTTGAACGGCGAAGGCACTGCGATGAACAAAATATCGGGAGTAGTTGCAGCAACTTCTTGGCAAATTTCCAAGTCCGATTTGGATTGGCGCCAGTATCCATCGTGATGGCCGACTACCTCCGCGCCGCGCTCTCGGAACGCATTAGCGGTCGCCTCTACCACGTGGCTCTTTGCACCCAGCAGGTAAATTCTAAGTCCGTGCTTCGCCGATTCGTCCACCAAGCGGTTCATGAAGTCGATGCCGGCAACCCTCTCTGGAAGAGCGTCGCCTAACAGCCTACTCGCCCAAACCACCGACTGACCATCAGCGTTGACTATAGAGCAACCGTTAATTGTGCTTCGGACCGCTTCATCCTCAACAGCGGCGACTACTTTTGCGGCATTTACAACAACATGCTGGTGGGGGCCTCCGCTTGCAATGAGCTCCAGCGCTCGTTCCACAGACTCGTCCATGCTTAGGCGATCGACTGTGAGCCCGAGCAAGTCAGCTCTACTAGTTTGATTCTGCAACAGCATCCCTCTTTGCTAGCTTGGCAAGAGCCAGGACTGCATGGCCCTGGTTCCATCTGAGAAAAAGTGGCCCGCGCGGTGAGGACCTGAAGGCACCATTACTGTCTTGTGTTGACAAAAGCACACGCAGTACGGACGGCCTTAATTCTGACAAACCCATTTCAGAGCCATAATCAGCAATAGCACCCAGCACGGTTGCATTGTTATGAATTTCACGGGTCGATGTGGTGTCCTCGGCAAAATACTTAGGCTCGCCGCTGTTGGTGAAGAACGACTCCTTCCAATGCCGAAGACCCCTGGTTGGGGCCTCGTCCACAAGAAACCCGCGACGCCCCAGTTCCGTTAAACTGTCGATGACATAGACAGTGTGAAAGCTGTCCTCCCATTCAAGCCCAGGCGCGTCCCCGTATGCCCAGCCACCATCCGGCCGCTGATGGCTGATGGTCTTCGTGATAGCTTTTTGGACCAAATCCTCATGAAGTCCCAACCGCCCCAAGGACTCTGCAGCCAGAAGGCTGCCATTGTGAACAAGCTTGTCGGATGTGTCGGTGTAGTAAAAGTACCCCCGCTTGTCGTAAAGGTTTCTTAACCATTCGCCAATTGCGGGAGAAACCTCATCTGTTCTACCTACGGAATCAATGGCACGTATCGCGAATGTTGTTGCCACAACGTTCGGAGTTCCTTGCGGATAGTAGGCCCATCGCGTCTGCACATCGAACTCATAGCCCCACGGGCGGCCCGATCCCATGTGCAGAAGGTCATCGACGAGAGAGTTAGCAAGATTGATGTCGCCCAGCTCCTTGGCAGCCATGGCGAACAGCGCCAGACTTTTTGCCATCCGAACAGGCTTAACACCGACCAAGCGCCGAGTTCTTTCGCCTGATCGCTTAAGGAGCTGTATCCAGGCTTGTCGTGTCAGTTTTGTGTTCAAGAGCTTAGCCAGCGGCGAAGATAATCCGTCATAGGGATCTGCGCTATAAAAGTCTTTATTGACTGCCAGCGCTAGACCTGCAGCAGCAGCTCTAGAGACTTCCATACTGCTATTGGTCATTATTGTACCGCCGATCGATTGCACTGCAGTATATTTTATCTAAGCTCCGGCGATAAGTTTCAATCGAGTAGGTGGTCTCCCAAGAACGTCGCGCGTTGAAGCGGATGCTGTCGGAAGCGGATTTTTCCCGAAATGCTTCTTCAATGGCTGCTGCCAAAAGCTCGGCATTATTTACCTCAACTATGATTCCATTACGTTTATGCGTGATGACCTCAGGAATGCTCCCCACTGGGGTCACAACCGGCATCGCTCCGTGCGCCATAGCATCCAGAAGCGACAGAGGCAGTCCTTCGGCATGCGAGGGAAGAGCAAATACGGCAGCTTCGGACATGAGCTCCCCAAGGCGTCTCTGGTCAACCCACCCATGCCATCGGACTGGGGCTGAGCTGTTCTCGATGGCTGCGACGATCTCCGAATCAGGACAATCGCCGGCCAGATCCAGAGACCAAGAGATATCTTCGGAGACAAGCTCTGCGGCACGAAGTAATTCTCGGATGCCCTTCGAAGATACGAGTTTTCCGGCAAAAAGGACACGGTTTTGACGTTCCCCAGGATTCAGGGTGGCCGGACCAGGCACAGCGTTGGGAAGAACACAAACAGCAGACGACTTGACCCCAAGGTCTGAAACAACGAAGTCCTCCCACACGCGACCTAGGACGATAACGAATGCAGCGCCCCGAAAGAAGCGACGGACGACCCATTTCAATGGACGAGGGAGCTTGGCATAGAAGCGCTGATAGCCTCCACCGTGCAAGTGGATGACATACGGAACCCGACGTAATTTAATGATTTCGGTTAGCAGAATCTTTCTAAGACTCGAACCAGAGGAGGCAACATTTACATGGGCGACGTCACAGCGGGGGTTTTTGATTAGCCCTGCGACACAGGCGAGGAAGGACTGCAGTCGACGCTTCCCGGATGCGCCGGTATCTATGAACCGTAACTGCGAGACCTCCGAATATGAAGATTGAACATGACTCATCATGACCCCGATTCCTCCAGCGGATCCTGGCAAGGGACCCAGAACTAGAGCACGAACGATCATTTTTTCACCGCGGATGGGATGTGCTGTTCGATCAGACGGATCTTGGCGTTGGGCGTCGGTGGCAGCGAGGCGACTGATGATGTGGTGAATTTGATCAGGTCGAGGCAGCTCTTTTGCAACTCTGACCCAAAGCCTTGAACATCCTCCGGAGTAGCACCGATCGCTGGAACCACAAGAACTTCGGCCTTGCCTGCCTCAAATTGGCGAATTCTGAATGCAAAAATCTTCTCATATATAGCCGAATGTAAGTTGAGCGCAGCAATAGAGACGGTTCCGCCCGACTCGGTTACCAGGTGCTCTTGAGCCCGCCTTCCACGGATGTCGCGGATTTCGAGGCCCCCAGTCGACACCTCGACCAGCTCGGCAGTGTCTCCAGTGTCATACCGAAGCAGCGGCATAGCTGTTAACCGCAGCCCCGTCGCAATGACTCGTCCTCGCTCACCTACCGCTACTGGACGATCTAAGTCGTCCAGAAGTTCAACGTATCCGTACAGAGGGTAGAACGAATACGTGTCCTTCTGCGGGTTGTACCGTGCCATGGCAACCCGCTCGCTCAGTCCATATGAGGGCAAGAATGTAGCGTTTGGGAATGCATTTTGGATCAAGGCTTGCTGATGGGGCAGCGTTCCCTCAGAGACCGGGAAGATACCCTGCACACTTAATCGAAAGTTGCTGTCGTCAGCTATAGCTGCCTTAGCTAAGGCAGCTATAGCTGACGGATAGCCATGAATGAAGCGAATGCGGTTCTGCTTAGTCAGCTCCCAGTAGTGAGCCGACGTTGCCTCATCCAACCCCATCGCCGAGAGCATTAGCTCCGAGGTTGCTCGCGACCGCTTCCATCTCCTAGGGGGACGCCCACCCAGATGGACTCCTCGGATAACTGTTCGCCAATTGCCCGGCTTGTAGCCTGATTCGCCCCAGGCATGACAAACATAGGCCCATTCTGAGGCAGCACGTCGGCGGTCAAGATAAAAAACAGCTGGCTCTCCCGATGAACCGCTTGTCGTGACCTTGTCAACCATGTCCAAGCCGGTCGCAAGAAACTCCTCGGGCCGGCCTCGGAAATCATCTTTATAGAGAATCGGGAGAGAAGCCAAGACCTTAGCGGGGTCATCGACAGAGGAATTGAGCATCGAGTAGCGAGGATCGGAGCTGTAGGCGGGCACATCACGAGCTCGCAGAAGAAGCGTCCTTAGCAGCTCCAACTGACTCGCGCGGGCGACTTGGGGAGAGCCGAGGGCCCTCGCGATTGACTCACTTGCCACCACGAAGTCTTGACCGTAACGAAGCTTAGGCGGCAGCCACTGAGCAACCAGCCCCAACATTTCTCTGAGTGCAGGCGAGCTGTGAGCGAGGTACTCGCGGATCCTACTCAACAATATGCAATCCCCCATGGTGAAAGTTAGAACCGACATAGAGCAGGTCCAGCATCAGTATCGTAGTAGATGTGGGAACCCGCAAAGAAATCCCTGCAAAAGCGTCGTCACCCGCCGGCTCTGGCGGTCATCGGGCCGAATTAAACGGCTGAATCTCGGATGCCGACCCGGCGGGCAGGGATCCCAGCCCAAATCTCGTAGTCACCTGTAGAGGACATCAGCACCGCATTTGCAGCGATGATCGTTCCATTTCCGATAGACGTTATCCCATCCCCAGCAAGCACCTTAGCGCCTGGAAAGATCACCACATCGTCGCCAACAATCAAACGTTCCATTTTGGACTGTGCGAGCGGCAGGTGTGCGTCTTTTCGACCTAGTGTGACCTGATGGTAAATACGAACATTTGTTCCGATTGTCGTCAACGGGTAGAAGACGGTACCCCGTCCACTGTGAACCAGACGCAAACCTTCACCTACCACCATCTGGGCTGGGCTATCGATACCGAAAACCAGAGACAGAATGGCACGGACAACCCTGAATCGCCGGAGGTAAACCAGTCGTTCTACAAGTGTCATGGGAACAGTTTAGGTGGACGTACACGGTGACCCTGACACTGGAGAGCCGGCCACGCTGAACCCCACGCTTCGACTAAGAAAAGTCGACCCCGCTCCGAAACTTACACAGTTGCTTCTCACGCTGGCGCGAGAAAGTTCAGTCGTTCTCGCCCGCCCTATCGTTGTGGAAGCAACCACATAACGTAGATTTACTCGAAGCGTTTGCGCTCCTCGCACCTTGCCTGTCAAAGTTAGCTTGAGTCATAAGGAGTGACAGAAGAGTCACTCTCCGCGTCACGGTTGGTCCCCGGCGCTTAGACTCACATGCACATTAGCCGTAGGTCTCAAAGCAACGTACGCCCGGGCAGGTTTTCTAGCGACCTGCGCGAGCGAGGTACCTCAGCCTTTGGACGATAGTCCGACGAGCGTCGAAACCGCCAAATCTTTAGCCAGTTCATTAACCAGAAGTATGGGGAGCATTGCGTTGAATACGATCAATCGCGTAGCAGTCATTGGTTTGGGTTACATCGGATTGCCGACCGCTGCCATTTTGGCGACGAATGGCATAGAAGTTATCGGAGTAGACGTCAACCAGCGGACAGTAGACGCTGTGAATGCCGGCCAGGTTCCGTTTGTGGAACCGGACCTGGGAGTTCACGTGGCTGGTGCCGTGAGCCACGGACACCTCACTGCCAGTATTTCGACTCCGAGGGCAGACGCCTACATTGTCGCCGTTCCCACACCGTTCAAAACGGACCGGTCAGCGGACTTGAGCTATATCGAAGCCGCTGCCGAGGGTATCGCACCGCAGCTGATCGGTGGCGAATTGCTGATCTTGGAGTCAACCTCTCCCCCCGGGGCCACAGAACACATGGCGCAGTACATCCTCGACCTTCGCCCGGACCTAAGTTTGGACGGTGCTGATTCCAAGCCTGCGATTCTCGTAGCACACTGCCCCGAACGCGTCCTGCCGGGCAGAGTTATGATCGAACTCGTCATCAACGACCGCATCGTTGGGGGCATTACTCCCGACGCAGCCGAAAAAGCCAAAAATCTATACTCGGTCTTTTGCAAGGGTGAGATTCTAACCACTGATGCTGTCACTGCCGAGATGGCCAAACTAGTAGAAAATTCGTACCGCGACGTCAACATTGCCTTTGCCAATGAACTCTCAGTAATCAGCGATAAACTTGGAATTGATGTTTGGGAGTTAATTCGCCTCGCCAATCACCACCCTCGGGTAAATATTCTTCAACCGGGCCCAGGCGTGGGTGGTCACTGCATTGCTGTGGACCCTTGGTTTATTGTTTCGGCCGCCCCAGAGGAAGCTCGCCTTATCCGCACCGCGCGAGAAGTTAATGACGCAAAGCCGGAATGGGTCTTCCAACAAGTACTGTCGGCCCTCGAACTTCTCCCTCCCGCCGCTGAAGTTTCGGTTCTGGGATTGGCCTTTAAAGCAAACATCGATGACCTACGAGAATCTCCCGCCATAGAAATCGCTGCACACCTAGCGGAGGCCCTTCCGAGTACACGATTCAATGTGGCCGAGCCCCACGTAGCCGAACTTCCCGCGCAACTCTTGGGCCGATCCAACGTGAAATTGGTGCCAATTGACGAGTCTGTCTCACGTTCCGATGTAATCGTCGTTTTGGTCGATCACGACGACGTCAAGGCGATTGAAATTGAGCAACTCGAAGGTAAGGTCGTGATAGACACGCGCGGCGCGCTGCGTCGCGAGCCCGTTCTAAACACACTTGATGCATAAGTTCTTCATTCCGACGACATGCCGTCGGGACGCTCTCCACATTTGCTAGGGGCGGTTCTCAAAGCATGAAAACTGCCCCTAACAAAAGTCTGCCATTCGTGGCTGCGTATAGGTGCACATTCACGCGCCACCGGAAGCCTGGCGCCAGACGTACGCCGGTGCCCTAAGTCGCGCTCCCTGAACCCCTTACCCTTCGGGCTAATGGTTGAAGGGTCATTCACTCCAGTCGCATCGTCCCAACCGAAGAGAGTTCCGAGTTGATTGACAAGATCCTTGGTGTCCACCGACGCCGCTGACTCGGCGTAAGTCTTGAAGGGCTTGGGCAGATGCTCATGCCTCTGCCTGCAGGCCTAATCAAACTAAGAACCGAGCTGCCCCCCAGATACATACTTTCGGCCTTGCAGGTAGTCATGATTGACTGAGGAGCGCAGCGAGCAGCAGCGCGCTCCAATCCCCTCAGTATGAGGGGCTGACGCTAACCACATTATGTACGCCTAGGAATAGCCGCTAGGGCACTATAGGCCTGTCCATCGAGCTGATACCGCCATCACCGGCGCACTCGAACCTGGCCCGCGGGGGGGGCTGTCGACGTCACGGCGTTGAAATCTACCTGTCGGACTAGCCTGCACCGTCAACTACTTCCGGTTCATAGGTGAGTCAAATCTTTGACTCACCCCTACTGTGTGATGGGCTGCCGCCAGTCGATGCGGTAGGCACATCAATTCGCTTCTGCCGAAGGCTAAGAGCTTGCTCCAAGGCGCGCGACGGGCTGCGAGTCCGCTATACCGCTCGGGGAAGAGCCGCCGTTTCAACAGTCCCACTGGCCTTTTGAGCGCGGCCGTGACCGGCAAGATTGGCCGAGTAAATGGCCATACCCCAAAAAACTGCGAGCCCAGGACGGTCGAGCAGAGTGTTGCTAAGGACCATTCCCGCCAGCGCAGCCGTTAGCGCCATCGACCCCACAGGTGACAACATGCGCCTCGTGGCGATTATGCATATGACGAAGAAAAGAAGCCCCACGAGACCAAACTCCATGATCAATGTCACCAGATCGGAGTGTGCGGACTTTTCTTCCCACCACCAAAGGGGTGTCACGCGGTAATCAGAGTAGGCGCCACCGCCGAATAACTGGAAGATAAAGCTCTCATTGAGGAAGATATGCAGCCGCTCATTCCAAGCATCAAGCCGCCCCGATCCCAGTGCGCCTGCGCCCAGTTGCCCCACAGTGCCACCCTCAACTGAGTTCTCATCTCTATAAAGTACCGAGCCTAAGACCATAAGCGAACATAACGCCACAATTAGCCAGCGGGGCCATTGTCTTCTATTTGCCACCCAAAAAATTGCAAAAACCCCAAGCATCAACATCTCGGTGGCACCACCGTAAGCTAGCAGCAAGGCGAAAGCCGTGCAAATAAATACTAGCTTGACTGGCCACCGCCAAGGGGACGTCCAAATGACTATCGCGAGAGCGCTGATGACAATCGCGGACGAATGGAATCCTTCTTCGCCGCCGACAAAGGCTCCTGCTCTTACCACGCCAGCGACTGTCACTCCGGGCGCAGTAATTGCCACAACAGAGGCATACATCAGAATAATGGCTGCTGCGCACGACAGAAGCCTCCTTATGTCGCCCAAGGGTAGGCGAATAAGCACAAACAATGCGGCCAGCGAGATGCAATATCTGGTCAATGCATCCATGTTCTGCGGTATACCTACCCAACTCATGGATAGCCCCATAAACAGCATAAAACCTAGCAGCAAGAGAACTGAGGTCATCTTTCTAGGACACAGCAGGCTGCCGAGCAGCAGGGAGGCAACGACACAGAGAGCCACTAAGCCAGACAAAGCCGGCCGCATCGCAACCAAGGTGTTGAACCCAACAGCGTAGGCGAAGGAGACGGCTACGGACACAACCCCAACAGCCTGCGCCAAAAAATCCGGCTTCACTGGAATGTAGGCGATAGTCGTCTGTGGTTGAGCCATCGAACGCCCTAGCAAGCTTGAGTTCCTGGTCATCAGGGCCTTTCATCGTCCACGAGTCGCTACGAGATCGACTACGTTCCCTCTGTCCTAAACTGGACATTCAAGCGCGACATTGACGCCGTTTGCTCGCCGTCGGGGGCTTAGCCAGGGATACTTTGGAAATTCATTGTGGGAGCCGAGACTTTGGAAATTTCGTGGGTGGCTGAAGCCGGTCGGCTGGAGCGTTCTGTGATGAACGTTTGGTCGTATCAACCGGCCCGAAGTTCCGAATCTCTGGTGACGCACCGTCCGAGTCTCCAGATTTATAACGTCTCTTGCTGATGGGCGCGTCTCGGCCGCTTCGACCGTCACGTGGAGATTCGCGACGTTCGTAGGAGTAGGAGTAAGCATCCGCGCCCTTAGACGGCAATTGGTTCAGAACGATACCAAGTATTTTCGTGTCAACGAGCTCGAGCGCCCCAAGGGAACGCTCAAGGTCGTGGCGCTTGGTGGAGTGAGCACCGACGACAACTATTACACCGTCTACATGTTGAGCAAGCACAGTCGCGTCGGTCACGGGAAGTACCGGCGGCGTATCAATGATGACGGTGTCGAAAGTGCCGGAAAGACGATTCAAGAGCTGCTTCATGTCCGCGGATCCCAAGAGTTCGCTTGGATTCGGTGGGATCTGTCCTGAAGCCAGCACATATAGATTTTCCTCGCCCCAGGGTTGCAGCAAGTCATTCAAATCCGCTGCGCCCAAAAGTGCAGTGGTCAAACCTGCATTGCGATCAAGTCCAAGATACTCACTGACCATCGGTCTCCGCAGGTCAGCGTCGACAATGCAAACGCTATGACCTGCCTGGGCCATTGCGATGGCTAGATTGGTTGCCGTCGTGCTCTTACCTTCACCGGGGAGGGATGAGGTCACCATTACAGTTCTTGCGTGGCCAGCAACGTTGGCAAACTGCAGATTCGTACGCAGCTGCCTGAACGTTTCTGCCCTCCGGCTTTGGAGAGGGGCCTGTGTTAGGAGAGGCTTCTTGACAGCGTCCTGATCAAAAGAAATACCGCCAAGCAAGGCCGTGCTAGTAAGAGCCCTGAGATCAGCCTCTCCACGAATGCGGTTGTCCGTCTTTGCACGAACGATGGCGATCGCCAACCCCAAGAGCAGCCCCGAAGACAGTCCAAGAAGCAAGTTCATACGCACGTTTGGTGCAGAGGGAGCGGAAGGTGCCTTTGCAGGAGCAATGACCGAGAGATTGACGGGTGAATTACCTCCCGTTTGAGGTTTCTCAAGCCAGGCAACCGTCGTGATCAAACTGTCAGCTACCGCTTGGGCGATCGCTGCAGCCTGCACGGCTGAGTTGTCAGTCACAGAGATTGTAATCAAAACCGTGTTCGGGTCCGCCGTAGCCTTGACTCGCGGAGCTAGTTGCTCTGGCGCCATGGACAAACCCAATACATCGATGGCAGGCTGCAGGACCTTCGGAGACTGAACAGTCCGGACGTACGATTGCACCCTTGCTTGAATGAAGGTATTGCCTTGCTGCAGTTCTTGTACAGAGCCGGAACTCTGGATTGCCACAAAAAGCTGCGTCTCGGCGGTATAGGTAGGCTTCGAGAGTAGTGATGCGCCCCCTCCTACAAGTAGACCTACCAACCCGACGGAGATGATGATCATCCAGTTGCGACGCAATATGCGTATGTACTCGTGAAGATCCAAACCGCGTCCCCTATTTCTCTGCACACCTGAAGCCCGCCGCTGCATAGGACGGTGGCGCACGATTGTGTTTTCTCAAGTGTAACGGGCGTGATCAAAGGTTCCGAGTGTCCGAAACGCCAGAACTAGCCGTATCACTACGAACTGAGAGGAGCTGCAGTACGCAGAACAGTGCACCGTTCCGTCACTGATTTTGGTTCTCGACCCAGCAGTAACAGTACACTCAGCCATATGAAAGTCTTGGTCACCGGAGGCGCCGGATATATCGGTTCACACACCGTCCTTTGCCTTCTCAATGATGGCCACGAAGTTGTCGTTCTAGATAACCTGCGGAACTCCAGCCCCGAATCATTGCTCCGAGTAGAAGAACTCGCAGCCAAACGTATCGATCTGCGTCGAATAGACATACTGGACGCCGCTGCCCTTGACCAGGTGCTGGCTCAAGGAGAATTTGAGGCAGTCATTCACTTTGCCGGTCTGAAGGCCGTTGGGGAGTCGGTCGAAAATCCGCTCAGTTACTATAGAAATAACGTTGTCGGCACGCTCAACTTGCTTGAAAGCATGGAAAGAGCTGGAGTAAAGAAGCTGGTCTTCAGTTCTTCGGCCACCGTTTATGGCGATTCGGAGCATGTTCCGCACGTCGAAAAGGCACCCCTTGACGCAACCAACCCGTACGGTAGAACCAAGGAGCAGATTGAGGACATCCTAACGGACCTGGGTGCAGCCAAACCTGAATGGGCCATTGCCCTGCTCCGCTACTTCAACCCCGTCGGAGCGCATGAGTCTGGCCTGATTGGCGAAGACCCTCGAGGCACTCCGAACAATCTTCTACCTTTTGTTTCACAAGTCGCGATCGGACGAAGAAAAAAAGTCACAGTGTTCGGCAATGATTACCCTACCCATGACGGGACCGGAGTCAGGGACTACATACACGTAATGGATCTGGCTTCCGGCCATCTGGCCGCCTTGAACTTTATCGCACCAGCAAATGGCGTGTACCGCTGGAATCTGGGAACTGGGCGCGGATCGTCAGTTCTAGATGTCATTGAAGCTTTCAGACTGGCGTCCGGCCGCTCAATTCCCTATGAGTTTGCGGCCAGAAGACCGGGTGATGTGGCAATCAGCTACGCCGACGCCTCAGCAGCCCTAGCCGATCTCGGATGGTCTGCTGGTAAGAACCTCTCGCAGATGTGCGAAGACCACTGGCGTTGGCAGAGCTTGAATCCGCTTGGATACTCCTAGTAATCGCTGATTTGTGATCATCGGTCGGCAATACCAGCATTCACCACCCGGCCTCTTCGCCTACGCGTAGTGAATGAGGGCTAGAGGATCCGCGGTCTGGATGCCGCCGCTACAAACCGAATTTGCTGCCCTTGTTTCGCATTATGACCTAAGACTCAATTAGGCGGGTACGTCCGCAAACTATCTTCGGTCTCCGCCGAAACAGACACGGCTGCAACAGAACACTGAAAGGAATATGCGTGGTCACCCTGGTCTCACGCCAGCGGAGGTCGCAGCGCGCTCTCTGGAAGACTCTTCGTAATCGAAGGCACCCGGCTCGTGACAATGCAGCATTGCGAATGCTTGCGTAGGCCCATGTATCCTTACGACGGGGTTCTTCCTACACGAACACATGCCTACACTTGGGGATTACACATTGGGGACCGAATCTGATTGGCGACCACGATCATCGCGTCTTCTCAGGTTTGCCGATGCTTTCGTCATAGTCTGGGCTGTTTCAGGTGCCTATGTCATTCGTTTTGGTCTCGAACCGAACTTTCTGGTGACGTCACAGGAGCCGAACTACGTCTGGCTATCAGTAGCGTTGGCCATCGCCTGGTGGCTCATGCTGGGCGCTTGGAACACTCGCCAGAGTCGGATCCTCGGCGCCGGGCCAGATGAATACAAGAGGGTTGCTGCCGCCTCGCTCTGGCTATTCGGACTGATTGCAATTTTCTCGTACGTCTTTCGCATCGAGACCGCACGTGGTTATGTTGGCATCGCTTTGCCAGTTGGCCTGCTAGGACTCCTTCTCGCCCGATGGCTGCTTCGGCAGCACCTTAGCGTTGCTCGACAAAAGGGCAGCAGCATGTCAAGGCTACTCCTTCTGGGCGGACCGAGTGCCGTTGCGCACCTAGCCAAGTCGCTTCACAGTGCCAAGCACGCCGGCTACCTTCCCGTTGCGGCCTTCACGCCAGGCGCGCGAGATCAGCCACGTATCGAACCCAACTCCGGGCTGCCCATATTGGGAAGTGGAACGGACACACGGGCCGTCCTAGAAGCCATCGATGAATGCCAAGCCGATGCGGTTGCTGTCTCCGCTGGTGTGCAGTTACACCCACAGACAATTAGGCACCTTGGCTGGGAGCTCGCCGCACGTAACGTGGGGTTGATTATGGCTCCGGCCTTGACTGATATCGCAGGGCCCCGTATCCATACACAGCAAGTTGCTGGGTTGCCGCTTATTCACGTGACCACACCGACCCTCGAAGGTGGGCAACGCGTTGCAAAGCGTTTGTTTGATGTCCTGGTCTCCGGCTTATTGATCATCTGCACCCTTCCTCTGATGTTGCTAATCGCCGGTTTAGTGAAGGTTGGAAGCAAAGGGCCGATCCTCTTCAGGCAGGATCGAGTTGGCAAGGAGGGAAAGCATTTTCAAATGCTGAAATTCCGGTCCATGGTCGTTGATGCCGAAGCCCGACTCTCAGAACTTGAACACCGGAACGAAGGTAAGGGCCTTCTATTCAAGATCAAAGATGACCCCCGAATCACGCGTATTGGGGGTATCCTCCGGAAGTACAGCTTGGACGAACTTCCGCAGTTATTCAACATACTCGCCGGCTCGATGAGCCTCGTGGGACCGCGTCCACCACTGCCTCGCGAAGTCGCTGAGTATGAGCACGACGTTCGGCGAAGGCTTTTGGTAAAACCAGGACTCACTGGTCTTTGGCAAGTTAGCGGCCGTTCCAACCTCTCTTGGCAGGATTCTGTACGGCTCGACCTTTACTATGTGGAAAACTGGTCTCTGGCCGGCGATCTAGTCATAATTCTCCGCACGGTAAGGGCGGTGTTTCAAAGCAGCGGCGCCTACTGAGCGTTCTGAGAGCGGCGCGCTCCCTGACCGATCAAGAAAACTGAATGAGGCTATAGCAGCAATGTCATCGAGATCTGGCACTACTCCAGTTCGCTCCACGCGCATCCTGCGGAAGCGCATTAAAATCATCAGCGTCTTCACTGCAGCAGCAGCTATTGTTCTGCTCGGAGCAGCAGCATGGATGAGCTCAATAGCAGCGACCATTAACTCGGAACTGCAGAGTGCCACGCGCCTAGTGCCAAACCTAAAGGCTCAGATAGCCGCAAACGATGCGGAAGGGGCAACCCAAACTGTTGAAGACCTAATCCGACACACTGGGGCAGCCCGGGATGCTGCTGATGACCCCGTATGGACTGCAGCCACAGCAGTGCCGTGGCTCGGCCCCAACGTGCAGACGGCCACTGAAGTTGCACGGTCCGCGGATGATGTAGCTCGCCTCGGGGCAGTTCCTTTGGTGAACGCCTTTCACTCCCTCAACTGGGCAACGCTGGCACCATCCCCCTCTGGTATGGATCTTGAACCACTCAAAGATGCGGCTCCACAAGTCGATGCAGCTGCTCACGCAGTTCGCGAGTCGTCTAATCGCTTAAATCAAATTGACACGCAAGGCCTGCTACCCTCCATCTCAAGTGCCCTGGTGGAAGCACGAACGGAGCTTTCGGGCCTAGGTGATCAACTCGACATTGCAGCCGACGCGGCAAGAATCGCACCCGCGATGATGGGTGCCGACACTCCACGACGATATCTGCTTCTCATGCAGAATAATGCGGAGTCGAGAGCGACAGGTGGTATCCCCGGCGCGTTGGCCGTCCTCGTCATCGATAAGGGCTCCATGAACTTGGCCTCCCAAACCAGCGCAACAGCCCTAGGGAGTTTCGTTCCGCCCCTACCCGTTGATGCAGAGCAGCAGGCAATATACTCGCCACGCATAGGACGCTTCATGCAGGACGTGAACCTCACTCCTGACTTCGCCACAAGCGCGGCCACTGCCCAAGCCATGTGGGAGGAGCGAACCGGCGAACAGGTAGATGGTGTACTCTCCCTTGATCCCGTTGCGCTTAGCTTCATACTTGAAGTCACCGGTCCCGTTAATATTTCGGACCCTCTGGTTCAGCAGGCTGGAGCGGGCTTGCCGACCGCACTGACTGGCGGGAACGTAGTCCAAACACTCCTGTCGGATGCGTACAAAGCGATCGAAGAACCGAAGCTCCAGGACGTCTACTTTGCGGGCGCCGCAAAAGAAGTTTTTGGTGCTTTGTCGTCAGGGAAAGCCGATCCCAAAAAACTCCTTACTTCACTCGCAAAAGGCGTCGAGGAACGGCGCATACTTCTTTGGTCCAGCGCTCCCGAAGAGCAGACGACATTAGACCGGTACCCACTGGGCGGAAGGATCGCTGGCGCAGCCGTAGCACCGGCCCAGTTCGGCATCTACTTCAACGACGGAACAGGCGCGAAAATGGACTACTGGGTAAAGCGCTCCGTAAAAGTAGTCAAAGACTGCACTCGTGATGGATACAGAGAAGTCACAGTGAAGGTCACGAGCACCAATACTGCCCCAGTTGACGCCCCGACGTCTCTGCCTAAGTACGTCACAGGAGCTGGAGCCTATGGTGTACCGCCAGGTTCCGTGCAGACAAATATTGTTGTCTACGGTCCTGCTCAATCGAATATTGACACTGTTGTCAAAGATGGAGAGAAGGTGGCATTCGCCGCTCAGAGCCACAGCAACCGAGCAGTAGGAACGTCCACGATCCGCCTCGCTCCCGGCGAAAGCACTTCTTTAGAGTTCAACTTTGGCCACATCGTTCAGCACTCAACGCCGGAAATCGTAGTCACACCCACAACCCAGCCAGCAAGTGATGTGATCCAAGCCACGAGCAAGTCTTCATGTGAATAGGACAGAGGAACTCATGAATCCTTTGTAACGGGTCTGGAATTTCTTTGCTGTCAGTGCACTTTGAATGGTAAGTTCTAAGTGGGCAGCACACTGAGATTTCGCTTACGTTCACGTAGGGTCTCGGAAATCTCCAACCACCACGTCGTAACCACATTAGGTCTCAGGGGGGACACACATGAGGAAATCTCTCGCAGCACTTACGCTTGCAGGATCCATCGCACTTCTCGGCGCAGTACCGGCCGTAGCTAACAATGCCAACTATCCGGCACCCAACACCAGCGTCGCTGTATCCGATGCCTCCGTTGCACCGGGTGAAGCTTTTGTTTTTAGCGGAACAGGCTTCATCCCAGGAGAAGGCATTACAATCACCGTGACTCCTACGGGTACTCCTGCGGCAAGCGCCGGCAGCGTTTCTGCTGGCAGCCTTGCCGTTTCGAGTCGCATACCGCTGGCACCATCCACATTGAGCGCAACGGCTGATGGAAACGGTGCATTCTCCACTCCGATCGTCATTAATGAACCTGGTGCCTATACCTTGACGGCAACCGGCAACTCCTCCGGAGTGACCGTTGGTCCCGTCACTGTAGTCGTCGGCGGCGCTGCCCTATCGAACGCTGGTGGAAACTCTGCCGCCGGCACGGGTACGGACTTGGCTAACACCGGCGGCGTCCCACTCGCCAACACCGGTGCTGACTCAAGCCTGATCCTGTGGTCCCTTGTGGGAGCAGGCGCGCTGGCCGCCGGCACCGCATCTGTTGTCGTTGCTCGTCGCCGGGCAAAAGGCACCGAGGCTTCTGCATAATTCGAGCTTTAAGTCTTTGAGGGTGGATGCCAGCTGAACACAAGCTGGCATCCACCCTCATTTATTGTCTTGGTTGTACCAACAAACGAAGCTTGTGGTATTCATAGAGACTATGGGGCGGCATTGGCGAAGAGGCAGGTGGCATATTGAAATGCATATGCCAGCATTACGCCTACGGTTACCTCCAAATTTTAAACAGTTCGTCCCCATAGTGCTACTAGCTGTTGCAGCAGTAGCGACGAGTGTCTGGGCCCTATTACGATCCTCATGAACACCCCTCATTCGGGACTTAGCGGTGCGCGCAGACCTTGCCGACTTCGGCACTTGAGCCACTAGTCTTATAAGGTGCGGCCCAGCATCGCACTGCTCTCCCACTCGTAATATAGCCAGAATGATGGCTCGTCCATCGAGAATTCTGCAGGCAGCTGACAGGTCTGGACCTGTTAGTCTCAATTGACATATAGGGACCGCTGGTCTTCGCAGAGGGTCGCTTCTCGACCCATCAGTCGTTCGTCACGAATGACCTTGTCTGTGTTTGTAAGGGCTTGTCTGTGTTTGTAAGGGCAAACTTACAATCCAGCTCGGGCGAGAGCCCTCGAGCAAGCAAGCCGGCTACCTGGTACCTTGACCTAAAGCCCCCTGAGGTGCATCCAACTCGGGAGTGCGGCATTGTGACAGAAACACCAAGTCATCGCGATATGGAAAACGGTGCACGTCAGCTTTCTGGATAAGGACCTACGATACGTCTTGCCCCGCGCCTTCGAGCGTCCGACGGCACCACGTACCCCGCCCCGGTCCGGTCCGGTCCGGAAACACCTTGTACTGCGGCTAGCCAGTCACCGGATGTTTAACTGAATCAATAATCGCGAACGTCCAATAATATTCGCACGGCATACGCATTCACCGCTTTCCTCGGAAGAGGCCGCCTCCCGAAGAGAGTACTCGACAGTTCAAGGTGATTCATAAACAAGAGGCACAAATGGAAAGCAGAATTATGATGATCAGGGTGGCACGCCCAAACTTATGTTGCCCAAACGGGCGTGCCGCTGCCAAGTAGTCTGGTTGCAGCACCACTGGCCTCCCGCCATCAGTCACGTTGACACCTTGAGGGGACCGTAAACCACTTGGCCTATAGACGTAAGCCGAAGTAGAACTGGCCCAAGTGAAGCTCACATCAGTCTTCCGGTTCTTCTAACCACAACGGCGACGATGGTGAACGTCGCCGTAGGCCACGCCCTCGGAGCGTAGTTGACCCTTCTCTGGTTCTGTCGCGTCAGCTGGTGGAGGAGCTTGCACCCTGGAGAGGGACAAAGTATTGCAATTGGGGAAGGTCGCTAGAATTCATCTACCTTCTTGCAACATAAGGCAACGAACCCCGAGACGGTGCCTGCGGTGTTGGGTCACGGTCCTACCTGTCAGCCATTTAGAATAGCCGGGACTCTTCCTGAGAGGACCTTACCCCGCCAATTGCGATGCAACTTTTTGACTTCACGCCGCTTATGCTGGATGCGGTTTGCGTACTACCGCGTGACCTGACGATAAATTCTTGGGGGAATCGTGGCCCTTAGCCGCCTCACTCGCCGCCGCCTCAAGCTGGCCGCCTTTAGTCTTGGAGCTGCTCTTGCCGTGGGGGCCGCCTCAATTCCGTTCTACTCAACCTCAGTCGCGATCCAATCGCAGCCTCCGGTGTCTGCACAGGTTGCCGACTATCTTGCGCAGTCAAAAGCGAAACCTTCGCCCCAGCCGATGAAAGTTATGGCCGTGCTCGGCGATTCATTCTCGTTGGACAAACCGGACTATTGGCACCGGCGCGCAGCTGCCTGCATCAACTATCAGCCCTTCGTGTCCGCAGTCGGAGGGTCCGGTTTCGCGCAGCCTGGACAACACCAGCAGCCATTCGACTTCTCAGAGCGCGTTGAGGCAGTGACCAAGAAGAAGCCAGACATCATCATCTTCGCCACGGCATTCAACGATGCTGCCTACACCGAGTGGCAGCCTGAATATGTCAGGACCAGGACACTAGAGACTATTGCGACTTATAAGTCGCAGCTGCCTGAAGCCAAGATCGTCATTATGGGTCCGTTCTGGGCTGTCGACCCCCTGCCGACTAAGATCACCAACAATAGGGACATTCTCGCGGCCGCTGCGAAGGAGGCTGGGGTGACCTATGTAGATTCCTCTACCTGGGTGCGCAAGAAGGAGGATCTGGCAGACAATGACGGCCAGCATCCAACGGCGTCGGGGCATCGGCTCATCGCGGATAACCTACTTGCCAAACTTCGCGAGTCCGGGCTGGTAAGTCCGAACGTCGAATGCGGCATCCTGTAAGCACCCGGGACGTTGGATTTCCCCGTCACAAGGTCAGCTCCGTTGTAATCACACACTCATCGATCCTGTACGGAACCCCAAGCTAGCTATCCCCGCCCAGCATCCGACTCCTTCCGCGACCTCCCCGTGCCCGTACGGTTGAGGTGGGGTCCCCGGGAGGGAAAAGACGGTGCCGTAAGTGACGCTCGAGGCTTGGCTGTGGTGCAGGTCGAGCCATCCGGGGCCTGCTCGTTCTCCGCCAACGGCAAATCCTATGGAAGGCCCGTGCCCAAGGTACACCCGAAGTTGTTATTTATGTGTCACCTCTCGTTCAGGTACGTGGCTGAGAGGGAGCTACGGTTGGTGAGCATCTGCTAACGCGCATAGACAATGTCGGTCGACTTTCTTCACTGCGGGCTCAGACGTCTGGTATGCAGAAAGGATACGTAACCGGCCCTATACGGACCTCGGTCAGTCCATGTGCTTCATCCCATCAGAAGCAAGGCATGTAAAGACTAACTTGCGCTGTCCCACCTCCTTGGAGCGAGACAGTTCCGTAATGGGTCTGAGGCTGCGAGTTATGTCGTCGCTTTCCGCTTTTTCCAACGCGGAGGGATCCACATGTGCGTTGCGAAGAACGAGGTCATGAACCAGCCGGGCAGGGAGTAGGCCCACTCAGGTTGGTAAATAGTGATGGGAGCGGAAAGCTCCGGATCCATAACTGTTACGTCGTATCCCATGGCGTAGCCATACAGGGTCAGTCCAACGCTGAAAATCAGACCGAGCATGGCAATCTCGCCATGATTGATCCACCAATGCCGAATTCTAGGTATTCGGCGCACGGGCCACCCGGCTAAGGACGTCAACACTATTGTCAGCGCGGGGAAGAAACCTAAAGCAAAAAGAACCCCAAGGGGACCGCCTCCGCCTCCGGCAGCCAGCACGACAAAAACTGGCGCAAGTACTGCGTAACCGAGCAGAACCCGACCGCCGCCCACCATCCAGTCGACTCGGGTTTCGTTCCGTCTGCTCATAGGGCGCGGACCCAGCTCCGCCGATTCACCAGTCGGAGTTGTCGGTTCTCGGAAGGATGTCATGGTCATAGAGAATCACACTGGTTGCTTTGCGACTGCACAAGTGAACGTTTCCCGAACTCACGGTCGCTTAGATAGCTCGCCCAGGAAGGTTGTCACGTCCTCTGCCACTCGCTCCGGACACTCCCAAAGAACCAGATGACCGGTGTCCTCGTAGATCTTCAATCGTGCGCCATTGATGCGGCAAGCCAGGGTTTCTTGATGCTGCCGCGGCACCAAGTGATCGAAGGCTCCACAGAGCATAAGGGTTGGAACGGAAATATCTCCGGCTTCGGTGGGAGGAACGGCCTCGTAGAAACCCCTCAGGGAAGCCTTCCAAATCGACGCCGGCATAGCGAGACCGTCTCTTACTCGATCATCGATGTAGGAAGTCGGCACAGGGTGAAGCAACCTGTACCAAGATAGAGACTCGCGCATCCACCTTTCCGAGATGGGCTCCGTGAGCAGCTCGACTTCGTCTGCAAATGGTGGCTTCCCATGCAGGCTCAGCGGTGCACCCACCAACGTCAGGGATGCAACAAGATTCGGACGATCGACAGCGAGTTGCTGGGCAACATAACCACCGCTGGACGAGCCCAGGACGTGAGCTTGTTTGACGCCTATGGCATTCATTAGAGCAAAGACGTCCTCAGCGATTTCGTGCAGCGAATAGCCGTTTGCCGGCTTGTCCGCACCACCATGACCTCGCAGGTCAGGAGCCACAATCACGAACGTCGGAAGTGAGTCAATAAGGCGATCGAAACTCCGCCAGGATTCGCCCCACGCATGCAATAGCAGCAGTGGCGCACCGCCGTCGTCGGCTGTTTGTTCAAGATTGCCTTGCACAAAACAGGGCACGCTGATCCCGGTGTTCAAGGAGACGGTCCTGATCTCGGACTCCATGGGCCCAGCGTACGCTCGCCCCGCCCCAGGCCGGAAGGTGCGTGCTAACCACGCACCCCCTCCCAATCCCTGAACCCATCCGCGACCTCATCCGCGTGCGTGTGGTGGAGGTAGTGCTCGCCGGGTAGAGGAACCACGGTGCCGTTGGTGACGCTCGCGGCCTGGCGGTGGTGCAGTTCGAGCCACTCCGGGGTCTGCTTGTTCTCCGCAACAACGAACAGCAGCAGCGGCAAGTCCTTCGGGAAGGTTGTGCCCAATGCGTTCTGGAAGTTGCTCTTGATATGGCCCATCTCGTTCAAGTAGGTGGGTGAAAGGGAGTTCCTGTTGGCGAGCATCTGCATCTGCTCACGGGCATGATCTGTGTAGGCCACGGTGTCGCTCGCGGAGGAGGCAGCAGTCATGAGTCGGAGCAGGCCCAGGTTCTTCGCTGCCAGCATCAGACCCGTGGGGTACTCGGTGTCCATGCCCGGCTGTCCGGGGACGGACGTATCGATACCCACGAACGCGGTCACCTCCTCCGGGTAGCGGGCGGCGTACTCGATGCCGTAGATGCCGGCGATGGAGTGACCCATCAGGGTGTAGCGGTCAACATCCAGCGCCTCGAGTGCACCGTGAACTTCCTGCACGATGTTCTCCGTGGTCCGTTCCTTCTCAGTGCCATCGCTCAGGCCATAACCGAAGGGCTCCACCACAATCACCCGATGGTCGGTGGCCAGATCCCGGACCAGCGGCCCGAAATCCAGCACCGGGGACGCGGTGCCAAACCCAGGCAGAAGCACCACGTTCTCCTGCCCCGCCCCGGTGATAAGGACATTCATCTTGCCGCCGTCCACAGCCACTCTTTGCCCGTAGGACTCGATCCGGTGACTCTCCCCCTCAGTCGCCACCGCATTCACAACGGTGGTGGTGCCTAACCCGATCGCCAGCACAGCACCAACCACGGTGATCCCCACGAGCAACTTCCTAACAGACTTCCTCAACCGTGCCTCTCCCAGGGCACACGTTGCGCCCCACGCATCCAGCCTCGCGTGTTTGGGGTTCCGTCCGCGTCACCCCCAGGTGGTCACTTGGGTAGTCCTTAGGCGGTACGTGCGGGTCATCCTTGCGATAACACTTCCCGGGTGAAGGAAACGCGATGCCGTCACGCTCCAGGTCGGCGGCATGTAAGACCAAGGAACGGCCGGATAGGCTGTGGCAATGAGTCCGACAACTACCTGGGCGGTTGCCATCGATTTGCAGCTGTTGCCGGACACCGGACGGCACCACCCTTTGCCCGGCGGCAGTTCACCAGAACGTAGATTCACTTACCGGCCGAACTGGGGTCTGCCAGGTTGGCCCGACGGTGAGCAGACTGCAGCTCCCGTGCTGGGCTTCTCTCGTGCAAACCTTCACCCAGGCGAGTCAGTGCGCGCAGTCATAGTGCCGCTCTTCCCGGAGGCCGTACCAGCGTGGTCTGAGGTTCTGCCCGATGATGAGCTCCGAATGTACGAGGGTCTCCGGCTCTGCGGCGTGGGAACCGTGCTCTGGGCCGAACAGGCGACCTTGCCGATGCCTGACGATGAACAGGAACAGCTGCTGTGCCGGCTCGCTGTCCCACAAAAAGGCGGACGGCCATGAAAGTCATATACAGCCCGTTCCTCACCCATGACGGACAAGGAACAAGAGACCCAGGTTCATGGTTGACGATCGACGCTGAATACCACGTGGTCTCGCTGCTTGCTCATCCGGGCCGCGGTGTTAATCTGCAGCTTCTGACCGATGACGGTCGTAGCCTTGCCTGGTTCGACTCAAGGGCCTTCATCACTGTGGATGGAAGTGTGCCGGAGACGTGGGAGGCCCGCATCCGTGAGGGTGGCACACTGGCATTCGCACCGCCCAGCTGGCTCGTGCCGGGCTTCTGGGAGGACTACTACGACGGTGATCCCGCGGCCGTGGAGATCGTCGATACAGAACTGAGCAAGATCACCGGAATCCCACGAGACCCCGGGCTCTCTGATCTCGTGGCGCCGATGGATTCACTCCAACTCCGGTTTGCAGCTCAACAGGTAGCCGACGCGCGTGGAACAGACCCGTGGAAAGGCTTGATGCTGGTGCTGCTGCACTTCATCAAAGAACTTTCTCCGCCAAAGGAACTAGAGCCGTTCATAGCCACAGTTGACGCCTACTGGACGTCCGGCAAGGGAACTCCGGCTACTCTGGAATCACTCAAGGAACGATGCTGGGATTATCTGGATCAGTTCGAGATGTCCACGCACTTGGAAAATTCCGGGACAAGATACGCGCGCACCCTGTTGTGCATTCTGGAACCGTTAGGCGATGAAGAAGCCAGTTCCAACACGGCGGACTGGTTCGCTGGGGTTGTTTGGGACATCTGGTGACTCGCTACGGGGATCAATCCGGTACTTACTCAGCCAACTCGCCGGCGGCGATTCGCTCTGCAGTCTGCCTGTAAGCCTCAGCGATGTAGTCTTCCACGTCGGTAACAGCAATACGCCACACGTTCCGGCCCCCAATCTGGATGCCCCGCAGGTCACCGGACTTGAGCGACGCCCTGATCTGGCTCACGGACACGTTGAGTTCCTCAGCCACCTGCTCAACGGTCAGGAAGCGAGGTCGCTTGATGTCCTCAGGCACGCTTTGCCAACAAAAGCTTGATCGCCTGGACCACAATCCCCACGATGAGAATCAGCATGAAGAGACCAGGGATCCGGCCGCTGGTGGTGGCGTAGTCGAACATGTTGACGGCAGTGAATGTCAGCGCCAAGCCTGAAAGGACAAGCGCGGCAATGAGCGGAAGCTTGGATGTGCTTCGTCGAGCAACAATGTTCCAGATTCCGACGCCAGCCAAGGCTAGGAAGTAGAGAATATTGAGAGCAATATAGCCCACCTGTTCTGATCGTTCAGCATCGGTGAGGGCTTCCAGCTCCGACCCATAAGTTGAGTAGAGCCAGACGAAACCCGCTGCAGTGACCACTGAAAATATAACGAGGCCGACGCCGATGGATGTTCGCGCTTTGCGGGTTTTACTTGGGTCGTGTTCCACGGAGACCGTGGATGCAGGCAGGTCGCCTGGGCGAGGTACTTGAAGGCTCATAAGGGCTCCAGTTCAGAGTGCAGTAGGAACTCTTGTGTGCCCCCATCGAGAATAATGTAGCAGTGCGCACCGTCACATCCAGCCATTCTCTTACTCCTGGTTTCTGCTTCCGTGGGGCGCTAACGTCTATGCGAAGTCGGTTGTGGGACGCTTTACGGGAACCCCGATTTTCAGGAACAGGAAACGAACCATGCCACCGCGCCAAAGCCCTGCCCAAAAATTGGCTGCCAAGCTCCTGCTTGGCGGCGAATGGGCGCCCGTGACCAACAGGATCGGGTTCGTTAAAAGGCCGGTGGACCAGGCCGCCGTCGAGTGGCGTAAGTGGGTCCAGCGCAGCAACCATCAGGCGCGTGACGGCATTGGCGTCACCGAGCATCAGGGCACTTTGACCGAGCTGCTCAGTAAGCTCTTGCCCCTAGGTTATGGGAAGCGGTGGCTGCTTCTGGAGACGGCAAACCCTGAGTGGACCGCTGTCATGCAAAACTCAATTCGTGACGAGCATTTTCATCACCCGCTGCGTCACCACCTTTCTGAGGCCAAGGGAATTCCCACCATTGAGGTCAACGACGAACCCAAGAACATGAAACGTATGGCCACCGAAATGGCCCGGGGACGTTGGGGAGGCCGTGATCTGACGGTCTACGATGAAGCCGGTTTTCGGAGGTCGCTGAGTCTCTATCACTCCGAACCATGGAAATTCAGTCACGGTGGAGAGCCCTACGACTTCGAAAACGTCGAGCAATATTCGGCGCCGCGGCCCCTGGATAGTTTCCCCCACGAGACGTTGGTTAACATCTGCCGCAACTTGGGACTGGATCCCTTCGAGGAGGACTTCTACGTCCCCAACGGACGGGCATTCATCGTGGAGCTACTTTTCGAAGGAAAGAGCTCGGACGAGAAGAAGTACACGCTGGCCGAGGCGAGGGCGGGACGTGAGGACATCAGTGTTCCCCGGGTTGAGGACCCCGTCATCGGCAATGCCCTCTACCCTTCGGGTTCTGCGAACCCAAACCCAGACGAGGTCTTCCCGGTGACAGGATTTGAGCCCTACACCAAGCCGACCCCGTGGGACCAGGCCGTGAAAGAGTTCGAAGAGTGTCTAAAGCGCTATAGCAGCTACCCAGTGCGCGCGTCCCTCAGTGAAGGCCTGGAAGAACTCGGTATCCTCGCCTCACCTACACACGCATCGGGTGGGACTGGCAGCACCAGCATCAGCGTTAGGGCGACGCCCACGTTGTTGGAATCACCATTGGCTGTCCGCGAATACACGGCAGCCTTCATGATCCTGCAATGGAGGCGGGCTGATGATTCGTCCGCTTATGAGTCCTTCTATCCCAACCGCAAGCAGATGGCGGCAATCCGACGGATCTACAAAGAGCAAGGCCTCTACCCCTTCGATGTGGATCCCAACGGCGTCTACTTCAATCTTGCAGTGGACAAGATGATCCGCACCGTTACCAGGCTGCGGCTGACAAAGGAACTCGTAGAGTGGGAGGCTTCCCTCCCGGCACCCGTCACTGAGGAAGCAGCAGCAAGGAGAAACAGATCCTGCGCGTGGGATATCCGGATGCACATTCAAGAGCACGAAGACCAAATCTGGAACTCCGAATTGGACGATCGCGTCCACACGCTCAGCACCATCTGAGGCCCCCTTGTTAGGGCGAAGGGGCCGGACAATTGTATTTGGGTACCTTGTCCGGCCCCGGCCCTGCGGTTCGTCCAACCGCCAACTATTGGGGGTTTATTGGAGGTCGTTCCTGAGCCGCTGAGATCAGTAAAGTCCAGCGCCTAGTGCCTGAACACGAGTAGTAGGTACTCGTCTTTCGGCCTTATCCGAGAGCCGGCTACTTGCTGCGTCGGCCTTTTTCCTTGTGATTCCGGGGTTGAATGCCGGAAGCCTACTGTTTCAGGACAACTGAGCCGGAAAATATTCAGCCAATAATTGGCCGCTCCTCCGGGAGTTGGAACAACCTCGGCCGTGATGCCAATGCGATGGCTGACGCAACGGTGATGGTGCCAATGCGGCCGGTGAACATCAAGGCCATCAGTACCCATTCGGCAGTGGGCGGCAGGTTGTACGTGATTCCCGTGCTCAGTCCCACTGTTCCGAACGCGGAGATGGTTTCGAAGAGCACTTTCTCAAGACTGTAATCGGTGGTGATCAGAAGCAGCATCGTCCCGAGGATCACGGCGCCGACGCCCAGCAGGGCAACGGTAAGAGCCTGGCGCTGGGTGGAGGAACTGATGGAACGGTGTGCAATGGTCACCTGCTCGCGTCCGCGGACTTCATTCCAAATGGCGAATCCCAGCACCAGGAAGGTGGTGATCTTGATGCCGCCAGCGGTTCCTGCGCTGCCGCCACCAATGAACATCAGAACGTTGGTGACCATGAGCGTCTCAGGCGTAGCTACACCGTAGTCGATGCTGTTGAAGCCAGCCGTCCTGGGAAACACACCACCAGCCAACGATCCCAGGATCTTTCCCCCGAAACTCAGCGGGCCGAGGGTCTCGGCACGGTTCCATTCAAAGGCGGCGAACAGCGCTATGCCCCCAGTCAGCAGCAGCAAAGAACCATAAACGGTCAGCCGGAGATGAATGGTCCAGTTCCTGAACCTCAGGGGGTCCCTCATCAATTGGATGATCACAGGGAAACCAAGACCACCGGCGATGATGGCTGCGCAGATGGGAACGATAATCCAGGGGTCCTCGGCGAAGCCGATAAGGTTGTCGCTATACAGCGCGAAACCTGCGTTGTTGAAGGCGGACACTGCATGGAACATGCCGTGCCAAAGAGCCGTCCCCAGGATGTTGTTGTCATAGGCCACCCAAAAACGTGCCGTGAGGACAAGCGCCGTCGCTGCCTCGAAGAAGACCATGATCTTCAGGACCCTGAACAGCACGGACTTAACGTCACCGAAGTTCAACGTGTGGGTCTCGGATTGAGCCACGAGTTGCCCACGCAGGCCAATTGTTTTGCGGACGAACAGGGCCAGCAGGGTTGCCAGGGACATGATCCCGAACCCTCCCACCTGGATAAGCCCCAGAATCACAGCGTGACCGAATGGAGTCCAGTATGTGGCAGTGTCCACGGTGATCAGGCCGGTGACGCAAACAGAGGAGACGGCTGTGAAGAAGGCCGTTGTGACAACATCTTCGCCCTCACCGGTTCGCGATATGGGCAGCATCAAAATGAGCGCGCCCAGGATAATCACGGCCAGGAACGCCAACGGGACTGAACGGACCGGGTGCAGCAGCGCAGTCTTCAGCCGTTCGCCTTCCCGGCCAATTGACTGCAGGACTGGGTTGTGGCGGAGCAGGGAACGTTCGGCTGCGGGCAGCTTTTCCGGGGCGCGCGTCATCTGACCTCCAGCCAAGGATGTCTGATCACTGGTTCCCTTTCCGGGCAGCCCTGTAGCGTCCCACCCGTGCCGAAATTAGCACCGCTGAGCTGCCGCCAGTGGGGAATGAGACATTTCTTGATGATTCCTTAACGCCGGCCGTTAAGAGCGCATCAAGATTTGGGTCGTAGGCATTAAGGAACCGTAAGGAAACGCTTTTCGCCGGGTTAGCAGGAGTTGACTGTCATCGGCCCTGAAAAGGGGCCCTGATGAAAGGACGTTCCAGTGGCCGACGTGGCTGTTGTGGTGATTCTTATGCTGAGCATGGGAATGGTGATGTGGGTTGCCCACCTCTTGGGCAAAATGGTGGACGGCGAAGGCCCGGTGAGTGGGCGATGAACGCCGATGCCATCATGTGGGTCAGCCTGTTCATTCTGGGTTTGGCCGTTGCCGGGTATCTGGTGGCCGTGCTGCTCAACCCGGAAAAGTGGTGACAGAGGGTGGTTTTCAGTACTGCATCTTTCATCACCCAGGTAGCCGTTCTGGTGCTGGCGCTGGCGCTGCTTCACAAGCCTTTGGGTTTGTACATGGCCCGGGTTTTCACCAACACCAAACACTCCAGGCCTGAAAAAATCCTCTACCGCCTTGCGGGTGTGGACTCGGGAACTGAGCAGAGCTGGTCTGTATATCTGCGCAGCGTTCTGCTCTTCTCCCTGATCTCCATCCTGGTGATCTTCGCCCTGCAGCGACTGCAGGGCGTATTGCCCGGCAGCAATTCCCTGCCCGGCGTGGATCCCTGGGTAGCCATGAACACGGCCATCTCCTTTGTCACCAACACCAACTGGCAAACGTACGTACCCGAGGCCACTGTGGGCATCTTCGTCCAGATGTGCCTGCTGGCCGTACAGAACTTCCTCTCCGCCGCCGTCGGAATTGTTGTGGTGGTGGCCTTGATCCGCGGTATTTCCCGCACCGCGACGGACCGCCTGGGCAACTTCTGGGTGGACCTTGCCCGGGCTTCGTTCCGTATCCTGCTCCCCATCGCAACGGTGGCCGCTATCGCCTTGGTGATTGGCGGCGTCGTGCAGAACTTCTGGTCCACAGAGGTCACCAACGCGGCCACGGGTGTCAGCCAGACGATTCCCGGCGGTCCCGTGGCCTCACAGGAAGCCATCAAAGTTCTTGGCACCAACGGCGGCGGCTACTTCAACGCCAACTCCGCGCACCCCTTGGAGAACCCGAACGTCTTCACCAGCCTGTTCCAGGTGTTCCTCATCCTCCTCATTCCCTCTGCCCTGCCCTACATGTACGGGCGAATGGTGGGAGACCAGCGCCAGGGATACACCGTTGCAGGCGTCATGGGCGCACTCTGGTTGACGTCCACGTGTTTGATGGCGTGGGCAGTGTCCTCCGCGCAAGGAGTGGCCACGGCAGAGGCCGGCGGATTGGGTGAAGGCTTTGAACAGCGGCTCGGCCCCGTGGCGAGTTCAATCTTCGCGGCCTCCACAACGCTGACGTCCACCGGCGCCGTCAACGTTGCCCACGATTCCCTGCCCCCGCTGGCCGGCGGCGTTGCCATGCTGAACATGATGCTCGGCGAAGTGGCTCCCGGCGGAACCGGCTCCGGCCTTTACGGAATGCTGATGCTGGCCATCATTGCAGTTTTCATCGCCGGGCTGATGGTGGGCAGGACGCCGGAATTCCTGGGGAAAAAGATCACCCCACGTGAAATGAAGCTCGCGGCCCTGTACATCCTGGTGACCCCCACCTTGGTGCTGGTGCTCGCCGGAATCTCAGCTCTCCTCCCGGACGTGATGGCAAACGCACCGGCCTCGGGACCGCACCAGTTCAGCGAGCTGCTGTATGCGTTCACCTCCGGCGCCAACAACAACGGCTCAGCATTCGGCGGCATCACCAGTTCCGGTCCCTACCTCTCCACGCTGCTGGGACTGGCCATGCTGTTGGGCCGCTTCCTCCCCATAGCTTTGGTCCTTGCCCTGGCAGGATCACTGGCGCGGCAACGGAGAGTGCCCGTTTCCTCCGGAACCGTACCCACCCACGGCCCGCTCTTCGGCTCGCTTCTCCTGGGCGTGACGGTGATCCTCACCGCCCTCAGCTACTTCCCCGCCCTTGCCCTGGGCCCCCTCGCAGAAGGACTCATCAAATGACCAACTCCAGCACGGCTCCGGCCGCGGAGTCCAAAGACCTCACTCACGGCGGCATCCCGTCAGGGGCACCTGAGGGTGTTCCTTCGCCGGAACCACACAAGCACCACAGCAAAGCACCGGCCAAACTCAATGCCGCCACCCTCAAGGCAGCACTCCCGGTGGCCTTCCAAAAGCTGGATCCACGGCAAATGGTCCACTCCCCCGTGATGTTCGTGGTCCTGGTGGGGGCAGCCGCGTGCACGATTATCAGCATTGTGAAACCGGACGTTTTCGGAATCGCCGTCACTGCCTGGCTATGGCTCACGGTCCTGTTCGGCACCCTCTCCGAGGCCATCGCCGAAGGCCGCGGAAAAGCTCAAGCAGACAGTCTCCGGGAAAGCCGCCAAGGCGTCACAGCAAAGCTCAGGTTGGAGGATGGAACCACCCGGGAAGTGCCGGGCACCGATCTGAGGCTCAACGATGTGGTTATATGCCAGGCCGGGGACGTCATCCCCTCCGACGGCGAAATCATTGAAGGCCTGGCCAGCGTGGACGAGTCCACCATCACCGGCGAATCAGCCCCGGTGATCAGGGAATCCGGCGGCGACCGATCATCCGTAACCGGCGGCACCAAGGTGCTCTCAGACAGGATCGTTGTCCGCATCACGGCCGAGCCCGGCGAAACGTTCATCGACAGGATGATCAAGCTGGTGGAAGGAGCCGTCCGCCAAAAGACCCCCAACGAGATCGCGCTCCACGTGTTGCTGGTTTCACTGACAATCGTGTTCCTGGTGGTCACCATGGCCCTGGCACCCTTCGCATCGCTGGCAGATGCCACGCCCTCCCCCATCGTTTTGGTGGCGCTGCTGGTCTGCCTGATACCCACCACCATTGGGGCCTTGGTACCGGCAATCGGGATCGCAGGCATGGACCGGCTGGTTCAACACAACGTCCTGGCAACCTCCGGCCGCGCAGTGGAAACAGCCGGCGACATCACCACTCTTTTGTTGGACAAGACCGGCACCATCACCTACGGAAACCGGCGGGCAGTCAACTTCTTCCCCGCCAACGGGGTGGAACAGGACCAGCTCATCGCCGCCGCCCGGCTCTCCAGTTTGGCCGACGAAACTCCGGAAGGCCGTTCCATTGTGGAGCTCGCCAGCGCCCGCGGCATGGATGGCCCTGACCTCGCCGGGCTCCGCGATACCTCCACGGACATCACCATTGTGGAGTTCACCGCCAGCACCCGCATGAGCGGCGTGGACCTGGACGGGCGCCTCATCCGCAAAGGTGCGGCGTCCGCCGTCGGGAACTTTGTCACCGACGCCGGAGGTCGCCTCCCCGCCGAAGTCCAGCGCCGCGTCCAGGAAATTTCAGCCCAAGGCGGCACGCCGCTGCTGGTAGCCGAGCACACGCACGACGGCGGCGCCCGGGTTTTGGGAACCGTGCACCTTGCCGATGTGGTGAAGCCCGGCATGAAGGACCGCTTCGCCGAGCTGCGCAAAATGGGTATCCGCACAGTGATGATCACCGGCGATAACCCGGTGACGGCCAAAGCGATCGCGGCCGAAGCCGGCGTGGACGACTTCGTGGCAGAAGCCACGCCCGAGGACAAGTTGGACGTCATCCGGCGGGAACAGGGTGAAGGGCGCCTGGTAGCCATGACCGGCGACGGCACCAACGATGCTCCGGCACTTGCAGCCGCGGACGTTGGAGTGGCCATGAACTCCGGGACGCCCGCAGCCAAAGAAGCTGCGAACATGGTGGACCTCGATTCTGATCCCACCAAACTGATCAACATAGTGGGGATCGGCAAGCAGCTGCTGATCACCCGCGGCGCCCTCACCACGTTCTCCGTAGCCAACGATGTTGCCAAGTACTTCGCCATTGTCCCGGCCCTTTTCACGGCAGCATTCCCGGGGCTCGGTTTGCTGAACATCATGGGGCTGGCCAGTCCGGCGTCGGCCATTCTGTCCGCCGTGATCTTCAATGCGCTCATCATCATTGTGTTGGTTCCCCTGGCACTGCGCGGCGTGAAATACCGGGCCGTGTCCGCCAATCAAGCCCTGGGCCGGAACCTACTGCTCTACGGATTGGGAGGACTCATAGCCCCCTTCCTCGGCATCAAACTCATTGACCTGGTGTTGTCACTCATCCCAGGAATCGGCTAGGAGCCACTCATGAACACCATTTCCGGATACCTCCGTCAGGCAGGCACCGCAGCACGGTTCCTGCTGCTGGCAACCATTGTGCTGGGGTTGCTCTACCCCCTGGCGGTGTTCGGCGCAGGACAGCTTGCCGCGCCGTTCCAAGCCAACGGATCCATAGTGAAAGACTCCTCCGGGCAGGCTGCGGCGTCCGCACTCATAGTGCAGGCGGCTGCGGACGACTCCGGAACGCAGAGCCCACAGTGGTTCCACGCCCGGCCATCAGCGGTCACATGGGACCCAAGCTCATCCTCCGCCAGCAACCTCGGACCCAACGATCCCAAACTCCTCGAAGCCGTAACCGGCAACCGTGCAGCAGTGGCGGCGTCGGAGGGCGTCAGCCCCGGCAAGGTTCCCGCCGATGCCCTCACCAGCAGCGGATCAGGACTGGATCCCCACATCTCCAAGGACTACGCAAACCTCCAAGTGCCGCGCGTCTCCACCGCGCATGGACTCAGCACCAGCGCCGTCCAGGACCTGGTGGACAAGCAGACCAGCACCGGTCTTGAAGCGTTTTTCGGCCAACCTTCAGTCAACGTGACACTGCTGAATCTTGACCTCGCGCACCTGGCCGCAGACCGCCGTTAGCAAAGGTTTCGGAGTGGAAGAATGAGGATATGGCGCGGGCAACACTGAGAATCTTTCTGGGGGCTGCACCAGGCGTAGGCAAAACCTACGCCATGCTCGAAGAAGCACACAGGCTCACCGGCCGCGGCGAAGATGTGGTGGTGGCGTTCGCCATGCACCACGGCCGCGCTGACACCCTTGAGCTGACCCACGGACTGGAGACGGTTCCGCCCCGGTCAATGGAATACCGGGAAAGCGTCTTCGAAGAGATGGACCTGGAAGCAGTATTGGCCAGGCGTCCCGGCACGGCGATCGTGGACGAATACGCCCACACCAACGTTCCCGGGAGCCGCAACCAGAAACGCTGGCAGGACGTAGAAGAACTGCTCAACGCCGGGATCAACGTCCTCTCCACCGTCAATGTTCAGCACCTGGCATCCCTGGGCGACGTTGTCAGTGCCATCACGGATGTGAAACAGGCCGAAACAGTCCCGGACGACGTAGTGCGGCGCGCCGATCAGATTCACCTGGTGGACATCTCCCCCGAGCTGCTCCGGCAACGCCTGGGCGATGGAAAGATCTACGAGGCGGACAAGATCGATGCCGCGCTGTCCAACTACTTCCGCATGGGAAACCTCACGGCACTCAGAGAACTGGCACTCCTCTGGCTTGCCGACCGCGTGGACGAAGGGCTGGCCCGCTACCGGGCGGAAAACCGCATCGAAGAAAGTTGGCCTGCCCGTGAGCGCATTGTCATCGGCCTTACAGGGGGTGCGGAGGGAGAAGTTCTGATCAGGCGGGCGGCCCGGATCCTCAAGCGGGTGAACGGCGGCGACCTCCTGGCCGTCCATGTCCGTGCGGCTGATGGGGTGGCCGCTGAGTCGCCGCAGGATTTGGAGGCCCAGCGCACCTTGCTTAAGGACCTGGGCGGCAGCTACCACACGGTGTCCGGTGAGGATCCTGCCAAGGCGCTGCTGGACTTCGCCAGAAGTGTTAACGCCACCCAGATTGTGGTGGGGGTTTCGCGGCACAAGTTCCCTGCCACGCTCATCGCAGGGGGTGTTGGGAGTCGTGTGGTCCGGGGGTCCGGTGATATTGACGTTCACATGGTCTCCCACCCTCTGGGTGGACGTGGCATGGGGCGCACGCGAAAGAGGGACCTTGGGCGTGGGCGGGTGTTCCTTGGATTCGCTATGGCCATAGTGGTTCCCGTGCTGCTGCAGTTGCTCCTTGCCGCTGCGCCGTCGCACAACATTGCTACGGCCGTTTTGGTCCAGCTCTCCGGCTCCGTTGCGGTGGCTTTGGTGGGCGGTTTGTGGCCTGCGCTTCTGGCTGCGGTGTGGAGCAGCCTCCTGGTGAACTATTTCTCCGTCCCACCGTTGGGGACCCTGACCATCAGTGATCCGCAGAACCTGCTCGCCATTTTGGTGTTTGCCGGCGTCTCCTGTGCTGTTGCCATGGTGGTGGACCTCTCTGCACGGCGGTCCAAGGAGGCAGCACGTGCCCGTTCGGAAGCAACCACTTTGGCTGAGCTCACGCGGGGAGCTTCCACAGCTGATGACCCCGTGCAGGATCTCTTGAAACAGGCACTTGAAGTTTTCCAGGTCCAGCGTGCGGCCCTCTATGTGTCCTCCGTTGGGGGCGAGCAGCAAGCTCGCCCGTCCTCGGCCCCGGCGGGCTGGCAGCTGGTGGCTGCGGCGGGCACTGCGGATTCCGTGACGGACACTGCGGGTTCCGTGCCGGACACTTCCGGTTCCGTGACAGGTGTCCCGCCGGAGGAGAACATTGAACAGGTGGATAGCCACACACGGCTGGTCCTTACCGGCCGTGTACTCCCGGCCAGCGACCGCCGGCTCCTGGGAGCCTTCGGCGCACACCTTTCCGCGCTGCTCGAACGCCGTCAACTGGCTGCTACCCGACGCGAAGTGACACGGCTGGCCGAGAGCAACACCATGCGCACTTCCATCCTCCGGGCTGTGTCCCATGACCTGCGTACACCGCTGGCGGGTATCAAGCTGGCCGTTGGAGGGTTGCGTCAGCCGGGTGCCCGCTACACGGAGCAAGAGGAAGAGGAACTCCTGGCCACCATTGATGAGTGTTCTGATCGTTTGGATGGCTTGGTGGGCAATCTCCTGGACATGTCCCGCATTACCTCGGATTCCGTCAACGCCCTGATCAAGCCTCTCCGTTGGTACAACGTCATACCAGCCGCCCTGCACGGCGTACCGGCTGGGCGGGTCCGGGTGGACCTGCCACCCAACATGCCAGAAGTAGACGCCGATTCTGGGATGCTCGAAAGGGTCATCGCCAACATCGTGGAAAACGCGGTGAAGTACGCCCCGGATTCTGAGGTGGTGATTGCCGGTGCCACGGGCGGCTTCAGCACAACAACGTTGGACGGCAGGCCCGCTGGTGAACTGCGCATCATCGACCATGGACAAGGGGTGCCGGCCAGCAACGTCCTGAGGATGTTCCAACCTTTTCAAAGGCTCGACGACGTCCCGGCAGCCGCGGGGGTAGGTTTGGGTCTGGCGGTTGCTCAAGGATTTACTGAGGCCATGGGTGGCACACTCACCGCTGAAGAAACACCAGGTGGTGGGCTTACCATGCTCATCCGGTTGCCCCTATCAACAGGTCCGGCTCGCTCCCCGGGAGCACCACTCTCCTCAGCACCAGCATCCAATGCGTCCCACCGTATTGCAGCACCTGCTTCTGCACTGCCAGCTCCGAAAGGCCCTTAGTGAACTCAATTTTGGTGGTGGATGACGATCCCCACATCGTCAGGGCTCTTGCCATTACCCTGAAGGCGCAGGGGTACGCGGTAGTGACAGCAAATGATGGAGCGTCAGCCCTTCGTGCGGCTGCACAGCGGCCCATCTCCGTGATGGTTTTGGATTTGGGGCTGCCGGACATGGACGGCACCTCAGTCATTGTGTCCTTGCGCGAATGGAGTTCCCTCCCCATCCTTGTACTGTCCGCCCGGCACGGCTCCGACGACAAAGTGGAGGCTTTGGATGCCGGGGCCGATGACTACATCACCAAGCCGTTCGGACTGGACGAACTCCTGGCACGGTTGCGTGTGTTGTTACGCCGGACCAGCGAACCCATGGACGAGGTCACCACGGTGGTAACCAGTTCTTTCTCCGTGGATCTGGCAAAAAGGCAGATCACAAAGTCCGGTCAGGATGTCCGGATGACTCCCACGGAATGGAACATTCTGGACATCCTGCTCCGAAATCCGGACAAGCTCATCACCCAACAGCAGCTCCTCACAGAGGTCTGGGGACCGGCGTACGCCAAGGAAGCCAACTATCTCCGGGTTTACATGGCTCAGCTTCGGCGCAAACTCGAAAGCGAGCCAGGCAACCCCCGGCACCTGATCACCGAGCCGGGCATGGGCTACCGGTTCGTGCCCTGACGCCACACCTTCATTGTCCGGCTCAGTTCTGAGTACATCTTTCGGTGAATACATCTGCGGATGTACTATCGAATTCATGGAAGCTCTCACCCAGGCACCCGTGCTGGCCCGTTTTGGCTACGCCATTTCTGATCCCACCCGAGCCCAGGTTCTGTTGACCCTTGCCGAATCGCCGTCCTACCCGTCTGATCTGGCGGATACCATGGGCGTATCCCGGCAGAGCATGTCCAATCACCTAACCTGCCTTCGCGGGTGCGGGCTGGTGGTTGCTGCCCCGGATGGCAGGCGCACCCGGTACGAGCTCGCGGACCCCCGGCTTGGTCACGCCATCAAGGACCTGATGGGCGTGGTCCTCGCTGTGGACCCCGCTTGCTGCGCACCTGACGGGACATGCCACGCATGAGCACCCTGATAAAGCCGGTCTCCCCCGGCCGACGGCTCCTGCTGATGCGCCGCATCCGAATCTTCGCGGCCGCCACCATCAGCTACAACGTCATTGAGGCTGCCGTGGCTTTATGGGCCGGCGGCGTTGCAGACTCGTCTGCGCTGATCGGGTTTGGACTCGATTCGATCATCGAAGTGACATCCGCGTTAGCCCTGTCCTGGCAGTTTTCGAGCAAAGACCCCGAGCGACGCGAGCACCTGACCCTGCGGATCATCGCCCTTTCATTCTTTGCCCTGGCCGCATTCGTAGCGTTCGACGCCGTCCGCTCCCTCACAGGAGCCGGAGAAGCCCAACACTCCACCCCCGGAATAATCATCGCCGCCCTGAGCCTGGCCATCATGCCCGTACTGTCCTGGGCACAGCGCAAGGCCGGACGCGAGCTCGGCTCAAGAACCGCCGTCGCCGATTCCAAGCAGACACTCCTTTGCACCTACCTGTCCGCCGTGCTGCTGATCGGCTTGGTGCTCAACAGCACGCTGGGCTGGTGGTGGGCCGACGCTGGAGCCGCTTTGGTGATAGCCGGCATCGCCATCCGTGAAGGCATCAACGCCTGGCGGGGCGAGACGTGCTGCGCACCCACCGACGTACCCAACACCTCAGCACTTGCGGTAACGCTAACCACCAAAGCTGAAAGCACGACGCCGGACGCCTGCTGTGCCGGATGTCGGCCGGTTTCCGCGGTGGCGGGTGTTGAAACGACGCCGGACGGCCGGCGGCTTTAGAGACGATGGCCGGCGGCAGCAACGCCGTCGTGCGCGCTCTTCCTGCCTTACGACCAGAAGTTCTGCGCGCGGGCGGCGGCAGCGCTGAAGTTGCGGCCGTCAATTGTTATGGAGCACTCCTCAATGCCGAGCCCCTTCCACTGCGCCAACAGCCGGATTTCCCCGTCAGGCGGCAGCGGCCAAAGCCACAGGTTGCCTGAGGCCGAGACTTCGTCGTCATTGCCGCTGCCACCACCACCGCGGAACGTCAGCGCTGGAGCTTTGGGCTGATGCTGGTGATTCATAAGAGCACCCCAGCCAAAAATGCCCGTCCTGGCGCTGGTGTGATCCGGGAGCTGAACGCCGAACAGCAACTGCACGTCCGCGCTGGTGGGTCCCATGCCGGGACCGTGCTGGAAAACCGATGCGTGAAGAGTGGTCCACTTTTCGTCGCTCTCCTCACCCCGCCGAATGATCCACGCCAGCTGGAACGAACAACCCGTGGCGTAAATTTCAGCGCTCTTGACCACAAGAACGCGTGTGGGACTGCGATATAGGAACTGCCCTATGTGCAACACAGCGGGCAGCTCGTCCTGCGGAGGGCCCATCCAAGGTGGCGGTACAAATTTTGGGCTCTTACCGCGTTCCGTGGGTTCGGGCTTGGGGAAGTCATCAAAGAAGTTCACTCCGTGTCCTCAGTTCGCTGCTGCGACCGACCAGCGGAACGGCGACAACAACTCGCACGGAATCCCCCAATCCGTCCTGACCCGCACAGTCTAGCCCCGTTCAATCCTTGCTTCCGGGACGGCCCTGGCATATTCACAGCGGTCATCCTCTACGACTAGATCACGGAGGTTGCTCCGGACTTGGCTACAGGCAGCCCCCTCGATTTTCCATTCGGTACTCGCCCAATTGAAGGCTATTTCGCCTGTACCGTTGAGCAATGACGATCAACTTTGAGGTGCGTAGTGCCGAGCCTGCCGACGCTTTCAGCATGGCCAGAGTTCACGTTGATACCTGGCGCGAAACGTACCGGGGTTTGATGGACGATGAGGTTCTGGACGATCCGGCGCTCCCTTCATGGCGTGAGAAATTCTGGACCGCAGCGCTGACCGATTCCCGGTATCAACAGAACAACGCCGCCGTCGCTATCCACGAAGACAACTTGATCGGCATCGCCATGTCGGGTCCCGTTTCCGACTCCGACGAAAAGACCCAGGAATTGTTTGTCCTTTACACGGACATCCGAATGGTTCGCAGCATCCAAGCCGTTGACGCCCGCTAGGTTTCGCTTAATCGTTTGGGGGGACAGTGAGTAATCGGCGACGTCTAGTTCTAAGCACTTTAGTTCTCTGTGTCGGAATGCTATCGATTCCTGCTTGCGCGCAACCAGGTGAACCAGCATGTGAAGCGCCTACGCTGGTCCCTTCGGCCAACTCCAATTCAGCCGTCGACGTGCCCGCACTCGCAACTGCTTCACCAAGCCCTTCACCTTCGGACACGTGTATGGACCACACACAAATATCCAAACCTAAGGGGATCCTTTGAGGAGGCGAAGAGGCACTTCCGCCAGGCTTCGGATGGCCCCCTCCACATACTCGTTGCCCGGATGCTCTTCAATGCCGGCACCGCGTCCGGAAAGGCCCTCCATGCGCCCTCGGCAGCTGGCTCCGGACTAGTCGCGACGAGGAACCGGCTGGGGCGGGACGGAAGGGTCCGATACGGGCAGACAGAATCTCAGTGAATCCTCCCAAGTTCCATTGACGATGCAGTACAAGGGCACCTCTTCGCCGTCCTTGTGATGGAGGATGGTGTCGTCTATGCCGTACTTGGAATCATTGAAGGTCAGCATGACTGTGCCATCCGGGGAGGTGCAGCGATAGGCCACATTCCACGGACTCAAGTCTTCGCAGGTGTTGAGTTTCCTGGATACTCCATTCCGATCCACGTACTCCCACAGTTTGTCTCTTTTCTCGCCCACCTGAATGGCCGAATTCGGGGTGGACCGGGCGTAGTCGCGGGTGAAGGGTCGCTCATTGCAGCTCGCTGCTGTCAGCGTCAGCAACGCAAGCATGGCTAAACCTATTCTTCTTCCACGTTTCATTCTGCTGTCCCCCAAAGCACGCATTAACTAATGATCTGCAGGAATGTCCGCACGGCCGGACGAATTCGGCTTCGGCGAACCCCGCAGCTTGCGTAGCTGCATCGCCCGGAATTCCTGGCGGGACAGAACCACCGCATACACGGTGAAGCCACCGGCCATGGCGGTAAGGAACAAACCACCCCACATAGGGCTTTGTCCCTGTCCCAGCGGGGCGAGCAAAATCATCACCGAAAGGACTGTCAAGAACGCGGCAACCACGGCGAGGATGCCCATACCCCACCAGGTGCTGACCTGGGCCTGCCCGGCGCCTGGCGTAAAACCGATCTCATCGGCTGGATAGCTGTGGAGTTCGCCTGTACTGGTGTTGCGGAGTACGCGTTTTTGACCGGCTGCGATAGCCGCCTTGTGTTCGGCATATACGGCATCATTGCGCCGCTCCTGATCGGAGGTCATAGTCACCTTTCATTTACTCGGTCCGGGCTTACAACGTGCTGGGACTTGCCGTGATCAGCCCTAGCAGTACCACTATGGGCAGTGTTGCCAGAATTGGGCCGGCTACCAGAATCCAGCTGGTGCCTGGGTACCGGGCGTACCCTTTGGCCCGCAGCTTAGCGGCCCAAAGAGCACCATAGACGATGCTGGCAATAACGTACGGAATTGTCAGTAGAACTGACCCCAAGGCTAGCCAAAGGGTTGCTTGAAGACCGTTGCGTCCGCCTGCACTGTACATATCGGCCGATCCAGATGTCGCTGTACCTACAAGAAGCACCAGCAGGAGAGCAAGAAGTCCAGCACCGAACAAGAGGACAGTCCGAAACGTCTTTGCCCATCCAGGTAGGAGCCGCCCTGGAGTTGCCCGGGCTGAGGCGGGAAATAGCTGGGAGGGTAGGGGTTCTGAGGTTCCACGATGCTCTCTTCTTGGTGAAATTCCTTGAGCGGTCAAGCCAGTAAATCACTTGCCGGGGTGGCACGTTAACATTGCCTAAGGGCAGTTGTGCCCATTGCGTCCCTTGCCCTTCCACCACATATGCGCAGGTGGAACCCTCTTTTTCGAAAGATTTTCTGTGGCCCCTGTAATCAGCGGCCCCTTGCCGGAAACAAGATGTATGAGCACATGAAGTGCTCCATCACTCCGTGGGGGAAGGAACCCAAGATGAAGTACAACCGATCCGGAACTGCAAAGTACGCCACTCTGGCAACATTGGCCGTGGCAATCACTGTGGCCGTCTGCGCACCGTCTGCCCCGGCGGACACTAATTCATTTACCGCTTCATCAGGAGAAGTAAGCCAGTTCCCTGCAGCGAGCGTTGCAGAGGCCCTTGCTGCACCGATTTCCGAGCAGGTCGCTCCGTCGCAGACCGCTCCCGCCCCTGCCGCCCAACAGGCGGAGGTCATTGTTCCGGTACCGGTTGTCATCACCCCAGCGCCTTCGGTTGCTGCTCCTGCTCCGGTTGTAACCGCTCCTGCTCCAGTTGTAACCGCTCCTGCTCCGGCGGCTCCTGCCGATGTGGAGCCTTTTATTCCCGCGCCGCCGGTTGTTCCCGCACCGCAGGCGACCATCCCGCCGTCGACCGTTGCTCCTGCCGCGCCGGAACCAGCGCCGATCACACCCACCGAACCCTCAACACCGCATGTCTCCCCCGACTTCCCGGTGAGCGGGTTGTACACCTTCCCTGATGGGCACATCTCCTTCCTGCTGCCGGCAGGCTGGACTGCGCAAACCGAAGTAATACCCATGGACTTCTATGGTGACGGCCGCCAAACTGTCGACGCCCATATCTACGACGAAACGGGCACCGAGGTTGCACTGATCGCCAGCGGTGTTTACGGCGGAGTGGTTGCCGGGCCCGTGAACCGCACCATCCTGGACTCCCAGCAGCTGACCAACTTCGACAACCGGGACGGAGTTTCCAATTTCGCCTTCTTCAAGGACGAATACCCGTTCGACCCCGCAGTAACCCGCTATTTCATGGGTGTGGTGACCAATGAATTCATGACTGAGGGCCCGGAGAGCGCCTCGGCCCACAGCTTCCTGATCATGGGCAACGGGGCTTCAATCGCCAGAGCCAACATGGAGGTTTCCATGACCGTGGAGAGCGCCGCTGCCTGGATGGAATCTGAGCAATACAGCAAGCTCAAGGCCCTCCTGACCAGCCTCCAGTACGCGGAATAGTTGATCAGCTATGACATCTTTCGATGCGCACGCCTTGGTGATGTCCGCCGTCCTGTTGGTTCACATCGTTGGCCTGATGATGGTTGCCGTTTCAGCAGTTGTGCTGTTGACGTTGCTGTCCGTAGTGGTTCTGGCCGTGCGCGGGGTCAAGATCACGTGGGCACTGGCCCGGCATGCTGGTGGTGGGGCGCGAGCCTCAGACCCGGTCCATATGCAGCTGCTGCAGCCGCCACTGGATGATCTCTCCGATGAGATCGGTGGGCAGCGGGGCGTTATGGGGCAACTGAACAAGGTGGTCCGTGGTTCCGTAGTGACTCAATTGCGCTGAGAAGTGCGCCATGGCGTCCGGAGTGGGATAAAAGCCTATGTGCTTCTTGGTCGCCGTAAAGAAGAACAAGGGCTCGGTGCCGAGTTTGAAGGTGGGCATGCGCCAACTAATGGACTCTTCAGCTTCGCTTGGCACAGCAGAACGGATCATTTGGTACACGGTCAACAGCCGTTGCCGAACCTCACCGTCATACTGGTGGATGTACTCAATGATGGAACCCGTTGTCATCTAGTCTCCTTTTCGCCGCAAGGCCGATCATATTCCAGCTGGCTGAGACCCTCGCAGTACAACCTTTGCGGTAGTTAAAGAAAGAGATGCAGTTTTGAAAAAGTCAATGTTCGTGACCCTGGTTGCCGCTGCCTCAACGCTGATTGTGGCCTCGGTTGCGTGGGTAACGCTTCTCATCATGCAGGGAGAAGCGCCAAACCCTCTGGTAGTTGCTCCCCTGTCCCTGGTGGGCCTTTTGGGAGGGGCCTTCATGGGCTCAAGGTTCTGGGACGACCGTCAGACGTTGCGTCAGCGTATGACTGAAGATCACGACGGCGTGCTGCCGGCTTCCGGGGATTAGTGCCGTTCGCAGGAGGTGATTGAGGCGCGGTCAGCTTACTACCATGTGGTTGGCTGGCCGTGCCTCGTCAGTTCCTGGATCTTGTGGCTCTGCATTCTGGTCAGCAGCCAGCTCTCCGCCTTTCCTATCCGGCGTCCCTTCAAGGACAGCAGGTCCACCGACACCAGCCAGTCCGTGTAAGGGTAGGCCTCCAGCTGTAACTCCACCAGCTGTCCGCTTCCTATCTGGTCCAAAATCAATTGCCTGGGCAGAGTGGCCCAACCTAAACCCGCTGACGCCATTTCGATGAGGGCGTCATAGTTATCGGCGCTCCAGACCTGCGTGGACTGCAGGTACTCAGTGGTTGGCAGACTGGCCGCATGTGCCGTGTAAACAATGTGCCGGTGCTCCCGTAAGTCATCAAAGCTCACGGTTCTTTTGGCGGCCAAGGGGTGCTCAGCGTGGGCGACGTGTGTGAGGATCAGTTTCCCCATTTGATGAAACTGGATTTCCCTGACATACCGCGGCTGGGCAAAGGCCACGCCCAACGCAGCTTCACCGCGTTGGACGAGGTTGGCCACATCCCCTTTTTCGGGGTTACGGATGATGATGTCCGTGTGCGGAAACTTCTCCGCGAAGTCGCACAGCACGGGCACCAGGTTCTTGTGCGGAATGCCGGCAGCGATGGTGAGGCTGGCCGGGTCACCCTCCGACATCGCATCGGCGTGACTTTCCAGGGCTTGGCACCGATCGTAAACGGCCAGTGCTTCAACCAGCATGGTTTCCCCGGCTGCGGTCAGGGTGGGGATGCGCGTCGACCTGTCAAAAAGCTCCAACCCGAGAGCTATTTCCAGATTGGCCACCGAGGCGCTGATGGTGGATTGGCTTCGCCCCAAGGCTCTGGCCGCTGCGGAGAAGGAGCCCCACTTGCAGCTCATCACAAAGGCTTCCACCTGATCCAGTGAATGCCGCATGCGGGAGCTCCCCTCGTATTCTAACTATCGGATATTCCGATAGTAAATGACTTTGTCCATTCACCGGCCCGGCATAACGTTGCAGCATCGCCACCGAATCACTGGAAGAAGGACCCGCATGAACAAGGATCTTGAACTGCTTCGCCGCGCGATTGCCGTATCAAACGAAGCACGGAACAACGGCAATCACCCCTTTGGCGCCATACTGGTGAACTCCGACGGCGAAATCGTCCTGGAGGCAGAAAACACCGTGATCACAGAGAATGACGTGACAAACCACGCCGAAACCAACCTCGTGCGTTTGGCCTCCCGTTCCATTCCCCACGATCAACTTCCCTCGCACACCCTGTACACCTCATGCGAGCCCTGCGCCATGTGCGCAGGGGCAATCTACTGGGCCGGCATAGGCCGAGTGGTTTACGGATTGGCGGAAACGGGACTGCTGGAAATCACGGGAAGCGGGCATCCGGAGAACCCTACGCTGACCCACCCCTGCCGCCTGGTCTTCGCCGCTGGAGGACGCCCCACCGAGGTCACCGGACCACTGCTCGAAGAAGAAGCAGCCAGGCCTCACGCGGGATTCTGGGCTTAGCAGTTAGAAGCTGCAAGTATTGCACCACCGGAAACCGCATGAACCAAACACCAAGGAGCCCTGTGCCGACTGACATCCCCTGGAACCGCGGCGAGTGGACCAACCAGCCGGCCGCCGTCGTAGAGCAGGAAGGCGATCTGCTGGTCACTGCAGCCGAAAGCAGCGACGCGTGGCGCATCACGTCCTACGGATTCGTCCACGACACCGAACACGCGCTGCTCACCCCCTTCCCGCAAGACAGCGCCATGGAAGTTGAGTTCACAGCCGCGTTCTCCCAACAGTTCGACCAAGCCGGCATCTTTGTCCGCATCAACGCCGAGCATTGGATCAAAGCTGGCGTGGAATACGCCGACGGCGCCGCTCAACTGGGCGCGGTTGTCACGGACCGCTTCTCGGACTGGTCCTTGGCGCCTGTTCCGGAATGGAACGGCGGCAGGGTGCGCATAAGGGTCAGCCGCTCCGGCGACGCCCTCACCATCCGTGCCGCGTCCGGAAGCAACCACCTGCAACTGGTGCGCGTGCTGCCCTTGGCCCCTGATGTGGAGGCCGCAGCCGGACCCTTCACCTGCGCGCCAACACGCTCAGGGCTGACGGTCCCCTTTCACTCATGGCGGGCCACACCGGCGGATAACCAACTCCACTAGGGCATCCGGGCCCGGCGAGCTTGCGGGCATCACCGTTCATGAGATTATGGAGTTTCCGGCAGCCTGGCATTGACAGTGCTGCAACTCAGTTGGCTCCATAACAAGCCTATGGGGGGCACATCACGGTGGAAGAAACTGCAAGTCTTTGGCGCACTGACCCTACAACGTTCCGCGACGTGGTGATCAACCGCCAAGCCGTGGAAGCTGCGCTGGAAGGCGATTGTCCACCCGTTGAACGAGTCAGGTATTTGGCACTACTCGGCCGGGACGCTGAAGCTTTGGACGAAGGTTTCAAGCTGCTGCCCACTTCACCTGACCGTCGTGAGCTGCTGCTGGTTCTCGCCCAGATCAATCAACGGCAATACCGCTGGCATGATGCCGCCGTGCTCCATGAAAAGGCCCTGCGAACAGTCCGGTCAGCCGAAGAGGAAGCCTACGTTCGCCATCACATCGGCCGGCGTCTCTTCGACGAAGCCCGCTTCCGTGCTGCCGCGGACGAATTTCAATGGGCAGCAGACCTCTACCGCGTGGCCGAGCAGCCTGAACTCGCCGAAGAAAACCGCCAAGCCATGCGCCATGCCCTGCACGTTCACAGTGCCGAGCGAGGTCCAGGGCGTTCAGCGTTCGACCTCTCCTAGCCGGGCGGGAATACGAAGCGAGGGCCCGCGGTTACAAAGTGCGCAAACAGCAACACACCGCACTTCTACAAGGGGGTTCACCACCATGGCCACCGATTACGACACTCCCCGAGCCTTGCCTGAAGAAGAACAGGCACTGCCCCTGGCCGAGCTGGCAACGGCCAAAAGCGCCGCGCGCACGGACACGATCGATTTGGACGAAGTGGACCTGGCGGATGCCTTTGAACTCCCAGGTGCCGACCTCTCCGGGGAAGAACTTCAAGTTGAGATCGTCCCCATCCAGAACGACGAGTTCACGTGCATGTCCTGCTTCCTGGTCCACCACCGCAGCCAACTCGCACGCGAAACCAACGGGCAAAAGTACTGCACCGAATGCGAGGGCTAAGAGCTTCACACGCCTGAGCGCTCAAGGCGGGTTCCGCCGTCGGGCCCTGCCGTGAACCCAGCACAACTGCCCAACATCCCTTAGCTCCCCAGGCCTGATGTAGCCTAGTAAGCAAGCTGACTATTTGTGAAAGCCTGGGGAGCCTGAATGCCTGATATGGACCGATGGCCAACAAGCCGGCTGCTGTCAACAGCAGCGCGGCTTGTGGAACTGGCATGGAACGATAAATTGCGGCCTCTGGGGCTGACCTATCCAGCGGTGCTTACCCTTGATGCCGTGGCGACGGCGGGACCAATCACCCCCGGGGATCTTGCCCGGAGCGTCCGCGTACAAGCCCAAACCATGGGCCCGCTACTGACCCGCCTGGAAGCACGCGGGTACATCCTCCGCCAGCCCAACCGCTTTGACCGCCGCAGCCAACTCATCTCCATTACCGACTTAGGCCTGACCCTGCTGGAGCAATCGCACCGCCAGGAGAACAACGTCCTCTCGGTGATCAATCTGGACTCCGAAGGCCTGCGCGAAGAGCTGCTGGCAATAGTGCGCCACGCAAACTTCAACTAGTGCCAAGTAACCCTGCATAGACGGAAGTCCTCCGCGCAAGGCAGTATGGAGGTATCCGCTGATGAAGTCCGGCGTTCAAGGGGAGGATTCTCTCCCCCACCAACACCGGGCAACAAGCACCAATGGTGATGCCCGGACGAGTAAAAGGGCAACATGAGTGATCTTCAGATAGGCGACAGCCTTCCAGTGGAACTCCTGAGTTTCCGCGCAGCCGAATGCCTCGTATCAACCGGCGTTTCGGAAGCAGAGCACGTCTGCGTGCTGGATGCAGGCCATACAGGCAATCATTTGGCTGCGGGTGCAGACATGGTGGTTCGGGCGGTCTGGAGCTAGACCGGTCAGCTGGCCGCTGGCGGCCCGGCCCGGCCGGGTTGTCAGCGCATCAGCGTCCCTTAAGTCCCGCAGAAGGTCCGGTACGGGCCAAAGCTCTCCGGCGCCGGCTCGGCGTACTTTTCCAAGCCGGGACGTTCCGTGAACGGGTCAGATACGGCCACAAGCAGTTGTTCCGTGGGCCCCATATCCCCCTCGGTTGCCGCAGCAAGAGCTCCCTCCACCAAATGGTTGCGTGGAATGTAGATCGGGTTAACCCGGTCCATGGCATCGGCGTCCGGGCTTGCCTCCCGCCACCGTTCCAGCCATGAATCAAACGCGGCCAAATCCAGGACCTGACGGCGTGCAGGTTCAGCCTCCCCGCGGGCAGCTTTGCTGAGGCTGCGGAAGAACGAGGTGTAGTCCGCGCGCGCCTCCTGGGCCAGCTGAAGGAGCTCATCCACCAACGGTGAGGAAACGGCGTCGTCAATATCCTCAGCCAGCCCAAGCTTGGCCTTCATACCGTTGAACCAAGTGGCGCTGTATTCCTTTCGGAACCCATTGAGCGCCTCCACGGCAAGCGTTACCGCCTGCTCCTCATCCTCATGGATCAGGGCCGCAATTGATTCGGCAAACCGGGCCAGGTTCCACTCAGCAATGAGCGGCTGGTTGCGGTAAGCGTAGCGGCCCATCTCATCAATGGAGCTGTACACCGCACCGGGATCGAAACCCTCCATGAAGGCACAGGGACCGTAGTCAATTGTCTCGCCGGAGATTGTCATGTTGTCCGTATTCATGACGCCGTGAACGAACCCCACCAGCATCCACTGCGCCAGAAGTTTCGCCTGGACCGAGATGACCGACTTCAGGAGTGCAAGGTAGCGGTTGCTTTCACCGTCCGACCCCCGGTGGTGGCGTTCGATTGCATGGTCAGCCAAGCGGCGCAGCAGATCCATGTCATTGCTGGCCCGGGCATATTGGAAACTACCCACCCTCAGGTGACTGCTGGCCACCCGGGTGAGAACAGCCCCCGGCAGCAGCGTCTCACGCTGAACCTGCCGCCCCGTTGCCACTACCGCAAGGGACCTGGTGGTGGGAATGTTCAGCGCATGCATCGCCTCACTGACAATGTACTCCCGCACCATAGGGCCCACCGCGGCCAAGCCATCCCCGTTCCGGGCAAACGGCGTCCGCCCCGAACCCTTGAGGTGGACATCGCGGAGCTCTCCGTCAGGTCCGGCAAGCTCTCCTAACAGGAGGGCACGCCCGTCACCCAAACGCGGAGAATAGAAACCGAACTGATGACCCGAATACCCCTGGGCCACTGGAGTGGCTTCCTCCGGGACGGCATTGCCAATCAGCAACCGCACGCCCTCCGGGCTCCGCAGAAAATCAGGATCAAAACCAAGCTCGACGGCGAGTGGCTGGTTGAGCACCAAAAGCTGCGGATCCGGAGCCTCCTCCGCACGCCAAGGAATGGCCAGCTCCGGGAGTTCCCGGGCGAAACGCCCCTCGAAGGCGATGGTGGAATGCGCGACTTCACTCATCTATCAAGGATATAGATGCCGTTCCCGACGAGAAAAGGGCGGTCCATCCCGGCTAGCATGTGAACACTGCCGTTTGGCGGGAGATCCATTGGGGGCGGTTTCGGCCGCGGGTATTATTCATCGAGCAGCGAGGGTCGCAGCGAATCGGCTGGAGAGTGAAGATGACCGCTGTAGATACTCTGAAATATGCAGCCCTTGGACAGCCTAGGCGCGTGAGTCGGTGGGACATCCCTCGTCTCGCTTGGATGCTTTCTTCTGCGCACACACATCGCTTCGGTTGGATTCTTGCGCCGTTCGTCTACCTTTCAAACGTAGAGGCGCTCCGGCAGCGCGCCAGCATTGGAGGAGTATGGCACAGCAACGCGAGACTGCTTTTGCTGGCGCTGCCCCTAGGCGGACCGAATCGCTCAAAAATGTCTCAGCCCTGGTGGTTGGGCATCGCCGTATTGGGCTCATTCGTTGTTGGCATGTTCGACAAAACACTCGGGGCATTCCTGCTGACGGCGTGTATTACTGTTTTAGTTTTCCTTACTGTGCCAACAATTTTCATGCTGCCCAGGCTGTGGTCCCCGGATGCACGTCGGGCTAACGCGGCTCTCAAAGAGTGGTCCGAGTCCTTTGAGTCACAAGCGTATGTTCTCTCATCGCTGGTAAAGGACAGCCGCGTTGAATGGGGAGTAGCGGTGCCGTTCGTAGAGGATGTCATCCGCGCAGCGAAACTGCCGCCCGGAACACCCTTGGCTGCGGTAGCCAACAACGCCAAGCAGGCTCGCTTCCTGCGGGCACTTGGCTTCCAGCCGCTTGAGCACGACGGCGTTACTACTCAAGCCATGGTTCGAAAGACCTGAGCCGATGCCTGCTTCAGGGACACTGCTCGTTGTACGGTGCCCGGGGAAGGGCAGGCAGTTCGTCTATGAGCTCATTCGCAGCGTGCGCCAGCAGGTCTCTCTGTAAGGCCGGCAGCGAGTGGGATGACTGCAGGTAGGCATCCACCTCGTATTCGCCCACCATCCCGCCAATGGAAAAATAGCGCAGCCACAAGTCTTCATCGGGAATTCCGGCGCTTTTCAGGGCTTTGCGCAGACCCTTGAGCTGGAGTTGCTCCTGAAGAGATAGCCCCTCGCAACTTCCCCGCTCAGGTTCCCTCATGGACTCTGTCCCTCCTCCCTCCGCCAAGGATTTCAGCGCTGACCGCTGCCAGCGACTTCTTCGATTCCTGGGACAGGTTCAGAAGCTCCCTGACCGCTTCTTCTTCCGTCAGGCCACGTTGCCCCATGAGGTAGCCCTGTGCGCGGCTTATGGAGTCGCGACTGTTAAGTGCCTCAACAAGCCCTTCGCTGAAGCGCTTTGGCGTCTCGGTGCTCTGAATGTTGTCCAAGAGGATGGCTGCCGAGGCGGCAAGCTTCTCCAGGGAACCGGCGGTGTTTTGGTCGTAGGCATCACCGGCAGCGGAGTAGAGCTTCATGGCTCCAAAACAGCGGGGCCCACGAATCAGAGGAGCACTGATCACTGAAGCGATGTTCAGTTCCCGCGCGGACTCGGCCCATGCCGGCCACCGGTCATCTGCCCCGGCATTGCTGACGATGACGGTCTGCTCGGTTGCCCACGCACTCAAACACGGGCCTTCTCCCAATCGGTACTGGGACTGATCGCCTTGGATCACCAAAGGGTCCGTTGCTCCGGCACTTGTCCTGTTGCCCTGCTCATCAATGAGCGAGACGCCCGCCCCCGCGCTGCCGGGGAAGGCATCGCGGACACCCTCCGCCAACAGTTGTACGGCCCTGTCTACCTTTTCTTCGGTCAGGAGCAATCCCCTGATCCGGGCGAGAGTGAGCGTTAGCTCATCGAGGGGAAGCTGCTGGGACATGATGAACGATTGACCTTCCACGGGATGACAAAACCCGCCGATAATTCCAGGCCGCTTGCTGAACCTGATCCAATCTCAGAATAGGCATAGCAGGATTCCCTTCGTCAACGGCCACGACGGCACTGAGCTGGCACTGAATGTTAGGCTCGGCTTCAGTTGCGCTGTCCGCGTTGCGGGGTCTTGGGGGGAACATGGGAAACTTTCGGTTATTTGCGGTGAAGGCCGCGGCATTCGGTGCCTTGTTGATGGGCTCGACGGCGGTTGGTGCCGCTCCCGCTGCAGCTAACACCCAGGACTGGGTTCCTCCCATGCTCGGCATGCCTTACGTTGGCTCGGAACTGACCATAGGCAAGGCCGACTACGGTCTACAGGACTGCCAACCAACGGCGGATGCACCGCACGGATTCGTCATGGAATGGTTGAGCAACGGTGAACCCTTACCAGCAGAGCGTCAGGGCGAATTCCTGAAGCTCCTTCCCGAGGACCAAGGCAACCGCATATCCTTCAACGTTCACGGCGTGTGCTCTGAATCTGAAGTGTTCCACAGCGGCGAGACCGCGCCCATCGCAGCCTCCACACGCTCCATGGGCTGGACCGGCCGGGGCAACTTTGAACTTTTGGGCCGCACCAATGACGGCAACCTGGTCCTCTACCCTCACGTTTACACCCCGGAGTACTCCATCTGCCCGTCCGGTGCCGGGTGCGTGAACTACACCCACACCTCGGAAGCACCACGGGTGATAGGCCGGGGCTTCAACATTTTTGACATCGTCTTCTCCACGGGCGACTTCGACGGCGACGGCAACAACGATCTCCTGGGACGCGATAGAAACGGAACCCTTCACATCTACCCGGGAGATGGCCGCGGCGGGTGGCTTCCACCGTCGCAAATCGGCTGGGGATGGAACATCTTTGACACCGTGGTGGGGCCTGGAGACTTTGACGGGGACGGCAACAATGATGTGCTCGCGCGGGACACCGCCGGAGACCTGTACCTCTACCCGGGTGACGGCGACGGCGGGTGGCTGGCTCCCTCACACGTAGGCACGGGGTGGGATGTCATGAACAAGTTGGTCACTCCCGGTGACACCGACGGCGATGGCGCCGTGGACATCTATGCCCGGGACCAAGCCGGCCTCCTGCACCAGTACCCGGCGGACGGCAACGGCGGATGGAAGGCACCATCCATTGCGGGCCATGGCTGGGAACTCATGGCTGAGATCAGCGGCGCCGGTGTCTACGAACGGATCTTCGGATTCCGCTACTCCGCCCTTAAACCCCTCAACGACATCGTTGCCATTGACGAAACGGGCGACCTCCGCCTCTTCAGCAACTCGGAGTACGGGGCCGGCCTCTTCGGCAATACCCACATTGGGACGGGCTGGGGAATCTTCAACACCCTGATCTAGGCATGGGTCAACGCTGAGTGATCCCCTGGGTGATCACCCAGGGTGGTCACCGCAGTGAAATCCGACGACGGCGGTCGGTTCCGCCGCGCAGGTCACGGTTGAGCCGGCGGTCGCCATGGTAAAGGATGGACTCCCAGTCCACCTCTTCGGGCGTCTTGGGAACCACCAGCGACTCCGGCTTGCCCTTGGGTTTCGGCGTGACGTAGAGCCAGTTCACTGCACCCAGAACAACATCCACCGTGGAATTCCACAGGCCTATGTACGCCTGGATACACCACATCGCCAATACTGCGTTGAGTGAGGCAAACGCAACGTTGCCCCAGTTGCCCTGCTGAGCGTCCCGCCACACCGTCAGGACGGAGAACGCGACGATTGCATAGGGAATCAGGACGTAGATGGCGGGGGCTGCTGTGCGGTCCTTGACCTTCGGTGTTCGAACAAAGGGAATCTTGTCCCCCGTGAGACCTTGCTGAAGTGATTTCAAAACACCGGCAAGGTTGACCGGCAGCAGGATGAGGTTGAAGCCATAGATGCGGAAAATATCGCTGAAACGGTGCCCACAATCGCGGAGGTCCGAGCCCATGCATAAAAAGTAAGGGAGGGCTGCGATGAAGACGGCCGGGCTGAGGAGCCTGCTGTCATATGGGTAGGCCAGGAGGAAAAGCAGACCGAAGCTGGCCCAGGTAATGGACGCCATGTAATTCACGCGCAGGAGAACCTCGCGGATAAGGATCCGCTGGCGTTGCATCCGCCGCTGCGAGAGCTGGTTCCACAGTTTGGGAAGAATCAGCAAACCACCATTGGCCCAGCGCCGGCGCTGAACTACCAGTGAACCGAAATCGGGTGGGGTGGCGCTGTAACTCAGGCGCTCCGGATAATTCACCAAGGTCCAGCCGTGGGAACCCAGGTCAATGCTGGATTCCGTGTCCTCAATGACGGTTCGGTCCTGGATGTAGGTACGGATTTCAAACCCGCCAACATTCTCCACTTCCACAATGTCCTCAATGGCACATTTGCGGATAATCGCGTTGGCTCCCACCCAGAAAGTGGCTCCGTAGAATGTCATTCCCTGGTGAAGAATGTGCTGAATGTCAGTGGTGGCCCCGGCGATCCTTTCGATCCGGGTTGGGGCGCCACGGAACGATGAATACGGAGTCTGCGTCACTGCCACACGCTCATTGCCCGCGGATTCCAGGAAATACACCAGGCGCAGGCAGTAGTCCCGCAACAGCAGGGAGTCCGCATCCAACGTCAGCAAATAGGTGCTGTCCGGAACCAGCAAATCATCATCGCGCGGAACCAGGGATGGGCGAAGCACCACGCTCCCCGCAGCCTCTTCCCGCCGCCACCGTTTACCCATGAGGGAAATGTAGGCATTCAGGTTCATGGCCTTATTGGCCTCGTGGGAAAGGCTCGCGTACCTCTTACGCTCAAAAGTCTCCGTGCGGACATTGAAAATCCATGTGAGTCTCAGGTAGAGCTGTTCCATCCGCTCCGGGGTGGGAGCCGTGTTCTGGGCCTTTGCTGCATTGAGCGCCAACAAGACAAGCCGGAGCTCACGCGCCAATCCCATGATGACCAGGTCCACAAAGAACTCGTCCACATGGTCTTCCACGGTCTCGGCCTCAGCCATCGCCTCCAACCACTCCACCGCTGCCTCGTACTCGGCGATGAGGAGTGCGAGCTCCCCTGTTTTCTCTGCCGAGTCCGGGTTGTCCTTTTGAGAAGGCAACCCGCGCCTCTCCCGGAAGCTTTGCAGGGCCCTGTTGGCGCGCTCCGCCGGGACGGATAAAGCATCTGCAATCTGCCCCGCCAAAGCCCTGGTCTGTTCAAGCCGGTGAATTTTCTCCGGCTCGGTAGGGTGTGGTGGATCGTCCAGCAGAAGCACCACCCGCAAATCCGGAAATTCCTGAAGCGCCGCAGACCACAGCGTGCCCCTGACCACCTGCGGCTCTTCGGCGTAGGAGGGCACCAGCACCGTCACGGCCTCTTTGTAGTTGGCGAAGTGAGTGTCCAGTTCCCCTCGAGGAACCCTGCGGTGTTCCTTGAACCGGTAAAGCGCCCCTTGCCGCGCCATCAGGTACATCAAGGCCGAGAACGTCAGGAACGTGACAACAATCAGGTAGGAAATTGACTCGAACCCGAATCGAAACCCGGAGTTCGGATTGTCAACAAACTGACGAATGATGGTGGAGACCACGTAATAAAGCCAAGCACCCACAGTGACGAGTATTGCCAGCCGGCCAAGAACAATCTTCCGGGAAGAGGGAGTGGGGTGAACAATGGCCAACGGCTCGGACCGCCGCTCAGACCCCCATTGCCGCTTTCGTCCCGCATTTTCCGGGCGGTCGCCAGGACGCTGTTCGGGATCCCGCGCCACATCGGATAAATCAACCATCTGGTCTGTCATTGTTCCCCATCAGACATGTGATCAGCCTCTTCCGGCCCGATAGCCGGTGAAGGTCAGCCTCCGTAGCAAAGGCGCCGCCGATTGCCCTTATAGTAATCGATACCAGAGTCTTACGTTTTCCGGCGTGGTCTACGGAAATTCCGGGCATAAATCCGGCCTTGTCATAGGGTCTTGCTTCTTCTCTCTGGAAATTTCGGCCTTAATATTGGGGGATTAATGTCCAACCGCTTTCCCGGGCGAAAGCTGTCCTGGATTCGGCTCTCCGTGCTGCTGGCAGTCATAGCGGCAGTTGTAGGGACCGGCGTCGTTTCCTGGCGTAATTACACAGATACCCGTGCCGCGGCAGCGCAACCATCGCACTTCATGGGATACGTGGATGTGACGGCAACACCCCGGTACGCCTTTGAACAGCCGGCTGGAGACAACACAAAAACAGTGGTGTTGTCATTCATCGTGGCTGATGCCAAGGACGGGTGCACACCCTCCTGGGGGTCCTTCTACAGCTTGGACGCCGCCGCGTCAGACCTTGATCTGGACCGCCGCATCGCCCGCCTCCGCCAGACCGGTGGCGAGATTGCGGTCTCCTTTGGCGGGTTATCCAACAAGGAGCTCGCCACCGCATGCACTGATGAGGTCCGGCTGCAGGAGGCCTACTCATCTGTGGTGAGCCGCTACCACCTCAACACCATTGATCTGGACATCGAAGGCAGCGCACTGGCTGACAAGTCCGCCCTTGAACGGCAAAGCAAAGCAATCGCCGCCCTGCAGAAAGCCAGGCAAGCTGACGGCAAGAGCCTCTCCGTCTGGCTGACCCTGCCCGTAGCTCCGGCGGGACTGACCGCAGACGGAACGGCCGCCGTCGAGCAGATGCTCGCAGCCGGAGTGGACCTGGCCGGGGTGAACATCATGACCATGGACTTCGGCGAAAGCCGGGTTGCCGGGCAGTCCATGCTGCAGGCCTCAACTGCGGCCGCCGAGGCAACCCATGCCCAACTGGGCGATGCCTATTCGGCGGCGCAGCAAAGCCTTGGCGCACAAACCCTATGGCGCAAGATCGGGCTGACTCCCATGATCGGCCAGAACGACATTGTGGCTGATGTGTTCACCATGGCTGACGCCCAAGGTTTACACGACTTCGCGCAAAGCAAGGGCGTGGGCAGGATGTCCATGTGGTCCTTGAACAGGGACGCCGAATGCGGCCCCAACTACCCCACTCTGACGGTGGTGTCCGACGCCTGCAGCGGTGTGCCGCAAGGTGCTTCGCGCTTCTCCGATGTCCTGGGCGCGGACATTGACACCACAGCCACCGCCTCCCCCAGCCCGTCGCTGCCCACAGGCACCACCACTGCCGCTGCCGTTGTGGACGATCCGGCAACCAGCCCCTACCCGATCTGGACGCCTGTGGCCACCTACGCGCAGTCGGACAGGATTGTGTGGCAGGGCAACGTTTACGAGGCCAAGTGGTGGACCAAGGATGATGTTCCCAACGATCCCGTTCCGGACCGGGCCGCGGCCCCGTGGAAATTGATCGGCCCCGTCCTCCCCGGCGACCGGCCCCAGCCGGAGGTCACGGTTCCCGCCGGCACCTACCCCGCGTGGTCGGCCACCACCGTGTACCGCAAGGGCGACCGGGTGATGCTGGACCAGCACGTTTTCGAAGCCAAATGGTGGGTTCAAACGCAGAGCCCGGAAGCTGCGTTGCAGGGATCCACAGATTCGGCATGGATGAAACTGACCAACGAGGAACTGACCAAGATTCTTGGCCGGTGAATCCTGCCCTTGTTCGCCCCACTCACCGAACTACCGTGAGATTGGCGGATAAGTGCGGGATTGGCGGAGACGAGCTGTATTCTCTATCTGAGCCACGTCTTGTTGGCCTTTTCTGGTTTGGAACTACGCCCCGCAGGTGCTGAACCATGGACGTTCCTGGGGGAACAATGATTCAGTCCCGCTCCTTGAGATTCCCTGCCCGCATTAAATCGGTGAAATGTGGAATCGCTGCCCTCACCGCCTCAATGTTGCTGTCTGGGTGCACCATGATTCCCCTTCCGGGAAAACCCGCGGCAACCACGCCGCCTTCCAGCCCGGCTCCAGTTGCTCGAAATACAGAAATCGCGACGGCGGCATGGGAAGTACCGCTCGAACCGATCGGTCAGCCTGTGGTTGCCGACGGCGTGGCTTTGGTTTACGCGAAAACTGCCACCGGGGTGAATGCCCATGCATTCTCTGTAGCTGACGGCAAACAGTTGTGGACACAGCCCGTTCATCCCGGATACGAGGCACCTTCGGTTCCCCTTGAACCCGTTATTACCAGGACAGCCTCAGGACGGAGCACCGCAATCTTCCTGCAGGCTGCTACCGCTCCGGCCGGTCTTGAAAGTGACGAAGCCTGGTGGACCGCTCCTGTTGCCTTTGATCTAAGCACCGGCAAGGAGCTGTACCGGGGCCAGCCTGAAGTTGTGAGCACCCGACCCTTCGCATGTGACGGGCTCTTGGACCTGTGCTTTGTTGCTTATGACCAAGAATCCCAATCGATTGAACATTGGGTTGATATCGATTCCGGCGAGGAAACCGGTGGTGCTGACGTCAACCCGCTCACCGGGGTTTTCCGGCCCATAGGAAAAGAGCTTTACTCAGTAGTTGAGGACGGGGTGGAAAAGCTGGCCCACGTCTCCTTCGGCGAAGTCTTGTGGGAAGTGGAAACTGAGAAAATCTTTGGTAAAGGGGCTTCCGCCGATTTTGGCGGGCGCTTCATTTACTCCGAAAAGCTGGATCTGTTCGTCGGCTCAATGTGGATCAACCCCACGAATGTTTCGCCGGACAAGTTTGCCGAGCAAACTTTCACCATGAACCTACGCGAAACCGCTAAGACAGTGGGTTTCCGGGCTTCCAGCGGGCGGGTGCTGTGGACGGCGGACGGCTCCACCCTTGATTGCTCACAAACAATGGGAACCGAGGCCACCACGTTGGAAGATGGCGATTCCTTTCCCCTCCGCTGCGAATTCACCGAGGGCCACATCGAGTTCCCGTCAGGCAAATACCGCAGCGCCAAATCGAAGCTGGTTGGCTACTACCCCCTCACCGGCGACGTCTCATGGGAGACCGAACCCGTGGACGTCGGCTGGAGCACCCGGGAACTCATTCCCACAGCAGGCCACGGCGATCATGCGATTGCAGGTGTCCCCAGAAGCCAAAATCTACTGGACACCAGAACTGGAAAATTCCGCGGCACAAGCTTCGAAGATGTCTTTATCTGTTTGGAACAGGCCATGTATCCCATGCCGCCAGGAGGCCCATACAAGGATGTTTCCGGTTCCGGCTCGTTCTGGGCATTCCCCTGTATGAAGAGTGGGTCCGCGGTTCCTGCACTCACCTACGGCGCCCTCATGGACGTGAGCACAGCCGACCAGGACACCGCAGTCATCTCCTTCGAAGGCAAAGTGGCCGGGTACAAGCTGCTGAAGGACTTTGTCTAAACGAACACCGGAGTAAAACCTGCCCTTGTCCGTCCTACCCAGCGCACTACTGCGAGTGGGGCGAACAAGGGCGGGATCCGGGGCATAATCCAGACTCACCCCTTGAAAACAGGCGCCCGCTTCTCTTGGAACGCACGGAAACCTTCGGCGTAGTCGTCGGTTTTGCACAGCCTTGCTTGCTCGGAGTTTTCCTCGGCCATGGAAGCCCACAGGCCAAGGCGCTGATCCCGAATGTGCGCCACGAGTTCCTTGGAAGCGTTGAAGGCACCAGTGGCTCCAAGAGCAACCCGCCCAACGATCTCCCGCGTCACTTGCAGCAGGGAGTCCGCTGGCATGGCGCGGCTGAACATCCCCTGTTCCACAGCTTCCGCCCCGGACATGAGATCTGCCGTGTAGATCAGGTCCAGGGTCCGGTGCATGCCCAAACGTTCCGTAAAGTACCAGTGACCGCCCGAGTCCAACGTGGCTCCAAGCTTGGCAAAAGGTGAGCCGAACTTGGCGTTGTCCGCCACATACACAACATCCGTGGCCAACAACAGTCCCAGCCCAACTCCGAGGCAGGCACCGTGAGCGGCGGCAAATGTGGGCGCCGGGAACGCAGCCATCTTCCTCAGCAGCGGCTCCACGAGTCCGCCGAGGTACGCCTGGGCATCATCGGTTTCCGGGGTTACCCCGGAAATGTCGCGGCCGGCACAGAAGGCGCGGCCTTCTCCGCGAAGCAGCAGCGCCCGCACTTCAGCGCGGGAGGCGGCGGCAGCAGCGTCGTCGTACGCTTTGTCCAGTTGGGCAAGCGCGTCCTCGTTCAGCGAGTTCAGCTTGTCCGGGTAGTTGAGGACGATTTCGGCAATGCCGTTGGCAATGGAGAGCTCGATCATGGGGGGCTCCTTAGACGTCGAAATCGACCGTGACTTCTTCGCTGGTGGGGTGGGACTGGCAGGTGAGGACGTAGCCCTTATCAAGCTCGTCCTGCTCAAGGGCGTAATTCTCATCCATGGTCACCGTACCGGTGATCAGCTTGGCGCGGCAGGTGCCACAGACGCCACCGGCGCACGCGAACGGAACGTCCGGCCGTACGCGCAAAGCCGCGTTGAGGATGGACTCCCGGGCGTGGGTGGGGCTGGCAACATCGCCGGTCAACCCGTCCAGGGTGAAGGTGATCTTGTACGTGTCCTGCGACTCGTCCTCCACAACCGGGCGGCCGGCGTTGCCCTCAGGACGGTCCGGACGGCCAGTGGTGAACAACTCAAAGCGCACATGCTCAGGCTCCACGCCGCGGGCAGCAAGGGTGTCGCGGCACAACTGGACCAGCTCGAACGGCCCGCACAGGAACCACTCGTCCACATCCTCGGCCCGGATGGCACTGCTGAGCAAGGCCTGCAGTTTCTCGGAATCAATACGCCCGGTCATCAGCGGCGCAATGCGCTGCTCACGGGACAACACGTGGTGCAACGCCAGGCGCGACGGGTACTTATCCTTCAGGTCCGCCAGCTCTTCAAGGAACATGACGTCCATGGCAGCCTTGTTGGCGTACACCAGGTCAAAGGTGGTTTCCGGATTGGCCGCCAGCAGCGTGCGTGCAATGGCGATCACCGGTGTGATGCCCGAACCCGCGGCGATCGCCACGAAGTTGCCCGGCTCCCCCGCCAGCTCCTCCGGGTGATTCATGGAGTTCATGACGTTGTGCTGAACCGAGGCGCCGTCCTTGCCATGCCGGGAAATGAACGCACCCTGCGGGCTCATGACATCCAGGACATCGCCGGCTTTGAGTTCTGCGTTTGCCCACGTGGAGAAGAGGCCGCCCAGGTCCTTTTTGATGGCCACACGGATCTCGCTGCTGCCATCCTCAAAGCTGCGCGGCTCTGCGCAAATGGAGTAACTGCGCCGAACCTCATGCGGCTCACCCTGTTCATCCGGCAACGTGGTGCGAAGGGCCACGTACTGGCCGGGCAAGTAGTCGTACTGACCGGCAAGCTCGGCCGGAACACCAAACGTGACCTCAATGGCATCGTCCGTCAGGCGCCGGACTTCAGAGACGGTCAGGTTATGGAAAGACGCACGACGGCGGCTGGCCGTCTGTGTTTCGGTGGTCATGGCTGCTTCCTTAGAGGACTTTGAAGTAGTCGAACGGTTCCTTGCAGTCCTGGCAGACGAACAACGCCTTGCAGGATGTGGAACCAAAGCGAGTGAGTTCCTTGGTGTTCAAGGAGTTGCACTGGGGACACTTGACGGCGAGGCTCAGCCGCACAGGACCGGAGTGGCCACCTGCGGCAGCCATGCCACTGGGCGGAGCGATCCCGTACTCCTCCAACTTGGCCTTGCCGGACTCGGTCATCCAGTCAGTGGTCCACGCCGGAGACAACACCAGGTTGACGTGCACACTCGCGTAGCCCTCCTTCACGAAGGCCGTCCGCAGATCGTCACCAATGGCGTCCATCGCCGGGCAACCCGAGTACGTGGGCGTGATGGTGACCTCGACGGCGGTACTTGAGGCGCCGCCGTCGTGCTGGCCTGCCGCTTGCGTCGGGAAGACGCGAACGCCGCGCAAGATACCCAGGTCCTCAATGGTGAGGACTGGGATCTCCGGATCACAGACCGTGGACGCGATGTCCCAGGCCCGCTGCTCCTCAGGCTCCAACTGCGTAACTGAAGCTGTTCGCGGCAAAGTAGTCATGCTCATCACCAGCTCGCACCGGGGTGCTCGCGGGCCAGGACCTGCATTTCAGCCAGGATGTAGCCCAGGAACTCGGAGTGCTTACCCCTGCGTCCGCCGCCCAAGGACTGCGGGACGCCGGGGATTTCCAGTTCGGCCTCGGCCATGATGTTGCCGGTGAGCCGATCAAATTCGGCACGGAGGCTGGAGGGCTGAACTGTAACGCCGGCCCCGGCAAGGCGCGTGGTGAGCTGATCGTCCTCGAACAGTTCGTCCACGTAAGGCCACACCAGTTTGAAGCCCTGGATGATGCGTGCACGGGACTCGTCAGTACCGCCGGCAAGCCGAAGCACCCACTGCGCACTGTGATCACGGTGGTAATCCACTTCCTTCACAGCCTTCGCGGAGATGGCTGCGATGGTGGCATCGGTGGACTCCATGAGCTTGGAGTAAAGCTCGTACTGGTAGAAGCTCACAATGAACTGCCGGGCGATAGTCACTGCGAAATCGCCATTGGGCTGCTCAAACAGGTGAGCGGAGCGGAACTCGTGCTCCCGGCGGAAGTACGCGAGGTCATCCTCTGACTTGCCCCAAGCTGCACCGGCGTAGGTCAGGAAGGATCGCGCGTGACCCAACTGGTCCAAGGCGATATTGCCCAAGGCAATGTCCTCCTCGAGCTCAGGGGCACGGGAAATCCAATGGCCCAGGCGCTGGGCGAGGATCAGGCCGTCGTCGCCAATGCGCAGCGCGAACTCTGCAACATCCTCGCTGGGCTTGACCTGCCCTCTTTGGATTTCGAGCGCGATGTCCTCCGGTCGCAGCGCATTGCCCGGGGTGATGCGGGTAGCGCTGGCCGAACCATCACCGGATGCGCCGGCGCCGTGGACGCCCACGGAGATATCGCCATGACCGTCAATTGCGAAGTCGGTGTCTTGAGCAGTCTCTTGAGTGCTCACGTCTTTGCTTGTCACAGGTGCTTCACGCCTTCGCTCTTGGTGTAGTACGTCGCGTGGCGGTAATCCTTGCCCTGCGGGGACTCGAAGAAGGAACCCTTGGAGTCCGGATCGCTGGAAGAAATCGCCTCGGCCGGGACAACCCAGATGGAGACGCCTTCATTGCGGCGCGTGTACAGATCGCGGGCATTCCGCAGCGCCATGGCCGCATCCGGCGCGTGCAAGGAACCGGCGTGCACGTGGGACAGGCCGCGGCTGGACCGGACGAAGACCTCCCAGAGGGACCACGGGGACTCTTCCGTTGCGGTGTGGGAGGTGACGGCAGGGCCTGAGGCGGGTGTCGACGTCGTGCTTTCCTTGTTGGTGGCCGCAACCTTGGGCGCCTCGCGGTTGATCTCGCTGGCGGCGCTGGCCGGTGCTTCCGGGTTACCGTGAGGAGCCATTATGCTGCGTTCTCTTTCTGTGCTTGCTTGCGGGCGTAGGCCACAGCGGCTTCGCGAACCCAGGCACCGTTTTCATGTGCCTCGCGGCGGCGCTCGACGCGCTGCGAGTTGCAGGGGCCGCGGCCTGCCAGGACTTCCTTGAACTCGTTCCAGTCCAAGGGTCCGTGCTCCCACTTCTTGGTTTCTTCGTTGAAACGGATGTCCTTATCAGGCAGGGTCAGGCCGAGGACACGGACCTGCTCCACCATCATGCCCACGAACCGGCTGCGCAGCTCGTCATTGCTGAAGCGCTTGATGTTCCAGGCCATGGACTGCTTGGAGTTGGGTGAATCGTCATCCGGCGGGCCGAACATCATCAGCGACGGCGCGTACCAGCGGTTCACTGCATCCTGGGCCATCTGCTTCTGCGCAGGCGTGCCGTTGGAGAGTTCAAGCAGGATCTCGAAACCCTGGCGCTGGTGGAATGATTCTTCCTTGCAGATGCGCACCATTGCGCGACCGTAAGGACCGTACGAGGCACGGCACAGGGGCACCTGGTTGCAGATGGCAGCGCCATCAACAAGCCAGCCAATGGCTCCCATGTCCGCCCAGGAGATGGTGGGGTAGTTGAAGATGGAGGAGTACCGGGCCTTGCCGGCGATCAGATCTTCCATCATCTGGTCCCGGGACTGGCCCAGGGTCTCAGCGGCCGAGTACAGGTACAGGCCGTGGCCGGCCTCGTCCTGAACCTTGGCCATGAGGATTGACTTGCGCTTCAAGCTCGGGGCCCTGGTGATCCAGTTGGCTTCCGGTTGCATGCCAATGATTTCCGAGTGGGCATGCTGCGAGATCTGGCGCAGCAAAGTCTTGCGGTACGCCGCCGGCATCCAGTCGCGCGGTTCGATGCGCGAGTCCTCCGAAATGATGCGATCAAAGTACGCCTGTCCGGCTGCCTCCCGCTCCTGCTCTTCCGGGGACAGCTCAGCGGGCACTGACTGCAGATTCTGCGATGCCATGGTTGCTCCTAATAAATTACCGACCGTTCGTTCAGAATATGCGGAGCGGATGATTTCAGTCAAGCGTTCGTGCCCTGATGCCGCAGATGATTGGAAGTGTTTGCGCGGCTCTGCGTTGTTGACAAGATCCGCGCTTCCGGCCGTGTTAACTTGGGGTGGGACCTCGGTTGTCCCCCTCACCGCCAGAAAAGAGCCTTACGTGGAATCGCCCCAGCCCTTCAGGATTCTCACCGTCTGCACAGGGAACATCTGCCGCTCCCCCGTGGCCGAACGGTTGCTGCAGGCCGGGCTGAACCAGGTAAGCCCCGGATCCTTCGAGGTCCGCAGCGCCGGGACCCGGGCCATGGTGGGTGAACCCATCCAGCCCCTCTCGGCACAGATCATCAGCACATTCCGCGGCAGCCCGGACGACTTCGCAGCCAGGCAACTAACTCCCCGGATACTCAAGGAAACCGATCTGGTGCTGGCCATGACCTCCAAGCACCGCGGAGAGGTCCTTCAACTGGACGCCTCCCTGTTGAAGCGCACCTTCACCGTCCGGGAATTCGCCCGCATGCTCTCCGTCCTGGAAAACCGTGGAGATACCACCCCTGCCGGCAACATCGCTGAGTTCTGGCGGGCACTCCCGGCCCGCGCGGCGTCCGTCCGCCACCTTGCGCTGCCCTCCGATCCTGCAGACAACGATGTGGTAGACCCCTACCGGCGAGCGGAAGAGGTCTACCACCAGATGGAGGATGAGCTGGCCCCGGCCATCCTGGGCATCCTCCGTTTTGCGCGCCTGACGGCGCCGGCCCAGGTTTCCTAGCCCCTAGTTGAGGGCAATCACCAGCATCTGGCTGGTACCAGGGATGCACGTCTGCAGAACCACTGCAGGGAATCCGCCAAAGACTGCTGCCACATCATTGGTGCTCCCCGGATTGGGCACCTGTCCCCTGCCCGTGGCCGTGAAAGTTCCGTAGCCCGGGATTGAGACGGTCTCGCCAACGGAGATTCCGGAGAACCGCCCCCAGCCTCCGCAGAAATCATGCTCGGTGATGAACGTGGCGTAGGCGTTGGTTGGGGTGTAATGAATGGGCCCAATGCAGGCGTCCACCATGGATTGCCCACCGGCTCCTGCAACGTAAATGGTCCGGACGGCAGGCGCAGGTGCGGGAGCCGGGGCCGGCGCGGGAGCGGGAGCCACGGCTGCGGGGGCGGCTGCGGCCTGGGCTTGCGCAGCCGGTGCGGCCGGAGCCGGTGCTGGCGCTGGAGCTGGGGCGGCCACCGCGATGGGCGGTCCGGTGAGCTTCAAAACCTGTCCGGGCACAATCACCGAGTAAGCGCTCAGACCATTGGCGGCCAGCATGGCCGTAACGTCCACGCCGTATCGCGCGGCAATGGAGCCCACAGTGTCCCCGGACACCACCGTGTAGAGGTTGGGATCCCCGGCAGGTGCAGCAGGGGCAGCCTCCACGGCGGCCGGCACTGGCACTGCAACCTCAGGGGCTGGTGCGGCTGGAGCCGGAGCGGGCGCATCTGCCACCGGTGCAGCTGCCGGAACTTCAGCGGCCGGCACGTCAGCTGGAACCGCGGCTTCTGCCTCCGCGTCCTGGACCGGCAAAGCTGCGGGCGCCTCAGCGCTATCGCCCTTGGAGAATTGTGCTTGCTCCTGGGAGGCATTCCGGTCAACGTCACCGGCAGGCTGAGTGGCCCAATTCACCACACCAAAAAACAAGGGGATCAACGCAAGTATGGCGATCACCGCGCCGGCAATCAGCAGTTTGGCTTTAGTGGACTGCGGCTGCCGAATATTGCTGCCGCTCTTGTTGGACAAGGAATTTTGAAGATCTACGTCGTTCATATTCATGGGAAACCCCGGACTCCATGGCTCTGGACCGCGCACCACGGGCCACTATTGGCCCGAACAAGAAAGCGCAGCTACGTATTGGGAGGAGCACCACCCACAAGTTGCGGGAGTGCAGTCCACCGCTGAGCCGGAGGAACGGAAAAGCAAAACCCCTACGAATTTCAATGGTAGGAAGGGGCCCCTTCCTGCCGCACGAGTAGGAACTACTCGACTTTCCTGCAGAGGGCCCTAACGGTTACTTGGGCATTACGCAGTTTCCAAAAATGAACTACTTGCTTCGGCCGGGCCAGTCCCCGCCGGCAGCCAGGAGTAGCCGATTCCGGGCATGGATCAAACGGATCAGCAATCGGCTTGCCCCTGCTCCGCCGCAGTACGTTGAGCCAAGCCCTCGCTGCTGCCAACGCCAAGGAACACATGACGCTCTCTTCCCATGCCCAAAACCCCTCCGCGGAGAAGGGGTCACGCCGTCAAAAGAGTGCAAAGAAGACCGCACGCAATGTCCTTCTTGGTTTCGCGGCTGCAGTTCTTGTGGTTGGCCTCATTGCCGGGGCGTACGTGTTCAATCTGGTGCAAACCTTCAACGCCGGTTCCACCACAATCGAGAACGCATTTCCCGAAGAATCCACACGCCCGCAGAAAGCCGAAAACAACACGGCAATGAACATTCTTGTGATGGGCAGCGATAGCCGCGGCGCCCAGCTGGAAGTGGAAGCCAATGCATCAAGTGACCAGCGCGCGGACACCTTGATGTTGGTGCACATTCCCGCAGACAGGAAAGAAGTCTACTCAATATCCCTGATGCGGGATCTGTGGATGGACATTCCAGGAAAGGGTGAATCAAAGATCAACTCCGCGCTTGCCTACGGCGGGGTCCCTCTGATGGTGCAGACCGTGGAATCGCTCTTTGACCAGCGCATCGACCACGTGGCCATGATCGACTTCGAGGGCTTCAAAGGCCTCACTGATGCCCTTGGCGGTGTTGAGGTTGACGTCCGGGTTCCCTTCGCGCCAAGCTCAGGACCCACGGCCGGACAGGTCTACAAGGCCGGCAAGCACACCCTCGATGGAGATCAAGCCCTCGCCTTTGTCCGAGAGCGCTGGGCGTTCAGTGATGGCGACTACCAACGGGTCAAGAACCAGCAGACCTACCTCCAAGCCGTGATTGGCAAGATCATTGCCCGAGAAACCCTGACCAATCCGGTGACTATCAGCAACATGGTCTCGGCCGTGTCCCCTTTTGTGGGCGTGGACGAGACCTTCGATGCTGCGGCAATCGGCAATCTGGCCCTCTCCCTGAAGGACGTGCGTGCCCAGGACACTGTCATGTTTACCCTGCCTACCCTTGGCACGGGCACCTCAACGGACGGGCAGTCGATTGTCCTGGCGGACACAGCTGCGATTGCTGACGTGGCAGCGGCACTTTCCACGGATCAGTTGGGCACGTACGTTGCTGCCCTCACCCGCTAAAGAGGTGTTCTCAGCCCCCATTTGCTCAGTGGGAGCACGAACCCGTCCACGCGGCCAATAATGTCTCCCCGGCCAACTGTTTTGGCGCAGCCCGCTGGTGACCCCTCGTTGCGGCAGGCAGTGACGGAATCCTGTGAGTCGGAGCGGTGATCGCCCATCAGCAGGTATTGATCCTCACCAAGGAGGATCGGCCCGAAGCAACGCGGTGACCTTACCGGCGTCGAGCAATCCGTTGTGCCGCTGATGAACGCCAAGTCCTGGAAGACGTATGGTTCCGCGACGGCTGCGCTGTTGACTATCACCTGGCCGGTAACTCCGCAGCATTCCACGGTGTCCCCGGGCAGGCCCACTACCCGTTTCACCAGATATTCGGTGTTGGCGGGGCCAATTCCGGTGAGCTCACCAAAGAAGCCCACACTGGTGCGAAGGACACCATGCTTGGGTGCGGGCCCCCATTGCGTTGGTTTTTTGAAAACTACTACGTCACCGTGTTCCGGGGCTGTTCCCGTGTAAGCGGTGCGGTTGACCAGCAGCCGGTCACCTACGTTCAGCGTCTGCTCCATGGACCCCGAAGGCACGGTGTACACCTTCACCAGGAAACCTTGAACGAGGGACACCACCGTGAGGGCGAGCAGAAGGTGAATCCATGGTGAGCGCAGCGGGCGACGACGGGTGGCGGCTTTTGCCGGCTTGGAACTCATGCTCTTTTTTCACTCATTGTGAGCCGACGTTACGATACCCGGGATGCACGGCAACAGCCGCTGCAGTCAAAAGGGCCAGGCCCGTTCGCGAAGGTTTCTAGCGCAGAACGGCCGTGAGCTTCTTGGCTGCTGCCAGGCCCGCCAAAGCTCCCAAGGTGTTGGCGAGAACGTCTGACAGAGCGGTCACCCTGCCAGGTACCAGCAGTTGGATAACTTCAATGGTCCCTGAAGACGCCGCGGCGAGAAGGGCTAGCGGCCACCAATTCCACAGCGTTGGTTTCAGCAGCCGGACCAACACCCCAAAAGGTACGAACATGACGATGTTGGCGATGAACTCCACGGCAACCCCGGCCGCATCGAAGGGAATGCCCAGCAGGGCAAGCCAGCCGGCAATCACGCCCACGAAGCCCGTCACGGTGCTGGCTTCGCGCGCGGGCAGGAAGACAACAAATGCGAGGGCAATCAAGTACGCCGTGAATAACGCCTTGAGCCATCCTGTGGAGAACTGCCGAGCAAGCACCATTGGCCTTCCTGACACTTCCGCGCCGTCCTGACATCAACCAACAACAACTATAGGAGCGAAGCCGCCGCCGCTTTATTGAACACCACACTTGGTCCATGGCGGTTCATAGTGTGTGATCTACCCCTCATGGAGCCTTTTTCGGCGTATGCTCTCCTCAGCGCAGGGTTAGAGGCGTTGTTCGCTTTTGGTGGGGCCACTTTCTAAGGCGGGGGTTCAGTGGCAGGAGTGAAGCACGGGGTTCTTCCCATGCGCTCAAAACTGCGGCAGGTTTTGCCGCTCTTTTTGGTGCCGGTTGCCGTCTGCATGGTTTTGCTGGTCTATGGTCTGGCGAGCGGTGCGGGGACCACGACGGCGCAACTCGCCGGCGACCTGGCAATCCTTCTGGCTGCGCTCACCGCGCTGACCACCCACACCCTTGCTGCCCGTAAACGCCGGGACAGCAATCCCGGCCGCTGGTTCATTGTGGCCGGGCTGGCCATCTGGAGCGCCGGGCAAATAGTGTGGACCATCAACGGCATCAGCTTGGACCATCAGTACCCGTTCCCGTCCTTCGCGGACATTGGCTTCGTCTGGTACGCGCTGCCCACTTCCATCGGCCTGGTCCTGCTGTTGAAAGGTCAAGGGCGGCGCATTCCCTTGCGCCGCACCATTTTGGACGCCGGAGTGGTGGCAAGCTCCACTTTCTTCATTGTGTGGAGCTCGGTGCTGGGTCCTTTGGCAGAGGCCACAGATCAGGACGCCTTTGCCCATGCAACGCAGATGGCCTATCCCATCGCCGACGTCTTCATGGTCTCCGTGGTGATCATCCTGACCATGCGGGCAGCCCGGGGCCGACGACTGCCCTGGCTGATCCTGGGAGCGGGCTTCTGGATTCTTGCCACCACAGACCTCGCGTACATGAGCTTCACGCTGCAGGGCATTACGGGAGTCACGGGATCTCCGTTGGCCCTGGGATGGGTACTTGCCTTCCTCCTGGTGGGTCTGAGCCCCCTGCTTCCGGAGGCAGGCACCACGCAGAAGGACGGGCGGGCTTACGCAGCTGCCCTTGAGCTGCTCCCCTACCTGCCCGTGTTCAGCGCAGTGTTCTTTTCCCGGACCCGCCCCATCGGGGAGGACCGCATTCTCCTGATCACCGGGCTTGCCGTGATTGTTTTCGTGATCGTGCGGCAGGTGCTGATCGTCGTCGAGAATGTAACGCTAACCCGCGATCTTGAATCCAAAGTGGCCGAACGCACCGCCGAGCTTCAGGGCATGGGGGCCATTGTGAACTCCTCCGGGGACGCCATCATCGGCGAAACCTCAGATGGCGTGATCACCAGTTGGAACCCCGGTGCTGAGCGCATCTTCGGGTATCCAGCCTCTGAAGCACTGGGCAGGAAAGGCGATTTCTTCGTTCCGCAGGACCTGCTGGAGAACGAACGAGCCGCTTTGCAGAGCACGGCACAAAGCGGTGCGGTGCAGAACTATGAAAGTCAACGCCGACGCAGCGATGGCGAGATCATTCCTGTGTCCGTCACCTTGTCCCCGGTGAGGGGTGAATCCGGCATCAGCGGTGTGGCCACCATCTCCCGGGACATCACCGAACGTAAAGCTGCCGAGAAGGAACTCCTCACGGCCCGCGAAGCAGCCTTGGAGGCCAGCCGCCTCAAGTCCGAGTTCCTGGCCACCATGAGTCATGAGATCCGGACACCGCTGAACGCGGTGATCGGCCTGACCTCGCTCATGATGGACACTCCCCTCAGCGAAGGGCAACGGCAATACGCCCAAGGAGTCAAAGGCGCCGGTGAAGTCCTGCTGACCCTCATCAACGACATCCTTGACTTCTCCAAGCTGGAAGCCGGAAAAGTGGATCTGGACATCAACGTCTTCGATCCCCGGGCCTTGGTGGAAGAAGTAGCCGGACTGGTGGTGGAAGCTGCGCAAGGGAAAAACCTGGAGCTCATCTCCTACTGCCACCCGGACGTTCCGGCCCGTCTGATGGGCGATTCCGGCCGTATCCGGCAGATCCTCCTGAACCTGTCATCCAACGCCGTGAAATTCACCCCCGCCGGCGAAGTGGAAGTCCAAGTCTCCGTCCTTGCCCAAGACCCTCACAACGCCTCATTGCGCTTCGAAGTCAGGGACACCGGCATTGGCATCAGCGCCCAAAACCATCAGCGGCTCTTCGAATCGTTCGCCCAAGCCGATGCCTCCACTACCCGCCGCTACGGAGGGACCGGACTGGGACTGGCCATCTCCCGGCGCCTCACGGAAGTCATGGGCGGCAAAATCGGCCTGGACAGTGAGCCCGGTGTGGGCAGCCGGTTCTGGTTTGACCTTGAACTGCCACTTGGCCCTGCCGACTCCGCCACGGAAACCTTGCCTGCCTCGCTGACCGGACGCAGGGTGCTGGTGGTGGACGACAACGCCACCAACCGCCTGGTCCTGGAAACACAATTGGCCAGTTGGGGCATGCTTCCCCTTTCGGTTGCCGACGCCGCCTCCGCCCTGGACGAATACCGTGCCGCGGCCCTGACCAGCCACCCGTACGAGATCGCCGTGGTGGACATGTGCATGCCCGACACCGACGGACTGCAACTTGCCCGCAACATCAAAAATGACGCCAGCGGCTCCGGGGGCCCGGGAATCATTTTGCTGACCTCCACCATGCAGGTGGAAAGAAGCGACCTCACCTCTGCCGGAATCCGCGAGTACCTCACCAAACCCGTCCGGAGCTCCGAGCTCTACAACCGGCTCTTACGTGTCCTGGCCACCAAGACCGCCGGTGCCCCCGCCCCGCCGGTACTCAGCGGTGCTGAACCGTCTTTCGAATCATCGGATCCCGCGCCACGGCTAGGGAAGCTTCTGGTGGCCGAAGACAACGAAGTGAACCAACTGGTGGCCCGCGGAATGGCCAACCGTCTCGGCTATGACGTACACATAGTGGAGGACGGGGAACAAGCCGTCTCCGCCGCTCTCTCCGGAAACTACGCAGCGGTGCTCATGGACTGTCACATGCCCGTCATGGACGGCTTCGACGCCACCCGCGCCATCCGTGCCAGCAAGGACCACTCCGCCCGCATCCCAATCATCGCCATGACCGCCGGGGCACTGGACGAGGACCGCGAGCGCTGCTTCGCCGCCGGGATGGACGACTACATCAGTAAGCCCGTGGATCTTGCCACCCTCGCTGAGGTCCTCTCACGTTGGGTGCCGCAGGAACAGACCCCGACGGCGGATGGCCGGGTTGGCGCTGTTGCTGCGGAAGACGCGGGGCGGGCCCCTGCGAGCGCGGCGGAAGCACCGCCGTCGAACTCTGTTGTCCTTGACCCGGAGCGATTGGAGATCCTGCGCCAGTTGGGCCCCTCCGACGGCCTGGGTTTGTTGCCTGAAGCCGTCAAGGCGTTCCGGCAGGATTCCCAAGGCGCCTTGGCGGCGATGCGCTCGGCGCTGGACACCGGAGACGCCGCAACTTTGGAAGCTGCAGCGCACAAGCTGGCCGGTGCCTCAGGAAACATCGGAGCCTCGGGAGCTGCGGCCCTGTGCAAGGAACTGGAATTGCTCGGACACCGTGAGGGAAAGGAACTTGAAGAGAAAGGACCGGTGTTGCTGGAGCAGTTGCACGCTGAACTGGCTCGTGTGGACGAAGCACTTGAACACTCACTCACGGGGGCACCAGTGCGGGGATCATCAGTGCGGGGATCATCATGAAAATCCTGATCGCGGACGACGACCAAATTTCCAGGATGATCACCAAGGCCGCCGTGGAGCAGTCCGGTCACGAGTGCATTGTGGCAGTGGACGGCGACTCCGCGTGGCAGCTCTACAAGGAGCACAGTCCCGAAGCGGTGGTGACCGATCTGATGATGCCCGGCCTCAACGGGCTGGACCTTTGCCGGGCTATCCGTGCAGGCGAAGAGGACAGCTATACCTACGTGATTCTGGTGACCTCCCACGGTTCGCGCGAAGACGTGCTGGCCGGAATGGAAGCCGGAGCAGATGACTACGTCACCAAACCCCTAGACCCCTTCAGCCTGCACATCAGGCTCCTGGCAGCCCAGCGGATTACCTCCCTGCACGCAGACCTGGCCCGGTACCGCTCTGCGCTGACCGAGCAAGCACGCACTGACCCCCTGACCAAGCTGCACAACCGGTTGAAGTTGGCGGAGGACCTCGGCAAGCTGCACACCGGCAAGGACCACGAATACTGCCTCGCCATGGTGGATGTGGACAATTTCAAAAGCTATAACGACATCTACGGCCACCAGGCGGGGGACGCCGCGCTGCTTGCAATAGCCACCACGTTGGCCGGCCAGGTCCGGAAGACCGATGGCGTCTACAGGTTTGGCGGCGAAGAGTTCCTGCTGGTCCTGCGCGATCAGCAAGCCGACGGCGCACGGTTGGTAATGGAACGTGTCCGATCTGCTGTCCAGGACTTGAGGATTGAACATCTGGGCGATCCCGACGGCGTCCTGACCATCAGTGCGGGCATCTCCGCCTTCACGGACGGTCACCGCGCAGGAACCGAGCAACTGTTGCGCGAAGCTGATCTGGCCCTCTACGCAGCCAAGGCCTCCGGCCGGAACCGGGTTTCGCTGGCCGGTGCCCACCGCTCAGATTGACGTGACGCGGACCATGGCTAGGTGACAAGGGCTTCGCAAGCAACGTTCTTGGCCAGAGTCAGCATGTTCCTGTCTGAATGGTGTTGTTCTGGTTGATGTTGCCGGTGCCGGGTGCGACGAAGATATTTCCGGCTGCACACGCCCTGTTGTTGGTGGCGACCACGTTCGTGATCGGACCATCTGCTATGTGCCCGGCAACGTCCGCGAAGTCATCATGCGCCCGTCATGAGCATGTCCAGGCACAAAGTACGTTTCCGGCTTCAGTGGAATCTCACCGCCAGGAAACAGGGCATCGGCCTGCGAAGCGTATTGCCTGATTCGGCGTGGTTTGCCCTCCATTCCGGAGTCCCACGTCCAAGGGACAAACCCCATCCCGGAGGTATGCGGCTCATCCGGCCCCGCGGCAAGGTTGTAGGGAAAATCCGAGTACATCACCACATGGCCGGGATGGCTCTGTCCCAACTCGCGGATAATGAGATGGTCCACATGTTTACCCACTCCCGCCGGGCAAAAGAGCAGCTCCGCCTTAGTGTGAGCCATCAGTTGGGCAACGCTGCTCCGGAGCTGGCGGATAAGACCCTGATCACCCCGGGAGATTCGTCCCAACGCGATATCGAACCGATAGGTGGGATAACGGTGCGTGAGCTCCGGGAGAAGCCTGTCCCACGCGCTGCTGCCCAGCAGCGCGGGCCTTTGCCGGCGTCGAAACAGCGCATCGACTTCGCCCAGATGGATGGATTGGACGCCCATGTCGTGAAGCACCGCACGGTCCTCCGCGCGTCTGGCCGCAAAAAGTTCGCCTGCGTCAGGGATAGTGCATTGGCGCATGAACGAACGGGCTGCCCGCGTAGAGGAAGTGGTGTTGGCTTCAGTAAAGACTGTGGCCACGATGATTTCACGGCCCTGCGCCTGCGCTTCAATGAGCGCGCCGCAGGAGAGCACTGCATCATCGAGGTGGGGCGAGAGGAACAGCCAGGGCGCGCCACCGGCCATGGACTTTTCGATTCTTGATTGGGGCTGCATTTCAAGCCCTTCCGGGGTAGGCGGCTTTTTGCCGCGCAATCTTGGGATCGTGGAGTTCAGCAAGTGCGGTGTTGTAGGCCTCCGCCTGCATACCGGCGAGGGAATCCCAGTTGTAAAGGGCGGCGAACTCCCGTCCTTGCTCAGCAACCTGACCCAAATCCGGTTGCTCGTAGCGAAGAGCAATTTCCTCGGCCATTGCCCGGACATCGAAGGCCTTCACAAGCCATCCAGTGCCCTTGGGAACGATTTCCCTGAGGCAGGGAATGTCAAAAGCTATGACAGGTGTGCCCGCTCCCATGGCATCAATGGCTACCAACCCGAATGTTTCGTGCCGTGAGGGCACCACTAAAAGGCGGGCATCGGCGATTGCCTGGTGCTTCTGCTCCCCCGAAAGCCATCCAAGCATTTTCACGCGCCCGGAAAGTCCCGCCGTGTGGATGGCCGAACGAAGCTTATCTTCGTCCTGGCCTGTACCGGCGATCAGCAAATTGCCCTCCACACGGTCGCAGCACAAGGCCCAAGCTTCCAAAAGGAGGTCCAAACCCTTGTGTCCGTACTCCAGGCGTCCTACGAAGAGGACATCGTTCCCGGCCCTGGGTTGGGTTTCCCATATGCCGGGATCCACACCATTGCCGATCAGGTCCAGGTGAAGGGCCGGATTCAGTTGAGTCAAACGATCACTGATGCCTTGGGAAACTGTGATGAGCCTGTGGTGTCTTCTGACACCCCACCGTTCTATCCAATGAAGCGGCAGCTTGTACTGCCGGGCCTTGTCCCTGGCATGAAGCCACTGCACCACTCCAATAGTTGGACGTTTGGTCCAGAGGGGCGCGGCCATGGTGGAAAAAGGGGCGAAGAAATCCTCCACCACCAAATCTGTTGACCCATGCCGACGTACCTCGAACGGCAGCCGTGCAATATAAGCCAACAACCTCGAGAGTCGATTGCTGCCCTGTCCCCAACCGATGGGGACGTACCGAACGCCGTCCTCCACGCGTTCCTGCCACCCCGGGTATCTGGTGGTCAGCACTGTGATGTCAAAACCTGCTGCCGCCAAGCGGCGGTTGATTTCGTGTGTCCTCACAGATCCGCCGCCCGCTCCGGGCATGCGGGGATCCTCAAAGCCCAAATGCAAAACTCTCATGTCTATTTTTCCGTCCCGAACTCTTTTGAAGGCTCGCCAATGCCGGCCGCCGCTGCTGCATCCAGGGCAACCGGGTCCACGTGCCAGATAGTGGTTTCACCGTTAGTGAGGCCCGGCGTTGTGACCACGGGGGTCGCGTGGTCCTTCAGCCAAGCCAGCATGGTGGGGTTTGCGTAGCCGTATCCTTGGCTGGTGGGTTTGGACTGCGTCAGGATGTAGCTGACACCGTTCTGTTGCATCAACGGCGCGGAAGGCCATATCCCAAACCGGGAATCATGCATATAGGCAAAATGACCAGTGCTGTTGGTGACGCTGATCCTGGCATCGGCGGGGAGGTTATCCCGCACCCAGTCATTAGCCCTGACAAAGCCGTTATCCACTGCGACGGCTGTGCGCAGCCCCAAAATAACGGTCAACACGACGTAGCAGACCGTGATCACAGTCAGGGTGTTGCGGGTTCTGGGGTATCTTTCCCGGATTTCCACCACCACCAGCACCGAACATATGGCTCCGGCCACCATCACGCCGTAACCGTACTGTTCCTCGAACGTGCCGAACACCGCGCTGTAAAGGCCTGCTGCGCCAAGGGCTGCACCTGCCAAGCCAATGAGGCGCCGGCCAGCGTGGTTGCTGAAGCACAAAAGCACGCCAACCACCGGGCATAGACCCAGCAGGAAGTAACTGGTCCCAAAGTGTCCGCTCTGTTCGATGAGCCTGGAAACGATGCTCGGCGAACCCTCGGAGGTAAAACCCGTGGACTTCTCCACGCCGGACATACGCACCAAGCCGTTGCTTTTTGCCCACACCCAACTTGGAAAGTGACCATGCGCAGCCACCACTAACAAGTAGACGACGTACGGCAAGAAGCCGAAGCCGGTAACCACCAGTCCACTCCGCCAAGGGAACGTCTTCTTCCACACCATCGCAGCCACCACCGGGGCCACGGTACAAATGAAGAAAAAGTCCTTGCAGAGAATGGAATACCCCAACAGCAGCCCTGCGGTGGCAACCCTCATAAAGGAATACCTCTTGTGATGAACATGCCCGGACGGGACCAGAAGCAGCAACCCGGCCAACCCCGGCACCATGGCCGTTGTTTCCAGGAAGGCATGGCTGTTATTCCTCAAGATGAACGGCTCGAACGCCAACAGCACCGCGGTCAGCCACGCTGCAGCAGGGGTGGCAAGTTTCCTCACCAGCAGGAAGCCGAGCCCCACCGTCACAGCACCCATCACCGCATTGAGCCAACGCAACTGAAGCGTCACTTCAATGATTTCACCGGTGATTCCAAAGATCTTCACCACCCCGGCTTCCAGGAGGAAGTATCCCGGGGGGTGCAGGAAGAACGGGCCATCAGGCAACGTTGGGAACTCGCCCGCAGCCACGGATTCGCCTAGCCGGACGTACAACATTTCGTCCACCCACAGCTCAAAACCCCGCTCAAGGCCGAGAGCCCTAACGGCGAACCCGGCGGCAACCACAGCGATGAATGCGGTCAGGTTGCTCGAGAACGCCCAGCGTATCCAAGGGATCACAGCACCATGGGACGCAAGCACAGGGCCAGGGGACGGCACTGCCGTCTTGGCTCGACGGCCGGAGGCTTTACTGCGCCTGCCAACCTGGCGTCGTCGGGAAATCCTGAAGTCATTCCTGTGCGGCAGGAGGCCGCGCTGGTGGGCGAGCACCGCAATGCCGCTCACGGCCGCCACTGCAAACCAGATCAAGGGCTGCAGTTGTGCCGTGACTGCGAGGACCACCATCAGGATGCATGCCAGCACAACGAACTCGCCGGCACTGCGTCCTGGGCGGGCCGTTGCCAGGACAGGCCACGCCAAAACTGACAGGACCACACCAGCTGCAAGGGCGCCAACGGCCGAACCAATGGCCATTCCCGTGACAGCGTTCAGCTGCCACCCCATCCACAGCCCGCCGATAACCAGGAGGCAGGCGCAGGCCAGACCAAGTTGGCAGCGGCGGTAGGCCCGCATGGCAAGGAGGATGGTGGAAAGCACCATCAGCACGGCATAGCCGAGACCGGAAGCCGCCAGCCATGGCAGGAGGTCAAGTGAGCCGTGGTATTTCTGCGGAACAATCAGCCCGGACATCAGGGGTGGTGCTGTAGCGATGATGGCGAAGGCCACCACAACAAGCTGCCCAAAGGAGGCAAAGGAGGCGCCCACCACCTCGCCCACCTTCACGCCGGGAGTCCGCAAAAGCGGAAATGCCACCAATGCCGTGCCCGCAGCTACATATACGGGGCCTTTGGCGATGGTTGCGAGCGCTTGGAATCCCGCTGCGTCCACTGAACCGCCATCCAGGAAGCCGACCACCACCACGTCAAGTCCCACCAGTACGGAGACCACACACAAAACAGACGCGATGTCACTGGTTTCAGCCCATCGCCACTTCTGTTGCAGAACCCGGGGCCTCCAGCGGAGGTCCCGGTAGAACCGCCACGGCACCACCAGCGGGGCCAGGCAACCTACCACGAAGCCCAGGACCGCTCCTCCAGCACCCCAGGCCATGACGATGACCAGCAGGCTGAAAATCAAACGCAGAACTACTTCGCCCATGGTGGACATGGCGTACCAGGTGAAGCGCAACTCGCCTTGAAGCCAGCCGGCAGGGGCATTCACCAGGAAAATAACAAAAGAGGCCAGAGCTACAATTGCGGCCAGATCAGGTGTGGCGATGGCAAGCGTCACGCTGCCTGTGATGATGGCGGCGGCCAGTCCAGCCAAACAAGAGACAAAGACCGAGAAGGCCAAGCCATTCTGCCGCTCATTGGACCCCTGCGGTTGCACGGCAACCACATGGGAGAGCGGAAGCGGTACCAGGGCGTTGGCAACGATTCCCACCACGCCAAGGATCATGGCGGCGGCCGCGAATTGTGTGTAGTCCGCGGTGTCCAGCATGTTGGCCATGAGCAGGGAGCAGGCGTAGCTCACCACGCCTACCAGCCCGGCACACACAGCCAGGAAGCCACTGTTTTGAGCTATATTGACGTCTTGATCCGGCGTACCTTTCCTGCCATCGGCTCTGGGTCTCCGGGTCTCTTCGGGGGTTACTGACTGTTCTATGACGACCACTGAGTAACTACCGTTGCGGTCCGTCAAGGGCATCAGCCGGTGCGAAGACGCTCCCGGGTCCGGCAAGCAGTGTGATGCGTCCTGCGGAGTGGATCTCCGCCGAAGCCACTCCGATGCTCTTCATGGCGGAAAAGGCCTCGAACTCATCGCGGCCCTTCATGAGGATGGAAACGTGACCGTCAGCCAGCGCATACTCGTCCGTTGGCCTCAGCGCTGTGGTGAAATCAAACGCGGAATCCTCAAGCCGGGCCGGTATTTCGAACTGGACCAACGTTGACAAATCCGAGTGGCAGGACCGGGGATCTCCCCCGTCCCGTCGCATCACGGTTTCTTCCAGGATCACGCCCGTGAGCAGCTTGGTGCTGCGGTCCCAGGTGAAGCAACGGGCCCATTCGCGGCACTCGCCTGAGACGATGATGGCAGCCTCGGGTGCAGCGAGCTCCTCGATTGCATCAGCTATTGCACCCCCCAATTCCGTGGGGCTGTCCACCAGCCATCCGGTACGGCCATCCACCACGGAATCCCGAATGCCGGGCACCCGCAAGGCCAGGCACGGCACTCCCCACGCTGCGGCTTCAATAACTGAACAACCCCAGCCTTCTGAGGCGGACGTGGACGCTGTCATCCACGCGCGACTCAGCAAGGAATCCCGCACCTGGTTTGGTTGGTACCCATGAAAAGTCACTGCGTGGTCCAATCCAAGGTCCATGGCCAGTTGCTGTAGCCGGGCCCGTTCAGGGCCGTCCCCGACGATGTCCATGCGCAGGTTGGGAAGCTTCCGCGCCGCAACAGCAAACTGGCCCAGGAGCAGGTCCAATCTCTTGTGGGGCACCAAGCGGCTCACGACGGCGATGGTTGGTTCAGTTGCCCTGGTGGCAACAGTGGGCGGGATGTCAATGGTTCCGTTGGGCACCACATGGATGGGGGCCGCGAACCCGAGCTACCGCAATTCCCTCCGGGTGGAAGGCGATACCGCCACCATTGCCCGCTGCCCGTATACCGTCTTGGCTCCGCTGCTCTCGAGAAAACGGCCCACGGCGGCCATGGGAGGGGAGAACCGGGTGCGGAACTGATCCTGGTGAACATGGTGCACCAGCTGGACGATGGGGATATTCCCGCGCACGAACAGCGGAGAGAAGAACGGGATTCCGTTTTGGCAATCCACCACGGCGTCGAACTGCCCGTTGGTGCGCAGGAGCCTCAGTGCGGCCTGCCCGTAGATGGAGAGGGTTCCGCCGCTGCGCAGGATGCGGATGCCGTCAATGACCTCCTCAGCCGCCTGACCGGCGTCGCGGCCTGTAAACCACGTGACACGAACCCCGTTGTTGACCCACCTGCGTGAAATCTCATGCATGTACTGCTCGGCACCGCCGGCTTGTGAATGCCGGACGTCCCGCCAGTTGAGAACCAGTACGTGCTTGCCGGCGAGCCTGGCGGGAGAATTCATGTCAATTGCGGCGTCAGTCATGATGCTGCTTTCTGGAGTTGAATCACCGATGCGAAGCTGGCCACTCCGTCCTGGAAAGGACGGAACGTGGACTCGGCGCCATCGGTCCATGCCACAGGCAACTCCACAATGCTGGCGTGGTTGTCCTGCAGCCGAAGGAGCAACTCAACATCGAAGGCGAAACCGGTGCTGCGGCACTGCACCATGGCAGCTGTGAGGGCGTCCCGTTCAAAAAACTTGAAGCCGCATTGGGTGTCCTGAATGCCCTTGACCTTGGATTTGGTGAGAACCCTGAACGCCGTGCCACCCATTCGTCGTCCGATGTGTTGGGGCACAACAAAGGTGGATCCTGGGGCATGACGGGATGCGATCACCGCCGCTGCCCCGCCTGCCAGGCGGGACATGGTTTCAGTGAGCGTCTCCAGGGGCGTAGCGAGGTCTGCGTCAAAGAAACCTGTGTACTTGGACGTGCCGCTCAGGAGTCCACGGCGAACAGCGGCCCCTTTGCCCCGACGCGAACATCCCACCAGGGAGATCGGCACAGCGTCTCCCTTTTCCCGGGAGATCCGGTGAACAACCGCTGCGGTGTCATCCACGCTGCCGTTATCCACCACAACAATGCGCGACGTCCATGGTTGTACTGCCAGGAAGTCCACTGTTTGAGTCAGTGTGTTGGAGATCCTTGCCGCCTCGTTATAGGCCGGGATGATGACTTCGAGGTCTACGTGGGAACGACGCAAGGAGACTGGATGTCGCCTTGCCTGAAGGCGACTCCTCCTGCCGGTCTGAACACTATGCGCGTAAAGCGGAACCATCTGAATCTCCAATATCCGGGAACGGGGCGAAAATTGTGCTCGCATATGTGCAGTGGACCTACTGCGCAAGTCATGACGCCGGACCAGGTGTTGTGTCCACAACATGGACTAATTCCGCAGCTTGCACACGCTCCGGCGGCTCTGAGCGAAATTGCTGGTTCTGTGTCAGAGCCCGTCTATAGAGTGGCCACATGAGCCACACTTCTTCCGCGCCAGCCTCTGCCAGGGAATCAACAATCCAGCCTCCTGTCGCCAAGCAGATACCTGTCCGCCGCGAGCATCACGGCGATGTTTTTGTGGACAACTATGAGTGGCTCAGGGACAAAGAATCTTCGGAGGTAGTGGAGCACCTCAAGGCGGAGAACGCCTACCAGGAGGCGGTCACGGCACACCAGGAACCGCTCCGTGAAGCCATGTTCCAGGAGATCAAGGGCCGCACGCAGGAGACTGATCTGTCCGTGCCCAGCCGAAAGGACGGCTGGTGGTATTACAGCCGTTCGGTGGAGGGCAAGGAGTACAGCATCCAGTGCCGTGTCCTGGCCAACAACACCGGTGATCCCGTGGCGGACTGGACTCCCCCGGCTGTTGAAGCGGGCGTCGGGCTTCCCGGCGAGCAGGTGCTCCTGGACGGCAACATCGAAGCAGAGGGCAAGCCGTTCTTCAGCGTGGGCGGCGCTGCCGTGACTGTTGACGGCAACCTTTACGCCTATGCAGTGGACAACTCCGGTGACGAGCGCTTCACCTTGCGGATCAAGGATCTGCGCACCGGTGAGCTCCTCCCGGATGTCATTGAGGACATCTTCTACGGGGTGGCCTTCTCCCCGGACGGCACCAGGCTCTTCTACACGGTGGTGGATGATTCGTGGCGGCCCTACCAGGTGAAGGCCCACGTGCTGGGCACCCCTGTGGCTGAGGACGAAGTGATCTACCAGGAGGACGACGTCGCCATGTGGCTCGGCTTCGATCTCTCCTCGGACCGTCGCCACTTGGTGCTGAGCATCGGATGCTCCGAGTTCAGCGAGACGCGGCTGCTCCGCTTCGACAACTACGACGCCGGCCTCAGTATGGTCATCCCGCGCTCCCACCACGTGCTCTACGAGGCCGAGCCTTTCCTGCTCGAGGGCAAGGAAACACTGCTCCTCACGCACAACAAGGACGCCGTCAACTCCATGGTGAGCCTGGTGGACCCGGAGGAACTTACCAAGCCGCTGTCCGAGCAGAACTGGCGGACCGTCGTCGGGCATTCCCGCGAAGTACGCGTCAACGGCGCGGGCGTCACGTCCACCCATGTGGTGGTGTCCGTCCGCAAGGACACCATTGAGCGTGTTCAGGTACTCCCGCTGCGGGGTTTGGGCACAGCGGCTCAAGGCGCCCCTGTGGAGCCGGAGTTCGCTGAAGAGCTCTACACCGCAGGGGTTTCCGGCTCTGACTATGAAGCACCCGTGATCCGCATTGGCTATACCTCGTACTTCACGCCGTCGCGCGTGTACGACTTCGTCCTGCCTACTGCCGAACTGCCCCGGGGTGAATTGCTGCTCCGCAAGGAAAGCCCGGTACTTGGCGGGTACTCGGCAGCTGATTACGTGGCCACCCGCGAATGGGCAACGGCCGACGACGGCACCCGGGTCCCGCTGTCAGTGCTGCGTCACGCTTCGGTGGCGCAGGACGGCACAGCTGCCGGGCTGGTCTACGGCTACGGCTCCTACGAAATGAGCATGGATCCGGGTTTCGGCGTGGCGCGTTTGTCCCTCCTGGACCGCGGAATCGTGATGGTCATCGCCCACATCCGTGGCGGTGGGGAACTGGGACGCACCTGGTACGAAGACGGCAAGAAACTCACCAAGAAGAACACCTTCACGGACTTCATTGCAGCAACGGACTGGTTGGCAGGCTCGGGCTGGGTTGATCCTTCGCGGATTGCTGCCATGGGCGGCTCGGCCGGCGGCCTGTTGATGGGGGCCGTGGCCAACATGGCGCCGGAAAAGTACGCTGCCGTGGTGGCGCAGGTGCCGTTTGTGGATGCTCTGACCACCATCCTGGATCCCGAGCTTCCGCTGTCCGCCTTGGAATGGGAGGAGTGGGGCAACCCCATCACGGACCCTGAGGCCTACGCCTATATGAAGTCCTACACTCCGTACGAGAATGTGAAGGCGGCGGCCTACCCCAAGATCGCTGCTGTGACGTCTTTCAATGACACCAGGGTGCTGTACGTGGAGCCTGCCAAGTGGGTTCAGGCGCTGCGCTCCGCATCCACAGGTTCCGAGCCGATCGTTATGAAGATCGAAATGGATGGTGGCCACGGCGGAGCATCGGGCCGGTACGTGCAATGGCGCGAGCGGGCATGGGACTACGCGTTCATTGCCGATTCCCTCGGCGCTACGGAACTGCTCCCCGGCGCCGGCCTCAAGTAGGAGTTTTTGTACAGCTGATGCCCTTATGGAGCCCCGTTAAGGGCATCAGCTGTACAAAAACTCTCAGCTTTGGCGAGTGCGGAGCAGCGCGTAATAGCCCGGGATGAGGTCCGGGGACGACGGATTGCTCAACGGCCGGGTTTCTATGCTCGTTGAGCCTTCCTCAACAAGGTTCCAATCCGCCGTCGGGAAGGCTCTGGCCCGTTGCACGGCTCCGAAACGCCCAGGCATGGGCAGTCCGCGGATGGCCCCTTCAAGCGGCGCGGGAATGGACTTGCGTGTGGCCCCGAGGTGACTGACGTAGTCCACGGGCGTGCCCGGGAAGTTGGTCTCGGCCAGGAAAACGCCACCGCGGCTCCCGACGACGGGTACCAGGTTTGCGGCCAAAGCGGCCTGGCCGCTGCGGTCCAATACGTGCAGAACGCCACGAATGAAAACGTTCGCGTTGCCCGTCCAGCCTGCAGCTTCAAGGGCCGTTGCCACGGTCCGCGCAGCGTCCGGTGCCGTCATGTCGCACACGGCGAATGACGCCGTCGTGATTCCCGCCGCTTCCTGCCGTGCGCGGTCCACTGCGTTGGCGGAGTAGTCGAGCCCCAGCGCATGCGGGAAATGTTGGGCCAACAGCCGGGTGAAGCTGCCGTTGCCGCAGCCAACATCCACTATAGGAAGAGTGGGATCCAGCTGCTTCAAGCGCGGAAGGTAGCCCGTCAGTTCGTTGGCGCTTCCCGAATCCCACAGGACATCGCCGGTGGCACCGGTTGAACGGACGTTGCCCCAGTAGCGGTCCCAGGCCGTGAGCGGGTCCTTGGGGGCAGCTGAGGAGAGCCTGATGAGCCGGGGGATCAACAGGTACTTTTTGAGCGCGGAGAACATCCTCCAAATATATGGGGCGCTACGCCTCCACCAGCCACTCCAACGCTTCCGTTTCGGATGTGAAGAACTTGGTAGGACAAGGCGGCTTCATGATTCCCAGGAAGAAGTTGGCAATGACCCTGTCCACCGGGGAGGAACCCCACAGGGCGATCCGGGAAGCCTGGCAGGGCTTGGCAAAGACTGATCGTGCGCCCCTGGTGACGTCGTCCGTGGTGGCCATGTCAACAATCATGGGGTGCCGGTTGGTTCCGCAGAGTTCGTTGACCTTGTCCATGGCCCGCTGGGCATCGGACTCCTTGATCCGGGCACCCCGCGGCCAGGTCAGCCGCAGGATCCCGGGCTCTTCGAGTTCCAGCTCGAAACTCACCTCTTGGTGGTCTTGCGGTGTAACTGGGTGGTCCACAATTCTCCTCGCGCATTCAGGACAGCTGCAGGGAAAACCGGATTGCATCCCCCACAGTCACTCCCTCAAGGCTGACTAATCCCCGAGCCAAAGTAAAGGTGTGTCCCACGACTCAAAAAGCCTATTTGCAGTTGGGCGGCCATTGGCTGCGATGCCGCTGATAGTGTGTTGCCACATCCTGCTTTACTGCAGAGACAATGGTGGAACGGAAGGGGCTCAGTGGGCGAGAGGGTTGCCGGGGAACAGCAAGCCTCGTGTTCGGCTGTCGTGGCGGACTCAGACCGTGACCGTTTGGCGGCCACCACGTCAGCGCTTGATGCTGCAGGTTTCCAGGTGTTTCCGGCCACAGATACCTCCTCCATGGCTTTGCAGCTTCAACAACACCGCCCTTCAGTGGTGGTGGCAGCGAAGTCCCTCACTCATGCACTGGGTAGCCCCGGGGTTCCAGTGCTGCTGCTTCTTGACGAGCAGGAATCCGTTGACCTGGAAGAAATGGAATCCTGGCGGGTTGCGGACTACGTCATCAGCCCCGTGCGTCCCGGGGAACTCGTCCACCGGGTTCAAACCCTGATTGGACGTGCACGGGAACGTGCAAGCTCCCGCGCGGAAATCGAAGCACTGAGGGAAAGCCTGCGGAACGTCTCATCAGAGATCCGGCAAACCAATGACCCGCAGCTGATCGCAGAGCACGTGGTTCGAGGATTCGGCCGGGCGTTGGGCATGGACCACGTGTGGTTCGCTACCTTCCGCGATGAACGCGTCCCCAGCATCCGCGCGCAATGGAACCGCCCGGGCCTTCCCCTGCTGCCCGCAAGGTTGGGCGACAGCGAAGGCGTGATCACCGAGACCGCCAACAGGCTGTGGGCCGACGCCGACGTCCTCGCCGTGACAGACCACAGGGAAGACCCCGATTCAGGAATCGCCATGGCGCTCAGGGAGTGGTCCGGCGAGCTCAACCCCGTCTCCACCGTGCTCCTGCCCGTTGGTGAGGGCGCTTCCGCCATGGGAATCATCCTCTTGTCCACGGTGCAGGAACCTCACAACTGGACCCGCCCCGAGATTGCCCTGATGCAACACGTCGCCGGGAACGTAGCCCACGGTCTCATCCAAGGCCACCTCATCAGCGCCCAGCAGCGGGTCCTGCACCAGCTAAGGCAACTCGATAAGGCCAAAACCGACTTCCTGGCCACCGTCAACCATGAGCTTCGGACACCCCTGACCTCCATCACCGCCTACCTGGACATGATCCAGGACGGTTCCGGGGGCCCGGTTCCTGATGGCATCAGGAAAATGCTGGAAGTCATAGCCCGGAACTCGGATCGCCTGCGCAGACTCATTGAGGACATGCTCACGGTCTCCATGCAGGACGGCAGCAACCTGGACCTCAAACCCGTTGACATCGATAAACTCCTCCAAGTGGTGGTGGCAACGCTCCGTCCACTGGCGGAATCGCGCCACGTGTCCGTGTCCTTCACCGAGGCCACCGAAGAAATTGAAGTCACCGCTGATGAAGCCAAGCTGGAACAGGTGTTCACCAACATTGTGGCCAACGCCATCAAGTTCACCCCCGAGGGCGGCCGGGTGGGCATCACCAGCGCCATGTCAGCCTCCGAGGATGGCGGCCCCGCAGCCTTGGTCCGGATTGCTGACAACGGGCTGGGCATCCCTGAGCACGATCTCCCTCACATCCTGACCAGGTTCTACCGCGCCTCCAACGCCACCTCGGCGGCTGTGCCCGGCAGCGGTCTTGGCCTGGCCATAGCCAACGACATCATCAGCCGCCACATGGGACGCATGGTCTTCGACTCCACGCTGGGATCCGGAACCACGGTGTCTGTGGAACTGCCGGTAGGCGGGCCATAGGACGGTGTGACAGCCCTGTCAATCCAGGACACCCAGGATTTGAGCTTGCGTCACTAATGCACGACATCCAACGAAACAAAACTGATGCCCCGGGCAGAAGCCCGGGGCATCAATTTAGCTCATGAGGCCTCGAGAGGCACTCCCCCATGTTTAGTTCGGCCACCAACCGATGCTGGTGGTGTTGGTCTTACCTGTGGTGGTGCTGTTTGGCCACCAGCCAATTGCCGTGCTGTCCTGCGTAGGCTCGGCGTTGGCCGGGGCAGCGAATCCGGTGACTGCCAGAACCGCCGCCATGAGCAGGGTTGCCGCAAATTTTTTCATCCGCTATGCCCTTTCGTACTGATGCGAATTTGTTGACCGTGACTTGAATAAAGTCACGGGGCAAACTATACGAGCTTTTCTTCCGTAATGACATGGATAATGGGCATATGCAAAGTCCCCACCTGGCCCCCCACCTTGTTGCCGGACTGAATGCACGTGCCAAATGGAAGGCCCGGGACTTTGATGAGGCCTTCAGGCTCGCTGTTGAGGCCGCTGAGCTGGCCCACGACGCCGGCGACGACACCGCTTGGTGGAACATGCGTTACTTGCAGGCCGAATGCCTCCGGGACCAAGGAAACATCGAGGAATACCTGGCACAGGCCTCCGCCCTGAATGATCACAGCCTTACCGCGTCCTCCCCCGAGCTTGGCGCCAAAGCCGGAACAATGGTGGCCATTGGGCTCCAAGGCCTCGGCCGGCTTGCAGAAGCTGCAACCATGGCCGCCGATGCTGCAAAACTGGCAGCCACGGACCCTGAACTCCTTTACGTGCAGGTCCTCGCCCAGCGCGCCTTGATCGCCGCTCTGGCCGAGAGCCGTCTGCTCGATGATGCCTGGCGGGAATGCCTTGTCCTGGAAACTTTGATTACCGATGACGTTGATGAGGACACGGCAGGAAAAGGTTACTGGGTGATAGGCAACGTGGCATTCCTGGCAGACCGGGTGGCTGATGGGGGCCGGTACCACGACCTGGCCGCCGAAAGGCTTTCACCCTCCAAGGACGTTGATTTATGGGCACGATTCAACCGTGCCTCAGCCGAAATGCGACTGCAGGCAAAACTCGCTGACGCTGCCACGCTTCGCTGCATTGAGAGAGCAGAGCTAGCAACGGATATTGTGGGCGGATCCGAGCGGGATCATCTGGAAATGTCCTTGGTCCGCGCCCATTGGAATTACCTCGCCGGAGATATGGAGGAAGCCTTGACGATCCTCGAACCCCTTTGCGCCCGCTCCTCCATTCTTGCCAAGCAAACCTCCGCCGAAGCACATTTCCTTTATGGGCGGACTTTGATGGCCACCCAACGAATTGATGAAAGCCTTGTTGCTTTCGAAGAAGCAGCAAAACTTTTCGAACAAGCGGCCTTGCCCGAGCGCAGCGCAGCCGTTCGCGAGCATCTGCGGCAGAGCGTCCGGCGCCGGGGCGGGCCGCACGGGGAGTGAGCATGCCTGACGCCGAATCGTATTCCGCGAACGACCCCCGGTTGGGGCTGCTCCTGGAGGGCATCGTCAGGCTTGCCGCGGGCGACCTGAACACGAGGATCCCAGTCTCTGATGCCCGCGATGAAATTGACGCCGTGATCATGGGCACCAACCTCCTGGCCGAAGATCTGCAGATCGTCTACGAAGAGCTGGAGCAGCGGGTGCAGGCCCGGACACAACAGCTCAATGAAGCTCACCTCGCCATGCAACACATGGCAATGACCGATCCCCTGACAGGCCTGAGCAACCGTTCCGCCTTCGCCACTGCCCTCAGCGAGGCCCAAGCGAACGGGGCGGAAGGCAACAAACGTCCGGCAATCCTTCTGCTGGATATGGACGGTTTCAAAGCGATCAACGATTCCCTCGGGCACACCATCGGCGACAAAGTCCTGGAGACGGTGGCCACCCGAATCAGCGGGGCAGTCCGTGAACAGGACATGGTGGCCCGCATGGGAGGCGACGAATTCGCCGTCCTGCTTCCGGGAGTCAGCCCCGCCGAGGCAAGTTCCATCGGAAGCCGGATCATCGCAGCCGTGTCCGGTGCCATGGAGATCGAGGGTCAGCATCTGCGCTGCGGCGTCAGCATGGGTCTCCGCATGGCCGACCCCGGGCAGCGGGCCGAAGAGCTCATGATGGAAGCGGACATCGCCATGTACGAGTCCAAGGCGGACGGACGCGGCAAGCTCAAGGTGTTTGAACCCGACATGCTGCTTGCCCGGCAAATGCGGAATCAGATGGTGGGCGAACTCAAAGAAGCGATCGCCGGTTCCCAACTGGTGCTCTACTACCAGCCCATCATCAGGCTGGACACTCGCGAAATTGAAGGCGTTGAAGCACTGGTCCGGTGGAACCACCCCACCCGCGGCATCATCATGCCGGACGAGTTCATCCCCATTGCCGAGGAAACGGGAATGATTTCCGATCTGGGCGGATGGGTGCTCCGCACCGCCGTCGAGCAGTTGAAAAAATGGCGCAGCGACCCCCTCACGGCGGGCCACGACTTCAGCATGCGCATCAATGTTTCCGCAGCGGATCTGCAGCGTTTGGAGTTCATCGAAGACGTACGCGAGGCCCTCGCTTCAGCGGGACTGGATCCATCGCTCCTGGTCCTGGAGCTGACCGAAAGCGCCGTCATCCAAGGCAACGATCTTGACCGTTATACGCTGAACAGCCTGCGGCGCCTTGGAGTGGGCCTGGAAATTGATGACTTCGGCACCGGTTACTCCTCCATCAGTTACTTGCGCCAGTTGCCGGTGGACACCGTCAAGGTGGACAGGACGCTGCTTTCGGCTTTGGGCAGCGACCCCGCCCAGCCGGCTCTGCTGGCTGCCGTCCTCCAGCTGATCCGAGCCTGCGGGTTGGCCGCAGTATGGGAGGGGATCGAAAGCGCAGAGCAGGCCGATTACCTGCTGAGCATCGGTTGCACCAGCGGGCAGGGGTACTACTTCAGCCGGCCGCTGCCTGAGCCTCAACTGACCGAACAGCTGAAGCACTACAAAACCTGGCCCGTCAGTTAATGGTCCGCGTCCACGGGTGATGCCGGGTGCGCCACTCCGAGTCCAGCATTGCGTAGATATTCTCGGTAGCCCACTGGCCTTTGTAGTTCCAGTTATCCACCAGGGTTGCTTCCAGCCGCATGCCCAAGCGCTTGCAGACACCGGCAGAACCGGTGTTCAGTGCGTCCAACTTGGCGTCGATCCGGTGAAAGGCCAGTTTCTCGAAGGCAAGCTTCATCACAGCCTCAGCAGCTTCGGTGGCAATCCCATGGCCGCGCGCCTCGGGGTGGAGGATCCAGCCCAGCTCCCCTTGGCCGGTCCCTTCCAGCCACTTCAACACCACCTCGCCCAAGAGCCCGGGCTGATCCTTGCGTTCAATGGCCAGGCACACCCAATCGCCCTCCTGCTTGAACTCAAAGTTGGCGTACCGGCCCAGGACTTCCATGGACCTGGTTCTGCTCAACTCATTGCGAAAAAGAAACCGGGCAGTTTCAGGAAGGGACTGGTAGCCATGGAAGCGATCAAGGTCCTCCGCTTCGAAGCGGCGCAGAACGAGTCGATCGGTGATGATGGGAAGCTCAATTTCGGGCATGGTTCCGAGGCTACTAGGTGCAGGCGATTCAAGGTCCAGTCCTGGGTCCAGTCTTGACACGTGGCGCGATCTGGGATTACCTAATGAACATTCGGTAAATAAAGCTGGAGGCAATGACGCATGGTTGAAACAACCCTCTCCGGTGCTTCGCACCACATCCTGACCAACGACTACGCGTCTGAATGGATGGGCATCGAGGTCCTCAAGCTCGACGACGGCCACGCCACCATCCGCATGCAGCTCCGCCAGGAGATGCTCAACGGATTCGGCATGGCCCACGGCGGAATGATCTTCGCCTTCGGTGACACAGCCTTCGCGCTGGCCTGCAACCCGGCCAACCCCACGCCCAAGCAAGCCGCCAACATCACGGTGGCCTCCGGCGTCGACATCAACTTCATCAAGCCCGCATTCCAGGGCCAGGTGATCACCGCCGTCGCAAACCGCCGCGCGAGCACTGGCCGAAGCGGCCTCTATGACATCCAGATTTATGCGGCCTCGCCCGACGCCCCTTCCTCCGCTGACACCGGACCCGGGGAACTCATTGCCGAGTTCCGTGGCCGCAGCCGCACCATCTCCAAGAAGTAGGAACCCCCATGACTCAGAACACCGTGGCCGCAGTTTCCACACCCGATGCAGCCGTGCTGGACCGCGAAGAAACCATCTCCCGCGACGAACTGGAGGCCCTGCAGCTCACCCGCCTCCAGCACACCGTGGCCTACGCCTACGATCGCGTTCCGCTGTACAAGCGGAAGTTTGACGAAACCGGCGTGCATCCTACCGACCTCCGCGAGTTGAGCGACCTCAGCAAATTCCCGTACACCACCAAAGAAGACCTCCGCCTGGAGTACCCCTTTGGGATGTTCGCCGTCCCACAGGACCAAGTGGCGCGCATCCATGCCAGCTCCGGCACCACAGGGCGCCCCACAGTGGTTGGCTACACCAAGCAGGACCTCGCCAACTGGGCCACCCTGGTGGCCCGGTCCTTCCGCGCCTCCGGCGTCCGCCCCGGCATGAAGGTCCACAACGCCTACGGCTATGGCCTGTTTACCGGCGGACTCGGTGCGCACGCCGGTGCTGAAGCACTCGGCTGCACTGTCATCCCCATGTCCGGCGGGCAGACCGAACGCCAGATCCAGCTCATCCAGGACTTCAAGCCGGACGCCATCCTGGCCACGCCCACCTACCTGCTGACCATTGCCGACGCCATGGCACACCAGGGCATAGACCCGCGGTCAACGTCGCTCAAATACGCCGTCCTGGGCGCCGAGCCATGGACCGAAGAAATGCGCCACGAGCTCGAAACCACCATGAACATCAAGGCCTCGGACATCTACGGACTCTCCGAAGTCATGGGCCCCGGCGTTGCCGGCGAAGCCGTGGAAACCCAGGATGGCTGCCACATCTGGGAGGATCACTTCCGCCCCGAAATCATCGACCCCTTCGATCACTCCACAGTGCTGGCAGACGGTGAACCCGGCGAGCTCGTCTTCACATCCCTGACCAAGGAAGCGCTGCCCATCATCCGCTACCGCACCAAAGACCTCACCCGCCTGCTCCCCGGCACCGCACGCCCCGCACACCGCCGCATGGGCCGCATCACCGGCCGCAGTGACGACATGATCATCCTGCGCGGCGTGAACCTCTTCCCGTCACAGATCGAGGAAATCGCCCTCCGCATCCCCGAGCTCAGCCCCCATTTCCAGCTCGAAATCACCCGCCCCGAGGGCAAGCGCATGGACTCGCTGACGGTCCGTATAGAGCGGCGCGAGGCTGTGTCTCCCGAGGCAAGCACGACGGCGGCCCACACCTTGCGTGAGCAGATCAAGATTCATGTGGGGTCATCTTGCGTGGTTGATGTTGTGGAGCCGGGTTCCCTTGAGCGGTCCAACGGCAAGCTTCGCCGGATCTACGACATGCGCCCCAAGGCCTGACCTTGGATGAGATCGTGAGAAAATGCCAGCATGCCTACTGAGACCACCACCAAGCGCGGACGGCCCGGTTATGACCAGCAGTCGGTGCTCCGCATCGCCGTCGACGTCTTCAACCGCCACGGGTACGACGCAACGTCCATGGGCATTCTGGCCGAAAACCTCGGGATCTCGAAGTCAGCCATCTACCACCACGTGCCGTCCAAGGGCGATCTTCTGAAGCTCGCCCTGGACCACGCTTTGGGCGGGTTGGAAGCAATTCTGGAGGAGCCCTCCGCCACGTCCGGGCCTGCCGATGCGCGGCTGGAGTTCGTGCTTCGGCAGACCATCGCTGTTCTGGTGGACAGGCTGCCGTTCGTCACGCTGCTGCTTCGCCTGCGGGGCAACACGGAGATTGAGCGCGACGCCCTGGAACGCCGGCGCGCCTTCGACCACAAGGTGGCCGAGCTGATCGCCGCTGCCAGGGAAGACGGATCGCTGCGCCAGGACATCGATCCGCGCACCGTCACACGCCTGCTGTTCGGCACCATCAACTCGATTGTGGAGTGGTACAAGCCGGGCGGCTCGCTGTCTCCGGAGAAGCTCGCCGACGACGTCATCACCATGGCCTTCGACGGACTCCACACCGCCGCCTGACCGTCTCTCACATCCCCAGGCCTTGAGCCGCATCCTCTCTCACATCCCCAGGCCCTTGAGCCGCACCCTCTCTCACATCCCCAGGCTTTGAGCCGCACCCTCTCTCACATCCCCAGGTGACGGGCGTGACGAACCCGGGTAACGCCGTCGTCGTTTGGTTCCTTTGACTGCCCTTAGCGGTAACGACGAAACGCCTTCCCGCAAGAAGCGGAAAGGCGTTTTGTCGTTCCTGCAAGAGGGTCCCGGCCGAACCCACGGGACGTGAGAGAGGGACCGGTTAGGCCCCGCGGGACGTGAGAGAGGGATCGGTTAAACCCCACGGGACGTGAGAGAGGGTTACTTCTCCACGAGGGTCAGGACGTCGTAGGTAGCCACGATTTCGTCGTTCTGGTTGGTCAGGACGGCATCCCAGGCCACCTCACCGTATTCGTCGGTTTCACGAGGCGTGATCTTCTTGGCTGTCAGAGTGACCCGGATGGAGTCGCCGGCGGCAACAGGGGTGATGAAGCGAAGGTTCTCCAGGCCGTAGTTGGCCAGGACTGGACCCGGAGCCGGCTCCACAAAGAGCCCGGCAGCCCAGCTCAGGAGCAAGTACCCGTGGGCCACAATGCCGGGGAAGAACGGGTTGGCCTCGGCGGCTTCCTGGTTGGTGTGCGCGTAGAACGTGTCCCCCGTGGAGTTCGCGAAAGCGGTGATGTCCTCAAGCTTGACCTCACGGAGTTCCGAACGGACGGCGTCGCCGATTCGCAGGGTGGACAGGTGCTTCCGGAAGGGGTGCTCCCCCTCGGTCTCCACGGTGAAGTTCCTGTCGGCGCCGGTGTGCCAAAGGCCCGTGACGGCGGTCAGCATGTTGGGCGAACCCTGGATGGCGGTGCGCTGCATGTGGTGCATCACCGAGCGGATGCCGCCCAATTCTTCGCCGCCGCCTGCACGGCCGGGACCGCCATGGACCAGGTGCGGGACCGGGGATCCGTGGCCTGTGGACGAGCGGGCGTCTTCACGGTTGAGCATGTGGACGCGTCCGTGGTGGGCAGCGATGCCGAGCACAAGCTCCTGCGCCACAGCGGGATCGTTGGTGCAGACCGATGCCACCAATGAGCCCGAGCCGCGGGCAGCCAGGCGGATGGCGTCGGAAAGGTCCGAGTATCCGATCACTGAGGAAACCGGCCCGAATGCCTCCAGCGAGTGCACTTCTTCGGCCTCAGCGTCGGCCCAGCTCAGGAGAACCGGGGACATGAACGCGCCGTCTTCTACCACGCCCACGTTGCCTCCAACAGAGGTGACCGACGGCGAATCGAGAGATCCGTACGCGAGCTCACCACCGGCGTCGAGCATTGATTGCACGGCGGCGCGGACGTCTGCGAGCTGTTCCAACGATGCCAAGGCGCCCATGGTGACGCCTTCGGCGCGGGGATCGCCCACCACCACACGTTCGTTGATACGGGCACCGATGGCGGCGGCCACCTCGGCGGTCAGTGACTGCGGGACTATGACGCGGCGGATGGCGGTGCACTTCTGGCCCGCCTTGACGGTCATCTCGGTGACCACGGCCTTGATGAAAGCGTCGAACTCGGGGGTGCCTGGAACGGCGTCGGGGCCCAGAATTGCTGCATTGAGGGAGTCCGTTTCCGAAGTGAAACGGACACCGCCCTGGACCACGTTTTTGTGGCCCTTCAGCGAGTTTGCAGTGGAAGCCGAGCCGGTGAAGGACACGAGGTCGCGGTAATCGAGCTCATCCAGGATGGTGCGGGCTGAACCGGAAATCAGCTGAAGCGAGCCCGCGGGGAGAATCCCGGACTCGATGATTGCCTTGACCGCTGCAGCCGCAACGTATCCCGTGGGCGTGGCCGGCTTCACGATGGTGGGGACGCCGGCAAGGAATGCGGGGGCGAATTTCTCCAGCATGCCCCACACCGGGAAGTTGAATGCGTTGATCTGTACTGCAACACCGGGAATGCGGGTGTAGATGTGCTCGGCCACGAACGATCCGTCCTTTGACAGCGTCTCCATGGGCCCATCCACAACAACCTGCGAGTTGGGCAGTTCGCGGCGGCCCTTGGAGCCGAACGTGAAGAGCACGCCGATGCCGCCGTCGATGTCGATCATGTTGTCGATCTTGGTGGCACCGCTCTGCGATGAGGATTCGTACAGCTCTTCGCGGCGCCCGTTGAGGTACATGGCCAGCTCTTTGAGTTTGAGCGCGCGCTGGTGGAACGTCAGCTTGCCAAGTTCTGTCTGCCCGGTGGTACGGCCGTAATGCACGACGGCGGCGAGGTCCAGTCCATCGGTGCTGACGTTGGCCAGCACTTCTCCGGTGCTGGCATCACGGACGGGGACTGTCTTGGCGTCGGGCGCCGGGGTCCACCAGGCGTCCTGGACGTAGCTGGGAACGGTTGCAACGGCTGTGGTTTCCGGGGCGACTGCTGTAGTGGTCATCGTCGACGGGTCCTTCCAAGGCACGTGAAATCGGCACGGTCCCTGCTGACTGGAGCCAACATTACTGACCGGCCGTTCGGTAATATATACAGGGTACATGAATGCCCCGTCGAGTACAGCAGGAATTTCCCCGCCCTAGCTCGGGCCGGCCACACCGAGCTTTGCCCGCACTGCCTCCAACTCCGGATCGGAGACACCATGGGCGCTCAGAAACCGCACGACGTCCAGCGATGCCAAGAACACACGCAAGCTCTCGCGCCGCCCGGCCAGCACTGCCCCAAGATCAACCTCCGACAGATACGGATCATGCGCATGCGGTGCCCCGTGGGTGCGATGCCGCTCGTTGATCCCCCGGGCAGCAAGCTCGTATCCCTGCACGATCTCCTCATCACCGGCACCCGCCAACCGCTGCAGCATCACCGCGATCACTCCACTGCGGTCCCTGCCCGCGGAGCAATGAACCACCACCTTGCCCGGCGAGGCGGCAATAACCTTGAAGACAGCCGCGATCCTGTCCGCGAACAGCTCCAGATAATCCCCATACTGGGCCGGGTCCTTGAGGTACGGGCCGAACAGCACGCTGAAGTCCCTATGGTCCGGATCTTCCGTTGGGCAATGTACGACGTCGATCCTCGCCTTCGCCTCGTCCGGCACCTCGGGATCGGTGTCGCGTTGCCGCCGCTCGCGCGAGGCGCGAAGATCGATCACGGTGCGGACGCCGTCGTCGTACATCTGCTGCCAGCCGGATTCGGTGACCCACTCATGGCGACCCATGCGGTACACACCCCCGGCGATACGCCAGGCGTTGACGGCGCCGTCCCAGTGGACATCTTGGTGAGCTGAAGTAGTCCCGTCCATAGGAAGTAGCTAAGCACACTGATGGCCTGCGGTGGGAGGTGATAGAGGGTCAGGCGGAAGCACGCGGGAAGTGATAGCGGGTCCGGGGGAAGCGCCCGGGAGGTGAGAGAGGGTGGGGACGGGCCTTGCGGAGTTGGAGTGACCCATGTCATACTCATTCTCGATGCGCATCGACGATACGTATCGATAAGCCGCAGGAACTGTTCAGCAGAGAGCACGAGGAGGTCAGGACATGCCCACCAGCAAGGACGTAGCCCAGGCCGCCGGAGTAGCTCAAAGCACAGTCTCCTACGTCCTGAGCGGCAAGCGCCCGATCTCCGAGAAGACCCGCAAAAAAGTTGAAGACGCCATTCAACAGCTGACCTATCAGCCCAATGCCGGCGCCCGTGCCCTCGCCAGCCGGAAGACCCGCGTGATTGGCCTGGTCATCCCGTTCATCCCCGAACTGCATATGGCTTCCATCATGGAATTCGTCTCCGTGATCGCCAACACCGCCCGACTCTATGATCACGACATCCTCCTGGTCACCGAGGACGAGGGTGCGCCCGGGTTGAAGCGCGTGGTGGGTCAGCAGATCTGCGATGGCCTGATCCTCATGCAGGTTGAAGGGGATGACGAACGCCTTCCGGTAGTCCGCAGCCTCAACGTTCCTGTGGTGCTGATCGGCATTCCCCACGACCCCTCCGGACTGGTCTGCATCGACGCGGACTTTGAAATGGCCGGGGAGCAATGCGTTCAGGACCTCGCCGCTGCCGGGCACAGGGTGATCTCCGTGATCGGCTGGCAGCCCGAAGTGGTGGAGCGCCACGTGAACTACGTTGAACGCTTCACGTCCGGCACCAACAAAGCAGGCCTGGACGCCGGCGTGAAGGTGTTGCACCTCCCCGGCGGCACCGATCGCGATGTCATTGCCGAATCCGTGGACAAGGCCTTGGCTGAAACTGACGGCGTTCCTGCGTTCATTGCACCTGACGGCACCGTTCAGGACGTTCTTCGCCGGGTATTGAACAGCCGTGGACTGACTCCGGGGCTGGACGTTTCCGTGATTGGCAGCGCCTCCCCTACCCTGGCCGAGCTCCAGCCCATTCCGCTTTCCACCATTGACCTCCGTTCGGCAGAAGTCTCCCGCCGCGCGGTGAAGATCATCTGCGACCTCCTCGAAGCCGAGAACCAGGGACCACACGAATCCCTGGAACTGGTACCCACGGTCATCACGCACCGTTCAAGTACGCTCCGTCCACCCCGCGGCAGCTAAGACCTCCTCTGCAACCACCTGCACTACCTTCGTTTCCGAACTCATCGATACGCATCGTCGATACGCATCGATAAATCGATCCCCAGAAAAAGGAACAGACAATGAAGTCAGCACAAAGGACATATCGTCCGCTCGCCCTGGCCGTAGCCGCCCTGGTGGGCCTGCCGTTGGCCCTCTCCGGCTGCGGTTCCACCACTGCCGCGTCATCCTCAGAGACCGCTACCGAGCTCTCCGTCATGGACTACTACAACAACGAGCCGGACAAGTCCTTTATTGGTGATGCCCTCTCCAAGTGCGGCACCCAACTGGGCGTTACCGTCAAGCGGGAAACTGTTCCAGGAAAATCTCTCATTTCCAAGGTTCTCCAGCAGTCATCCTCCAAGACGCTCCCGGACGTCCTCATGCTGGACAACCCGGATCTTCAGCAGATCGCAGCGACCGGCGCCCTGGCTCCCCTGGCCGATTTCAAAGTCAGCACCGAGAACTTCGCTGAAGGCGTGCTGAGCGCCGGCACCTACAAGGACAAGGTCTATGGGCTGGCGCCCACTGTGAACACCATTGCCCTGTTCTACAACAAGGACATTCTGGCCGCAGCCGGCGTCACTCCCCCCACCACGTGGGAAGAACTCAAGGCCGCTTCGGCGAAACTCACTGCCGGTGACCAGTACGGGCTCGCTTTCAATGCCAACCCCACCTACGAGGGCACATGGCAGTTCCTTCCCGTGATGTGGTCCAACGGCGGGGATGAGAAGAAGATCGACACCAAAGAGACGGAGCAGGCGCTGCAGCTCTGGACGGATCTGGTGAAGAGCGGCTCGGTGTCCTCATCCGCCCTCAACTGGACCCAGGCTGACGTCAAAGATCAGTTCCTGGCGGGCAAGGCAGCCATGATGGTCAACGGGCCCTGGCAGATCCCGGCCCTGGACAAGCAGCCCACGCTTCAATACGGCGTAGTGAAGATCCCCGTGAGGGAAGCCGGACAGACCTCCGTTGCACCGCTCGGCGGCGAAGTGTGGACTGTCCCGCAGACCGGCAACAAGGCCCGCCAGGCGAAAGCGGCAGAGATGGTTGCCTGCCTGAACAGTGACGAAAACCAACTCGCCATGGCTACCGCGCGCAACACCATCCCGTCCAAGACCACGCTCTCGGACAAATTCGCCAGCGACAACCCCAAGCTCGCAACATTTACGGAGCTGATCAAGACCGCCCGCGCACGCACCGGCCAGCTCGGAGAAGAATGGCCCGCCCAGGCCACCAAGATTTACACGGCCATCCAGACCTCGCTGACGGGTAACGCCTCACCGGCTGACGCCCTCAAGCAAGCCCAGGGTCAGTAGGCACCCCTGCCATGTCATTAGCAACGGACTTACCTCACTCAGAGGGGCGGGCTTCCGGCGAGGCCGCGAAGACTCCCGGTACCGGCGCCGAAAAGCCGGCACCCCGGCGTCGTTCCCGTCAACGCCGCGAGCGCCTCTTCCAGTGGCTGTTCCTGGTTCCCGCAGTGGTTTACATGACCCTGTTCTTCGGCTATCCGGTTGTGAAGAACGTGGTGATGAGCTTCCAGGAGTACACCACTTCCACATTCTTCACCGGAGAAGCCCCCTGGGTAGGGTTCACCAATTACGTGACTGTATTGCAGTCGTCGTTATTCTCCACGTCCCTGATCAACACTGCCCTGTTCACCATCGGATCGATTCTGGGCCAGTTTGTGATCGGGCTTGCGCTGGCCATCTTCTTCCAGCGCAAGTTCCCGCTCAACGGCATCCTGCGATCCCTGCTCCTGCTTCCCTGGCTGCTTCCCTTGATTGTTTCCAGTGCTGTGTGGCGCTGGATCCTGGATAAGGACAGCGGCGCGCTGAACCGCTTCCTGGGCGACCTCGGCATCATTGACACCGGCATCCCGTGGCTCACCAGCACCTCGCTGGCACTCATTGCCGTGGTGGGCGTGAACATTTGGATCGGCATCCCGTTCAACCTGACCATTCTCTACGGCGGTCTGCAGGAAATCCCGGATGAACTCTACGAGGCAGGGTCGCTGGACGGTGCCACCGGCTGGAAGGCGTTCCGGAACATCACCTGGCCCATGCTGCGGCCAGTGGTGAGCGTGGTCCTGGTCCTCGGTGTGGTGTACACACTCAAGGTGCTGGACATCATTCTGGGCCTGACCAACGGCGGACCGGCCAACTCCACCCAAACCATTGCCACGCAGTCCTACAACCTGTCCTTCCACGAATTCAAGTTCGGTGAAGGTGCTGCGCTGGGCAACGTACTGGTGATCATTTCCCTGGTGTTCGCGGTCCTGTACCTGCGGGCCAGCCGACGTGCCGTGGACGAGTGAGGAAACCATGACAACCGTACTGAAAGCACCCCCGCTCCGGCGTGCCGGAGGAAAAGCCACCGGCCCCAAAGTCACCGGACGCAAGAACTGGGGATACACGGCACTGGCCATCTTCTTCCTGGCCATCATGCTGTTCCCGGTCTACTGGATGGTCAACGCCTCCCTGCAACCCAACGGCACCACCCTGGAAACCTCGTGGTTCCCGGTGAAGCCCGACTTCACCGGGTACGCCACGGCCATCAACGAGCAAGCCGGCAATTTGGGAACCAGCCTCATCATTTCGCTGGGCAGCGTGGCGCTGAGCCTGGCCATTGCAGCACCGGCGGCCTACGCCTTGGCCTACTTCAAGGTCCGCGGTGCAGGGGTGGTCCTGTTCGCGATCCTCATCAGTCAGATGATTCCGGGGATTGTGGTGGCCAATGCCCTGTACACGGCCTACAACGATCTTGGCCTGCTCAACTCCATCCCGGGCTTGATCCTGGCCGACTCCGCCCACGGCATCCCGTTTGCCATCCTCATCATCCGGGCTTTCATGAACGGCATGCCGGCCTCGGTGATCGAGGCTGCACGCGTGGACGGTGCCGGGCACCTCCGGGCGTTCTGGTCGATCGTGCTTCCGTTGAGCCGGAACTCCCTGATCACCGCGGGGCTCTTCACGTTCCTGTTCGCCTGGAGCGACTTCCTCTTTGCCTTGACCCTCACCACCACCGAAGCCGTCCGGCCCGTCACGTTGGGCATCTTCCAGTACATCGGCGCCTACGTGAACGACTGGAGTTCGGTCATGGCAACGGCGGTACTTGCCTCCATCCCGGCAATCGTCCTTCTGGTCGCGGCCCAAAAATACATTGCCGCCGGCACCACCGGCGGTGCGGTCAAGTAGACCGCTTCCACACCTTCAAAGGAGCAATCATGACTGAAAGCAAGCCCATCCGCGTTACCGTGTGGTCCGAGAACCGCCACGAGAAGCGCGACGAACTGGTGGCCCGCCTCTACCCGGACGGCATGCACGGCGCCGTCAAGGCGGGCATCGAAGAGAACCTGGGGGCCGGCGTCGAGGTCCGTACCGCAACACTGGACGAACCCGAACACGGCCTCACCGAGGAAGTCCTCGCCAACACCGACGTCCTGACGTGGTGGGGCCACATGTCCCACGCAGACGTGGAGGATGAGGTTGTTGAGCGCGTCCACCGCCATGTCCTGGCCGGAATGGGCTTGATCGTGCTCCACTCGGGCCACTGGTCCAAGATCTTCACCAAGCTCATGGGCACCTCATGCACGCTGCGTTGGCGCTCGGAGCAGGACCGCGAACTCGTATGGACGGTGGATCCCACGCACCCCATCGCCAAGGGAATCCCGCACCCTATTGAAATCCCCCAGCAGGAAATGTACGGCGAATTCTTTGACATCCCCACTCCCGAGGAACTAGTGTTCATCAGCTCCTTCAGCGGCGGCGAAGTCTTCCGGTCCGGCTGCACGTTCCGCCGCGGCCACGGCAAAATCTTCTTCTTCAGCCCCGGCGACCAGGACTACCCCGTCTACCACCACAAGGACGTCCGGCGGGTGATTGCCAATGCTGTGGAATGGGCCGTCACCGATCGCCCGGAACGGGCCGTCCCCGAGCTGCTTCGCTACGAAACCAACGATTTCTTTAACGGCAAGAGCTACCAAGGAGCCAACGCGTGAACACCCCCTTCGCAACAATCCCCGACGACGGCACTCCCCTGCGCGTCATTGTTGTAGGCGCCGGGGGCATGGGCCGGGCGTGGCTTCGAACAGTGGAATCCTCACCGTTGGTTGAACTGGCGGGCATCGTGGACCTGGACCTTACAGTTGCCGCTGGCGCGGCGGCGTGGTTGGGCCGCCCTGATCTTCCGGTGGGTGCCGGGACCGCCCAGTTGGCGTCCGACGTCGGAGCCCAGGCAGTCATCAACGTCACCGTCCCTGCCGCGCATCATCCGGTCACCACCGAAGCCCTGGCAGTTGGCTTGCCAGTGCTCGGTGAGAAGCCAGTAGCTTCAACGGTGGCCCAGGGACTTTCCCTGGCAGCTGCGGCGGAGCTTCACGGTCAGCTGTTCATGGTCAGCCAATCCCGGCGGTACAACAGGCACCTGTTCTCAGCCAAGGGTCTCTCTTCCTCGCTGGGCTCCGTGGGGATTGTCTCTGCGGAGTTTTTCAAAGCCCCGCACTTCGGCGGATTCCGGGACGCCATGGATCACCCGCTGCTGCTGGACATGGCCATCCACCAGTTCGACATGGCCCGTTTCCTGCTCGACGCCGATCCTGTTTCCGTGTTCTGCGAGGAGTACAACCCCTCCTGGAGCTGGTACCGGGGGGACGCCGGATCCACGGCAATCTTTGAAATGACCGGCGGCGGGCGCTTCGTGTTCACCGGCAGCTGGTGCAGTCCCGGGCAGGAGACCTCGTGGAATGCGTCGTGGCGGATCAGCGGTGAGCACGGAACTGTCCTGTGGGACGGCGACAACGAACCGGTGTCCTCAGTTCCTGCTTCCGGGGATGCCTTGAACGCCGATGACCTGAACCCGGAGAATCCGGGCCAGGAAATCGCCGGGTCCCTGCGTGATTTTGTAGCTGCTGTGCGCACGGGAAGCACGCCCATGGGACGGGTCCACCAGAACATCATGAGCCTGGCCATGGTGGAGGCTGCCATTCTCAGCGCCTCCACCGGCGTCCGGGTGTCCGTCGATTCCTTATTGGAGGACTCGTACCAACAGGCCATCCTGGCCGAACGGGACCCCGCGGTTCTGGAAGTCCTGAAGTCCTGGACCTCGGTGCGGAGTGTCTTGACCGGGGAGAGCGTGGCGTTGGGTTAGCGCTTGGCCAGCTGGTTCAGCTTCACTGAAGAGAGCAGTGCCGACGCGTAGGCTTGGTGTCCGGCGTCGCTCGGGTGGAAGTTGGCGTCCGCCGCTGCCTGGGTCAGGTCCAGGACGATCCACGGATTATCGGAGTTCACCGCGTGCCCAAGGAACCTCTTGGTCACATCGATGAACACGGCGTTGGTCCCGCTGCTTGCCACCGCCGCTGCAATGGTTGCGTTGAGGGCATCAATAGCTTGATTGACCAGTATCTGGTTCTGGACCGGAACAATGGTGATCCCATTGATCACGATGTCCCCTTGGGATGGATCAAACAAGCGTGGATAGCCAAGGACTGCAATCACTGCATCGGGGGCGCTGGCCTCAATGGCTTGGTACGTGGTGGCCAAGGCGGTTTGGAGGGCTCCGGACTGCAGATTTGCAATGATGCCCGCAACTGTGGCCGCACACAGCTGGGTGTCCGGGGAAGCACAGGCCTGAAGCGCGAGCCCGCTTCCGGCGTCCACGGCACCGGCTGTGATGCTGATCAGCTCAGCACCGGCCAAGGCTTGCTGGCCCGCAGCGATCTGTTGGGCGATTGTGGGGGTCACAACGTCATAAAACGGGCTGGCATCGCTCAAGACGGCACCGTGGCAAGCCAGGTTAACCGTCAGGGTCACTTTCGGTGAGGCGTCAGCAAGGTCCACGTAACCGCCTGGGCTTTGCCAACAAGCAACGGGTGGCCTATACAGCCCGTCAGCTCCGGTCCCCGCCGTATACGAATCACCGAGCGCAACGTAGTCCACCGGTGGCGGTGGCGCTGCGGTTGCCGGACCTGCCGTAAATCCCAAGGTGAGCGCCAGCGCGGCGAGCCCGCCTGCCAAAGCCAGGTTCCGGCGTCGTGCTTGATGAGTTGCCATGATATTCCCCTCGGTACTGCTGGATGGGGCTCCGGCATTCCGCAGGGCGGATGTGCGGCTCGCCCACCATTCGGCCGCGTACCGGGGCAATGTGTGGCCAGATTACGCCTGCCGGTGCGCGGGGAAAAGACCCTGGAGACAGGTCAAGGCATTCGGGTGATCCTATGCGCTGTACTTCGCCAGCCGGAACTCCAGGCCGTTCCGGACCGCTGGCCATTCGTGTTCGAGGATGGAGAACACCACGGTGTCGCGGAGGGCTCCGTCCTCACTGCGTGAGTGGCTCCGGAGCACGCCGTCCTGCTTGGCCCCCAGCCGGGCGATTGCTTCGCGGGACTGCTGGTTCATCCAGTGCGTGCGGAATTCCACGGCAGGGCAGCCCAAAGTTTCAAAAGCATGGCGCAGGAGCAGCAGCTTGGAATCCGGGTTGGTCCCCGTGCCGTGGGCTGATGCAGCGTTCCAGGTTGAGCCGATTTCCAAGCGAGGCGTTTCGGAATCAATGTTCATGTACGTGGTCATGCCGATCAGCTCACCCGTTGCATTGGAGCGGGTAGCAAACGGCAGCATGGATCCTTCAGCCTGCAGGCGCAGGCGACGATCGATTTCAGCAGCCATGCCCTCAGGTGCTGGGACGGACGTGTACCAAAGCTTCCAAAGATCGCCGTCGCGTGCTGCATCCACCAGCCCGTCGTGGTGTTCCTGGCTCAACGGTTCCAGCGTTACGAACTGGCCGGTCAGGGTGATGGGTTCAATAGAAGTCACCCGGTTAGCCTAACGGCTAGTCATTCCACTCGAAGAAGCCCTTGCCTGACTTGCGTCCCAGTTCACCGCGGGCCACTTTATCCCGCAGGATCTGCGGCGGAGCGAAACGGTCACCGAGAGTGGAGTGCAGATACTCTGCGATTCCCAGCCGGACGTCCAAGCCCACAATGTCTGTGGTCTTCAACGGACCGGTGGGGTGCTTGTAGCCCAGGACCATGGCGGCATCGATGTCCTCCGCGGAAGCCACGCCTTCTTCCACCATGCGCATCGCTTCAAGGGCAATGGCGACGCCGAGCCTTGAGGAGGCAAAGCCCGGAGCGTCATTGACGACGACGGCGGTCTTGCCGAGTGCCTCCGTCCAGCTTTTCGCCGCTTCAGCGAGTTCGGGAGACGTTTCCTTGGCCAGCACCACTTCAATGAGGGTGGACGCGGGCACCGGGTTGAAGAAGTGCAGGCCCACGAAGTTGGCTGGACGGCGAAGTTCGTTGGCCAGGCCGGTCACGGACAAGGACGACGTGTTGGAGGCCAGGAATGCATCCGCGGAGAGGTGCTCTTCCACTGCCTTCAGGGCTGTGACCTTGAGATCGTAGTCTTCAGGCACGGCCTCCACTACGAGGCCGCAGTGGATGAAGGACTGGTAATCAGTGGAGGTGCTGAACCGGGACATCGCCGCGTCAGGGGTTTCATTGAGGGTGCCTCGGGCAGCGGACTTCGCCACGGCATCAGCAACGCGGCCCTGTGCTCCGCTTGCTGCCTCATGGTCACGTTCAACCACAATCACCGTGGCACCTTTGGTGAGGAACGCATGGGCTATTCCAGCACCCATCCGGCCACCACCAAGGACTCCTACAACGTGCGGGATGGCGGGGGCTTGGGTCATTTCCGGGTCCTGTCTTGCGTCTGTTCGGGAGTAGTTGAGGTGGCGTCTGTGTCTTGCGAAGCTTTGGCCGATTTCTTGTCCAGGAAAGCCTGCATACGGTCAAACTTCGCCTGGGACTCAAAGAGGATTCCCTGCGCCAGGGTATCGATCAGCGGGTGGGCCTCGGCCGGGGCGTGGAACACGGATTTGGTGATCCGCACGGCCAAGGGGTCCTGACGCGCAATCCGGTCCGCCAGCTTGTGTGCCGCGTCCATCAACTCGGGCGCTTCGTGGATTTCGGTGATGAGGCTGATGCGCAGGGCTTCCTCAGCGCGGAGCACAGCACCGGCCAAGAGAATTTCCTTGGCTTTCGGTTCGCCCACCAGTTCCTTCAGCCGCCAACTGGCACCGGCTGCGGCCAGGATCCCCAAGCCGGTTTCCGGGTTTCCGATCCGGACGCTGGGAGTTCCAATGCGGAAGTCCGCAGCGTAAGCGAGCTCGGCTCCCCCGCCAAGGCAGTAACCGTCCAAAGCGGCGATGACGGGCATGGGCAACTTGGCGATGCGCACAAAGATCGTGGAGTTGATCCCCTGCAAGGCATCATCCCGGCGGCGTTCGCGTAGCTGTCCAATGTCCGCACCCGAGGCAAAAACGCCCTCAGTTCCGGCGATGATCAGCACTTTAGGGTTTCGCTCAAGCTCCGCGCAGACCATGTGAAGCTCGTCCACCATGGTCTGATCGATCGCGTTCCGGACCTCGGGCCGGTTCAGCAGAACCGTAAGCCGGTCCTCGCGTTCCTCCAGCAGGAGGGTGGTGAAGTTTTCCGGATCCAGTGCCATTTAGACGCCCTCCAGCAGCATCGCAGTGCCCTGCCCCACGCCGATGCACATGGTTGCCAACCCGAGCTTAGGTCCGGTAGCTGAAGCGAGTTCCCGCTCCATGCGACCCAGCAGCGTGATGGCAATGCGTGAGCCGCTGGAACCGAGCGGGTGCCCCAAACTGATGGCACCGCCGTCGTTGTTCACGATCTCCGGGTTCAAACCCAGGCGGCGGATGGTGGCAAGTGACTGCGTGGCGAAAGCCTCGTTAAGTTCAACCGCGCCCAGTTGATCCACGGTGAGGCCGGTGCGGGCCAGGACCTTTTGTGTGGCTGGGACGGGACCGATGCCCATGATTTCCGGTTCGCATCCAGCCGAAGCGCCGTCGATGATGCGGGCGCGCGGCGTCAGGCCAAACTTGTTGATGGCGGCTTCGGAGGCCACGATGATGGCCGAGGCGCCGTCGTTCAGCGAGGAGGAGTTGCCTGCGGTGACCACTGATCCTCCCGGAACCACCGGCCGCAGCCCGGCTAGAACATCCATGGTGGTGCCTTCGCGGGGGCCTTCATCGGTATCCACCACGGTCTCTGACTTCCGCGTCTTCACGGTGACGGGAACGATCTCGTCTTTGAATCGCCCACCGGCAATTGCGGCAAGGGCGAGCTCGTGGGAGCGAACAGCAAAGGCGTCAGCGTCTTCACGGGAAATGTTGTCCACGCGGCCAACTTCCTCGGCCGTTTCCGGCATGGAGTACGTCATCTTGCCGTCGCGGGAGAGCTCACCCTTGGTGAACAGCGGATTGGCGAAGCGCCAGCCGATGGAGGTATCGAAGATCTGGCCCGGCTTGGCGAACGCCGTGGTGGGCTTCTCCTGCACCCACGGGGCACGGCTCATGGACTCCACACCGCCGGCCACTACGATGTCCGCAGCTCCGGACTTGATCATGTGGCTGGCCATGATGATTGCGCTCAGTCCCGAGGCGCACAGTCGGTTCACTGTGATACCCGGGATGTGCAGGGGAAGTCCGGCGAGCAGGGTTGCCATGCGGGCCACGTTCCGGTTTTCCTCGCCCGCACCGTTGGCGTTGCCGAGGATCACCTCATCAATGGAGTCAGGATCGACGCCGGCACGCGCCACCGCTTCCCGGACCACCAATGCTGCGAGATCGTCCGGGCGGACGGAGGACAGAGCCCCGCCGTAGCGACCTACAGGCGTGCGTGCGCCGCCAACAAGAAAAGCCTCGACCATGAGAACATCCTTCGCGAAGTGAAAGGGACCGGCCCGGAATAATATACCGACCGTTCGTTCTATAAAGATTACACGGCCCGGGGAGCCGGTCAACAGCTGAAGCGCTCAGTTACGGATCAGCAGAGACCGGCCCCAGCCCGAATCAGAGCACTCGAATTCCCAAATGTCCCGCCAACAGCGGTGCCATGAGGCTCAACTGGTAATCATCGATCACCACTCCGGCCAGCCCCGCCAAGCCGTTGATTCCGCGGAACTCCGAGGTCCGCAGATCCACATCCTTCAACTTGGCGCCCGTGACATCCAGTGTGCCAATGGTGCAGTTCTTCAAAGCCAACCGCGTACCCGTGCATCCACCCAGGTCCAGTTCATTGATGATGCAATCGGAAATCTGGATATCCATGAGCTTGGAACCACGCAGGTTCACATAGTCCAGCTTGCCGCCATCGATTCGGACGGAGCGCCAATTTCCCTCATAGAGTTCGGCCGATCCCCACCGGGGGTTGGAGATCTCCACGTCCTGCCAGGAAGTCCGCGCAGCCATGAAGACCGGGGCGTATGGCTCGGAGAAGATGCACTCGCGGAACGTCGCACCCCGCAGCTGAGCCTCGTTGAAGGAGACCCCGTTCAGCTCGCACTCAATGAAATCGGCGCCGCTCAGTTCCTCTCCGTCGGCAGAAACACGGGTGAGCCTGACGCCGTCGTACCGTTCGCCGCGCTGGAAGTCCGGGGCGTCGTCGTCGCGCAGTTCATCCAACCGCACCGGCGAAATCTTTGGCGCCGCCACCTTCGCTGCCGCCATCAGAGCGATTCCGCTTTGGCTGCGATCTCGGCCAGGTCCTTGCTCAGGGCCTTGCGGGTCATGTTCATACCTATCTTCCCGAACAGGGCCATACCCACCTTGCTGATGAACGAGGGATTGACCATCTCCGCGCCGAAAGTCAGGGTCAGATCCGTACCGCCATCGCGCTCGGTAAGGTTGAAGCGGCTGGTGTAGTCCGCCCCACCCTGAAGCGCCTTGACCGTAGTGCTGCGTGGAGGGTCCGTCTCGGAAACCCACATCTCGACGGTCTCCTGCTTACCCATCATGGTCCGCGTTTCCTTCCAGCGCGTTCCCTCCCCATAAGGGCCTTCGCTGAGCATCTGGATTGAGTTGATGCCGGAGAGCGTGGCGGCCGAGCCGGGAATGTCCGATATGACGGCCCAAACCTTCTCCGGGCTGGCCTTAATGTGCTGCGTGAGGGTGGTGGTGTGTTCCATACATCGAGCCTAGACCCGGGCACTGACACTCCCAACAAGCTCGCTCGTTGCGAGGCCCGCTCTGCGCCCCTCACGCCCGCCCAACCACGCACACCAGGCCCCACAACGCCCAGCCCCCTCCCGTTGCGAGGCCCGCTCTGCGCCCCTCACGCCCGCCCAACCACGCACACCAGGCCCCACAACGCCCAGCCCCCTCCCGTTGCGAGGCCCGCTCTGCGCCCCCCACGCCCCAAATAGCACGCACAACAGGCCCCACAACGCACAGGCGCCCAAACGCAAACGGCGCGTGCCCCCGAAAAGGAGGCACGCGCCGTCGTACGTTTGAAGCGTTTGAAGCGTTTGAAGCGTTAGCTGAACAGCTCGCTCTTGGGCTCGTTGTTCTTGACCTTCTGCCATCCGAGCCACAGCACCAGGGCGAAGAACGGGATGGTGGCAAGGGTCCACAGGCCCAGGAGGAAGACCTCGCCGGTTTCCTTGTCCGTGATGGAGTCGAAACCGATCAACACGGTGATGGCCAGCAGGGCAATGAGGCCCACCCAGCTGGTCCACGGCGAGCCGGGCATCGGCAGGGACGAGACGTTGCCGCGCTTCTTTCGCAGGGCAATCTGGCTGGCGAAGATGGAACCCCAGGTGAAGATCACGCCAATGGAGGCGGTGTTCAGGGCGAGATCGAATGCGTGCGAGCCACCGAGCCAGATGTTGAGGAGGATGCCCACGAGGTACACGCCGCCAATGGCCAGGATGGCCGCATACGGCACGTGGCGTGTGGACATCTTGGTGAGCCACTGCGGAGCGTGGCCGTTGTTGGCCATGGTGCGGAAGATGCGGCCGATCGAGTACAGGCCGGAGTTGCAGGAAGACAGCGCGGCGGTGATGACGATCATGTTCATCACGTCACCCATCCAGCCGAGGCCCATCTGGCCGAACACGGTAACGAACGGCGAGGTGCCGGCAACGTACTGATCGGACGGCAGCAGCATGGCCAGCAGGGTCACGGAACCTACGTAGAAGACCACAATACGGACCACGACGGCGCGGATCGCCTTGGGAACTTCACGTTCCGGGTTCTCCATCTCACCAGCAGTAATGCCGACGAGTTCAATGGCGTTGTAGGCGAAGATCACGGCGTTGAGGACCAGGATCATCACCAGGCCGCCCTTGGGGAACATGCCCCCGTCTTCGTGGAAGAGGTTGGCCACGGAAGCGTTGCCATCGCCCACCTTGGCGTTGGTGACAACCATGAACGTGCCGACAGCCAGGAAGATGACGATTGCCGCGACCTTGAGGCAGGATGCCCAGAACTCGAACTCGCCGAACGCCTTGACGCTGAACAGGTTCACGGCCACCAGCAGCACCAATGCTGCGATTGCGGACAGTTCAATGGGTACGTTGGGGAAGAAGAACTGGAAGTACAGGCCGATCGCGATCAGCTCGGCAATGCCCGTCATGGCCCAGTTGATGAAGTACATCCAACCTGAGAGGAAGGCGCCCTTCTTGCCGAACATCTCCCCGGCGTAGCTCACGAACGAGCCGGAGGTCTGGCGGTACATGATGAGTTCGCCGAGGGCGCGCATCAGCAGGTAAGCGATGACGCCGGCAATGGCGTAGGAGAAGATCAGGGCCGGGCCGGTGGAGGCCAGACGGCCACCGGCGCCCATGAACAGGCCGACGCCGATAGCGCCACCCATGGCGATCATGGTGACGTGACGGCGGCTCAGGGTCTTCTGATATCCCTCGGCGCTGAGGTTGGAGTCCGAGGCTGCAGATGAGGCCTTGGAGCTCTGGAGATCTGTGGGAGTACTTTGCGGCACAGCTGTTCCTTGTGGGTTGGGGTGTTGCTGTAGGTGTTACGCCAGTGCCGGAACACGGGCGGCTTTGGCACACAAAATTCGAGCTTTTCCTCTTTGGAGGTCCCGAAGTGTGACAAAGAACGCAGAACGCCGAAGCTTCGCGCAACCCGTCTATCTTACGGGATTAACCCCCATGCCCGTGACGCAGGCAACAAGGGGCTGTGGAGAAAGGCCTCCGCGCCTATGTAACAACCCTGGTTCCCAGGTACATGGAGCTACGATCCGAGCCCGTGATGTGATCGGCCAGGACAGCTGCCTGCTCCCACAATGGCGCCACCATCCCGTACACCTCGCCGCGGTGCTGGACGCACTCACCCACGGCGTAAATGTCCTCTTCATCCATCACTTTCAGGTGGTCATTCACCACAATTCCGCGCTCCACGGCCAAACCGCTGACGACGGCGAGGCCCACGTTCGGTCTGCTGCCTGCGGTGACCACCACCATCTGACAGTCAATGATGGGTTGGTTGGGTACGCTCACTCCCGTGATGTGGTGGGTCCCCAGGATCGCAACGGCCCCGCTGCCGGGGATCATCCGGACTTCCAGTCCCTGCATTTGCAGACCACGAGCTGCCTCGGGACCAACCGGGCCGCGACCGACCACAGCGGCGCGGTGGTGCTCCTTCTGCCGGGCGAACCCGGTCATCCTGCGCGCATCGTCCAGAGTGCGGAAGGTGAAAACTCCGTGCCGGAGGGTTCCGCTGGGGCTGGTGAGACCGCTCATGGGTGGCAGGTACGGGCTGCTGCCCGTTGCAATGATCAGGAGGTCGTACTCCACCACCCGGCCGTTGGAAGCGAAAACGTGGTGGCTGAACTTATCCACCCGTTCCACCCTGGCACCCGTATGGAGCGTGATGTCATTGTGCCGGTACCACTGCAGGGAGTTGATGACGAGGTCCGTTTCGGCGTCCTCCCCGGTCAGGACGCGGCCCAGCCTGGTCCTGTTGTAATTGCCGTAGGGCTCCTCGCCAAACATGGTGATCTGAAACATTTCCGCGCCGCCCCGGGCAAGGATCTCCTCAACGGCCCTTGCCCCGGCCATTCCATTGCCGATCACCACCAGCCGCTTCTGCATCAGTGCTCCACCATGCCCAGATCCACCACCACGTGTCCCCTGAGTCCGATCGGCGCAACAATGAAGAGCTCAATCACCGAACCTCCTTCGGTGTCCTCCACCACCCGCAACGGAATGTGGACATCACTCTTGGCTCCGATGGGGAAATACCGCATGGGGATTCGGTCACGCATCAGCACCACCGTGATCAATTCCGGGCTTGAGTTGCCTCCGCGGAAGTAGAGGGTCTGGTTGATCACGCCGTCGGGCACGAAGTGGGAGAGCTCGGCGTGGAGCGGAACCGGCTTATCCAGGCCTGCACCTTCAAAGTGGTAGATGCCCTGCAGGAAGAGATTCTGAATGATCACGGAAAGGTCCTTTCGCCTGCTTCCCTCTCCATGGTGCACGGCTGGTGTTTCAGGACGCTCGATTCCTTGTTTCGGCCTGCAGGCCACTGGGTAACCAACACTTTGCCAAGAGCTCACCACCGCTAAAACCGAGCTATACCGGAGCGAGCACTACAGCAATTGGCCGCCGCGCATCCCGTACCGCACCCACGAACCCGTGGCGGTGCGTGCATGGTTGGAAGCACTGTGATCGAACCACTCCCCCAGGGCGCGGTCGTGGCTGACGATCACCACTGTCCCCTCGAACGAGGCAAGCGCTGCCTCCAACTGCTCCACCAGCACCGGTGCCAGGTGGTTAGTGGGCTCGTCCACGATCATGGTGCGGTAACCACCCAGGAGGAGCCTGGCCAGGGCGAGCCGGCGCTGCTGACCGGCGGACAAGCCGCCCACTGGAACATGGAACTCGGCCGGCCGGAACAGCCCCAGCCGCAACAAGCCCTCAGCATGGTCATCGATGTTCCCGCCCAGCCCGGCGGCAAAAGCGGGGAGCAGACGCAGTCCCGGCCGCGCAGGTACGTCGAGTTCCTGCTGCAGGTAGCCCACCTTGCCGCTGACGGTTACCGTCCCCGCAGCCGGCTTCAGCGTCCCGGCAAGGACGGAAAGCAGCGTGGATTTACCGGCACCGTTGGGGCCGGTGATGAGCACTTTTTGTCCGGTTTCCACCCGAAAATCAGTGGGGTTGAGCCGCCCGGGGATGCTCACACCGCTGGCTTCCAATGCGGGAGCGGACGGGCTTTCCGTCACGGCCGCAGCCCGGAGCGGAGCGGCCAGTTTCAAAGGAACCGGGGGCCGGTCCACCGGGTTCTCTTCCAACCGGCGCAGCCGTTCCTGGGCGTTGCGGACCTTGCTGGCTGCCGCGCTTTGCCATGTTCCGGTCTTGAACCCGAAAGCCATCTTGTCGTTGTCGCGTTTACGGCCATATCCCATGCCGTCGGCCACAGTGGCTGCCTGGAGACGTTCGGCAGCCATAGCATCCAGCCATTGGTCATATTCCTGGATCCAGCGGGCCCGCTCGGCTGCTTTTTCGCGGAGGTAGCCCTCGTAGCCGTTCCCGTATCGATTCACGGTGCGTCGCTCAGCGTCCACTTCAATGATGGTGGTGGCCACTTTCCGCAGCAGCACACGATCATGGGAGACCACCACAACAGTGCCGCGGTGCGCCGCCAACCTGGACTCAAGCCAGGCTGTGCCATCGGCATCCAGATGGTTGGTGGGCTCGTCCAGCAGCAACGCTTCTGCGGGGTCGGCCAACAGGCAGGCCAGTGCCACCCGTTCCTGCTCACCACCTGATAAAGATCCAAGCGTTCGACGCCGGTCCAAGCCTCCCAGCCCCAGCTTGTCCAGCGCTGCTTCCACGCGGGATTCGGCGGCGTAGCCTTCACGAAGCTGGTACTCGGTGTGCAGGCTTCCGTAGAGATCCAACTCTTCGGCATCGGCGTCAGCGAGGCCTGACTCAAGCTCAGCAATGCGCGCCTCCAGGGAACGCAGCGAAGCCAGGGAAGTATCAATGGCGTCCCCCACGGTCTGCGACTCGGAGAAGCCGTGGGTTTGCGCGAGGTAGCCCACGCGGTAGCCGGGATGACCCAGCAATCCCGCCGTGCCGTCGTCGGGCGTCTCCACACCGGCCAGCAGGCGCAGCATGGTGGACTTGCCGGCGCCGTTCTCGCCAACTATGGCCACGTGTTCGCCGTGGCCGATGCTGAGGTCAACATTGTGGAGAAGTTCGCGGTCCCCGTAGCCGTGGGAAACGCCGGAAAGGTGCAGGTGGTCAGTCAAGAGGAATCCTCGCAAGTCCGCAGTGAGTGGCAGAAAGCCATGTGGGTACTGGGGATGCAGCCGATGGGAAGGGGCTGCGCTCAAGACTTCATGGCTCCAGCCTGACAACGGAAAACGGATGCGTCAAGCCGGACACCACCTATCACCAGCGGCCGGCCGCGTGACATTGCCATGACACCATAATGGCGTCACAATGGTGTCATGCAGCTCAACCAGTACATCAGTTCGGTGCAGCACCAGTTGGAAACCGCCGCCGAGGCCGGTGGGCCGGAAGCCCGCGCCCTCAGCGAGCGCCTCACCGCCGCCGTCGAATCAACGGTCCGGCTGGTTCTTCTGGAGGCACTGTCCGAGGCAGCGAGCCAGATCACCCTGGAACTTGCTCCGGGTTCTGTGGAGCTAAGGCTCCGCGGCCGCGATCCGGAGTTCGTTGTCAACATCCCCCAGAGCGGAGACTTCGAGGCACGGGTTGAGCAGTCCATCCACAGCGCCATAGCGGAGGATTTCGACGGCGGCAGCACCTCGCGCACCACCCTCCGGCTTCCGGATCAACTCAAACAGCACGTCGAGGAGGCTGCGGCCAAGGACGGATTGTCCGTGAACTCCTGGCTGGTCCGGGCAGTTTCCGAGTCTCTCCGAAGCGCATCCGGAAGAACCGATCGGGAACCCGGCCAGCAAACCTTCACGGGATGGGCACGCTGATGGTGACTTTCCAGACCCCCCAGCCGATCGCCGTCGTGGTTGACGTGTCAATCCGTGGCGAGATTTTGATAGTGGCCCGCGAGCATCACGATACCGAGGTGACGGTTACGGCCCGCAAGGCCAAGCGCAGCCTGGACGTCAAGATGGCTGAGCAAACCACCGTGGACTATGCAGACGGCCGCTTGAACATCAGGCTTCACCCGGGATTCCGCCACAGCTGGTTCAGCGATGGCGGCGCAGTTCAGATCACCGTGGCGGTGCCCGTGGGTAGCAGCCTGGAGCTGAAGACTGCCATGGGAGACATCAGCTGTGAAGGTGAATTCGGTGCTGCCGATCTCAGGACGGACCTGGGCCACATCCGCGTGGACCACTGCGGCGAGCTGCGCGCCCACACGGACATGGGGGACATTGCGGTGGAGCATGCCGCGGGCAGGTCCAAAATCAAGACCGGTTCAGGCAAGATCCGCATCCGCAGCATTGAAGGGGTTGCCACTGTAAAGAACGGCAACGGCAACACCTACATTGCCCAGGCATCCGGCGAACTGAGCGTCAGTGCAGCCAACGGCGACGTTTCGCTGGAGCGGACCGGCCTTTCCACCACCGTCAAAACATCCAGCGGGGACATCACTGTGGGCGAAGTGGTTGCCGGCAACCTCACGGTTCAGACTGCCGCGGGCACACTGACCGTGGGCGTGCGCGAAGGTACTGCTGCCTGGCTTGATCTGAACACCAAGTACGGACGTGTCCGCAACGGCCTTGAAGCCACCAGCGGACCGGGCGATACCAAGGACACAGTGGAGATCAGGGCCCGCAACGCATATGGCGACATCGCAGTGTCCCGCTCCCCCGTCACCGTGGTGTAGGCGGGCACTAGGCCGCGGCGACAGCCCTCTTGCGCCGGGCTTTGGCAAGCCGCGTACCTATCAATCCCTGCCGCGGGCTGAACAGGTACACCACCCCGAACACCACGCCCTGCGTCAGCACCACCATGGCTCCCGAGGCCGTATCAAGGTAGTAGCTGAGATAGATACCCGCTACGGAGCACACCACTGAAATGACGGGCGCAATGACCAGCATCCGGGAAAAACGATCGGTCAGCAGGTAGGCGGTGGCACCCGGGATGATCAGCATGGCCACCACCAGCACCACGCCCACGGTCTGCAGGGCAACCACGGAAGTCAGGGCCAGCAGGCCCAGGAGCAGGGCGCCGAGCCTGCGCGGGGAGAGTCCGATCGCGTGGGCGTGTGTTGAGTCAAAGGCATAAAGGGTGAGGTCACGGCGTTTGAGGATCAGGATGGCAAAGGCCACAACGCCCAGGACCACCACCTGAATGAGGTCCGGAACACTGACGCCCAAAAGGTTTCCGAAGATGATGTGGTTCAGGTCGGTCTGGCTCGGGGTGACGGATATCAGCACCAGCCCCAGGGCGAACAGGGACGTGAAGACGATCCCTATGGCCGCGTCTTCCTTCACCCGGCTGGTGTTGCGAACCACCCCGATCAACGTCACTGCGATCAGCGCGAACACCAGCGCCCCCAGCGCGAACGGCGCGCCCACAATGTAGGCGAGTACGACGCCGGGAAGCACCGCGTGCGAGACGGCGTCGCCCATGAGGGACCAGCCGATCAGGACGAGCCAACAGCTCAGGACAGCGCACACCACGGCAGCTATGGCAGTGGTGGCCAGGGCACGGACCATGAAGTCGTAGCTGAGGGGTTCGAGCAGGAATTCCACGGCCTAGCCCCTGTTCATCACGTCGAGGCCAAAGGCCATGGCAAGGTTCTCCGGCTGGAGCACGGTGTCCGGGCTTCCATGCATGAGCACCTTGCGCATCAGCAACACCGCTTCGTCGCAGAGCTGGGGCAGGGCGTGGAGATCGTGCGTGGAGATCAGGATGGTGGCACCGCTGTCCGCCAGCTCGCGGAGCAGCCTGGTGATGGTGGCCTCGGACCGCTTGTCCACGCCCGCGAAAGGTTCGTCCAGCAGCATCATGGTGGCACCTTGCGCTATGCCCCTGGCAACGAACGCCCGCTTTTTCTGCCCTCCGGACAGCTGGCCGATTTGCCGGTCCGCGTACTCGCTCAGCTCTACCCTTTCCAGAGCATGCTCGACGGCGTCCCGGTCCGCTTTGCGGGGCCGGCGCGTGAATCCCAGGTGCCCGTAACGGCCCATCATCACCACATCGCGAACGGACAGGGGAAAGGCCCAGTCGACGTCTTCGCTCTGGGGTACGTATCCGATTCCCGCGTCCTTGCGCATCTTCACCGGGGGTTCTCCGTGGATGAGCACCCTGCCCGAGTCCGGTTTGACCATGCCCATGATCACTTTGAACAGAGTGGACTTGCCGGAGCCATTCATGCCCACCAGGCCGCAGATCCGTGAATGTTCCAGGCTCAGTGACGCTGAGTCCAGTGCCAGGACTTCACCATAGTGAACGGTGACGTTCTCCACGGTGATCGCAGCTGAGCTCATGAGGTGCCTCCTGTCAGTGCCGAGGTGATGACTTTGGCATCGTGCCGTATCAGGTCCAGGTAGGTGGGGACGGGCCCGTCCGCTTCAGAAAGAGAATCGACGTACAGCACCCCACCGAAGGTGGCTTCGGTGGCCCCCACTACCTGTTGCATTGGGGCATCGGACACCGTGGATTCGCAGAACACCGCAGGAACTTGGTTGTCCTTGACGAACTCTATTGCCCGGGTGATCTGCTGTGGCGTGGCCTGCTGCTCCGCGTTCACTGCCCAGATGTATACCTCTTTGAGGCCGGCATCGCGGGCCAGGTAGGAAAATGCCCCTTCGCAGGTGACCAGGGCGCGCTGCTTCTCCGAAAGCACGGATAGTTTGGAGACCATCTCATCCTGGACGCTTTGAAGCTGGGTGTTGTAGGCCTTGGCATTGGCTTCGAACTCGGCGGCGTGGGAGGGGTCCAGCTTGGCGAATGCCTTGGCCATGTTGTTGGCGTAGATCTGAACGTTTTTGGGTGACATCCACGCGTGGGGGTTTGGCTTGCCCTGGTATGAGTCCTCGGCAATTGGCATCACGTCCACGCCATCACTGACAACTGCGTGCGGCACGTCCAGGTCTTCGACGAACTGCCCGAACCACGCCTCGAGGTTCAGCCCGTTGTCCAGGATCAAGTCCGCTTGGGCGGCTTTGCGGATATCACCCGGAGTGGGCTCGTAACCGTGGATCTCGGCCCCGGCCTTGGTGATTGATTCCACGCGCAGCTTGTCCCCGGCAACGTTCTTGGCGACGTCGGCCAGCACGGTGAACGTTGTGAGCACCACAGGCTTGTCATCCCCACTTGCCGGGGAGTTTCCGCCGCAGGCAGAGACTCCCAGGGCAAGGGCAATTGCGGTCAGGGCAGCAGCGAAACGGCGGACATCTTTGGCGCGCCGAAACGGAAAGTTAGGCATACCGAAAATTGTAGCCAAGCGGGGGCCGCCCGGCAAAGCTAGGCTGGTCACATGGGCACTCTTTCCACCACGGCATCTCCGTACAAGTTCACTGCCCTGGACGGCCTCGCCGTTGCCGTCTACCTGGGTTTTACCGCCTACTTCCTGCTGGCCGGCGAGACGCTCAACCAGTTGATGCTGCAGCTGTTCGCCAACCCGGCGACAGCGTCCTATGCCGTCAACGCGATCTTTTATGCCGGCGTCGGAATATTCGCTGTGGCATCAGCGTGGCGCGTAGCCGGACGCGACCTGAAGATCCTGGGAACCCGGCCCTGGTTCACGCTGGGCATGGTTCCACTGGCCATTGTGGTCATGCTGATAGTTACGGCCCTGCTGGTGGCGGCCTTCGGCGGCGCGCAAAGCTCTGAGAACCAGCTGGGCATCCAAGGCATGCTGCAACAGGTACCGGCGTGGTTGATGGTGCCGTTGCTGGTGATCCTTGGTCCGTTCGTGGAGGAGTACCTTTTCCGGCACCTGCTCATTGGCAAGTTGTCGCGGTACCTGAACATCTGGATCTGCTGCGTGATCTCCGTGGTGGTCTTCGCCTCCATCCATGTGGTGGGCCGCGAGGGCCTTGCCCTGCCCGCCCTGGCCCCGTATTTGGGGATGGCCGTGGTGTTGGTGGCCGTCTATGTGTGGACCGGCAAGAACCTGATGTTCTCCTACTTTGTCCACGCCGCAAAGAACCTCATGGCGGTAGTTCTCATCTACGCCGTACCCCCGGAACTCCTGCCCAGCTAAGTTGCCGGGTAGTTGGGTAACCCGGACGGAAGGTGACCGCAACGCCCTACCCAGGCAACCGCCGTCGGGATTAGTTTGTTGGCATGACGCTGAACATCCAGGTAGTAGTCGATTGCAAGAAGCTCCACGACCTCGCCGATTGGTGGGCTGAAACCCTCGAATGGACGGTGGAACCCCAGGACGAGGCGTTCATCCGGTCCATGATCGAACAGGGGTATGCCACCGAGGACCAGACCATCACCCACAACGGCAAGCTGGTCTGGGCAGAAGGCTGCGCCATTGTGCCGGCCGAGGACAAAGACCCCAAGACCGGCCGGCGGATCCTGTTCCAAACCGATCCGAACCAAAAGTCCGTCAAAAACCGTGTGCATTGGGACGTCCGGCTGGACGGCCGGGACAAGGATGAGGTGCGGAAACAGTTGGAAGCACGCGGCGCCAAACACCTGTGGACCGCAAACCAAGGACCCCACGAGTGGCACACCATGGCCGACCCCGAAGGCAACGAGTTCTGCATCAGCTAGGGCCATAACTAGACTCGGAGTGTGAACAACCAACTCCCTGCCAAGGTTTCCGACGTCTTTGACCCCTCACGCTGGCGCACCGTTTCCGGCTTCGACGACTTCAAGGACATGACGTACCACCGGCAGGTTGAGCGTTCAACAGACGGCACAGTCAAGGACCTCCCCACGGTGCGCATCGCCTTCAACCGCCCCGAGGTCCGCAACGCCTTCCGCCCGGGCACGGTGGACGAGCTCTACCGCGCCATGGACCATGCCCGCATGACCCCGGACGTCGCCACGGTGCTGCTCACCGGTAACGGGCCATCGGAAAAAGATGGCGGACACTCGTTCTGCTCAGGCGGAGACCAGCGGATCCGGGGACGCGACGGCTACCGCTACCAAGTAGAAGGTGCTGCTGGGGACTCCGCTGAATTTATCGACCCCGCCCGCGCGGGCCGGCTCCACATTCTGGAAGTCCAGCGGCTCATGCGCACCATGCCCAAGGTGGTCATCGCCGTCGTGAACGGTTGGGCGGCCGGCGGCGGCCACTCGCTGCACGTCGTCAGCGACCTCACCATCGCCTCCCGCGAGCACGGCAAGTTCAAGCAGACGGACGCAACGGTGGGAAGTTTCGACGCCGGATACGGCTCTGCGCTGCTGGCCCGCCAGATCGGCCAAAAAGCCGCGCGGGAGATCTTCTTCCTGGCCCGTGAGTACTCCGCCGAGGACATGGTCCGGATGGGCGCCGTGAATGAGGCCGTGGACCACGCCCGGTTGGAAGAAGTAGCCCTGGAGTACGCCGCGGACATCGCCCGCCAGTCACCGCAGGCAATCCGGATGCTCAAGTTTGCCTTCAACCTTGCCGACGACGGCCTCGCCGGGCAGCAGGTATTCGCCGGCGAAGCCACCCGCCTGGCGTACATGACGGACGAGGCCGTGGAGGGCAAAGAAGCGTTCCTCCAAAAGCGCGACCCCGACTGGTCCAACTTCCCGTACTACTTCTAGGACCTGTTGTGAACATCGATCCCGTACTCAAAGCCCTGATGGCTGCCCTCCATGGCGAGGGCCCCGCCGTCGAAATCGTGGTGGACGAAACCGGTGAGCCGCAGGCGGTCCCGGTGGAGACCGGCGTCGAGGAGGCAGCCGTGGTGGTCCGCACCTCCGGCTCCACGGGCACGCCCAAGGCAACCATCCTCACCGTTGACGCCCTCGCCGCGTCCTCGGTGTCCACCGCCATGGCACTGCGCGGCGAAGGCCAATGGCTGCTGGCACTCCCGCTGCAGTACGTGGCCGGCGTCCAGGTGCTGGTCCGCTCCCTCTACGCGGGCACACGCCCTTGGGTGGTGGACCAGTCCAACGGCTTCACGCCGGAAGCTTTCACCGCAGCTGCCGAGGAACTCACGGACAAGATCCGCTTCACCTCATTGGTTCCTACGCAGCTGCAACGGCTGTTGGACTCCCCCGCACCGGAAACCCTGGCAGTGCTGCGTCGCTTCGATGCGATTCTGCTGGGCGGCGCTCCCGCTTCTGCTGAACTCCTTGCCACCGCCCACGCCCAGGGTCTGAAGCTGGTGACCACCTACGGCTCCGCCGAGACCTGCGGCGGGTGCGTTTACGACGGCCAGCCGCTGGACGGCGTCGAGGTCCGGATTGGCGAGGGCGAGCTGGAAGGCCGCATCCTGCTGGGCGGAGACACCGTGGCCGCGGGTTACCTGGATGCTGCCCGGGCTTCCAAAGCCGCGTTCTTCGAAGAAGACGGGGTTCGCTGGTACGTCACCGGCGATCTCGGCGAGTTGTCCGACGACGGCAAACTCACCGTGCTGGGACGCGCTGACGACGTCATCATCACCGGCGGCGTCAAAGCCTCCGCCGCGTACATCCAAAGCAAGCTGGAAGAGCTCGACGGCGTCACTGCGGCTTTCGTAACCGGCGTACCGTCCCGCGAGTGGGGCCAGGCCGTGGCGGCCTACGTTGCCGTGACAGATCCTTCGCCCGAAGGCTTGAAGGGTTTCACAACCCGCCGCGAGGAAGCACTGGGTGTCCTGGCGCCCAAGACGGTGTTGGCTGATAAGGAGTTGCCCATGCTCCCCAACGGAAAACCGGACCGCATGGCCATGATTGACCTGCTTTCCAATCTGCATCAGGGACAATAGACAAGTTCTCCTCCCGAGCCTGACTAAAGATCAACCGCGAAATACACGAGGTACTGCACGTGGCGACAGCTGCACAATGGATTCAAGGAGCCCGGCTCCGCACACTGCCCGCGGCCATCGCGCCGGTCCTCATCGGTTCGGCAGCGGCGTACGAGCTCCAGGCTTTCCGGCTGCCCAATGCCATCCTGGCTGCACTTGTGGCGCTCCTGCTCCAGATCGGCGTGAACTACGCCAACGACTACTCCGATGGCATCCGCGGCACGGACGAGGACCGCGTAGGTCCCCTCCGTTTGGTTGGCTCCGGCGCGGCAAAACCGGAACAGGTCAAATGGGCAGCCTTCGCCTTGTTCGGGGCGGCGATGATTTGCGGCCTGATCCTGGTGATCATCACCCAGACCTGGTGGCTGATCCTGGTGGGCATCGGCTGTGTGCTGGCGGCATGGGGCTACACCGGCGGCAAGAATCCCTACGGTTACCTGGGCCTGGGTGACGTCTTCGTGTTCGTGTTCTTCGGACTGGTGGCCACGCTGGGAACTACCTACACCCAAGCCGGACAGGTCAGCCTCGCAGCGGTGGTTGGTGCGATTGGCACGGGGCTCATCGCGTGCGCATTGCTGATGGCCAACAACGTCCGGGACATCCCCACGGACGCTGCCGCCGGGAAGCGCACCCTGGCGGTGCGGCTTGGAGACCGGCACGCCCGTGAAAGCTACGTGCTGATGCTGGCCGTGGCCATTCTGCTGGTGATCGTCCTGGCGCCCACCAAACCGTGGATGCTCATTGTCCTGCTGCTGATCCCGGCATGCCTCATGCCCGCATGGCTCATGGTGAACGGCAAGAAGCGCAAGAGTCTCATTCCGGTACTCAAGCAGACGGGCCTGATCAACCTCGGCTACAGCGTGCTGTTCTCGCTGGGTCTGATCCTGAGCCGCGGCTTCTAAGCTCTACTCATCCGAGTTTTTGTACAGCTAACGCCCCTAAGAAGCCTTCTTGGGGGCGTTAGCTGTACAAAAACTCGTGCCGGAGACCTTAGACGGTGCCGGGGCGTTTGTCGTTGTTGACGGCGATGTCCGGGTTTTTCTCCACCAGGCCGTCCTCGGCAGCGGCGTCTTCAACCTCACCGGCGGTGCGGATGGGCTTGGCCCGCCCGGAGAAACGTTCGCGCATGGCCGCAGTGGCGGCATCGCGCTGTTTCTGGAAGAAAAGATAGCTGATAGCGAACGAGATGAGCCCGGCGAAGACCACGGCCAGGACCCATCCAACGCCCAAAAAGGCGAACAGCACGAACAATGGCACGAACAGCACCAGACGGATAAGGGAATACTTCAGGAAAGCCACCATCCAAGTTTAGCCGCCCGGATGGTTGCACTCTGATCACAGCCGGAGGAGGGCGTCCAGTGATTGGCTTACGGCGACTAGACTTGGTGCATGCTCCGGGTTGTAGGCGTCGTTATTGTTCTGGTCATCTTTGTCTATGCCCTGGTGGACGTCATCCGCACCGACGGACACCAGACACGCGGCATCTCCAAGCCCGCGTGGATCATAGTGATGATCGTCCTGCCGCTGCTGGGTGCAATCCTGTGGTTCATCTTCGGCCGGCCGTACAACAAACCCACGCCCAAACCCGTACGCCGCCAGCCCACGGCCCCGGATGACGACCCCGAATTTCTCCGCAATTTGGAGACCCGCCGCCGTAACCAGGCCGAAGACGAGCGCCTGAAGAAGCTCAAAGCTGAACTGGAAGCCAAGGAACGCGATTCCGGAGAGAAGCCTGCCGACGGCAGTGCTGAGCCCGAAAACAACGGATTCAAGTCCGGTGATGCCAAGCGCAACGAGCCGGATCCCCATGATACGGACGAGCTGAAGTAGGAAACATGGCCCAGCAAGCTGATGGATCACGGAAGACACCCCCCTCCACGCCATCAGTCAGCGGGCCCGCATCATCTTCCCCACCACCACCCCGCCCCGGCATTTCCCTCTCCACGCCCCCGCCCATAGCCGCGGTACCCAAACCTCCGGCACCCGCGAGGGTCTCCCGGTCCTTGTGGGTAGCGAGTTTCCTGGCCGGGATCGCCGTAGTGGCCACTGGCTTTCTGGGCCGTGACTCACACTTCGAACGCCTGAAGGGCGTTATAGGGGGTATGGTTCCTGACGGCGACGCCGACGCTCTGGAAGGGACCACCGCCGTCGTATTCCTGGGAAGTCTCACCATGCTGGCGCTGGTGATAGCCATGGAAGCGATCCTGCTGGCGGTCGTGTTCAAGCGCCGTGTCTGGGCCCGCTGGGCTCTGGCCCCACTGGTCCTCCTGCACGCCGTAGTCACCGTGATCACGGCCGACTTCGTGGTGGCGCCCGGAGCCGACGGCATCCTGACAACGGTGCTGTTGGCAGCCCAGTTCATCCTCGCCGCCGCCGGGCTGATCTTCTTGTTCCTTCCGGCAACCACCACCTGGCTGCTCAGCGAACGGGTGGCTTAGCGGCCGGGTTGTCTTTAAACTTTTATCTGCCGGCGGGAAGGGCCGAATAAGCAGCCAGTATGCCTTCGCAGCTGCGAAGGACCACGCGGCAGGCATCCAGCGCGGCCGGCTCCGTGAGCGGGTTCTCCGCCATCAGACGCCAGCGGTTCAAGCACAGCCGCGCCGCCTCAGTGATGTGTTCCGGGGTTGCCTCCGCATCCAAGCCCAAGCGAAGTGGGGCGGTGCTCCCCCGGCCGCCCACCAGTTGCTCGGCCTCCGCAGTCAGCTCCGGGGTCAAACTCAGGCCTCCCGTCCGGAGCGTTGCGAGGAGTTTCAGTTCCCGGAACTCGTGGGCGCTGGCTTGGAGTTTCTCCAAGTCTGCTTCCAGCGCCAAAGCGTGCTCCCGCGGCGAACCGCGCAACAAGGCTTCCAAACCCACGACGGCGGCACGAGCCTTGAGCGCGTCAGCCCGCGTTTGGAACAAGGAGCTGATATTGCTGAGCAACTGCCCGAGTCCACTGCGCCGTGCCAGCTCATGGGCCAGCTCCGTGGGATTGCTGATCCCGCCCCGGATCAGGGCAACTCCAAGACGGATGCCGAACAGTCCGAACCTTTGTACCAGCGACGCCTTGGCATCACTGCCAAGCCCGGCGGGCTCTGCTGCGCGGATAAAAAGGTTCGCTGAGAGCATCAGCCGCTCCCGTTGCTTCCTGTCCATCTGCGCCAGGACCTGCATGGCCTCAAAGTCCGTTTGCCGCATGGTCCGCGCGCTTTGCGCCAGCAGACCGGCAACCGGGACAACACCCAAGGCAAGCGGCCTGAGGTTCTGGTCCCGGCTGTACCTCTCGGCGATCACGGCTGCGGAGATGAGGGAATCGATCCTGCCTGCACCGATCTCGTCCGCCCTGGACAGGACCGCCAACGCATTCACGGTTCCGGATTTACCCGCAGCTGTGTCCTTGAAGGACTCCAGGAACCTGAGATCCGAGGCGTGAAGATGGCGCAGGAGGTAGATGACGGCGTCGGCCGCCATAGGGGTGTCTTCGGGGAGGAGGAATTCTGTGGACCGTCCTGAGACGTCCTGTGACAACGAGTCAATCCCCGGGGTGTCGATCAGCGTCAGATCCCTCAGACCGGCAGCCGGCCAATCAACCACCAGGCGTTCCACGTCCTCGGCCCGAACATCACCGAGGTTGAAGACCAGGCGTCCGTCCGCACGGGCAACGGGCAGCGCCTGCGGCTCTCCCAGGATGGGATGGAGCGTGATCCTTGGGGTGTGCCCGTGGCGGTACCAAGTGACTATCCGCGTGCATTCCCCGGCGTCAGTGGGGGCGATCTCCTCGCCGATGATTGCATTGAGCAGCGTGGATTTTCCGGCCTTCACCATTCCGGCCACGGCTATCCGTAAAGGCCCTTCCAACCTGCCCTGCAGATCATCCACCACTGCCAGCGCCGCTGCGTCGTGTTGGAAGACCTCCCTTGCTCGCCGGAGCAGCTGGGAGGCGCCTGCGATGCCCGGGTCCATCATCCTGCCGGGACCGCCGAGGACTTGGTGGGGGCTGCTTCCGGACTTGCGTGCGGATCCTGGTGCAGCTGCTGCGCGGCTTTGGCCAAAGCATCTACTGCTTTGAGCTGGTTCCGTATCTCCTTGATTCTCATGTCCCTTTCCACCGCGTAAGTGGCTGCGGCTTTCTGTGCAGCCGCCACGGATTCCGTGAGAGAACGGTGGTGTTCCTCAGCGATCTCCGTGAAGTGGTCCCGTGTGGCCCGCTGGACCATCCGCAGCCTGTCCTTGAGCTGCTTACCCACTTGGAACACAACATCGTCCACGTGTTTCCGGACCAGCACTTTGGCTTCTGATTGCCGCTGCTTCAGGCGCGCTTCTTTATCTTCCCTGTACGCTTTGCGTCCCAGCATCAGGCCGGCTCCCACGGACAGGGGGTTAATCAGGGCCATCCCAAAGATGCCTGTCAGCAGGCCAAACATCAGCACACCGCCGTAGGACCCTCGCATGCCGATCAGGATCTTCTGCATGGGCCCAAGCCTGCCGTCTTCCATGTGCTGGATGTCCGCTACGGGATCCAGAACACCGCCGGTATCTGCAACTTTCAGGGCGGGAAGGGCCACCACTTCTTCGGAGAAGTGCTCTGCAACCTGGGCGGCCAACCATTGGGAACGTTCGCTGGTCCACACGAAAGTGTCCGACACCGCCGCTGCCGTGCTCTGTTCCAGCCATTGCGTGAACTGCTCCCAGGCGGGTCCCGGATCACCTTGGTCTATGGCAATCTCGGCTTCGCGTTGGATCCTTCGCAACCTGTCCCTCAGGTCATACTCCATGTCTGCGATCAGGTCCCCGATGCCGTCGTTGAGTGTTATCTGCCAACGGGCGGAGCGTTTTCGCAGCGAGTCTGCGTCTTCCTTCGCTGCATTCAGGCCGGCGATCATCTGCGGTGTACCGGCCGGATTCTCCAGCGCTTCAAGTTCTGACTGAAGGGCCAACCTGAGGTTCTCGGAAACGGACAAGAGGTCGTTGCTGACAGATCTGCGCTGAATTCTTGCCGCGCCGCCCACAATGTTGTTCCTCAGGTGGGCGATCAGCGCAGGAAACCCTGATTCGGTATTCAGTTCCGGATCCTGCAAGCGTGCGGCGTGGAGCCGCAGTTCCGAGGACACCGGGAACAGCGGAATATCGGGGCCCACTCCAGCCAGGTGCCGTTGGTCCAGCTCAGCGATCTGGCGCCAGCTGGGATAGAGATCTGTTTTGGACAGTACGCACAGGACATTGGGGCTGATGCGCATGGCCTGCCGCAGGAACCGCATTTCAGGTTCGGTGTACTCCTGCGAGGCGTCGGAAACGAACACCATGGCGTGAGCTGATGGCAGGGCAGTCAACGTGGTCAGGGTGTGGGTTGAGCCCAGTCCCCCAACGCCCGGGGAATCAACTATTGTCAGTCCACCCGCCAGCAATTTCCGCGGCAACGCAACCTCGGCAGCCACAATGTTCTTCTTGTTGCCGGGGTTGCCCTTTTCCGACACGTACTCCGCGAGCTGATCCAGATGCACCGGGTGGCGTTCCAGCCTGCTCTCCGGCGCGTTCGTCTCTCCTTCGGTGGCCGACGCGCCGCTGTGCTGAACGGGAACCAGGACAACTGCCGACGCCGGATCCCCCTGCCGTACCACGGTGGGTACGGAGGTGGCGATGTCGTCATCCACGGGGCAGACCGGTGCGTTCACCAGGGCGTTGATGAGCTGGCTCTTACCCTGCTTGAACTCGCCCACCACCATCACCCGGACACTGGGATCGCTCAAGCGCGTGAGGGTATTTTCCAGTCGGCGCCGGAGGTCGTTCCTGTCCCCTGCCAGTGCCATTGCCTGCTCAACCAACGTAGTCATGGGTCCTGATTCGGTCACCGTTTGTCCTTTGTTCCGGCTGCCTCGGCGTTGAGGCCACGAAGTGCCCGGCAGACGTTGTGGCGTCTGCCGGGCACTGCTGGGGTGTTGGTCAACGCCGTGTCCTGGTGGTTACGACGTTCGGATTGTTCTGGTGCTAGTCGATTTCCACATCGTTCTTGGCCACCACGATCGAGTCGTCAATGTCGTTGTATTCGACCTCCACATCCAGCTCGTTGTCTGCAATGACGGTGTTGTCTTCAACGTTGGTGTACTCGACGTCCAGCTCGTTGTCCTGGATAACCGTGGAATCGTAATTGACCTGGACATCCTCGACGTCGAGGTTGGTGGAGTTGTCCACCTCCAATTCGTTGTCCTGAACCACAATGGAGTCGTTGATGAGCTGAACATCTTCGACATCCACATCCGTGGAGTTGTCATTGAAGGAGTCGGAGACGTTCACGGAGTTGTCGGAATTATCCGAGTTGTCGTTGAACGAATCCTCGAACTCTGCATCGACGTCCACATCAACATCCGTGGAGTTGTCCTGAGAGTTGTCGTTGAAGGAGTCGGTGATGCTGGTGTTGTTGGTAGTGGTGTGGGACGAGCTGTCCTCATTGAAGGAGTCCTCAATGTCAACATCCACGTCAACGTCCGTGTTGTAGGAGTCCTCGGTCACGGAGTGATCCGAGTAGTCGTTGCCGATGGCGATGTCGTTGTTGCCCCTGGCGTCCACGGTGACCGAGTTGTCCACCGAGTGATCATCGGTATTGGTTGTGGTGGTTGTGGTGGTGGTATTGCCCGCATTGCTGACGTCGTCGCCGGCAGCGATTGCACCGTCGCCCGAGGCAACCACAGCGTCCTGGTTGAAGAGCTGGGTGACATCGCCGTCAGCCCAGATGTTCTGGTTGACCGATTGGTCGGTGATCGTATCGCGGTCATCAATGGTGGTGGTGTAGGAGTAGTTGTTCACCACGTGTACCAGCTGCTGAACAGCATGTGCGTGGTCGTCCCAGTCGCCGCCGTCATGGCCGCCACCACCGTGGCCTCCGCCGTCATGGCCGCCCCAGTCGCCGCCGTCATGATCCCCACCGCCGTGGCCGCCGTGATCGTCGTCGTCGTCGTGACCACCCCAGCCACCACCGCCGCCGTGGCCGCCACCATGACCGTGGTCATCATCATCATGGTCCGGGCGTCCGCCGCCGCCACCGTGGCCGTGATCGTCATCATCGTCGTGGCCACCCCAACCGCCACCGCCGCCACTGGGGCGATCGTCGTCGTCGTGGCCGCCCCAGGCGCCACCGGTGGAGACGCTGTTTCCGCCCGTGTTGTATTCGCGGTCAAAGGATGAGCGGGCGTTGATGGGTGCGTAGTCGAGGACCACCGGGCGAACGGCGTCCACATCAGCCGAGGAGACGTCATGCAGGCCTGCTGCAGCGAGCGCAGCTTCGGGATCGCGGACGAACTCTTCAGCGGCATCGGGATCGTTGAACAGGCTCATCAGGAACTGCACGAGCTGTTGTGCGAGTGTTGGCATTGGAGTGCTCCCTCAAATTCTGTGATGGATGGTGATTCGCCTGGCACCTTTGCCTGGCTTGCAATCAACGTATTGCCGGCGCCGGTGACCGGGCATCGGGGGTGGTCCCCCTACCGTTCCGTCCACGGTTAGGGGATGGCGGGGTTTCCCATTAGGGGGTGCAGGGGCTTGCCCGCTACGGAGGCGGGTGCCCCTCCCCCAATGCAAGCCGCAGGCGGACCAGGAGTTCGGAGCGGTTTTCCGCCCCCAGGCGTCGACGCATGCGTGCAACGTGGTGTTCAGCCGTGCGGGGGGAGATGTAGATGGCCTCACCGATTTCCCGGTAGGTTTTGCCTTCAAGGATGAGCCGGCCCACTTCACGTTCCCGGGCGCTGAGTACTGAGGATTCAGGCGCACCGGGACCGGCGGCGTCGTGCGTCGCAGCCTGCGCGGGAGTGGCACTGCGGGGATTCTCATGGTGATGGGAGGTCCCGGACGATGGTGCCGTGCCTTGGGGGTGAATATCCCGGGCACACGCCAGCAGTTTCACCATGTCGCGTCGCTCATCCGCGTGCGCTGCGGCGTGGCCCGCCAGGCGCGCCCCCTCCCACGGCATCCCGACGGCGGCCAACCCACGGGCCGCTGTTTCGACGTCGGACGCTTCAAAACGGCCGGCCAGAACGGAGACCCAGGCCTTGCCGCCAGAGGCGAGCACGGAGGCCAAATGGCTGTGCTCAGAGGCGCGCACCAGGGCAGCTGCGTGCGGTGCAAGCCCGGCCGGGTCTTCGCTCAACAAGGCTGCCTGCACTGCAGCCCAATGCAAGGGCACCGACCACAGCGGCGGCTTTCCCAGCCTCCCCAGGAGGTCCCAGGCGTTGTGCAGGTAATGGCTGACCCGCCTGGATTCGCGGAGTCGCGCAGCGGTGATCATGAGTTCGCCCCACGGCAGGAGGCTGTAAAGATCCACGGACACATGCATCATCGCTTCGCGGGCCCTCTCCCACGCCAGCACGAGCTCGTGCACATCGCTCCCGCGCCGGGCAAGGCCCACTTCCAAGGCCGCCAATAAGAACCCGTCACGGGGTGCCAGCGGCCAGTGATTGGCTTTGACGGCCTCGTTGATGGCCAGGCGGGCGTCGTCGGCGTTGTCCTGCTGCATGGCGGACCACGCACGCAACAGGAAGAGCCGCGGACGGGCTGCGTCCCCGCCCTGGCCTGCAGTCAACGCGGCTTTGAGCACCGTGTCTGCCACTCCAGGTTCCCCGCAGTGGAGGGCACAGAGGGCAGCCAGGGCAGCGGGAGTTTCAGGCAACGGGATGGATGTTCCCGCTGCGTTCATCATGTCCGAGGCCCTGATGAGCTCCGGCAGTGCCAGTTCCGGCGCCGGTTCCAATGTTCGGCGGAGCCCCTCCTGGGTCAGGGACAAAGCCACCGCCAGGAGCGTCGGTGAACCGCCCGGCTGGGCCGCTGCCAGAAGCTCCTCGGCAGCCGCTGCGTTTCCCGAGCCAATCATGGCCACAGCAGCAAGCGGGGCCGAACCATCAACCCTGTCCGGGCCAAGCCAGCTGTAGGTATCCGAGCTGCGGGACAACATTCCACGGTGTGCCCAGACGGATGCAGCAACGTCCACCCCCAAGCGAAGATCCGGGGCTCCGGGATCCGCGAGAAGCCGGTCCACTATTCTGCCTGCCGCATCCAAGTCCCCGCTAGCCGCTGAAGCCTGGGCACGTTTGGCGGCCTTGGCACTTTCATCTCCCCCGGCCAAAAGTGCCTCGGCATACAGCTCTGCGGCCAAGCCGGGGTTCGCTTCCAACGCCTCATCAGCGCACTGTTGGAGCTCTGCAACAATGCGGGGATCCTTGTATCCAACCCTTGCGAGGTCACGGGCCAGCTCCCGTAGGGGATGGCCACCCTGAACGCATTTGTCCACCAGTTCCTTTTGCAGGGAACGGATCCGGGCAGGCTGCGTTTCCTTCAGCACGGCGTACCGGGCCGTCCCCGCCACAGTCCCGTCAGCAGAGAGCAGCCCGGCGTCCTTGGCCTCGGCAATCAGCAGTTCCAGTCCTTGGTGGCTATCCCCGCCTAGGTAGTCCTCCAAGCTATCCGGCAAAGGCGACGGGATGGAGAACCCCACGGACAAGGCAAGGAGCAGCTCGTGAACGCCCGCCGAGGGCACCGTGGGCCCGGGCTTATGGTCATGTCCCGTCATGGGTCAGACCGCCGAGATCAGCGCTGGATCCGCGGTAGGGCTGGTTTCGGAAGGTATTGGCGCCGGGTCAGGGACGGCTGGAGCTGTATTCTCCGGCGCCACACTCGGTTCAGGGGAAGGTGCCGGAGGGTCCTGGACCACGGTGGGTGCCGGCTCCGGCGATGGAGGCGGCGGTGGAGGCGGCGTCACGGGGTCCGTGGGTGTGGTGGGCGGCGTAGTGGGTTCACTGACAGGCGGAGTGGTGGGCTCGGCCGTGGGCGGCGGTGTGGTGGGCTGAGTATTCGGATCGGGCGTCGGTCCGCTCGCGGCACCCCCGGTGGGATCGGGCGCAGGAGTGGTTGGGGTTGAGGTGCCCGACCCCGGGGCTTGGGTGCCGGGGGCTTGGGTGCCGGGGGCTTGGGTGCCCGGAGCTTGAGCGCCGGGGGTTTGAGTGCCGGGGTTTTGAGTGCCTGGTGTGGTGGTGCCAGCCGCACCCACACCCGTTCCGGCGGCAGCCCCGGAACCTGAACCTGAACCGGCAGTGTTCCCGGAGCCGGTACCTGCACCACCGGAGCCTGAGTTGGTTCCGCCGGCGTTGCCGTTCTGCTTGGCTGGCGCCTTTCCAGTGGAGCCAGCCCTCGTGACCCCGGTCCTGGCGCTCGCTTGGAGCCCTGCCGCCGGGCCTCCGAGTACTGGGGTGGAACCGGCCGCTCCTCCTGCGCTGTTGCCCGGCTTTCCGTCCGCCTGTGCCCCGGCGGCTTGGGTTCCGCCGTCGCGCATGACGTCAGCCGCCTGGTTGCCGAACATGGTGGCCAGGAGTCCGGAACCGTCCGGACTCTGGGCCGCCGTGGCGGTAGCGATGGTCAGCACGGTGGCAGCTGCAGCGGCCGCAGCAGCCATCCGCACCCGGGACCGCGGAGCATGCCCGCCTGGTGCGGAAGGCCCGGATTTGGGGTGGCGTAGTGCAGGAGCCCGGCCCGGCACGTGAGGCCTGCCCAGCGCAGCGGCCGCACTCGTTTCCGCAGCCCCCGCCACAACTGAAGCGGCCAAGACTGATGCCGAGGGACCCGCCGTCGCGTCCACGGCGCCAGCAGCCGCGACCACTGCGTCCACCCCTTGGGAGCGCAGCCCAGCTACAGCGGCACCAAGGCAGATGGACGATTTTGGATCCGCGTCCACGGCGATCGGCCGGTCCAGTTCCACGGAAATCAGCTCTGCCACGAGGGGAATCCGGGAGGACCCGCCGATCAGCAGCACTGCACTGAGGTCCTGGGCTTCAAGGTTGATGCTGCGGAGGCTGCGTTCCAGAGCGTCCACGGTATCCCTGACAGGGGCCTCAATCATGGCTTCGAATTCGGAACGCACCAGCCTCACCGACAGCTGGGTGCCGGGCAGGGACACGGCCACGCTGGCTTCGCTGTCCAAGGACAGGGCCTCTTTGGCTTCCCGGCATTCCCGCCTCAACCGGGAAAGCGCCGCGAGGGTTTCGCCGGAAGTGGGATCCAAGGACGGGCCGTCACCAAGGTGTGCCATCACGTGGCGCAGGACAGCGGCGTCGAAATCGGCTCCGCCCAAGGTTTCAATGCCGTCAGGACGGCCCAGCAGTTCAAATTTTCCGGCTCCGGCTTTGCGGAGGACAGCGGTGTCGAAAGTGCCGCCGCCGAGGTCATAGACGGCAATGATGCTGCCGTCCTCCACCCGCGTTTGGGACGCGTAGTGGAGGGCTGCCGCTTCCGGCTCGCTGATCAGGCTGATGTCCTTCAAGCCTGCTGCGGTGAGCGCTGCAAGTACCAGGGAGGTGCGGTGCTGACCCCACGCTGCGGGGTGCGTCATGATGATCGACGACGGCGCGGCGCCCTCACGTTCCTGGGCCTTGTCCACCACCCACTGGGCCATGGCGGCGTACACGTCTTCGGGCGCCAACCAGCTCTCCCCAACAGCGAGGGGAACGGAGTCGCCTATGCGTCGTTTGAATTCCCGCACCATGCGCTGTGGATGGTCCAGTCCGCGGCGTTCGGCTGCTTCGCCTACCAGTACCCGGCCGTCGTCGGCGTAGAAAAGCACCGACGGCACGGCGCTGCCATGCAATCCCAGCGGCAGGATTTCAGGTGATGGAGTGGAGCCTTGATGGGGTTTGATGAGGGCTGCGGCGGTAAAACTCGTCCCGACGTCAATGGCGAGAACATAGCTCATGGTTACCTCGAAAAGAACACGGCGCGTCGCTAGCGGGCTGCATCACAAGCGGGTTCTGAACAAGTTAGCACCTGCCCCAGACGGGCAAAACCCTCAGGTGCTACACCAAATTGTCATAGTTGCTACACCAATTTGTCATATTCCAACACCGCTATACACCCCGAGGAGCGAAGCCCCTGTTCAGGACGCCAAGACCCCAACCCGGCCGTCATATTTAGAGGCCGGAGTATGAGTGCAGACCGTTGAAGACCGTGTTGACCAGCGTGAAGTTGATGATGACGCAGGCGTAGCCCACAATCGACAACCACGCTGCACGCGTTCCGGTCCAACCACGCGTGGCCCGTGCGTGCAGGTAGCCCGCGTAAACCACCCAAATCACAAAGGTCCATACTTCCTTGGGGTCCCAGCCCCAGAAGCGGCCCCACGCCTTTTCGGCCCAGATTGCACCGAACATGAGGGTGAAGGTCCAGCCAATGAAAGCGATGGCGTTGATCCGGTAGGAGAGGTTCTCAAGGCTCAGTGCGTTCGGAACCAGGCGCATGAATCCCAAATTGTCCTTGCGGCCCGCAGCGAGGTTCTTCTGGCGGTACGACTGCAGCAGCTGCAGCACGGACATGGCGAACGTCAGGGTGAACAGTGCAGAGGACAACACTGCAATGGAAACGTGGATGATCAGCCAGTAGCTCTGCAGAGCCGGAACCAAGTGGCCCACGGGAGTCCAGAAAGCAGCCGACGCGGCTACGAGCATGATGATGGCCAGGCCGATCACGAACGTGCCCAGGAAGCGCAGGTCACGGCGGATGAGGACAATCAGGAATACAGCCACAGCTACAAAGGCACCGGTGGTGAGGAACTCGTACATGTTGCCCCACGGCACGCGTCCGGCGCCGAAGGCACGGGTCACTACGCCCGCTCCGTGAATGAGGACGCCCAGTACGGTCAACGCCACTGCCACACGGGCGGGTGCGCGGCGTTCGCCCGCGTACTTCATGTCGCCGGCGGCGGTGCCGCCCTCAACGGTGAGGCCCGACGTCGGACGCTCGGCCCGGCCGGCCGGCCCACCGGCGTCGGCTCCTCCCAAACCAGCCGCAACGCGGCCCGCAGCAACGCTCACCTTGGGGTCGGCCGTGCTGGCCGCTGCCTTCTGGTCCACGGCACGGAGCATCTTGCTGCTCTTGGCCAGGTCCCAGGCGAAGGCGATGAACGCCACGGTATACGTGCCGGCGGCCAACAGCATGAACAGCTCGCTGTACTGGCCCAGGGTTTCGTTGATGACGGGCATTACTGGTCCTTCGAGGTTGAGGAAGATCCTGCAGTTTTTGAAGCGGTGTCCGGCGTCTCCGGGACATTCCATTCGCGGGCAAAGATTTCACGGAGGGCTGCTGCTTCGCCGGCGAGGCGGTGGTCTTCGCCGCGGGCCAGCAGGCCGTATTCCACCATGGTGCGGCCGTCCGCGTGGGTTCCGGTGCGGACCCAGACGCGGCGGCGGTTGATGTAAAGGGACATGACCAGGCCGGCGACTGCGAGGAAGCCGAAAATCAGGGCGTAAAGCTGGCCGGGGTTGTGGTGGATGTCCACGCCGATGTACTTCTTGACGCCATCGAACGTGATGCTGCCCTTGCCGTCAGGCAAGTCAACGGTGGCTCCAGGCGTCAACGTGATACCGCCGGCAGCGAGGTCGCGGGCATTGAGCGGTTTCAGGTTCTTGACGTCCAGCTCGAACACGTTCTGGGGCACGCCCTTGTCCAGGCCGAGGTCACCATAGAAGGAGTTCAGGCTGAGCTGCGGGTTGAAAAGTTCCGGCGAGGCGCTGAAGGACGTGCCATTCTCGCCGGAGAATGCCGTGGGAAGGAAGAAGCCCACAAAGCCCAGCTGGTCCGGCTTGGCGTCCGGGACCTTAATGACCACGGACGAGTAATAGTTATCGCCCTGGACCTTGGCAATGACCGGCCCTTCGAAGGAGACGTTTCCCTCTCCATCGCGCACGGTGACCATGGGGGCGTAGCCGTTTCCGGTGAGGTAGAGGCTGGTGCCGCCCAAAGAAACGGGGTCGTTGACCTTCAATATTTCTTTCTTGCCCGCTGAGTCCTTGGTTTCCTTGGTGGTCACTTCAGCGGTGTAATCGATGGGCTGGCCCGCCTTGCCAGGCGATTCACCGCGATCGAACGTGGCCTGGAACTTATCCAGTTGCATGGAGTAGGGCTGGAGCCAGCTGCTCTGGAAGTTGGTGCCCGGGGTGAACTGGTCATAGCCCACCAGGGTGTTGACGAAAGTATCGCCCTCTACCAGGATGCGCTGGCCGCTGTACCCGTACAGGCCCCCAATGGCCACGGACACCAGCACTCCGATCAAGGAGGTGTGGAACACCAGGTTGCCCACTTCCTTCAGGAAGCCACGCTCGGCACCCAAGGACGGCAGGGCGCCGTCGACGTCCCTGACTTCCACGCGGTAGCCGCGCTTCTTGAGCAGCCCGGCGGCATCGGCGATGGCCTTCGACGCCGGGATCCCGGCGTCGGCGGGCACTGCCAGGGTTCCGTACTCCGGCAGGCGCGACAAGCGCTTGGGGGTGCGCGGCGGCTGCGACTTCATGGCCTTGTAGTGGGCGATCGCGCGCGGAGTGACACAGCCGATCAGGGAAATGAACAGCAGGATGTAGATGGCCGAGAACCAGGCCGAGGAGTAGACGTCGAACATCTGGAGGGCATCCAGGAACGGACCCGTTGTGGGATTGTTCTTGATCCAGTCCGTTACCGTCACCGGGTTGGCCGGCCGCTGCGGGAACAAGGAACCCGGAACGGCGCCAACGGCAAGCAGGAGCAACAGGAAAAGAGCCGTGCGCATGCTGGTCAGTTGAGTCCATGCCCACCGGAGCATGCCTTTGAAACCAAGCGCGGGCAGTGCTGCCTCGGACTTGGCCTGCTGGAGTTTTCCTTCCGCTGTCCCGGGGGTTTCAGCGGCAGGTGACTTCTTCTTGGCTTTCACGGACTCGCTCATCAGATTGGCAACTTCACATCGTTTTGGAACCAGTACTGCAACTCGGTCACCCAGGTGCCCCACACGCCGGTGGCCATCAGGATGCCGAGCAAAATCAGAATGCCCCCGCCGATCCGCTGGATAGCCAGCCGATGCTTTCGGAAGAAGGACATGACCCCCATACCCCGGCGCACAGCCAAGGCAATCAAAAGGAACGGGATGCCCAGGCCAAGGCTGTAAACGAACGCCAGAAGAGCGCCCTTGGCCGCCGACGAACCGCCGGACAAACTCAGCAACTGTACCGCGGAGTACGTCGGGCCAATGCAGGGCGCCCAGCCCAGCCCGAACGTCAGGCCCAGAAGCGGCGCACCCCACAGGCCGGCCGGCGGCTTGGCATGGATCTTCGCATCACGCTGCAGCCAGCCGAAGCCGCCCATGAACACCACGCCCATGATGATCACCAGGACACCCAGCAGTTGCGTGATCCACGCGTTCTGCGGACCCGTCAGCAGTGTTCCGAGTTGCCCGAAGGCACCGCCCAGAAGAACAAAAATCACCGAGAACCCCAGGACGAACAGCCCTATCCCGGCCAGCATGCGGCCACGCCGCTGCTTTTGGAGATCGACGCCGGTCAGTCCCGTTACATAGCCAAGGTAACCGGGGACCAGCGGCAGCACGCACGGGGAAAGGAAAGAGACCAGCCCGGCCAGCAATGCCACCGGCACGGCCAGCAACAGTGATCCGTTGAGGATCGTCTCGGCGAAAGGACTGTTCATGGGTGCTACTCGGCCACTGCAGAGGTGATGAGGGCTTTCAGGGTGCTCTTCTCAATCTCGCCCAGCACGCGGGAGGCAACTTTGCCTTCTTTGTCCAGGACCAAGGTGGTGGGAACCGCCCCTGGAGGGACAATGCCGGATACGGACAGCAGCACTGCCCCGTCCTTGTCATTGAAGCTCGGGTACGTGATGTTGAAGGTCTTGTCGAAGGCCTCTGCAGTAGCTTTTTCGTCACGGAGGTTGACGCCGAAGAACTGAACTCCCTGATCCTTGAAGTCCTGGTGCAGGGCTTCGAGCTGGGGCGCTTCAATGCGGCACGGAGCGCAGGCGGCAAACCAGAAGTTCAGGACAGTGACTTTGCCCTGCAGGTCTTCGGGCTTGATGCTCTGTCCGTTGAAGAGGGTTCCCTTGAGCGCCACGGGAGCCGCACGGTCTGCCTTGGCGAACTCGGTCACCGAGCCGTCTCCGGCAACGTAGTTTTTGTTATCGCCGGCCTTGGCTTGCTTGGCCAGGGAGTCTTCCTGGGCGCAGGCGGACAAGCCCATGGTCAGTCCTGCCAGGAGGACGCCACCGGCGGTCAGCACGCCTCGGCGTGAAAGGTTGTTGTCCATGCTTCTATGCCCCCGGGGTGCTTGCCGCGCCGGGGAGCAGCACGGCAGCAGGCTCGGTGTATTCGACGCGAATGATCTTGCCGTCGCCGTCAAGAGTCAGGGATGTCAGGGAGGTCAGGGTGCACTCGCGCTTGCGGGGATCATGCGCCAGGCGGCGGCCCTCGGCAGTCAGCCGGGTAGACCAGATGGGAAGCTGGTGGCTCACCAGAATTGCTTCTGCGCCGTCGCCGCCGAGTTCGATCGCCTTTACGCGCGCGTCCTCAACTGCAGCCAGCATCCGGGCTGCCTGTTCCTTGTACGGCTCGCCCCAGGATGGCCGCAGAGGGTTGCGGAAATAGATCCAGTGCTTGGGCTTCAGGAATTCGCTCTTGGTGGGGTGGAGTCCCTCGAAGTGGTTCTCAGCTTCGATGATGCGCGGCTCCGTGGTGATCTCCAGATCCAGGGCCTCAGCCGTGGCCATGGCAGTCTCCTGGGCACGCGTAAGCGGCGAGGCTACAAGATGCACAATTTTGGCACCTTCGCTGACGCGGGCCTTGAAGTGGTCCGCCAGCATCCGGGCCATCTCCCGGCCACGCTCGGAGAGGTGGAATTCCGGCAGCCGGCCGTAGAGCACAGCGTCGGGATTGTGGACCTCGCCATGGCGAAGCAGATGGACAGTTGCTTGGGGCATGTTTACCAGTTTCTCAAAGAAGCGGGGCGATCCGAAATCTTCTACCGCTAGTAGAACTCAAAGTTTTCCCGAAATGTTCCGTGGAGTTGGAATAAAAGATGCATATGCATGTTTATACTGGATACGAAGCTCGGTTGACGCTTCAAGCAATGAACTCGACCTGGCAAGCAAGCAGTACCCACCACCAGATATAGGAGCAACACCATGATGACTCTCCCCGCTTCCGTCACCACCGGCACCTGGACCCTCGACGCTTCCCACAGCGAAATCGGCTTCACCGTCCGCCACGCAGGCATCAGCAAGGTCCGCGGCCAGTTCAAGGACGCCACGGCCACTTTGGAAGTTGGCGAAACCCTCACCGACTCCAAGGTCACCGCCACCATCCAGACCGCCAGCTTCGACTCCGGCGACGTCAACCGCGATGGCCACGTCAAGGGCGAAGACTTCTTCGACGTAGAGAAGTTCCCGGAAATCACCTTCGTGTCCCGCCACGTCAAGGCCAACGGAAACAGCTTCGACCTCGTGGGCGATCTCACAATCAAAGGCGTCACCAAGGAGGTTTCCATTGAGACCGAATTCAACGGTGTAGCAGTGGATCCCTTCGGCAACACCCGCGCCGGTGTTTCCGGTGAAACCACCATCAGCCGCAAGGACTTCGGCCTCACCTGGAACGCCGTCCTCGAAGCCGGCGGCGTCCTGGTCAGCGACAAGGTTGTCATCAACCTCGAGCTCGCGTTCATCGCACCGGCCGCCGCGTAGTTCAATTGCTCCTCGCCTGAGCCAGCGGATCCCGCTGCTGTTCGTCATCCCCACCGCAGAACGCAAAGGGTGACCAACAAGACACTGATGCATGGCCAAGCTCGCCAAACGGCGCCCTCCACAGTCCATGCTGTGGGGGCGCCGTTTCGCATATGCAGAAGTCACCCCGCAATTGTTCGGTGAAAAGCCTGTATTTAGCTGCGTGTTAGCTCCGAATTTCCTATGCATCCTTCAACCTGCGGTCTAAAGTGATGCCATGAGTACCCCAGACGAAACACCACAGCCACAGCAGCCCGGCGCCCAGCCACCGCAGCCCGGCAATGTTCCACCTGCGGGTCACCAAACACCGCAGCCCGGCAACACTCCACCGTCCGGCTACCAGCCGCCGCAAGGTTACCAGCCCCCGCAGGGCTACCAGCCGCCGTCGCAACCGGGCCAGTATTCACAGCCCGGACCGGCGCAGCCCACAGCCGGCCAGTCCGGATTCCACTTCGAAATGCCCACTGACGGCCCCCGGAACTTCAACGACGTCATGCCCCAAGGCGGATTCTCGGGAATGTTCAAAACCCAGGGCCTGCCCACCGAATTGAAGGTTTCCTACTTCATCTGGGTCATCTCCGGGCTCCTCGGGCTGTTGTTTGGGCTCATCGCATTCTTCGCCGTGATCGCCGCATTCGCCTTCGCCCCAGGATTCGCTGCCATCGCACTGATCCTCCTTCTGCTCACCTTGGCCGTGTCCGCCGCACAAGTAGTCCTGGCCATGAAAATGAAGGAAGGCAAGGAGTGGGCCCGCCTCGCGTTGACCATCCTTGCCGGCATTTCCCTCCTGCTGGCCATCTTCGGGGCAGCCAGTGGCGGCGGTTCCGGGATGGGCCTGGGCGGTAACTGGTTCGGCTTCCTTGTCAGCGCCGTTGCCGTGGTCTTGATGTGGCTCCCCAATTCACAGCTCTGGTTCAAGGCAGTAAAGGGTCACGCCTGAGACCTGCCCGAGTACCGTCGTCGAGCATTAACGGCGGAAATGCGTGCTGAAGGCCGCGGTTGAACCTCCGGGTTGCCGCGGCCTTCATCATGAAGGCGTAAGCCCACATGATGATTTTTCCTGCCAGCTTGAAATAACTGCGTGTGATCGTCTGCAGCGTCCGGACCCGGGATGTACGGTGGTAGCAGAACCACGCTGGGGGCAGGGTCAATTTGCTGATCCCGGCGGCCGCACCAGCAGTCGAACAAGCAAAGGAATGCCATGAGCAACCCTCCGTACCCGCCCTCAAACCCGGGCGATCCCAACCAGCCCGGGACCGACGGTTCCCAGCCATCTGCACCGCAGACCCCGGCACCGCAGTACGGTCAGCCCGCCGCCCCGCAGTACGGGCAGCAGTCCCCCGCCGCACCCCAGTACGGCCAGCCCGCCGCCCCCCAATACGGGCAGCAGTCCGCACCGCAGTATGGCCAGCAGCCTTCCCCCTATGGTCAGCCTCCCGCAGCTCCGCAGTACGGCCAGGACACCAACTGGCCAAGCCAGCAGCCCGGACCCACCACCGTGCCGCCCATGGTTAACTACGCGTTCTGGATGATCATCGCCGCCGGCATCCTTTCCGCCATCAGCTCCTTGCTCCTGGCCACCACCGGCGCCGACGTCTTCATTGACATGATGAATCAGCAGGCCGCTCAACAGGGCACGGATCTTCCGCCGGAAAGCATGGAAGGCATGCGTGGCATCATGGCCGTCAGCGCCATAGTCGGTGCCATCTTGAGCCTCGGCCTGTATGCATTGGTCGCTTTCCCGGTCCGGAAAGGCAAGAACTGGGCAAGGATCCTGGGCACAGTCTTCGCTGCCATCTCGGTACTTGGCCTCACGGGCCTGTTCCAGTTCGGTCCCACGTACGGCTTCATGCAGCTGATCGTGATTCTCCTGGGCGTTGCAGCAATCGTCATGCTCTACCTGCCGGCGTCGGCTCCGTACTTCCGCAAGGCGCAGCCGTTCGGCAATCCTTACCAGAACCCCTACGGCCGCTAAAAACGCAGGCTTTCAAGCACCCAACGCGGGCGCGGACCCCGGCAAAGGCTAAACAGCCTGGCCCGGTGTCTGCGCCCGTTGTGCGTGATAGGCCAGAATCTGTAGCTCGGTTGCCATGTCCACCTTCCGGAGGTTGACGTGGGGTGGAACCTGCAGCAATACCGGGGCGAAACTGAGGATGCTCCGGATCCCGGCGGCAATGACGCGGTCGCACACGGCCTGGGCCACGGTGGCGGGCAGCGCCAGGACCACCATGTTGGTGTGGGTTCGTTCAAGGACCCGCTCAAGTTCGGCCGAATCACTGACCCGCAACCAGCCCACCTCATTGCCGATCACCATGGGGTCGGCGTCGAAGATGGCAACTACGTCAAAGCCGCGTGATTCGAAACCGCCATACCGGGCGAGGGCTTTGCCGAGGTTACCGGCACCAACAATCGCCACTTTCCAGTCGTGGGTCAGGCCCAGAGCTGCCGCGATGTGGCGGCTCAGGTACTGGACCTCGTAGCCCACACCACGGGTCCCGTAAGAGCCAACGTAGGAGAGGTCCTTGCGGAGTGTGGATGAACTGACGCCTGAGGCTTCCGCCAGCGCTTCAGAGGAAACCCGTTCAACGCCCTCGGCCAAGAGCGAGTTGAGCGCGCGCAAATAGAGGGTCATCCGGGCCACAGCCGCGGGTGGGATCTGCTTGGCGGCAGGCTCGTTGTCTCCGGTTGTGGCTTCCGGGGACGGTTCCAGCGCAGTCACGGTATTCTCCATTGCGTCGCTTTGTTGTTCCACTCTATGACCCTCGCCCGGACTCAACAAAAGCCATTACCTGCGGGTAGATCCACCCTCAGCTCTCCAGGACTTTCTTCAAGGTCCGGGTGAGCCGCTCCTCGTCGATCTTCCAGAAATCGCGCTGGATGCCATTGACCAGAACTACTGGAATCTCCTCAGCGAAGCGCTCCTGAAGTTGGGGGTCGCTGTCAATCCTCTGTTCGGTCCACTGCACGCCAAGACTTTTTGTGACGCGCTCGACGGCGGCACGCGCCTCGGTGCAGAGGTGGCAGTCAGCTTTGGTGAGGAGGACGACGTCGGGAATAGCCATGTCTCAAAGGTACCGGCCCAACCATCTCTCACATCCCACCCCCCTCCCGCCCAACCCTCACTCACATCCCACCCCCTCCCGCCCAACCCTCACTCACATCCCACCCGAGGGTTGCCGGGAGTGCGCACCCAACGCGGGACCCGGTGATTGACTAGACTCAAGGCATGCCCGAGGAGAAGAACGCCGCCGTGGTCGCAGATGCCTTGGTGCAGCAGGATGCCGCACAGAGGGATGCGGCCAAAACGGACATCGCCCGGAAGTACGCCGGCGAGGCCGCTTTCTTTGACGTCGACAATACGTTGATGAAAGGTGCAAGCCTCTTCCACGTGGCACGCAAAATGTACGAGCGCAAAGCCTTCACACTTTCCCAGGCTGCTGGGTTCGCTTGGAAACAGTTCAAGTTCGTTATGCGCGGCGAGAACATGGAGGACGTCCATTCCGTGCGTGACTCCGCCTTGACACTGGCTGCGGGCATCACCGTGGAAGACATCAAGGCCTTGGGCGAAGAGGTCTACGACGAAATGATCGAGTCACGGATCTGGCCGGGGACCAAAGCGCTTGCCGAACAGCACCTTCGGGTTGGCCGGAAAGTGTGGCTTGTGACGGCCACGCCCATCGAGGTGGCTACGGTCATTTCCACCCGACTCGGCCTTACTGGTGCCCTGGGTACCGTGGGCGAAGTGGACGAAGGCATGTACACGGGAAAATTGGTTGGCGACATCCTGCACGGACCCGCCAAGGCGATCGCAGTCCAACTCGTGGCAGATCGCGAAGGGCTGGATTTGGACCATTGCTGGGCTTACAGCGACTCCGCCAATGACATCCCTTTGCTCACAATGGTGGGGCATCCTGTGGTCATAAACCCGGATGCAAAGCTGCGGCGGCACGCTCGCGAAAACAACTGGCCCGTTTACGACTTCCGTTCCGGACGCCGTGCCGCAACGCTTGGTCTCAAAGCCGCTACTGTCGGCGGAGCCGTCTACGGCCTATGGCGCGGGTTCTCGAAGTTCCGCGGTCCCCGCCTCTAACGCTCTCTCACATCCTGCCCGTTTAAACCCCACGCTCGCTCACATCCCACCCGCTTAAACGCAACGCTCTCTCACATCCCGCACGTCCCTCAGCAAGCCTGTGGATAACTTCGGATGCCTCGGACGGTTCTGGGCGAGAATGCCGGTATGCAGAATTCCACCGCCTTCCATCCACGACTGACTACTGCGCCCTTCACACTCGAGGAAGCCGGCGCAGCGGGCCTCAAGCCATCCCAGCTGTGGAACAGCGTCAAGATCAGCGGAGTCAGCCGAGGTCTCTACCGGCATACGGATTGGGATTTCGAATTGTCGGCGGCTGCAAGGTCGCTCTCGGCTGCAACTCCGGGTGCCTGGATTTCACATGTAACGGCCGCGAGGCTACATGGCTTTTCCCTTCCGCCGTGGCTATCAGATTCCAACGAACTGCACCTCAGCAAGCCTCGGCACCTTCCGTCCGTTCGCCGGAAAGGGGTAATCGGACACACGGTGATAGCCTCCGCAGATGAAGTCGAGTACGTCCGTGGCATCAGGATGAGCACCAGGTCACGGACGTGGTTGGATCTGGCACGACGCGTGACGGTCCCTGACCTCGTTTGCATGGGCGATGAGCTTATAAGGATTCCCCGGCCAGAGTTCGAAGAACGCGAAACGCCATTCACTACTCTTGAAGCCCTCCGCAAACTGGTAGATAGACATAAGAATTTGCAGGGTGTTGTTCGGGCACGGGAGGCACTGGATCTCATGCGCGTGGGCGCCGATTCCGCGCCCGAGTCCCTGCTCCGGTTGGCGATGCTCGACGCAGGCATCCCCGAACCCGATCTTCAGGTCAAGCTCCGGCCGAGTGATCCGTTCTCTCCCTCGGCGGATCTAGGGTTTCGGGCCCGGCGAGTGGCGCTACAGTACGACGGCGGTCATCACCAGGAGCGGGAACAGATATTTAGCGATCGGCGACGCGACAAAGCATTTGAGGCAGCAGGATGGACGGTCCTCAAATTTGGAAAAGAGGACCTGGCGGACAACTTCTCATCGGCCACAAAGAAGATAAAGAGCGCGCTGCGGTCAGCGTGGCAGGATCCTGCCGTCAGTTCAGGTTTTTCACCAGGGACGTGAGAGAGGGACCCACCAAACCCCACGGGACGTGAGAGAGGGACCCACCAAACCCCCACGGGACGTGAGAGAGGGTGCAAAAATGCCCGCCACCTCGAGAGGCAACGGGCATTCACGCTTGACGAAGTATCTCTACTTCTTATTGCGGCGCTGGTGGCGAGTCTTGCGAAGCAGCTTGCGGTGCTTCTTCTTGGCCATACGCTTGCGGCGCTTCTTAATAACTGAACCCACGAAAGTTCCTTACAAATTAGAAGTTCCTGCCGGTGTGGACCAACCCGCCGAGGCAGACAGTACAACTGACAGATTCTTACATTGACGTAAAACGTTCCTTAACAGAGTACCGCTTCAAAGGGGCTTCCCATGACCACGATCCAGGGGACGGACCCCGGCAGGTCTCAGGCGGTCTCGGATTGCCCGTCCACCACAGCACCTTTGAGGTACTGGGCAACAGCCTCTTCGGGAACCCGGAAGGAACGGCCGAACCTCACGGCGGGCATTTCCCCTGAGTGAACCAGGCGGTACACGGTCATTTTGGAAACACGCAGGACGTCGGCCACCTCGGCCACCGTCATGAAACGCGCATTCGAGAAGTTAGTCTCCGCGGACATTTCCCATATTCCTTTGCTCTCAGACAGTAGGACACCCCCAGTGGAACGGTGTGCCGATGCTGAGCCATCAAACAACCATGTGCTAGATACTCTAGAGGCTGATGGGGCCAATGTGAAAGAGCCCGCGACTGTGATCTCGCCATTCAGGCCACTCCCCGGCCAGCGGGCACGCTATGCCGCGACCACAGCCCGACGCTTCCGGGCGGACGCCGCAAGCTGCTCCAACACCGAGGCCGTAACATCCCACTCCATGCAGGCATCCGTGACGCTTTGGCCGTAAACAAGCTCCTGCTCCCCCGCAAGCTGCGCAGCCACATCCAGGTTCTGCGCGCCACCCACGAGGAAGCTCTCCAGCATGACACCGGCGATCGGCGAGCTCTCCCCTGCCTCAAGCTGCGCACCGATTTCCAGGGCAACCTCAGCCTGGCGGTGGTGACTCTTCCCACTGTTGGCGTGCGAAGCATCCACAATCAGTCGCGGGTTCAGTCCCTTGGCGGCCAGCTTGGACGACGCCGCTGCAACATCCTCGGCAGCGTAGTTGGGTCCCTTGCGTCCGCCGCGCAGGATCACGTGGGTGTCGGGGTTTCCGGAGGTCGCTACGAGAGCCGCGCGGCCGTCGTCGTCGATTCCCAGGAAGGCTTGCTCAGCGGCAGAGGCACCACAAGCGTCGATGGCTACCTGGAGATCGCCGTCGGTGCCGTTCTTGAAGCCGATTGGCATGGAGAGCCCGGACGCAAGTTGGCGGTGAATCTGGCTTTCCGTGGTGCGGGCGCCAATGGCACCCCACGAGACGAGATCGGCCATGTATTGCGGGCTGATGGGCTCCAGGAATTCGGTGGCAGTGGGCAGTCCCAGCGCGGTGATCTGCTTCAGGAATCCGCGGGCGGCACGGAGGCCTGCGGCGATGTCGTGGCTGCCGTCAAGGTGGGGATCGTTGATGAGGCCCTTCCAGCCAACGGTGGTGCGGGGCTTCTCGAAGTAGGTCCGCATGACAATCAGCAGGTCTTCCTTGTGCTTCTCGGCCTGGCTGACCAGGCGGCGGGCGTATTCGAGGCCGGCCTTGGGATCGTGGATGGAGCACGGGCCAACAATGACCAGGAGGCGGTCATCCACGCCGTCCATGATGGCGCGGACCTGGTCACGGCCGCGGTCGACGACGGCAGCGGAGCGGGCGTCCAGCGGCAACTCCGCGATGAGGTCCTGCGGGGCCGGAAGCGGCTCGAAGCGGGCAACCCGCAGGTTGGAGGTAGCGGGTTGAGCGGCGTCAGATGCTGAGTTGAGGGATTCTGCGGCGATGCTGGTCATTTCTGGGTCCTGTTCCGGGATGCGGAGCGGGCCCCTTTTCAGAACCCGCCGGATATGGCGAAGGGCAGAGAATAATCTCTGCCCTGTTGGCTCTGAAGGAAAGTTGGATGCGTGTCAGTTAGACGCGGGCCCCTCCAGAGCCAACGAAAAATACGCATACCAACGGTTTGTCATAGCCACACCATAACCGCGGTTCTTCACACCGGGCAAATCATGTCCGTCATGATGACAAAAGTTTGCGCAGGAACTGCAACTGCTTGATCCAGTGGTGTTCCTGCCCGCCTTCATGGTTGTTGAAGCGGTAAACCTCGATGTCCTTTTCCGGTGCTCCGCCACGTCCGCCGGAGCCTGTCCCGTAGTTGTTGAAGCTCGCGAACACCGTTGATGGCGGGCAGATATCGTCCATTTGGGCTGCGGAAAACAGTGCGGGCACCGTGGCTGCGCGGCCCAAGTGGACGCCGTCGAAGTAGTTGAGTACCGCCAGCATGGGCTCATATTTCTCGCGGTGACGGCCCAGGAATCCGGCGATTTCCGGGTAGGGGCCACGCGGGGTGATGTCGATGGCGCGCGGGAAGTCCTGCAGGAACGGGACATCGGGCAGCGCGGCGATCACGCCGTCGAGCCTTCCTGCGGTTAGTCCGGCAGCAGCTACAGTGATGCCGCCACCTTGGCTCACGCCGGTGAGCACCACTTTTGAGGGGTCGACGGCGGGATGGCTCTGCGCCGCTTCAACGGCACGGAAGGCGTCCACGTAGACGCGGCGGAAGTAGTAGTTGTCCTGGTGATCAGCGCCCCGGGTCATGAGGCCCGCGTAGTTGACGCCACCGGCTGATGGATGCGGATCCGGAGTGTCTCCGGAGACCCCGCCGTAACCTTGCCCGCGTGTATCCATGATGAAGTGCGCGTAGCCCGCCTGAGCCCACCGGGTGTTCTGGTTGGCCAGGCCGCGGCCACCGGAGTAGCCAATGTACTCAACCACCACGGGAAGCTGCTCCCCCGGGTCCGCATGTGCGGGCAGGTGCAGCCAACCCTTGATGCGGTCTCCTCTGAAGCCGGAGAACGTGAGATCGAAGGTGTTGATCACGCTGAGGTAGTTCTCAACGGGTTCAAACACGGCATTGAGCGGCAGTTCCCTGGCTTCGGCGATGCTGCGGTCCCAAAATTGGTCGAAATCGGTGGGTGCTGCTGCTGTGGAGGAATAGTGGCGGAGTTGGTCAAGGGGAAGGTCAAAGAGGGGCATGGTCCGTTCCGGTTCAGGTGGGTCTGGCTGGCTGGTTCGGTGGGAAGTATCCGTGGAGGGCCTACAAGAGGACATCCTACGTCATGGAAACCCCGAAAGGCTCGGATTTGAATCGTTACATTCTGGTGGTGATCAGGCTAAACTGGTCGAAGTTGAGCTGCGGGAAAGCGTTTGCTGAGGTGTAGCCTAAACCCGCTCGAATACTTTTGTGAATACCTGGACGACGGCGTCACGCGCCATCGTTGCCGCGCCGCCAGAGGAGAGTCATGGACACCGCTTCCACCGAGTCCGCCAGCAATCTTGCCCCTATCGCTGCTGCAGGGACCACTGACACCCTGCCCGCCAGGATCGCCCTGGTGGGTGTCCACGGCTTCGGCACACACCACCTCCACAACCTGGAACGGCTCAGCGCCCAGGGCCTGGTTGACCTTGTAGCCGTGGCTGATCCGAATCCGCCGGCCCCCGGAGCCCTGCCGAAGACCACGGCTGTCCATGCAAACCTTGACGAGCTCCTGGCCGGCAATCACAAACCTGACGTCATCATTGTGGCTACTCCCATTCAGACACATGCCCCCTTGGCGTTGTCCGTGCTCGCTTCCGAAGCGGACCTCTACTTGGAGAAGCCTCCTGTGGCGTCAATGAGCGATTTCCTGCGCCTTCAGGAAGCTGCAGCGAAGGCCGGCCGCAGTGTGCAGATCGGGTTCCAGAGCCTCGGCTCCCACGCCCTGACAGAGTTGGAGAAGTTGGCCGCCGGGGAAGCTGCGGACAAGTTGCCGCCAATCGGCACTGTAAAGGGCATCTCCGCAACCGGGCGTTGGGTCCGGGACCGCGCGTACTACAAGCGGTCCCGCTGGGCAGGCAAACGCAGCCTGGACGGTGTGGATGTTGTGGACGGCGTCGCCACCAATCCCCTGGCCCACGCGATCGCCACGGCACTGCGCATTGCCGGAGCACGGACGGCTGATGATCTGGCATCAGTGGAAACGGACCTCTACCGCGCCAACGACATCGAAGCGGACGACACCTCAGTGATCCGCCTGCGCACCACAAACGGCCTGCCCATCACGTGCGCCCTCACGCTCTGCGCCACCGAATCCGTGGAACCCTACGTCACACTGCACGGCTCCGGGGGCACGGCAATTTTCCACTACACCGAGGACAGGGTGACGGTCCGTACTGAAGCCGGCCAAACCACCCACACTTTTGGGCGCGATGACCTCACCGGGAACCTCCTCCAGCACCTGTCCCAAGGAACTGAGCTGCTCAGCCCTCTGGATCACAGCGGCGCGTTCATGCGTGTCCTGGAGGCCATTCGGACCGCAGAGGCACCGGCCCTGATCCCCACCGAATACGTGAACTGGGTGGGCATGGGCGATCAAGCACATGCAGTGATTCCCAACATCGAGGACATCCTGGAACGTGCCACCCGCGCCCACGCTACTTTCTCCGAGCTTGGGCTACCTTGGGCACGGCCCATTCCGGGTGTTGCCGAGGCACTCTTCACCGCCGACGCCGGCCAGGCGCATACTCCCAACGCAGTCCTCCGGAGTGGAAGCAACCTCGCGCCCGAACTCTCCCCGCGGCCCTACCTGCACCCGGTCACCACAGCAGCCGGGACCGTAGTGACGGACCATCTGCCCTCCGATCACGTGTGGCACCTGGGCGTAGGTTTTGCCCTGCAGGACGTCAACGGAAGCAATTTCTGGGGTGGCCGAAGCTACCGAAGGACAGCGGGAAAGTATGTGGATCTGCTGGATCACGGGAGGATTCAAACGGTGGATGTCTCCCGCGAGGCAGACCTCACCACGCTCCATCTCCGCTGGCTGGGGGCAGACGGCAGCGCCCTCCTCGAGGAACGACGCACCCTGACCCGCACGGTACTGGATGAGCGCACGTGGCGACTTGACGTCCAAACCCGGCTTACCGCCGTCGTGGATGTTTCCTTGGGCAGCCCCGGTTCACATGGCGCCGCGGGCAGCGGTTACGGCGGTTTCTTCTGGCGCCTTCCTGTCAACACTTCCCCGCGCGTCTTCTCCTCCACAGCGGAGGGTGAGCCTTCCGTGCACGGCTCGGTGACGCCGTGGCTGGCTTGGACAGCAGAGTTCGACGGCGGCCCTGCCACTTTGGTGTTCGGCGCACCTCCGGAGCGGGCGGACCCGTGGTTTGTGCGGTGCAGTGATTACCCCGCCGTGGGTTCTGCACTGGCGTGGGATGCAGCCGTTGAGTTGGCGGCAGGCGACTCACTCACCCGGACCAACAGGGTATGGATCAGCGACGGAATCCTGGATGCTGCGCGGATTCAAGCCCTGGTGGACGGCGTCGGCAGCTAAGTCCCGCGTTTGTTGGTCCTTCTCGCCGTTGAAAGGTGAGGAGGACCAAGAAGAGCCGGAGCTGAAGAAGGCTAGGCCCGGCGGCGTGCCGAATAGTGCGAATAGCGCCAGAGCAGAAAGCCGATGATGGCCGCGGACACCATGCCCAACGCTCCTGTGACCACCAACCCGGCCCGGACGCCAAAGTCCTCAGTGAGCCAACCGGCCAGCAGGCCCCCCAAGGCGTGACCGCCCAGGAGCAGCGGGAAGTACAGTGCCAGGACCCTGCCGCGCACACTGGCGCCGGCCTCAAGCTGCACGGCGGTTGCTGCGCTGGTGAGGAAAACAAGGGTCATGAAGCCCACCACAATGAGCATCACCACAAACCATTCCTGGGTGGGCATCACGGCTGCGAGCGCTTGCGTCAGCCCGAAAAGCCCTGCGCTGGCCACGATCCCTTTGCGCCCGAAACGCTTGATGCGGGTGGCCACCAACGCTCCTGCGAGTGCCCCCAATGCACTCACAGTGTTGAAGAGCCCAAAGCCTGCGGGACCGCTGTGCCACACGCCATCGGCGAATGCTGCGAGGACTACTGGGCCGTTCATTCCGAAGGCCCCCAGGAGTCCGGCGAGCAGCATGGTCAGCAGCAGCGGCGGCCGGGCTACGACGAAGCGGAATCCCGCCAGGATCTGACCGCGCCGGGCACCGGGCTCAGGCGCCTCCGGCGAATGGTGTAGTTCCCCCGGCCTGATGCAGGCGATCATCACCAGTACCGATACGCCAATCAGGGCGTTCGCAGCGAAGGCCGCTGCCGGACCTGATTGGGCAATGACTACACCTGCCAGAGCCGGTCCTGCCATGGCCCCCAGCTGCCCTATGGCACTGTTGAGCCCGATCGCGGCGGGGAGTCCGGCGTCGCCCACTACCTCGTTGACGAACACCTGCCGTGCCGGTCCATCAATTGCACTGGTAACCCCCAGAGCTATACAGGATGCATAAACCACCCACACGTCCGTGCCTCCCATGGCGTTCCAAACGGCCAGAGCTGCAGCGAGCAAAGCGGCCACGGATTGGCAAACCAGGAGTATGCGGCGTTTGGGGAAAAGGTCCACCAGCACACCGCTGAGCGGACCCACCACCAGCATGGGGAGGAATTGGAGGGCGACGGCCACGCCAACTGCTGCCGGGCTGCCGGTGAGTTGCAGCACCAGCCAATCCTGGGCGAGGCGTTGCATCCACACCCCGCCGCTCCCTACAAGGGAAAGGGTGACGAAGATCCGGTAGTTGTGGTGCCGCAGGGGGTAATGCCAGGTTTCCGTGGAGCGGGTTCGCGGTGGGTTGGACTTGGGGCGCAGTGGGAACGGGCGCGGCGACACGGAGTGTTCTGCTCGATTCAGCGGGTCGGGACGGATTCTTGTGGAGTTTTTGTACAGCTCATGCCCTTAAGGAGGCTCCTTAAGGGCATGAGCTGTACAAAAACTCAACGGTGGGAGCGGATTTTGATGGCGGCTGCGGCCAGGACCAGGGTTCCGGGAACAATCACGAACAAGGCCTGCAGCATCCACACAAACACCACGGCCATGAACACCGCAGCGAGCAACAGGAGCGAGCCGGTCCAGTCGCGCAGGGCGTCGGTTTTGGCTTCAGAGTAAGCAAGCGCCCACCGCTGCCGGCCCGGAACCTCTGCAGGCTCCTGGCCGGACTCGCCGCTCCAGTTCACCCCGCCGCTCCAGTTGGCGGCGATCCGCAGGAACAGCACTGCCCCCGCCGCCGCCAGGATCAGGGTGGCGGGCAGGATCACTCCCCGGCCGGGCAGTTGCCCCACCAGAGCGAGCAACAGGTTAAGGACAATCACGACGGCGGCTACCGCCGTCGTGATTCCCAGCTTCCAGCTGCCGGGAAGCGCCCGCCGGAAATTGCCCCACAGGCTTCGGAGGGAATCATCCCTGCCGCTGAGGTGCCTTTCCAGGTGCGCGACGCCGGCCGCGTAGGCCGCCGGCGCCGTCACCATGGGGATGGAAAGGAGGAGCACGATGACTCCCGCCAGGATGGTCTCGGCGAAGAGGGCAAAACGGTTGACCGGAATTCCGGGGTTTCCCGAAGCCTTGCCTGTGGCGTTCATAGTGCTCATTCCTTTGTTCCTTAACCCTTGAGGCCCTGCGTTGAAACGCCTTCTACGATGTAGCGCTGGAAGACCAGGAAGAACACCAGCACGGGCAGGAGGGCCAGCACGGACATGGCGATCATAGCCCCGTAGTCCGAGCTCTGGGTCTGGTCCACGAAGAGCCGAAGCGCCAGGGGCAGCGGGTATTTCTCCGGGGTGTTGAGGTAGAGCAACGGGCCCAGGAAGTCGTTCCAGCTCCAGATGAAGGAGAAAATGGAGGTGGAAATCAGGGCCGGCTTCATCAGCGGCAGCATGATGGATCCGAAGATCCGCACGTGGCCCGCGCCATCGATCCTTGCTGCTTCGTCAAGTTCGGCCGGCAGGCCACGCATGAACTGGACCATGAGGAACACGAAGAACGCATCCGCGGCGAGGAACTTGCCGATCAGCAGCGGCACATAGGTATCCACCAGGCCAAGCTGCTGGAACACGATGTACTGCGGGATGATCACCACGTGGAATGGCAGGAGCAAGGTGGCGATCATCATGCCGAAGAACAGGCCCCGGCCCGGGAAGTTGATCCGGGCGAAAGCGTAGGCGGAGATGGATGCCGAGAGAACTGTTCCCACCACGGCGCCGACGGCAAGGATCAAGGAGTTGGTGAAGAACGTCAGTGTGGAGACGCCGCCGATTCCTTCCATTGCCGTGACGAAGTTGTCGAAGCTGAAATTGTTGGACCAGAGCGCGTTGTTGGCGCCGCCGATCTCCGAGTTTGGCTTGAAGGACGCGGAAATCATCCAGATGGCCGGGTAGAGGACCATCGCCACCAGCGCCAGGGCAACAATGTGGAAAATGGCGCTCTTGACGCGCTTGGCGGCGGTGGACTCGGACTTCGGGTTGTAGACCGGTGCCGGCGCTTTCGTTGAGGATTGCGTGGGAGTTGCCATGGTTGTCATTTCGAATCACCGCTGTAGTGGACCCAGGACTTGGAGGTCTTGAAGAAGATCAGCGTGATGATGCCGACCACAACCACCAGGAGCCAGGCCATTGCCGAGGCGTAGCCCATCCGGAAGTCGCTGAAACCGCGCAAGTACAGGTAGAGGGTGTAGAAGAGGGTGGATCCGGCGGGGCCGCCTTCACCGTTGGAGATGATGTAGGCCGAAGCGAAGATCTGGAACGCGTGGATGGTTTCCATCAGCAGGTTGAAGAAGATCACCGGGGACAGCATGGGCCAGGTGATGTTCAGGAATTTCCGCACCGGGCCGGCACCGTCCATGGACGCAGCCTCGTAGAGGTCTGCCGGGATCTGCTTCAGGCCGGCCAGGAAGATCACCATGGGGGCACCGAACTGCCATACGGTCAGCAGGATCATCATGGGCATGGTCATGGAGGGGTTGCCCACCCAACCGCCCAGGTTGATCCCGAAGAAGGACAGGCCTTGGTCCACGGGGCCGGAATCGCCGAACATGGCTTTCCAGACGATCGCGATGGACACCGAGGCACCGATCAGGGACGGCGCGTAGAAGGCCGAGCGGTAGAAACCCTGGCCCTTGCGCTTGCTGTTGAGCAGCATGGCGATTGCCAAAGCGGCGGCGAGCTTCAGCGGAGTACCAAAGATGACGTAGTTCAGGGTCACTCCCACCGACTGCAGGAACCGTTCGTCCTGGAAGAGGGTGGCGTAGTTGTCAAAGCCGATCCATTTGGGGGCTTCGAACAGGTTGTAGTTGGTGAAGGAGAGGTACAGCGAGGAAATCATGGGGCCCACGGTCAGGGCGATGAATCCCAGCAACCAGGGCAACAGGAACGTGTAGCCGGCGCGGGCATCCGCCCCCCGGCGCCGCGATTTGCGCGGCTGCGGGGAAGCGGAGGGCGTCGAGCGCCTGCTCAGGGTTGGGCTTTGAGTCACGAGATCAGTCCGTCAGTAGGGGAAGCCGGTATCAGGGGCATCCTGATCAGGCGTTCTGCTTGATGAGGTCTTCGGCTTCCTTGAACCATGCATCTGCTGCGCCGTCCAGGGTCAACTTGCCGTAGTTCAGATCGGAACTGACCCGCTTGAACGAGGCTTCAAGCGTGCCGAAACCGACGATGGGAGGCTCAGGGGCGTCCTTAAGGTACTTCTCGATGGACTTCTCGTAATCCACCACGAGCTTGTCAGTTCCTTCGAAGGTGGTGCCGTCGCGCTGGGTCTTCGACGCCGGGACGCCGCGGGAGGTCTTGAAGATCTGGCCAACCTCGGGATCGTTGACCATGAAATCGATGAAGCGGGCAGCGGCATCCTTGTACTTGGTCTTGGCGCTGGCCACCATGAGCATGGAGGGCTTGAGGAAGAGGCCCAGGTTGTCCGGATCATCGGAGGGAACCGGCACCAGCTTCAGTTCCTTGGCTCCACTGTCGCCAAGGTAGCCAGCCATGAAGTTATCCCAGGTGACTTCGCTTGCGGTGACGTTTGACCCCATGGCGGACTTGGGGGCGAGCTGGGTAACACGCTCTTCAGGAACCAGTGCGGGGGTGCCGCGAAGCTCGGCTGTGGTGTTCCACCACTTCTTGAGGTCATCCTTGGTGAAGCCAAGCTTGCCGTCCTCGGTGAAGGCCTGAATGTTGTTCTGACGCAGCCAGATGTTGAACATCCACCACACACCGGTGTAATCGGTACCGCCGAAGAACGTCCCGTTGGCCTTTTGTCCTACCTCCAGCATGAAGGCGTTGAACTCCTTGTAGGTCCACTGGCCATCAGGCTCGGCAACGCCAAGGCTCTGGAGCTTGGCGGGATCGTAGTACACGGCGAAGGCGTTGGTGCTGGTGGGGATGCCGTAGGTCTTGCCGCGGATCTGTCCGGAGGGAAGCAGGGACTTGTCGAAGGCGTCGGTGTTGATTTTCACGGTGCTGAGGTCAAGGAGCTGGTTCCGCTGACCGTAATCACGCAGGTAGGAAAGGTCCCACTGCATGACGTCCGGCAGGCCGCCGCCGGCTGCTTCAGTGGCACGCTTCTGCCAGTATCCGGCGAAGTCGGTGAAGTTGCCGTTGACCTTGATGTCCGGGTTCTTGGACTCGAACAGTGCAATGGCCTTGCGGGTACGTTCTGCCCTGTCGTCGTTGCCCCACCAGGTGTAGTTGATGGTGACGGGGTTCTCCGCGGAACCGGTCTGTCCAGCGGATGAGGACTGGCCACACGCGGAGAGGAACGCGGCAGATGCAGTGCCGAGAGCCACCGTGGTGAGGAATTTCCTTCTATCGATCATGAGAGCCTCCTTGCTCAGTTGGTGCAAGCTTCCGAGTTCTCTACAACGTGGCAGTGATCTCGCTTACACTCGTTCTGAATCGATACAATATCCCTAATCCGAGATCTGGGCAAGCGTTTTCCAAAGAAGGTGTTTTCACCGATACGCTGCACCTATAGCCTCAGAACCAGCACGGCCAACCTGACGAAGGAGTCCACTTGACCTCCCCGCAAAGCCCCCACCGCCCACCCCTCTGGAACAAACTCCACGGCCTCGCCTACGGCGGCGACTACAACCCCGAACAGTGGCCGGAAGAGATTCGGCGTGAAGACATCGAGCTCATGAAGGAAGCAGGGGTGAACTTTCTGAGCGTTGGCATCTTCTCTTGGGGGCTCCTGGAACCCACCGAAGGAAACTACGATTTCGGCTGGCTGGACACCGTCATGGACAACCTCCACGAAGCCGGGATCAAGGTAGCCCTGGCAACCGCCACCGCCTCTCCACCTGCCTGGCTGGCCCGCAAATATCCCGAAATCCTGCCCGTCACCGCCGAAGGAGTCCGGCTGGAACGGGGCTCGCGACGCCACTACACGCCGTCGTCGTCCGTGTACCGCAAGTACGCCACCGCCATGACGCGCGTGATCGCCGAACGTTATAAAAACCACCCGGCTTTGGCGCTCTGGCATGTGGACAACGAACTTGGCTGCCACGTTGGTGAGTTCCACGGAGAAGAGGACGTCACCGCGTTCCGAGCATGGCTGCAGCGCCGGTACGGCACCATCGAAGAACTCAACGACGTCTGGGGAACGGCCTTCTGGTCCCAGCACTACGCCTCTTTCGAGGAAATCATTCCACCGGGCGCAGCGCCCACCACGCTGAACCCCGGCCAGCAGCTGGACTTCGCCCGCTTCAATTCATGGGTGTTCATTGACTTCTACCGTGAACTGCTGGCAGTGATCCGCGAGGTCACCCCGGACGTCCCGGCAACCACCAACTTCATGGTCTCAAGCGCAACCAAAGCCTTGGACTACTTCGATTGGTCCAAGGACATGGACGTGATCGCCAACGATCACTACCTTGTTGCCGCTGATCCGGAGCGGGAAATCGAACTGGCGTTCAGCGCGGACCTGACCCGCGGCGTTGCCGGCGGGGAGCCGTGGGTCCTCATGGAACACTCGACGTCGGCGGTCAACTGGCAGCCGCACAACCAGCCCAAGATGCCCGGCGAAATGCTCAGGAACTCGCTGGCTCATGTTGCCCGTGGCGCGGACGCCGTGATGTTCTTCCAGTGGCGGCAAAGCAAAGCCGGCTCGGAGAAGTTCCACTCCGCCATGGTCCCCCACGGCGGCCGCGATACCCAGGTATGGCGGAATGTTGTGGAGCTCGGTGACGCCTTGTCCAAACTGGAACCCGTCAAGGGCTCGCGCGTGGAATCGCGCGTTGCGATCGTTTTCGATTACGAAGCCTGGTGGGCCTCGGAGCTGGACTCGCACCCGAATAATTCACTGAAATACCTGGACACCATGCGCGCATTCCACCGCTCGCTGTACCTGCGCGGCATCACCGCGGACTTCGTCCATCCCTCGGCGGAGCTTTCCGGATATGACCTCATCCTGGTGTGCACTTTGTACGCCGTCACGGATGCGGCGGCCGCCTCCATTGCTGCCGCAGCGGAGGCAGGCGCTACGGTACTCATCAGCTACTTCAGCGGGATTGTTGACGAACGGGACCATGTCCGGCTGGGCGGCTACCCGGGCGCATTCCGGGAATTGCTGGGGATCCGGAGCGAGGAATTCCACCCGCTCTTCCCGGGCACCTCGCTCACCCTGGGAAACGGGGAGGTGTTCAACGCAGGAACAACCGGCACCGTATGGAGCGAGCACGTGCACGCCGGCGGGGATACCCAAGTTCTGGCAAGCTTCACCGACTACCCGCTGGCCGATGTCCCTGCCCTGACCCGGCGCAGCGTAGGCGCCGGCTCGGCCTGGTACCTGGCAACCCTTCCGGACTCCGATGGCATTGATGCACTGACCGCGCGGCTCGTGGCCGAGGCCGGGGTGACCGCCGTGACCGAGGCGACTGCCGGCGTCGAGCTTCTCCGGCGTCGCGGTGCTGACGGCAGCAGCTTCCTGTTCGCCATCAACCACAGCCGGGAAGAGGTCACGGTGAAGGCCGACGGCGGCGAGCTGCTCAGCGGCGAACGCTTCACCGGTGTTGTTCCCGCCGGAGCCGTGGCCGTGATTGCGGAAGACTGACGATCTGACTGGCAGTCAGTTGGGTGGGCTCACGCAAAACCGCGCCCCGGGCGGATCACGAATGATCCGTCCGGGGCGCGGTTGGTTGCTGGAGAAGCTAGCTGATGGCGGACTTCATTTCATCCACTGCTTTCTTTCCTGCTTCCTCCGCTGAAAGCCTGTTGAACATGACCTCGGAGGTGTAGCGCTTGATGATTTCCTGGATGGCGCCGGCGCCCTTCGGCGGGGCTGCCGGAGCCTCGCCGAGCTCTTCCTTGATGGCACCGATGAAGTCCACTACCTTGACGTCTGCCTTGGCGAGCTTGGGAGCAATGGCCTCACGGACTTCCGAGTTGGGGTAGACGCCGCGGTCTGCAAGGAGGATCTCGCCGGCCTTGACGTTGTTGGCGAGGAAGTCGATGAACTTGGCTGTCTCTTCAGGGTGCTTGGTGCGCGAAGAAGCGGACCAGAACTGTGAAGCCTTGTACCAGAGGCCGGCATCTTCAGCTTTACCGGTCTTGGACGGGAAGCGGAGAATCTGCAACTCGCCACCGGCCGCCTTCTCGAGGGCGGGAAGCTGGTTGGACCACCAGAACGCCATGCCGTTCTTACCCGTGGCCAGTCCGCTCTGATCCAGCGGGGCGGCCTCTGCCTCAACGATTTCCGAGGCCGTGGGTACGGCCTTGTTTTCGCTCATCTGCTTCAGTTTTTCCCAGTAGCCCTTGATGTCAGAGGGCTCAAAGCCAAGCTTGCCGTCCTGGGTGTAGAGCGACTTGCCATTCTGTCGCAGCCACACACCGAGGGAGGCTTCATCCGTGCCGTAGGCGGCCGCACCGTAGGTTCCCTTGGGGGACTTGGCGGTTACTTCTGCGGCAATACGCTCAAAGTCTTCCCACGTCCACGTCTTATCGTCAGGAAGAGGGACGCCTGCAGCCTGGAAGACCGCCGGGTTGGCCAGGATGGTGGCAGCGTTGATGCCCGCTGCAATGCCGGTCAGGCCGTCCTCACCCTTGCCGGCATTCAATGCCGCTTCATCCAACTTGGACGTATCGATCTTGTACTTTGACAGATCCAGCAGGGCACCGCGGGTGGAGTATTCGGTGATGTACTTTTCGTCCATCTGGATGATGTCCGGAGCATCGTTGGCAGCAACCTGGGTGGCCAGCTTGTCCCAGTAACCGCTCCAGTCGCCGTACTCCGGCTTGATTTTGATGTTGGGGTTTTCGGCTTCGAAAGCGGCAATTGCTTCCTGCGTCAGTTGTGCACGCTTGTCTCCACCCCACCACGAGAAGCGGAGTTCAACTTTGCCGTCGGCACTTTTTGCTTCCGACCCTCCGCCGCTGCCGCAGGCGGTGAGGGCGAGGACTGCAGCTGCCGTTGCTGCTACAAGTGCGGAGGCACGAAGCCTGCGCTTGGCCTTGGGCGCTGAGGGGCGGTTTGCTGCGGCGTGTGCGGGGGCGACTGCTTCACCCTTTGGGTTTACCGGCACTATGGTCTCCGATCTTCTTTGATCCTGATGCGAATTGAGAAAGCGTTTTCCCGTTGGGAATTATGATACAAGTCACATTCTTGTATTACAAGACACTAACTTGTTCTAGTTGTTTACTTGATGCCCGTGGTGGCGATGCCCTTGATGAGGAACCGCTGGCCGAAGAGGAACACCAGGAACACCGGGAGCAGGGACACGATGGACATAGCAAAGAGTGATCCCCAGCTGGTGGCCGACTGCGAGTCAACGAAGGCGCGCAGGGCTACCGGAACAGTGAACATGTCCGGGTCCGTGAGGTAGATCAGTGCGCCGAAGAAGTCGTTCCAGGTCCAGATGAACGTGAAGATGGTGGTGGTGGCAAGGGCCGGAACCATCAGCGGCAGGATCACGCGCAGGAAGATCCTGGGGTGGCCGGCGCCGTCGATGCGTGCTGCCTCATCCAGGTCCTTGGGAATACCGCGGATGAACTGAACCATGAGGAAGACGAAAAACGCATCCGTGGCCAGGAGCTTGGGCACAATCAGTGGCCAGAAGGTGTTCACCCAGCCGATCTGCGAGAACAGGATGTACTGCGGCACGATCACCACGTGGAACGGCAACATGATGGTAAGGAGCATGATGCCGAAGAAGATCTTCTTGCCGGTGAACTGCAGTCGGGCGAAGGCGTAGGCGGCCATGGAGCAGGAGATCAGGTTGCCAAGGATCGAGCCGAGGACCACGATCGCGGAGTTGACCATGTAGTGCCCGAACGGGTGGGTCAGGGCCGACCAGCCATCGGTGTAGTTGCTCATTTCCAGGCTCTCCAGCCAGAGGCCTGGTTCGCGGAAGATGAGGTCATTGGGCCGCAGCGAGGAAACCACCATCCACAGGAGCGGGTAGATCATCACCGCGCCAACGATGATCAGGATGGCGTGCTTGACCAGGCCTTTGATGCGGGCGCTGCGGCTGTAGGCGAGGCTGCCTCGTGATTCGCGGCGTCGGGGGCTTTTGCCCTCCTTGCCGTTCTTCCCTGCGGAGCTACCGGATGCGGCGGGGAGGGTCTGGAGTTTAGTCATCGTAGAACACCCAATACTTTGAAGCGATGAAGTTGATGGCGGTGAAGACACCGATGATGACCAGCAGGAACCAGGCCATCGCTGAGGCGTAGCCCATATCAAACTGGCCGAAGCCCTTTTGGTAGAGATACAGGGTGAAGAACATGGTGGAGTCGGACGGTCCGCCGTTGCCACCGGAGACGATGAACGCCTGGGTGAACGACTGGAAGGAGCCGATGATCTGAAGCACCAGGTTGAAGAAGATGATGGGGCTCAGCATGGGCAAGGTGATCCGCCAGAACTGCTGCAAAGTGGTGGCCCCGTCAACTTTGGCCGCCTCGTAGTACATCACGGGAATCTGGCGGAGGCCGGCCAGGAAGATGATCATGGGGCTGCCGAAGGTCCACACGTGCAGCAGGATGATGGAGCCAAGAGCTGTGTTGGGGTCCGAGATCCAGCCCGGTCCCTCAATGCCAACCATTGCCAGGATCTGGTTGACCAGGCCCGTGGTGCCGAAAATCTGCTTCCACAGGATGGCAACAGCTACGGACCCGCCCAGCAGGGACGGCAAGTAGAAGATGGAGCGGTAGAACGGAAGGCCACGCAGGCCCTTGTCCAGAACCAGTGCGATCAGCAGGGCCACTCCCAGCTGAAGCGGCACACCCACCAGAACGTACGTGAACGTCACGCGCAGGGAGTTGTGGAGGCGGGCATCGCCGAACATGCGGATGAAGTTATCCAGCCCCACCCATTCCGGCGGCTGCAGGAGGTTGTAGTCCGTGAAGGACAGGTACAAGGACATCAGCATGGGCCCCACGGTGATGGCCACAAGACCGATCAGCCATGGCAGAAGGAAGACATAGGCGGCCTTGTTGTCGCGGCCGTTCGCCTTCTTCTCTTCTTTGGTCATGGGACCCTTGCGCCGGGTCATTGAGGAGAGTTCGCCTATAGCGCTCATTGTGTCCCCCTTGCGGGAGCTCGAACGCCTTGCGGCGCCCCCGTGCGTAGTACAGCGGCCATGTGGTCTCCTTTGGTCATCGTGGCCATCCACGGAAGTAAAGAATCTGGTTGGTGCTTGCCGTCCGGGACGCCGTCCATCCAGTGGCGTTACCGGCTTGAATTGCCAGGATGGGGTCCGGACGTTCAGCGGCTCCGTATCAAAGTAAACGTTTTCTTGACCCTTGTACAGCCTTTTGCTAATTTTTGAGAAAGCGTTTTCTTGCGAAGCCGCCCGAACTCGTTTTCCACGCTGACGAAGCCCGGCGTGCACTGCAGCACACCCTCCGCATTCGATAAGGCAGGACACCATTGTTTCCCACCGACTCCGCCTGCCATGACCAGCGCTGACATGGCAGCAGCCCCCATCCGCCCCAGCGCCCTGGCTGGATACGAGGACTGGCCGGCCTACGCTGCCGGGCACCGGTTCCTTGCTGAAAACACCGAAGCCCGCCAGCTGGCTTGCACGCTTGGCGTGCCGGCCGTGACACCGGAGCTTCAGTACTCGGTGCTCTCCGATAGAGAGCACGACGGCGTCATCACCTCGCGTCTGCAGTGGCAGTTGGGCTTCGGCCCGGCCACGTCCGCGTGGTTCGTGCGGCCCGCCGGTGCCACCCGCCCGCTTCCCGGGTTGCTCGCACTGCATTGCCACGGAGGGATCAAGGCTTACGGTGCTGAGCGGCTTGTGCAGTTTCCGCACGGTGTGGATGATCCCGACGACGGCGCGCGCCTGGGCGTCCGGCCGGATGATTTCGCCTCGGGCACCATGGGTGCACCAACTGAGTTGCCGCCCCTCGGCATCAGGGCCAAACTCTACGGCGGCCGGGCACTGGCCACCTGGCTGGCTCAACAAGGCTTTGCCGTCCTTGCCCACGACACGTTCATGTGGGGAAGCCGCCGTTTCGGCCTCAATCCCCTTCCGTGGCGCGCTGCCAACGCTGTAAACGGCCAGCAGGCACTGAAGCGGGAGGCCGGCGTCGAACTTTCTGCGGCGGAACGTTACGACGCAGCTGCGGCCGCCCACGAGGAAACCGTGGCGAAAGCGGCCACTCTCATGGGCACCACCGTGGCCGGGACCGTTGCGCATGACGATCTCGCGGCGCTGCAGGTGCTCGCCTCGTTACCGGGCGTGGATGCGGATCGGCTCGGTTGCCTGGGCTTTTCGGGCGGTGGTGGTCGGGCCATGGTGCTCGGTGCCCTGAGTCCGCTGATTCGCAGCTACGTGGTCACGTGCATGATGACCACCTTCGGCTCGCTCCTGCCCGCACATGTGGACGCCCACTCCTGGTTGCTTCACTCCCCCGGCTTGGCCACTTTGGGCGATTGGCCGGATGTGGCCGTGCGTTCCACCGCCGAAAAGGTGCTGGTTCAGTACGCCCTGGAGGACCCGCTCTTCCCGAAGCAGGGAATGCGCGCGGCCCACCAGCATCTCCTGGAGACCATGCCAGCCCGCTATACAGGCAGTTTCTGGCAGGAACCCCACGTCTTCACCCGGGCCATGCGGGACGAGGCCGCCGCGTTCCTCACCTCCGCCCTGCAGCCACGCAACCCCAGCAAAACTCCCGCACTTGATCCCGCTAGGACAGCCTCATGACACAGCCTTTGACCGCCGGCACCACGGAGGCCCTCGCCCGGACCCCGCGCATCGCACTGGTGGGTGTGCACGGTTTTGGTGAACGGCACTTGGAAAACCTGGCCCGGCTCGGTGCCAAGGGCTCGCTGGAACTGGTGGCCGTGGCAGATCCGCTGCCCCCTGCAGAAGGAACACTCGGGGCAGAAGGAACACTCGGGCCGGAGGTGAAAGTGTTCGCTTCCCTCGATGAGCTCCTGGCATCAGGAATCGCACCGGACGTGGTGATCGTCTCCACCCCCATCCAGACCCACGCCCCCCTGGCCCTGGCTGCGCTCACTGCAGGGGCCAATGTGTACTTGGAAAAACCGCCTGTGGCGTCCATGGCGCAGTACGAGGAAGTCATGGCGGCGGCCGCGCGCGCCGGCCGCTTGGTGCAGGTAGGTTTCCAGAGCCTGGGTTCAGAGGCCCTTCCGGCGATTGAAGCCCTGGTGGCATCGGGCGAAATCGGCGACGTCCGGGGCATCAGTGCCACGGGCCTGTGGCTGCGGAGCAAGGCGTACTTCACGCGATCCCGTTGGGCCGGTAAGCGCAGCCTGAACGGAACGGACGTGGTGGATGGTGTGGCCACCAACGCCTTGGCCCACGCGGTGGCTACCGGGCTGCGGTTAGCTGGCGCCCGGACTGTGGCGGATGTTGAATCCGTGGATACGGACCTCTACCGGGCCAACGACACCGAAAGCGACGACACCTCTGTGGTGCGGGTCAAGACCACAGCCGGAAGTACCGGAGGGACAGTACTGACGTGTGCCCTCACGCTGTGCGCGCCCGTCCAGTCCGCACCGTCGGTCACGGTGTACGGGACGCTCGGGCAGCTCACGTTCTTCTACACGGAGGATCGATTGGAGATCAGCTCTGCTGAGGGCACGCGAACGGAGACCTTTGGACGAACCGACCTTCTGGAAAACCTGCTGGCAGCCCGCACGGAAGAGGATCTCCTCAGCCCACTGTCCGGATCCGGCGCCTACGTCTCGGTCCTGGAGGCGATCCGCACAGCCAAGGCGCCCCAGCAGATCCTCCCTGAATTCATCACCTGGGAAGGCGAAGGCGACGCCGCCCACCCCGTGGTTCATGGCATCGAAGCACTGATCCGCAGGGCGGCCCTTGGGCAGGCCACATTTGCTGAGCTTGGAGCGCCCTGGACAGGCTCCAACGGACCAGCCCTGAACGGACCGGCCTTCAGCGTTGACGGCGTCCCTGTGGCTGCTTTGCAGGATGGTTCGCAGGTCCGGCCAACATCATCCCCACGGCCTTATCTGCACCCAGTGCGCACCCTCGCCGGAACGGTGGTCACCGATCACGTCCCGGAAGACCACGTGTGGCATCTTGGAGCGGGCGTGGCCCTCCAGGACGTGGACGGCATCAACTTCTGGGGCGGGCGAACCTACACGCGCGACGCCGGAGCGTACCTCTGGCGCGAAGATCACGGCCGGATCATCACCGAGTCCGCAGAGTACGGTGATGGTCACAGGCGCGAACAGCTCAGCTGGCTCGGCCCCGACGGCACGCCCCTGCTCGGCGAACAGCGCGAGTGGCGCTGGGCCGGCGTCGGGAATTCAGCGTGGAAACTGACGCTGGACTTCAGGCTGGAGTCAGCCACGGGACGTCCGGTGCTGCTGGGCAGCCCGGGCTCCAATGGGCGGCCGCAGGGCGGTTACGGCGGCTTCTTCTGGCGGCTCCCCAAGGTTGGCGATGCCACTATCTGGACCCCGGACGCCCGGGGTGAGGACGCTGTGCACGGAAGCGTGGCGCCGTGGCTGGCCTGGTCCGGAACGTTCGACGCCGGAACCTCCGCGCCGGGGCACGTGACCGGCGATCCCGGGCTGGGGCACCCCGCTACCCTCGTTTTCCTCGCTTCACCCCAGGCACCGGACCCGTGGTTCGTGCGGCACTCGGGGTATCCCGGCGTCGGGCTGTCCCTGGCTTGGGACACCCCCGTGACCACCGGGCCGGGCCGCCCTGTCCACAGGACCGTCACGGTGATCGTCGCGGACGGCTTCCTGGCAACACAAGACATTGAACAACTCATCTCAACTTTGGGGGAACCGGCATGACCACTCAATTCACGGCCGATGTGACTGCATACAAGGCATCCGCAACAACCCGGACCGCGCCAGGGAACGTAGCCGACCGCGCAGTGAAGCGCCAGCGGGCACTGGACATCCTGGACGCCTCCGGCCGGGATTCTTTGTTACTCACGTCCAACACGGCCCTTACCTGGTACTTGGACGGCAGTCGGGTGCACATCAGCCTGGCCGGTGACCCCATAGCGGCTCTCCTGGTGGACCGCTCAGGCGATCATCTGGTGACGTTCAACAACGAGGCTGGCCGGATGGCGGCCGAGGAACTGCCGGACGGCGTGAACCTGCACACCGTCCCGTGGCATGGCCAATTGCATGCGGCCGCTGCGGATCTGGCCGTTGATGGGCACCCTTTGGTGGAGGCAGCAGTGACCACCGAGCTTCGCGCGGCCCGGCAGCAGCTCCTCCCAGCCGAAGCCGCCCGTTATGCTGAACTTTCCGCTGACGCCGCGGCAGCCATGACCGACGTCCTCACTGCTGCTACCCCGGAAACCACGGAATTCGAGCTCGTTTCCCAACTGGCCGCGAAGATTGTGGCAGTTGGCGCCGAACCTCTGGTGCTCCTGTGCAATGGGGCTTCCCGCAGCGAATTCCGTCACCCCCTGGCCACGCACTCCCCCATCGGCCGCCGGGCCATGGCCGTAGTGTGCGCCCGCCGGAACGGCCTGGTAGCCAACCTCACCCGTTGGGTGGCGTTCGACGCCGGTACTCCCCAGGAGCTCGACGCCGAGGCCCGCATCGCCGCCGTTGAGGCCGACATCTTCCGGGCCACCGTCCCCGGAGCCAGGCTCAACGAAGTCTTCACCGGGATCAAGCAGGCCTACGCCCGGCACGGCTTCGGCGAGGACCAGTGGACACTTCACCACCAGGGCGGACCCGCCGGCTATGCAGGCCGCGATCCCCGCGTCACAGCAGAGGTAACGGACACCATCGTCCTCAACCAACCCTTTACATGGAACCCGTCCGGCCCCGGCGTGAAGATCGAGGACACTGTGCTGCTCACGGATTCCGGTCTGCGCGTCCTGACCACCGACCACCGCTGGCCGGGCACCCAGGTGGATGGCCGTCGTCGTCCGCTGACCCTGCGCCCGTAAGCAAACGCAAAGGGGCGGGGTCACCGTAATGGTGACCCCGCCCCTTTTAGTGTGCGCTTACCCAGGAGATAAGGGGTGGATTAGCCGAGCGTCAGCACGCCATCCACGCGACGCGGAATGCCCAGCGGATTGGAGTCGTGCAGCGCCGGGTGCAGCACAGTCTCCGGTGCATCCTGGTAGGCCACCGGGCGCTGGAAGCGACGGACCGCAGTGGCACCTACGGAGGTGAACAGCGACGTCGTGGCCGGGTACGGGCCACCGTGCTGCTGCGCCCAATTCACGGCCACCCCTGTGGGCCACCCGTCAAAGAGGACCCGCCCGGCGAGGCCGCTGAGCTGCTCCACGAGCGCGGAAACGTCCTCACCCGGCTGGGCGTGGACCGTGCCGGTCAGGCTGCCGGGAACCTTGGCCAGGGCCGCGGCGAGCTCGTCCTGGTTGGCATATTCAATGAGCAACGTGGTGGGGCCAAAGCACTCCTCCAGCAATTCCTCGGGACGTTCCAGAACGTTCGCGGCACTGGTGGAGAACACCACGGGTGCGGCGCCGTCAGCCAGGCTGTCCTGCTGCACGGTTCCGCTGACGACGGCGACTCCCGGCTGGTCTGCGACGTTCCGCAGCCCATCCGGATAAGCCTCTGCGATCCTCTCAGTGAGCATGGCTGCCGTGGGCTTGTCCTTGCTGGCTTCAGCCAAATGAGCTGCGAAGTCCGTGCCTGCGGGGATGAACACGAGCCCCGGCTTGGTGCAGAACTGTCCGGCGCCCATGGTGAAGGAGCCCGCCAAACCGGCGGCGAGCTGCTGCCCACGCTCGGCGAGTGCATCCGCAGTGATCACCACCGGGTTCAGGCTCCCCAGCTCCCCGTAAAAGGGAATGGGCTCAGGGCGGGAGTTTGCGAGATCGAACAGCGCCCGCCCGCCAGGGATGGAACCGGTGAAGCCCACAGCCTTGATGGCCGGGTCCTGAACCAGTGCAGTGCCGGCCTCGCGTCCACTGACCAGCGCAAAAATGCCGTCCGGAGCTCCGGCCTTGGCCAAAGCTTCGCTGACAATCTCCGCCGTCCGCTCAGAGAGCCGGATATGTCCGGAGTGGGCTTTGACAACAACCGGGCAACCCACAGCCAGCGCCGAGGCGGTGTCGCCCCCGGCCACGGAGAAAGCGAACGGGAAGTTTGATGCCGAGAACACCGCTACCGGCCCAATGGGACGCAGGATGCGGCGCAAATCAGGCTTTGGCGGAGCAGACGTGGGATCAGCGTGATCAATGACGGCCTCAAGGTAGGAGCCCTCGGTGATCACCTTGGCGAACAACCGCAGCTGTCCGCTGGTCCGGGCTACCTCACCGGTAAGCCGGACGGTGCCAAGGCTCGTCTCGGAATCGGCAATGGCCACCAGTTCAGTGACGTTTGCGTCCAAGGCGTCGGCGACGGCGGTAAGCCAGGATGCGCGCTCAGCGTCGGAAGCTGCTGCGGTCACCTTCGCAGCTTCCGTGGCGGCTGCCGTGATGGCGGTCAGGTCAAGAGTTGCTGTACTCAATGCGGTTTCCTTTACTGTCAGGGACGGCGCCCTCGGCGATGGCACTTTCGTAGGCTGCGCCCGCAGGGGCGGGCTGCTTGTCAGTGAAGTCGAAGCCAAGCCCAAGCCGGCCCGTGCTGCTGAGCCGGCTTCTGCCGGAACCGGCACTGATCTTTACCGGGGAGGCTGCGGCAAGGAGTCCGAGTTGTTCGAAGGATGCATCTTCCACGTCCTCCACGCTTACTGCCTCGGCCAGGGTCAGAGCCAACTGCCCGGAGAGCTCCGGGAGCAGGTGCGGTGCCAGCCTGATGCTGTTGGCACGTGCCAATTCCACGATCCTGCGGAACGGGGTAATGCCGCCCACACGGACGATGTTGGGCTGGATGATGTCCACGGCTTCGGCCTCGATGAAGTCGCGGAACCGGTAAATGGTGTGGACGTTCTCCCCAAGGGCGATTGGCACGGGCGAATGTTTGCGCAAACGCCGGTAAGCCCAGAGGTCATCGGCGCGGAGGGGTTCTTCCAACCATTCCAGTCCGTACTCCCCCAGAACCTCTAAGGCACGGAACGTGTGGGCCAGGTCCCAGCGCTGGTTGGCGTCGATCATGAGCAAGCGGTCCGGCCCGATCACCTGCCGCACAGCGGCCACGCGTTCGGCATCTTCCCGGAGCTCCGGTTTACCCACCTTGATCTTCACTGCGTTATGCCCGGCTGCAACCCAACGCTGGGCCTGTTCCACCAACTGATCCAGGCTGTAATGCAGGTTCACGCCGGAGCCATACACTTCCACGGACTCGTGGCGCTGGCCAAGAAGGCCCGTGACGGATGTGCCTGCTTGCCGTGCTTTCAGGTCCCACAGGGCCAGGTCCACACCAGCCATGGCTATGGTGGTGAGGCCTCCCCCGCCCGCTTCGTGCAGCCTCTTCCAGAGCTGGTCCCACACCATTTCCGGGTTGGCTTCCAGCCCGGCCACAAAAGGCGCAATATCGTAATCCAGCAGGGCCTTCACTGCCTGGGGACCAATGGTGGGTGTCCACGAGAAACCGTGGCCAGTGCCGCCGTCGTCGTTGGTCAGTTCGGTGACAATCACGTGGTTCTCTGGCGCCTCAACACCCCAGCTGCGCAGCAGCGGGACCGTGATCAGCCGGGTGGTGAGGCCCGTGATGCGGGCCGGCATCAGCTGCCGGCCAGCTCGTGGCCCTTGGCCAGGATGGACTTGAGCTCCAACAGTTGTTCCTCGGAGGGGTCCACCAGGGGCGGACGAACCGGGCCCACCGGCAGGCCGGCGAGACGCAGCCCGGCCTTGATGAGGGAGACGCCGAAGCCCGGGGTCTGGTCGCGGAGCCGTACCAGCGGAGCGTAGAACCCTTCCAGCAGGGCATGGCGGCGCTCCTCGTCACCTGAGACGTAAGCGTCGTAGTACGCCTTGGCGATTTCCGGCGCCATGGCGAACGCAGCAGAGGAATACAGGGGAATTCCGAGTCCGCGGTACGCGCCCTGGGTCAGTTCGGCCGTAAGCAGGCCGTTGAAGAGCGCGAAGTCCGTGCGGCCGCTGGCGTTGATCGCGGAGACGATCTCCTGGGCCAGGCCAACATCTCCGATTCCGTCCTTGAAGCCCACAACCTTCGGGTTGGCGGTGAGGCGGGTGATGGCCTCCGCAGTGAACTTTGCGGTGCCGCGGTGGTACACGATCACCGGCAGGCTGCTCGCAGCGGCGATGGCCTCAACGTAGGCCACCACGCCATCGGTGGGACCGGTCACCAAGTACGGCGGGAGCACCAGGAGGGCATCCGCACCGGCCTCTTCAGCCGCCTTCGCGGCGGCAATAGCGTGACCCAAAGGCCCACCGGCGCCGGAAACAACCGGCACGGCTCCTGCAACAGCCTCGACGGCGGCAGTCACCACGGTGCGGATCTCCTCCAGCGAAAGTGCATGGAATTCCCCGGTACCGCACGCGGGAAACACCCCGCCCGGGCCGAAGGGAAGCCGGGAAGTGATGTGCTCCTTCAGCAACGCCACATCAACGGTGCCGTCTTCAGCGAAGGGAGTGACGGGGAAGAACAGTACGCCGTCAAAGTTCATGGTGTCTCCTTGTGTGCTCCCGCCGGGACCAGGCCGGCGTGGATCTCGTCATTGAGTGCTGCTTTTTCGCTTGCTGCTGTGTCTTCTGCTGCTGCTGCTGTGTCTTCGCCCTCGAATGGCGGCGTAAGCTCAGTGCGCCACGTGCGCTTCGGCTCCCAGCCGAGGAGCTCACGGGCTTTGTCGATGGAGAACGCCGGGCCGGTGCCCGTGAGGTGTTCGGTGAGGGGCGCGCTGCCGGGCAGGAACCGCGGGAATAGTTCAGCCAGGGGCGCCGTAGCCAGGGCATCCTTCGCACCTACAAAGAACACCTCGCCGTTGGGGATGGCATCCATCTTCTCCAGCAGCACGTCCAGGAACTCAGCTACATCCCGGGCGTCCACGTAATTGAACAGAGCCGGCGCGGAAAGTGCCGGATCCTGCAACCGCTCACGGACCGTGTGCCCTTGCTGCGTCAGCGCCCCTTCCCACTCCTCCGGGGAAATCACATAGCAGGGACGGAACGCCGCGTACCTGATCTTGTTGCCCTGCGCCGAAGCGAACATCTGCACGGTCTGCTCGGCGATCAACTTGGACAACGCATACGCGTTCCACGGCTTGGGCGGCGTCTGCTCGTCCAGAGGGAACGACGGCGGCAGCCACCCGGCCGGTGAACCATAGCCCAGGGCGGTGGGGCTGGACGCCGTCACAATCTTCGGTACACCGGCCTCGGTGGCCGCACTGACCACCGCAAAGGCGAGCCGGGTGTTCGTGCTGAAAATGACGTCCTCAGGTGCGCTGAAAGGTACCGCAATAGCAGCGAGGTGGATGACGGCGTCGGGCGCTGTTTCACGGATGAGCCGCTCAGCTTCGCCCGGAGCCAAAAGGTCAGCCGTGTGCTGTTCCGCTCCAGCCGGCAACTGCCCGGCCGGGATGGCATCACGGTCAACCGAGATCACCTTGTGCCCCGCCCCGGCGAGGCCCGCCACTACGCTGCGGCCGAGCCGGCCGGAACCGCCGGTGACAAAAATCCTGCTCATGGTCTCTTCCTTGCTCGGGTAGTGGAGGGTCAGGCCTGGCCGCGGCTGAGATCGACCCCAAGGCCAAGCTCACTGATGCGGACGGGAAGATCGGTATCCAAGGACTTGTTTCCAGCGATCCCTACAGACACCGAGCGAAGTCCATCAATGTAGCCGGACGGACGGCCCAGCGGATCTATGCCCGGGCCGTTGAAGAGATCCGATAGCAGCAGGTTGTCGCCGCCGCCATGGCCGCCCTCACCGTTGATGATCGGAACTTCGTAGGCAGCCTCCCAGTGGCGCTGAACCACCAGGCGCTCGCCGTTGCGGCGCACGGCGTCCTCTTCCTCGATGGGAGTGGCGCTGGGGTCCACCACGGTTTTCTTATCCGTGCTGGACTGGACTGCGGCGCGTTCCACCACTTCGAGTTCAGCCCGGCCTTCTGTGCCGTTGACGGTGACGCGGTAGCCTTCCCACGGGCTGTGGGCGTTCAGGGAGTAGCTCAAGGTGGAGCCGCCCTGATAATCCACTACCAGGGCGAGGTTGTCCTCAATGGTGATGCCCTCCCTGAAAACGTCCTGGTCCCGGATGTAGCCATCAAACTTCTCGTTGTCCAAGTACAGGGCCTTCAGTCGCTCGTCCTCGCGCATATCCAGGCGGAACGGATCGTGCCCAAGGCCGTCCACTGTGCCGCGCTCGGGACGGGCTCCCAAGCCGCGCTCGGCAGCATTCTTGTCCCCGTAGAAGCGCAGCCCGCCGGAGGCGAACACGCGCTCCGGGACATCGTTGATCCACCAGTTCACCAGATCGAAATGGTGGGAGGCTTTGTGGATGAGCAGGCCACCGGAGTTCTTCTTTTCACGGTGCCAGCGGCGGAAGTAGTCAGCACCGTGCACGGTATCAAGCACCCAGCTGAAGTCCACCGACGTGACCTTGCCGATCACCCCGTTCTGGATGATTTCCTTGAGCGCTGTGTTGCGGGGCGAGTAGCGGTAATTGAACGTCACCACAACGTTCCTGCCCGTCTTTGCAACAGCCTCGGTGATACGGCGGCAGCCCTCCACATCAATGGTCAGCGGCTTTTCAACCACGACGTCGGCACCCGCCTCGAGCGCTTCAACGATGTAGTCCGCGTGGGTGTAGTCAGGCGTGGTGACAATGACGCGCTCGATGCCGTTGGCCTGGATGAAGTCCGTAAGCTCCCCGGGTGCAAAAGAAGCTACAGGTTCCGTCCCGCCCAGTTCCTTGATCAGTTCCTGGTAGAAGTCCACCCGGCCCTGGTTGACGTCCGAGAGCGCGATCAGCTCGGCAACGTCCGCGTGCTGCCCGTAGATGGCCCGGATGTACATTTCAGAGCGGCCGCCGGTTCCGATCAGGGCAATGCGGGTCCGCGGGGAGGTCCGGGACGGGAGCGCGGTTTCGGCAGATGTGTTCCGGGTCTCGGCTGAGTCGACGTTGACCATGTTGGCCATGGGAGATGCCCCTTTCAGAAAGGCAGGAGTGAACCGCTTGACGGCCCGGCTTCGTATGGGAAGAATCATGAGAAAGCGTTTTCTCAGAGCGTTATAAGCTTTGTATCAAGACTCTGGTGGTCACGTCAACCATTGCTCCAACGACGGAGTGTGCGGCAGGCGACCAATGGGAAGGGGCCACATGGCACGCAGGAACACCAACAGGCGCGTCGGCATAGCCGATGTTGCAGAGAAGGCGGGCGTCTCACACGCCACGGTTTCGCGCGTCATGAACGGTAATGCCGCCGTGGATCCCGGCATTGCCGCACGGGTCCGGGCAGCTGCCGCGGAGCTGAAGTACCAGCCCAATCCGGTGGGACGCAGCCTCGCACTGGGCAAAACGGACACTATCGGAATTGTGGTTCCGGACCTTGCCAACCCCACGTTCCAGGCAATCCTGCGTGGGCTCAGCATCGCCGCGGCCCAGGATGGCTACCGCGTGCTCATTGCCGACTCCTCGGAAGTCACCAGCGAGGAAGCCATCCTTGCCGGCGAGGCCCGCCGCCGCTGCGATGGCGTAGTGCTCTGCGCTCCCCGCATGAGCGATGCCGAACTTGAAGAACTGGCCCCCACCCTGCACCCGCTGGTGCTGATCAACCGCACCACCATCGCCACCAACACTCCGAGCCTGAGCGTGGACTACGGACAGGGCATCCAGGAACTGGCCCAGCACCTGGTCACCCTTGGCCACCGCCGCCTGGTGTTCCTCTCCGGCCCCGAGCACAGCGCATCCAACCGCCAGCGGCTGGTGGGGCTGGACCAGTTCCGCAAGGAACACCCGGAAATCGAGCTCGACATGCTCTACGGAGGCTCCAATTTCGATTCCGGTCATGAATCCACCGAAGCCATCATTGCCAGCGGCGCCACCGGCATCCTGGCCTTCAATGACCTGGTGGCCATGGGCCTGCTCAGCGGGCTGCACGAGCGCGGCATCCGGGTTCCCGAGGACATCTCCGTGACCGGCTTCGACGACATCCCGTTCGCCAAATACACCACTCCGCCGCTGACCACTGCAGCGGTGCCCATCAACGAGCTGGGAAGCCTTGCCTGGCGAAGGATGCGCGAGCAGATCCAGCAGGCGGGGGACGCTTCCACCCAGGCGCAGGACGAGTTCTCCCCCCGGGTGGAAATCCGCAAGAGCACTGCGGCGCCGGCCCTCAAACCCGCGAGCTGACTCTCACCCCCATGGCTATGGGGGCGGTTATTGGGAGTTGGACCCTACGCCGGCCTCTTTGTAGAAGCCTTGGATGTGGGCGGCAACAAGTTCCGCTGCCTTGCCGCCGTCGTGGTTGTTTACTGCCGAGAGGATGGCGCGGTGCTCGGCACGAAGCCTGCTGGACGTCGCGTTCCAGTCGGGCAGATTTCCCGTCAGCTCGCCGGCGTAGTTCTCTATGGCACCCCGGAGCGAGGCCATCATGGCGCTGACCACCGAGTTCCCGGCCGCCTGAGCCAAGGCCACGTGAAAACGTGCGTCGAGCGCCAGGAAGGTATCGATGTCCGGCGCTGCATCCATCTGATCCAGGAGCTCAGCGGCTTCCTCCAAGGCCGGGACGCCAACGTGAGCCCGTTGGGCCGCCCAGGACTCCAGCAGGACGCGGGTCTCCACGATGTCCGCCACCGGCAGATGCCGTGTGGCCACGTGGAGCCGGAGGGTGGAACCGAGGGCGGAGCCAGGCTCGGCAATCACCACGGTGCCGGCATCCTTCCCCGAACCCACTCCTGCGCGGACCACGCCCATGGCCTCGAGTATCCGCACCGCTTCCCGGACGGAGGTCCGGGAAACGCTCAATTGCTCGGCCATGGCGCGCTCTCCCGGCAGCCGCCCACCCAGGGCGAGGTCTCCGTCAGACAGCTGCTTCTCGATCCATTGCAGGACCAACTCATGGGTACGCATAACGGAATACTAGTTGATGTGGTCCAACCACATGGCTTACAGTGTGGTTAGACCACAGAGGCAGGACCACAGAATTCAAGGGAGAACCGCATGACCGACACCCTCGACCCCAAGATCACAGCCGCGCCCGCCAATGCCGGCAGCGATCAGAACGTAACCCGGCCGCAACAGCCTGCACCCGCCGTCGTGATTCCACCGGCACTGAAGCGCCGGGTACCCAAGGTTTCTGACCTGGCGCCGCTGATGCAGTTCAAGAAGCCCGAATTCAGCAAGACCGCCCGCCTCAAGCGGGCCAGCACCATCTGGGAACTGCGGGATATGGCCAAGCGCCGCACACCGCAGGCACCCTTTGACTACACGGACGGTGCAGCCGAAGAAGAGATCACCCTCCGCCGGGCACGCCAGGCGTTCCAGGACATCGAGTTCCGTCCGGGCATCCTGCGCGACGTCTCAAAGATCGATCTCCGCACGGACATTCTGGGCAAGGAATCCCGGCTCCCGTTCGGCATTGCCCCCACCGGCTTCACGCGGATGATGCAATCCGAGGGTGAATATGCCGGCTCGCAGGCCGCTGAAGCCGCGGGCATCCCCTACACGCTCTCCACCATGGGCACCGCGTCAATCGAGGACGTTGCCACGGCCGCCCCGAACGGCCGCAACTGGTTCCAGCTGTACCTTTGGACGGACCGCCAACGTTCCCTGGAACTGATCGAACGCGCCGCCAAAGCCGGGAACGACACCCTCATGGTCACCGTGGACACCGCCGTCGCAGGTGCCCGCCTGCGCGATGTCCGCAACGGCATGACCATCCCGCCGGCGCTGACCATCAAGACCGTCCTTGACGCCTCCTACCGCCCCGCCTGGTGGTTCAACTTCCTCACCCACGAGCCCCTGACGTTCGCCTCGCTCTCGCGCTACACGGGCACTGTGGCGGACCTGATCAACTCCATGTTTGATCCCACCCTGACCTACGAGGACCTGGACTGGCTGCGCGAAACCTGGAAGGGCAAGCTGGTGGTCAAGGGCATCCAGACCGTGGAAGACGCCCGCAAAGTGGTGGATCATGGCGCCGATGGCATCATCCTGTCCAACCACGGCGGCCGCCAGCTGGACCGCGCACCCATCCCGTTCCACCTGCTGCCGGAGGTCACCTCGGCGCTGAAGGCGGACAACAGCAAGGCCGCGGTCATGCTGGACACGGGCATTATGAGCGGCGCGGACATTGTGGCCGCCCTGGCCCTGGGCGCAGACTTTGCCTTGATCGGCCGCGCGTACCTCTACGGACTCATGGCCGGTGGGCGCGAAGGCGTGGACCGTACCATCCAGATCCTGGAGAAGGACATGACGCGCACCATGGCACTGCTCGGAGTCAGCAAGGTGGCGGACCTGAACCCGGACCACGTGCGGCTGCTCCAGCGCTGACCGCACCCAAGTACGTAGCAGATCAGGTCGTTTTGAGCGCTCAAAACGACCTGATCTGCTATCCAGTTGGGCAGGGGCGCTAGATCAGGCCCTGGGCGAGCATGGCGTCAGCAACCTTGACGAAGCCACCAATATTGGCGCCCACCACGTAGTTTCCGGGCGCACCGTATTCCTCGGCAGTTTCGGCACAACGGTCATGGATGCCCACCATGATCTCTGTGAGGCGCTGTTCGGTGTGCTCGAAGGACCATGAGTCGCGGCTGGCGTTCTGCTGCATTTCCAGCGCAGAGGTAGCAACACCGCCGGCGTTGGCTGCCTTGCCCGGGCCAAACAGGATCCCGGCTTCCTGGAAGACCGATACAGCTGAACGGGTGGAGGGCATGTTGGCGCCCTCGGCTACCGCAATGAGGCCGTTGCTGACCAACTTCGCGGCAGCATCGCCGTCGAGTTCGTTCTGCGTGGCGCAAGGCAACGCCACAGTGCCGTTCACATCCCACACCGAGCCAGCGGAAACGTGGCTCGCTCCCGGACGGCGGGCAGCGTAATCGGTGAGGCGCCCGCGCTCCACTTCCTTGATCTGGCTCAGAAGCGCGACGTCAATCCCCGCCTCGTCCACGATGTAACCGGCAGAGTCCGAGCACGCCACAACATTGGCTCCGAGGGCCTGGGCTTTGGCAATCGCATGGATAGCCACGTTGCCCGAGCCGGAGACCACAACCCGCTGACCATCAAAGGACTGCCCGCGGGTCTTGAGCATCTCCTGGGCGAAGATCACCGTGCCGTAACCGGTGGCCTCGGGACGAACCAGGGAACCGCCCCATGAGATTCCCTTGCCCGTGAGGACGCCGGATTCGTAGCGGTTGGTGATGCGCTTGTACTGGCCGAACAGGTAGCCGATCTCGCGGCCGCCCACACCGATGTCTCCGGCAGGGACGTCGGTGTACTCGCCGATGTGGCGGTACAGCTCAGTCATGAAGGACTGGCAGAAGCGCATAATTTCGGCATCGGACCGTCCGCGGGGATCGAAGTCGGAGCCACCTTTGCCGCCACCGATGGGCATGCCAGTGAGTGCGTTCTTGAAGATCTGCTCGAAGCCAAGGAACTTCACGATTCCCAGATACACCGAAGGGTGGAAGCGGAGCCCGCCCTTGTACGGGCCCAGTGCGGAGTTGAATTCCACCCGGAAGCCGCGGTTTACATGGACGCGGCCGGCATCATCGGTCCAAGGCACGCGGAAGATGATCTGGCGTTCGGGTTCGCAGAGGCGTTCCAAGACGGCGCCTTCAAGGAATTCAGGGTGACGATCATGCACTGGGCCAAGGCTTTCGAAGACCTCGGTAACGGCCTGGTGGAATTCCTTCTCCCCCGGGTTCCGCGCCAACACGGTGTCGCGGACGGCTTCGAGCCTTGAATCCATGGGTCTTCCTATCCTCAGTGCGCCGGCGAGCGGCGAGACGGTCAGTCCCGCTCATGGTTGCACCGAGGGATATGGGATCTCCATCCGGGATCAATGTGACCCGGATCGCTGAGTTAATACAACTGTAGAAAATCGTTGAAAACTCAAGGAAAGCAAAGGTTAACAAAAACTCACAATGTGATGAGGATCACGTTAGATGGGGTACGTCTACCGTTTACGGCCGAACTTCGGAAGGTTGGGCAGGTTGGGTAGATTCGCCAAAAGATCAGCGGCCTTAGTAGCAGCACGGCCCACGGTGCGGCCTATCTGCTGGGGCACAGTATCGTCCGACGCCGGATCCAAGGCCACCGGCGTCCCACTCGCATGAACCTTTACAGCCTGCCCTACCGCATCCGCGCGGGTGGCAGGAACCTCGGGAGCGGGAGCTGCAGCCTCTGCCGCAGCAGGCTCAGCTTTGCGCTCCGTCGCAGGATCTCCTGCAGCGGCCGCTGTGGAAGGCGCGACGACGGCGGGAGCCGGGGTGCCGACGTCGAAGGTTTCCAGCCAGCTGGCGACGCCCGCCAGCGGCTTGGGATTGAGGGCATAGAAGCGCTTCTGGCCCTGAGCGCGCATGCTGACGAGATCCGCCTCGCGGAGCACTTTCAAGTGCTTGGAGATAGTGGGCTGGCTCGCAGCCAACTCCTCCACCAATTCGCCTACAGCTTTATCCCCAGAGCGGAGGGAGACCAGGATATCGCGCCTGGTTGCCTCAGCTATGACGGCAAATACGTCGTCAGTCACCATGCCTCCCACCCTAGCGACATATACGCCAATTGGCATCCCTGTTTCGTGGCGCTACAGGGTGGGCGGCGTCAACGCGCACTCGAACCAGGGAACGCTCAGTCGAACCAGGGATCCAGCCCGTACAGGGGAAAGATCTCCTTGCGTGTGGCTATGACGGTCCGGTCAACCTCGTCCGCGGGGTCGTAGCCCACTTCCCAGGAGCGCCACCAGACGTCCACGTCATCGCCCATGGACTCCGGGGCCCACACTCCGTACGTTTCTTTCACGTACGTCCGCCACGCTTCCGGCACCGGCGTGCGCAGCGGCACCGGGCGCTGGGTCACCATGCCAATCAGGTGGCTCCATGCCCTGGGCACAACGCCTGTGACGTCATAGCCGCCACCGCCTGTGGCGATCCAACGGTTGTCACAGTACCGGGCTGCAAGGCCGGCGACGGCGGAGGCCGCCTCACGCTGTCCGTCAACGCTGAGGTTCAGGTGCGTCAGGGGATCGTCCCGGTGGGAGTCGCACCCGTGCTGGCTGACAATGACTTCGGGCCCGAAGGCGCCAACAAGTTGCGGGACCACTGCGTGGAAAGCCCGCAACCAGGCGGCGTCCCCCGTGAAGGCAGGTAGCGCAATGTTGACCGCCGTACCCGGAGCCTTGGGCCCGCCGGTTTCATTGGCAAAGCCGGTCCCGGGGAAAAGGGTGAGGCCCGTTTCGTGCAGGCTGATGGTCATGACCCGGGGGTCGTTCCAGAAAATACTTTGCGTACCGTCGCCGTGATGGGCATCGACGTCAATTGCCACCACCCGCTGCACACCGCCGTCGAGCAGCCGTTGAATGGCCAGGGCGACGTCGTTGTAAACGCAAAAACCGCTGGCCCGCTCACGCGCAGCGTGGTGCATTCCGCCGCTGAAGTTCACAGCCCGGACAGCCTGCCCGCTCAGGATGGTCTCCGCCGCCACCAGCGAACCGCCGGCCAGGCGGGCACTTGCCTCGTGCATGCCGGCGAACGCGGGATCATCCTCGGTGCCCAGCCCGCGGTCCTCCTCAGGAGTGGAGGGGTCGGCGCTGACCCGCTGAACGGCCGCAACGTATTCGGGGCTGTGGACGGTAAAAAGTTCGACGTCGGTGGCTACCGTAGGTGCCTGGACGGCCACATGATGGTGGCTGAACAGGCCCAGGGATTCGGCGAGGCGCGCTGTCAGCTCAAGCCGCTGCGGCGCCATGGGATGTCCCGGACCAAAGTTGTAAGCAGTCATGGCTGGATCCCACACCACCGTCGTTGGCAGTGCGGACCGCGTAATGCTGGAAGCTGTTGTTCCAAGCCGTGAGTTCATCCAGAACAGGCTACCTGAGCCTGAAGGGCCCTTCCGCCCGGTTACGCCCCGGGAATAGTGGTTTACTACTCAGGAAAGCTTGTTCAACCGAGGAAGAGCGCCATGTCTCAAAGCCAGTCGCGGTCCACCAGCCCGACCAACTGGCAACCCAACCAGCAGGAGCGGGAAGGTCTGTGGATCTTCACGCGCGTGCGCGACTTTGTTGACAACATTGCCAACACCTCACCCGCGCGTTTGGCGTTGACCGTCTTTGCCGTGGTGATTCTGGTTTTCACCGGCTTGCTGTCCTTGCCTGCAGCTTCCGCCGCCGGCACGGTCACTCCCCTGCACCAGTCCATGTTTACCGCCGTCTCCGCCGTGTGCGTCACCGGCCTGACGGTTGTTTCCACCGCCACGCACTGGACCTTCTTTGGTCAGCTGGTCATTTTGGTAGGCATCTTTGTTGGCGGCCTTGGCACCTTGACCCTGGCCTCCCTGCTGGCCCTGATGGTCAGCAAACGGCTGGGCGTGCGCGGCAAGCTGATCGCCCAGGAAGCCATGAACAACGCCGGCAGGCTCGGCGAGGTTGGTACCCTGCTCCGGATCGTCATTGTCACCTCGGTGGTCATTGAAGCAGCGTTGGCAATCGCCCTGATCCCCCGTTTCATGGTGCTCGGCGAGAGCTTCTGGCAATCCGTATGGCACGGCGTCTTCTACTCCATCTCGGCGTTCAACAACGCCGGATTCACGCCCCACTCTGACGGCATCGTCCCCTACGAGACCGATCTTTGGATCCTCATCCCGTTGATGTTGGGCGTGTTCCTCGGCAGCCTCGGCTTCCCCGTGGTGATGGTGCTGCAGCAGAACGGGCTGAACTGGAAGAAGTGGAACCTCCACACCAAGCTCACCATCCAGGTCTCGTTCATCCTGCTGGCGGCGGGCACTGTGTTGTGGGCGTTGATGGAGTGGGACAACGTGCGGACCATCGGCCACATGGATATGGGCGATAAGGTGATCCATTCCCTGTTCGCGTCCGTCATGACCCGTTCGGGCGGCTTCAACCTGGTGGATCAGAACCACATGGAGTCCACCACCATGCTCCTCACCGATGCCCTCATGTTTGCCGGCGGTGGCTCCGCGTCCACGGCCGGCGGCATCAAAGTGACAACCATTGCGGTCATGTTCCTGGCAATCATGGCCGAAGCCCGCGGCGACGCCGACGTGAAGGTCTACGGACGCACCATTCCCCAAGGCACCATGCGCGTGGCCATCTCCGTGATCGTGGCCGGCGCCACCCTGGTGTCCGTGGCGGCATTCCTGCTGCTCTCCATCAGCGGCGCTTCACTGGACCGGGTGCTCTTTGAGTCCATTTCCGCCTTCGCCACCGTGGGACTGAGCACCAACCTCAGTGCCGAGCTGCCGCCGTCGGGCGTTTATGTCCTGACCGCCTTGATGTTCGCCGGCCGTGTGGGCACCGTAACCCTCGCAGCCGGATTGGCCCTTCGCCAACGCAGCCAGCTGTACCACTACCCGGAAGAGAGGCCAATCATTGGCTAGTAGCACAGGGGCAGCAAACCGCCCCGCCCACAATTCACCAGTGCTGGTTATTGGCCTTGGCCGGTTTGGATCCGCCACGGCTGAGCAGCTGGTCAAGCAGGGCCGCGAAGTCCTGGCCATTGAGCGGGACCGCACCCTCGTCCAGAAATGGGCGCCCGTCCTCACTCACGTGGTGGAAGCCGATGCCACCAACATTGATGCCCTGCGCCAGTTGGGAGCCCAGGAGTTCAGCTCAGCGGTGGTAGGTGTTGGTACCTCAATCGAGTCCTCCGTGCTCATCACCGTGAACCTGGTGGACCTGGGCATCCAACACCTGTGGGTCAAAGCCATCACGCCCTCGCATGGCAAGATCCTCACCCGGATCGGCGCAAACCATGTGATCTACCCGGAGGCCGACGCCGGTGTCCGCGCAGCCCACCTGGTGTCCGGGCGGATGCTGGACTTCATCGAGTTCGACGACGATTATGCGATCGTTAAAATGTACCCGCCCAAGGAAACCGTGGGTTTCACGCTGGAGGAATCGAAGGTCCGCTCCAAGTACGGCGTGACGATCGTGGGCGTGAAGACCCCCGGCGAGGACTTCACGTACGCCCGGCCGGAAACCAAGGTGTCCAGCCACGACATGTTGATTGTGTCCGGGCACGTGGACCTGCTGGAGCGCTTCGCAGCCCGTCCGTAACCCCTTGGAGTTTTTGTACAGATAACGCCCCTAAGAACCGCTCTTAGGGGCGTTATCTGTACACAAAATCAGCTGAGCTGTTTGGTGATCTCAGCTGCGCGGGCTGCTGCCGCACGCGCGCCGTCGGCAATGATCCTGGGGATGCCGCCGTCGTCGAAAGCCGCGATGGCACGCTCTGTGGTTCCGTTGGGGCTGGTGACGGCGATGCGCAGGGCGGAGGGGTCCGCGCCCGGTTCGGCCAGCATGAAACCGGCACCCGCAACAGTTTCGCGGGCCAGCATCACGGACAGCTCCTGGTCCAAACCAAGCTCGACGCCGGCCGCAGCCATGGCTTCTGCGAGGTAGAACGCGTAGGCCGGACCGGAGCCGCTGATGGCCGAGAGCGCATCAACCTGCTCTTCAGGGATCTCCACCACCGTGCCCGCGCCAGCCAATGCCTTCTTGGCCCTTTCGAGCTGTTCAGGGGTGCAGTGGGTACCCGCAGAAACGGAGACGACGCCGCGGCCCAGCCGTGCCGGCGTGTTGGGCATGGTGCGGATCACCGGTTGTCCGTCCGGCAGCGCCGCTTCCAGCTGGGCAATGGAAACTGCCGCTGCAACACTCACAACAATCGTCTCTTTTGCCAGTGCCGGGCTGATCTCCCGGGCCAGGTCCAGGATGCCTACCGGCTTAACGCCAAGGATGACCATGCTGGAGCCCTTGGTGGCCAACTTGTTGTTGTCCGGCTCCTCCTCGCCTGCAATGGCCATAACCCCGTGGCGCTGGGCAAGTTCATCGGCCCGTTCTGCACGGCGGACGGTGGCCACGATGTCTGACGGGTCCGTCCCGGCGGCAATAAGACCGCCCAGAATTGCCTCGTTCATGGATCCACAGCCAAGGAATGCGATTCGGTTGCTCATGGCTCCATCATTGCAGTTGGCCGTGGACGGGGTCTAACAGTTTACGGATTCACAGCTTGCTCCCAAGGTTATTGCAGGCAGCACTCATCCTTGGTCCGTAACTTAGTAGTTACCTCATTGAGGGTGCGAGTGATGAAGGCGGGCATGGGGATGTCCGCCAGCAGCACCGGTGGCCGGGCGGGTTTTCCCCCATTTCCCGATTCGGCCGCCGGTGCTTTCGCTTTTAACGCGGGGTTTCACGGGGCCAGCAGTGCGAATCCCGCACTTGTTCGCCTGACTCCCCCTTACAGGGCGGGTCAAACGAACAAGCGCGGGACCGGTGGACTAGTTGTCGACCGAACGCAGCATGGGAACACTGAGATGTTGCCGGGCAAACCGCAGGGTTTCAGCCAGCATCTCCTCGCGCTCCCCCGCCACCTTGGCCTTGCGGGTGGAAATTTCAGCCACAACCACGCCGTCGAACCCCGTGGCTGCCAGGTGCTGCAGGGCATCGGCACACTGCTGCGTTCCTGTGCCCGGCACCAAGTGCTCGTCCTTGCCCGAACCTGAGCCATCAGTGAGATGGACGTGGCGGAGCTTGTTTCCCAGCGCCTTGATGGCTTCCAGACTGTTGGCCCCGGCAGTGGCGGCGTGCGAGAAGTCCCACGTGACGTCGTCGTAATCCTGACCCAACGGGTCCCAGTGCGGCAGGTAGGCCACAGCCTCGCGCCCACGGACCCTCCAGGGGTACATGTTCTCCACGGCGATCCGCACCCGGTACCTTGCGGCGATTTCACGGACGCCTTCTACGAAGTTCTCCGCATAATTGGACTGCCAGCGGAATGGCGGGTGGACCACCACGGTGTCGCAACCGACGTCCGCGGCCATCTGGCAGGACTTCTCGATCTTGTTCCACGCCGTACCCCACACCTGCTGCGTCAACAACAAAGTGGGCGCATGGATGGAGACGATCTCCTGGTGGTACCGGTGGCTCAGCTGAATCAGGGCATCAGGGTTCTGGCTCACCGCGTTATTGGTGACCATCACCTCCACGCCCTCATAACCCAGGTCCTGCGCCACGGCGAAGGCGTCATGGACGCTCAGCGGGTACACGGACGCGCTGGACAGCGCCACGGGAATTTGGCGGTCATTCACTTCAGGTTCGACGTCGTTGCTCATCTCAGGAGGCCAGCCCGCCTGCCACTGGGGCTGGGATCGGTGTTGGGGACGGTGTGTTTACAGGGACCGGGAATTCTTTGAACCCCGGGTGGGGTTCTTCTTCTGCCGCGGGAGCCTTGGCGGCTTCTTTGGCTGCCTTTTTCTTGGACTTGTCCTTTTTGCGCTTCCCCACGTGGGGTGCCGGATCCAGCGCTTCCTCGAAGACCAACTGGTCCAGACGGCGCAGGATCAGGCCTTCGCGGAGGGCCCAGGGACAGATCTCCATCTTGGGGAATTCGAAGAGTTCCAGCGCCGCTTCGGCCACCAGTGCTCCTGCCAGTAGTTGGCGGGCACGGGCGTCCGAAACACCGGGAAGGTACAGCCGGTCCTCCACTGTCATGGCAGAAATCCGCTGTGCCCACAAACCCAGGTCTGCTGCATGAAGCTCGCGCTTAACGTACGGCCCCGCAGCACTGGGGGCTGCACCGGCGATGCGCGCCAAGGACCGGAAAGTCTTGGACGTGCCGGCAACCAGGTTGGCCCGGCCCAGGTCATGGAAGTCCCGGACTACGGGCTTCAGTGTTGAGCGGATGTAGCGGCGCAGTTCCTTCACGCTCTTGGCGCTGGGCGGATCGTCGTGGAGCCAATCCCGTGTCAGACGGCTGGCGCCCAAGGGAACGGACGTGGCGTACTCAGGAAGTTCATCCGTTCCATACGCCATTTCAAAGGAGCCGCCCCCAATGTCAAGGTCAAGAATGGGACCTGCACCCCACCCGTACCAACGGCGTACGGCAAAGAACGTCATGGAGGCTTCTTCACTGCCCGTGAGTTCCTGGAGAGTCACCGTGGTTTCGTGCTTGACCCGGGCCAGAACCTCCGGCCCGTTGGTTGCTTCACGAATGGCCGAGGTACAGAAGGCCAGGAGGTCCTCGGCTTTGTGGCTGGCCGCGAACTCCCAGGCCTCCAGGACAAACTCGATCAGCTCGTGCTGCCCGGCGTCATTGATGTTGCCATCGCCGTCCAGGTACTGCACCAGCGAGAGCGGGCGCTTGTGGGAAGCAAAAGCTACCGGGCGCGCGCCGGGGTGAGCGTCCACCAGCAGCAGGTGGACGGTGTTGGAGCCGATGTCTAGAACGCCAAGACGCATTCTGCCATTATTCACCGATTCGAAGCCTGCGAAGCAACTTGGCCGCGACGTTTCGCTGACGGAATGGTTACCAGCGGCTTGGGCAGCCGCTATTCGGCGGGCTCCCCGGCTTCGTCAGCACGCTTGAAGTCGCGGCGAATGTTCGCAATCCCCTCAGGATCAATTTCGAAGCCGAATTCGCTTCCGGGGTTGATCACCATGCCCAGTTCATCGCCGATGTTGCCCAGGATCGCTGAACCCATGGTGCCCAGGACGTGCGGGGCTGCCTCAAGGAAGCGCTCATCGACGCGGCTGGGGTGGCTGAACACAGCCAGAACGGGCTGGCCGTCGGCGTTGGAAAGCACCAAGGGCTCCACTGAGGAGTCAGGTCCGTCCACGGCTTCGGAGCTGACGAGGTAGACCTCATTGTTCAGGAAAGCGAGGATGACATCCACCGGGTTTGCGTCCGGCTGTTCGGCCGAGGCGAGCTTGGCCTCGAGGTCGTTCAAGGGTTCGTTGTCCGGTGAAACCGTCTGTTCAGTCATGGTTCTACTCGACCACGATGCCGGCCGGGACGCAATTCGCGAGTGCTGTCCCGGCCGTCATGGCTACTACTTTTTGGCTGCGGCCTTCTTCTTGGCCGGCGCCTTACGGGTGGTGGTCCGCTTCACAGGGCCCTTGGCCCGCTTTTCCGCCAAAAGCTCGACGGCGCGTTCCCGGGTCAGCTCCTCAAGGGACGTTGAGCGCGGCACAGTGATGTTGGTGACGCCATCGGTGATGTAAGGGCCGAAGCGGCCTTCCTTCACTACGATGTTCTTCTCAGAAACGGGGTCCGGGCCGAACTCAGCCAAAGGCGGTACGGCGGCACGGGCACCGCGCTGCTTGGGCTGCGAATAGATCTCCAACGCCTGCTCCAAGGTGATCGTGAAGATCTCCTCTTCCGATCCGATGGAGCGGGAGTCCGTACCCTTTTTCAGGTAAGGACCGAAGCGGCCGTTCTGCACCGTGATGGGGTTACCCTCGGCGTCCTCACCCAGAACCCGGGGCAAGCTCATCAGCGCAAGGGCTTCGTCCAAGGTGACTGTATCCACGGTCATGGACTTGAACAGTGAACCGGTACGCGGCTTGGCCTTCACCGGCTTCTTGGGAGGCTTGGGTTTGCCGTTCTTGTAATACTCCACTGGCTGGTTGGCCAGTTGTTCCTCGGTCATCTCCGGGATGATCTCGGTGACGTAGGCTCCGTACCGGCCGTTCTTGGCAACAATGGTGTGGCCGGTGTGCGGATCGGTTCCCAGCACCCGTTCCTCGGGTGCCGCGGTCTCCATGAGCTCTTTGGCTTTGTCCGCCGTGAGTTCATCCGGAGCCAGTTCCTCGGGAACGTTGGCACGGGCGGATTCAACTACTTCGCCGGTCTTCGCATCGAGGGTGGGGATGGAGCTTTCCAGGTACGGGCCAAATTTGCCCACGCGCAGGGTGATGCCTTCGGCAATCGGCACGGAGTTAATCTCGCGGGCATCGATTTCGCCAAGGTTGTTGACGATGCTCAGAAGGCCGGGATCTGCATCCTCACCGTAGTAGAAGTGCTTCAGCCAGGCAGCGCCCACTGCTTGGCCGTTGGCGATCTTGTCCAGATCGCCTTCCATGTCAGCGGTGAACTCGTAGTCCACATAGTCCGTGAAGTGCTGTTCCAGCAAACGGATCACGGAGAACGCGATCCAGCTGGGAACCAGGGCGGAGCCCTGCTTACGGACGTAGCCACGGTCCTGGATGGTGGAAATGGTGGATGCGTAGGTGGACGGGCGGCCGATGCCGCGCTTTTCCAGCTCAGCTGTCAGCGATGCTTCCGTGTAGCGCGGCGGCGGCGATGTTTCGTGGCCAACCGCCACAATGTCCGAAGCCGCCAGGGAATCATCCTTGGCAACGTTCGGCAGGCGGCGGGCTTCGTCCGACTCCTCATCCCCACGGCTTTCATCCTTGCCCTCTTCGTAGGCTGCAAGGAAGCCCGGGAAGGTGATGACCGTACCGGAGGCCGAGAATTCGGCGTCGCGTCCGTCAGCGGCCACTGCACCGAGCCGGATGGTGGCGGTGGAACCCTTGGCGTCAGCCATCTGGGATGCCACGGTGCGCTTCCAGATGAGCTCGTACAGCCGGAACTCGTCACCGCTCAGCTGCTTGGCAACCTGGGCAGGGGTGCGGAAGGAGTCGCCGGCGGGACGGATGGCCTCGTGGGCTTCCTGGGCGTTGGCGGCCTTCTTGGCGTAAACCCGGGGGCTCTGGGGCACGTACTCGGGACCATAAAGCTCCGAAGCCTGACGGCGGGCTGCCGTGAGTGCTTCGTCGCTCAAGGCGGACGAGTCCGTACGCATATAAGTGATGTAGCCGTTTTCATACAGGCGCTGGGCAACCTGCATGGTGCTCTTGGACGAGAAGCGAAGCTTACGCCCGGCTTCCTGCTGCAGCGTGGATGTAGTGAACGGTGCTGCCGGGCGGCGGGTGTAAGGCTTGGTGTCTACGGAGCGGACGCGGAAATCGGCATTCTCCAGGCCGGCCGCCAAGGACGTGGCAAGTTCCTCATTGAGGTGCACCACGTTGGAGGAAGTCAGTTGACCGTTGTCGTTGAAGTCCCGGCCACTGGCAACCTTGGAGCCGTCCACGGCGGCAAGCTTTGCCTTGAACGAACCCGAGTCCGAGCCGAACTGGCCTGTGAGGTCCCAGTACGATGCTGCGCGGAAGGCCATGCGTTCACGTTCGCGGTCCACCACCATGCGTGTCACCACGGACTGCACACGGCCGGCGGACAGCCCACGGGCCACCTTGCGCCACAGAACAGGCGAAATCTCATACCCGTACAGGCGGTCAAGGATACGGCGGGTCTCCTGGGCATCCACCAAGGCCGTGTCCACATCCCGGAGGTTGTCCATGGCGCGGTGGATGGCTTCCTTGGTGATTTCACCGAAGGTCATGCGGTAAACGGGAACCTTGGGTTTGAGGACCTCCAGGAGGTGCCACGCGATGGCTTCGCCTTCGCGGTCCCCATCGGTTGCGAGATAGAGCGCGTCAGCGTCTTTCAGCTGGGCCTTGAGCTCGGCAACCTTTTTCTTCTTGTCCGGAGAAACAACGTAGTACGGCTTGAAGTCGTTTTCGACGTCTACTGCGAACTTGCCCAACGAGGTCTTCTTCAGTTCGGCAGGGAGGTCCGACGGCTGCGGGAGATCCCGGATATGGCCGATCGAAGCCTCGACGATGAAGCCCTCGCCAAGATACTTGGCGATGGTCTTGCTCTTGGCGGGAGACTCCACGATCACGAGTTTCTTGCCGGTTTTTGCCTTGCTGGGCACGGTGCTCCTACAGAAAAAATGTGTAATTGGGCTGGTGCCCATATTGGCCTAGTTCACCATAGTTTGCAGAATCCTGCGTTTTGGTACGGAAACCAGGACGGGCATTCGAGGGCCCGGCGGCAGTTACTGACCGGGCGCTACGCGGTCATCCGGGATCATTGACCACAAGGTTGCCACACGTTCGGCACCTTCGGGTATCTGAGTGGGATCCTCAAGTTCGTACTCCCGCAGAACGGCGCGGATTCTGTCTAAAAGTTCCCTGCGCTGCGGGTTGGTCAGGTACAGCAGGTTGCTGGAAAGGACAACCGCTGCCGGTTCCTCAGCCGTTTCCCCGCGCTGCCGGCGTTCCCCCCGGGCCTTCGCGAAAGCAGAGGCCCTCCGCCGGAAGGCATCGAGCTCAAGATCCACCACTGCTATCTCCGGGCTGGCGACGCTGCCTCCAGAGATGGTGAAGTCCGTTCCGGCTGCCTTCCATCGGCGTTCCCTTGCGTCTCCCGCATTTTCCGCAGGCGCCACAATCCCCCACTTCTGCAGCGCGCGGAGGTGGTAGCTCATGGCACTGGGCGTCAGGCCTGTCCTGGCAGCGAGTTCGGTGGCTGTGTGGCTGACTTGGGTGGCGTAAAGCTCAGAGATCACTTCAAGCCGGGCAGCATGCGCCAAAGCACGGATGGCCTTGGGATCGGTAATCTCAACCGTCTTCTCGGCACGTTTCCGGCGAGGAACGTCTCCCGACGCTTGGGATGTCTCGTTGTTCACAGTCACTTCATCAGTGTAGTCAGGGTCACTTCCAGGAGGTCCGGCCATTGATGAGCGCGCCGTACCCCGGCTCATACGCTGACCTGCTCCGGGTCCGGAAGGAGGAACCCGTCCAGCACCAGATTGGTGACCTCCCGCAAGAGCCCATCACGGAATGCCTCCTCGTCGAAGTCCTCACCCCCGCCCAGGAGAGATACCAGGGCCGAGATGATCTGCCGAACGGACAGTTGGCCATCGCAAGCAGAGACAAAACCGGCGAGTTCAGTGCTGAGCAGATTGGTCCGGCGGAGGCCGGCGCCTTGCCTGAGGAGAATGACTCCCGGATGGGCAGCCCCCGGCCGCTGGTGGCGTTCCTCCGTGACATCCTCGGCAACCACCAGGTGCGCCGTCTCAACCGAATGTGCGGCCACCCAATCAGCGCGTTCCACAGCTGCGCCCACATGGGGTCCAATCGGTTGTTCGATCGGATAGGTAATTTCCTCGAAGCGATGGATCACCGGTCCGGACTCTTGCTCCGGGCGGCGAAGCCAAATCATTCCGAAGCCAATACCTTCAACGTTTCGGGACGCAAAATCATCCAAATAGGCAGCGTACGCTTCCTGGTATTGCCCATCCTCGCGGTTCTGCGAAGCGTCCTGGAGCCAGGTCTCCGCATACTGCTCGGGACCAACCTGCTCACGCTGAATGAACCAAACATCCAACCCTGAATCCCGGAGCCAGGCCTGAGGTCTGTCCTTCCAGTCCGCACCGGAGACCACTTCCCAGTTGCCGAGCATTTGCGCCATCCCACCCGGCTCCAGCACCTCCGCGAGGGACTGGACCAGTGAAGCCACGATCTCGTCCCCGGGTAGCCCTCCGTCACGGTAGGTGAACTGGTCCGACGCCGTTTCGCCGCCCGTCCGCGGGGTGATAACGAACGGTGGGTTCGATACCACCAACCCGAACTGCTCCCCCGCTACGGGCTCCAGGAGCGAGCCAAGCCGCAAGCTCACCCGGGCTTCCAGGTTCCGGGGGTCCAGCTCCAGTTCCGCAGCGTTCAACAGAAGATTGAAGCGTGTAAAGGCAAGTGCCCGCTCGGAAATGTCCGTGGCCGTCACGTGCTCGCAGTGATGGAGCAAGTGGAAAGTTTGGATTCCGCACCCGGTGCCCACATCCAGTGTCCGTTTGCTGTGCTTCCTGAACGTGGTTTGGACCAAGGTTGTTGAGGCCCTTCCGATTCCAAGGACATGATCATGCCTCAACACTCCGGGCTGCTGGTGGGCTGCGAGGTCGCTGGCCACCCAGAGTTCCGCGCCGCCACTGCCATCTGTGTTGGCGTCCCAGCCGTAAGGGCGAAGGTCTACTTTGGCCTGGACCATCCCGGACCCGATAGTGACCAGCCCCAACTCCGCCAGCCCTGCCGAACGTACGCCGGGGAGCGCAGAGTCTATGTCCGCCACGGACTGTGGGACGGCAAGCAGCCACAGGCGGATAACCGCCGCCAAAGACCGGAGAGCAGGGTCCTGCGAGTTCATGAGCCGCTCACTGGCCAACAGCGCGGGAATGAGTTGGTCCCGGCCCAGTGCCTCAGAAGCTGATGCGCCCAGAATCCCAGCGACGCCGTCCACTGTGTAGGAGAGGTTGCGAAGATCCGCAGCGAGTACCGTCAGCAGTTCGGGGAGGTCACTGCGAGGAGCGTCGGCTGTGTTGCCGGAAGTAAAGGAGGAAGCTGTGTCAGTCACCTTGCAAGTGTAGGGGCGCCGTGGGGTGCCCCGGGATGCCGGACTTGCCCTATGTGGACAATTGGGGCGGTGTGGGCAAAGACCCCGTTGGAACCCGGTAGCGTTGGAGGCATGCTCAACCCCTCCTCCACAAGGCGCCGCGCGGGCCTTGTTGCCATCACTGCTGCGGTCCTGCTGGGAGTCTGCGGCTGCCAAGCACCAGCCAACATTGAAGACGCCGACGTTCCGGCGTGGAAGGAAAAGGCCCTTCCCGCGGCGAGCGGGGTGGTGTTGGAGGATTCCGGCAAGATCCTCAACCGGGAACCCCTGGTCAAAGAGTCCCCCAACGTACCGGCCGGGAGCTACACGCTCACCATGGCATGCGACGGTGGCGGCAAAGCCTACTTTGCGGTTTCCTCGGGCGGCAGCAAAATCGCAGACGCGGCCGCAGCCTGCAACGGCAGCCTTGACGTAGTGAAGATCAAAGTGCCCGGGAGCGGTTCTCTCAGCATCTCAACGAGCAGCGTCGATGCCCCGTTGATCTTCGCCTATCACGTGGTGTCCGCGGCCGCTTAGGGCCGGACCAACACCTGTAGTTGGCAGCCCTTTGGCCAGAGTCTTTACGGGCGTAAAGTCAGTCCATGGGCAGCAAGGCAGCTCGCTCGGTGATGCCGCGACGGCCGGCGAGGACCGCCGTCGTGGTTTTCATTGCGCTGGGCTGCAGCCTGACGGCCTGCGAATACACCTATGACGACGCCGGAAGGCCAGCGGCCAGCCCCACTTCCACGTCCAACAATATTGTTCTGCCGCCCGATCCTGCCTTGGAGGACACGGTAAGTGGCGAGGCACTGGAAGAGTGGGCCAAATTGGCGTTGCCCGAGTCCCAGGGGCAGTCTTTCTACTCAAGCCACGGGTATCTGAACCCCGGCGAGTCGAAGACTGAGCAGACAGTGCAGCTGCCGGGCGGGACCTACGCAGTAACCCTGGCCTGCCGGGGGACACGACGCGTGACGTTCAGCGTCGCATCGGGTGAGGCCAAGCTCGTGGACCTGACTTTGGGGTGCGCCAATGCACGCGTGAGTGTGGTCCAGTTGGAAAAGGACGCCGTACTGTCCATCAGCGTGGGTTCACGATCGGACGCCAACTTCGCGTACCGGGTGAGCAGGCTCTGAACAGCCCTTAGGCGGCTTCGCAGCCACCGGGGCAACGGAGTGTTTCAGGGCTGGAGGCACATTCCTGGCAATACAGGGTCAGAGTCCGGCAGCTGAGGTTTGAGCAGTTCTCGAACTTGTTGGTGGGCGCAGCGCAGCGGACGCATTCACCGATGGTTTTGGCTTCATCGCTGAACTCCACATGCATGCGTTTGTCGAACACGTACAGGGAGCCTTCCCACAGGCCCTTGTCCTTGAACGTCTCGCCGTAGCGGACAATCCCGCCATCAAGCTGATACACCTCTTTGAAGCCCCTGTTGACCATCAGGCTGGACAACACTTCGCACCGGATCCCGCCCGTGCAGTACGTGACCACGGGCTTGTCCTTGAGGTCGTCGTACTTGCCGGACTCGAGCTCCTTGATGAAATCGTGGGTGGTGTCCACGTCCGGGACGATTGCGTCCTTGAACTTACCGATTTGGGCTTCGAAAGCGTTGCGGCCATCGAAGAACACCACGTCTTCGCCGTTGGTCTTCTTGGCGTCCACCAGTACATGAAGTTCCTCGGGCTGGAGGTGTTTACCGCCACCTACCACGCCGTTCGCATCCACTTTCAACTCACCCGGCGCTCCGAACGAGACAATCTCATCGCGGACCTTGACGCTGAGGCGCGGGAAATCCGCGGCACTTCCTTCGGACCATTTGAAGTCGATGTCATGGAAGCCCTTGTATTCCCGGGTGGTCTTCACGTACTGCTTCATGTTGTTCAGCTCGCCGCCCACCGTGGCGTTGATGCCATCCTTGGAGATAAGAATTCTGCCGGTGAGACCCAACTTTTCGCACAAGGCACGCTGCCAGAGACGCACGGCCTCGGGGTCGGCGATCGGGGTAAAGCCATAGAAGAGCACAATTCGGTTCAAAGCCACTATTAAAGGGTACTTGGTGCAGTAAAATCGTGGCCTCCCGCGCCGGGTTCCGGGCAGGCGTGCCCGCAGGGCCGCCAGCGGAAGTCACAATTGCATAAGCAACCATCGCCGGGCTGACATGGCTCTGTTGCTTCATGGTGTGCTGGCATACTCTCTCTACATGAGTCCAGACGCCTTGGTTGAAGACATTGCGCACCTCTTGGAAGTCTGGGTGGCCGGCTGGTCCGGCTGCCGCGGCTATGAGTTACGCCAAGAGGGCCGCTTCCCTGCCACACTTCGCGCCGATAAGACCGGTGACTGGGAGTATTTCGCCCACGATCCTTCAGATGATGAGTTCGCCGCCTTGGCCGACAAGACGGCAGAAGCTCCAACACGGATCCTGACGATCCTCACCAATGATGTCCAACGGTATAAATACCTCGCTGAACAGCGCGGGCTGACCGTGACCTCCGCGTCCCAGACCATGATGGTGGTGGACATGGAGACCCAGGATTCCGAGGATCCCTGGCTCCCGGACGACGACTTGGAGCTCGCTACCTCCGAATCCAACGGCGTCCACTATGCAGTGGTGCACTCCGGCGAGCAGGTGGCCGCCAGCGGCCGGGTGTACGTGGTCAACGGCACAGCGATCTTCGACAAGATCGTTACCGAACCGGATTTCCAACGCCGTGGCCTGGGTAGCTTCATCATGAAAGCCCTGGCTGCTCAAGCTTTCGCCCATGATGTGGAGAACGGTCTTCTCCTGGCCTCGCTGGATGGCCAAAAGCTCTACTCCCACCTTGGATGGGATGTGGTGTGCCACGTCCTCATGATGTCCAGTGGTTCCGAAGGATCAGACCTCTCAGGAGCATAGAAACTCCCGTATTAAAGCAATGCCCGACGGCGGCGCCCCAAGGTGCCGCCGTTGGCGTGCCCGCACAGTGACAGAATGATTCGGTGGCTGCACCGAATTCTTTGATCTCTTTGCTGGGCCGGACACCGGACCCTGAGCAGCTGCGCCATGTCCACACCATCCCCGCCCGGAAAGCAATCAACGAGCCCTGGCCGGGGTGGGTCCACCCGGATGTGGTGGCAGCCTACGGTGCACTGGGCATCCATGAACCCTACCGTCACCAGATCCAGGCGGCAGACCTCGCCCATTCCGGACAGCACGTGGTCATCGCCACGGGAACTGCTTCCGGAAAGTCGCTCGCTTACCAGTTGCCGGCCTTGGATGCGATTCACCGGTCCGAGCTGCGGGTCCTGTCAGATCCGGGCAAGATTCACGACGACGGCGCCGTCACGTTGTACTTGTCCCCTACCAAGGCCTTGGCTGCGGACCAGCTCGCGGCAATCCGTTCGCTGAAGTTGCCCACGGTGCGCGCCGAAACCTATGACGGCGATACTGATGTCTCCGCCAGGCGTTGGATCCGCGACCACGCCAACTTCATCCTTGCCAATCCGGACATGCTGCACTTCGGCATTCTTCCCAACCACTCATGGTGGGCACGGTTCTTCCGGCGGCTGCGCTACGTCATTGTGGACGAAGCACATAGTTACCGGGGTGTCTTCGGATCCCACGTGGCCAATCTGATGCGGCGCTTGCGCCGGATCTGCGCTTACTACGGCGCTGGGAGCTCCTTCCCTGAGCCGGTGTTCATTGCCGCTTCCGCCACAGCATCGGATCCAGGGGTTTCCTTCGGGCGGCTCATCGGTGCTCCCGTCCGGGAAGTCTCCGAAGACTGCTCGCCGCACGGTTCCACTACGGTGGCGTTCTGGGAGCCCGCGCTGACCGACGTCAAGGGTGAAAATGGTGCTAAGCAGCGCAGAACAGCAGTTGCCGAGACAGCGGATATTCTGGCCAATCTTGTCTCGTCGCGCGTCAGGACCATCGCGTTCATCAAGTCGCGTCGCGGTGCAGAGTCCATTGCCTCCATCACTAAGAGACTGCTTGACGATGTGGATCCCAGTCTTCCCGGGCGGGTAGCGGCGTACAGGTCCGGGTACTTGCCCGAGGAGCGGCGCGCCTTGGAACAGGCTTTGAGATCCGGCCAGCTGCTGGGGGTCTCCAGTACCTCCGCCCTGGAACTTGGTATCGATATTTCCGGACTTGATGCCGTCCTGGTGGCAGGGTGGCCTGGCACCCGGGCGTCTCTCTTCCAGCAGATCGGCCGCGCAGGTCGCGCAGGACAGGATGCCATTGCAGCTTTCGTGGCAAGCGATGATCCCTTGGATACGTACTTGGTGAACCACCCGGAAGCGATTTTTGACGTTTCCGTGGAGGCTACGGTCTTCGATCCCGGCAACCCGTACGTCCTTGGCCCGCACTTGTGCGCGGCAGCGGCCGAATTGCCGATCGGTCCGGCAGAGCTTGATCTGTTTGGTCTCACGGCCGAGGGTCTCCTTGATCGTTTGGTCATCCAGGGCTATCTGCGTAAGCGGCCTGCAGGATGGTTCTGGACGCATCCGGAGAGCGCCGCGGGGATGGTGAACCTCCGGGCCGACGGAGGTGGACCGGTGAGCATTGTGGACGCTGAAACGGGCTCGCTTCTGGGCACCATGGACTCGCCGCAAACTCACTATCAAGCCCACACGGGCGCCATCTATGTCCACCAAGGTGAGAGCTACCTGGTGGAGGAACTCAACGAAACCGATCACTGCGTCATGGTGCGCCGGGTCAACCCTGACTTTTACACCACGGCCAGGGATGTAACCCAGATTGAGGTCCTTGAAACTTCGCGCTCGGTTCAATGGGGCGATATCACTGTGCACTTTGGCGACGTCAAAGTAACTACCCAAGTGGTTTCCTTCCAACGTAAGGCTTTGATTTCCAACGAGATCCTCGGCGAAGAACCTCTCGATTTGGGTGCCAGGGACCTCTTCACCAAGGCCGTCTGGTTTGTGGTGGACAACCGTTCGCTGCACGGAGCCGGACTGGTGGAGGCTGAGTTCCCCGGGGCGCTGCATGCGGCTGAACATGCTGCAATTGGGCTCCTCCCCTTAGTGGCTTCAAGTGACCGCTGGGACATCGGCGGCGTCTCCACGGCTCTCCATGCCGACACAGGTGTGCCAACGATCTTCGTTTACGACGGTCATCCCGGTGGCGCCGGCTTTGCTGAGCGCGGTTTCGAGAAGGCCAAAATTTGGCTGACAGCCACCCGCGAAGCCATCAAAGCGTGCGAGTGCGATGCCGGCTGCCCGTCCTGTGTTCAGTCCCCTAAATGCGGGAACAAGAACAACCCGTTGGACAAAGCGGCCGCCATCACACTCCTGGACGTTTTGCTGAAGGACGCAAGATAGCGGGTCCGCGGAGCAGCGCCAGCGGGTGTGGCAGTGCCAGCGGGTGTGGCAGCGCCAGCAGGTGGAGCGCTTTGCCTCCTTAGGGAGGAGGTCCCGCCCGCGCGCGGCCAGTGGCGACGCCCCACTGGAAGGGCTGGGCCAGCTCGGTGCCAACCTCCACCACGTCCCCGCCGACCACCGTGCAGGACGTGATCTTTGCCGCGTGTTTCCCTGCCACTTCTGATGCAACGGCACAAGGATCCCCGGGGGTTAGCCCGCGTGCAGCATCGGCGGCGGCAAGAGCTGCAAGATCCGCTGCAGAGGCCGCCCGGGATGCCATTACACCGGCCTGCGCCAGTAAAAGCAGCCCCAGCAGCAGGGCTGTTACCACCGCACCCAAGGCCAGACCGAGAACGGTTCCAGCTCCGCGCTCATGCTGGTTCTCCGGCCGAACCCACTTCATGGGGTGGCCGCTTCTGCCCGGGCTGTTGCCGAGGCCTTCAGCGTCCACGGTATGAGCGGTCCCAAGGCTCCGCCTACTGGCGAGGACGCGGTCACAGTGACCCAGTCGCCGTCGTCGGTCAATGATGTTGTAACGCCCTCCCCGGCAAGTCGCTTGACGATTCCGTCCACCGAGCCGGAGGTTTCACCCCGAGCAGAGGCGCGCGCTCCGGCCCTCGCAGCATCTTCCAGCCGGAGTTGGGTGATCCCCGCTGCGCCGCCTGCCAGCAGGAATGCCAGGAGCAACACGACAGCCGGTAACGCTACTGCGAACTCCGCTGTCACAGCACCCCACTCCTTTTCCTTCCGGAAGGCTCTCCCACGGGCAGGCAGCGGACCGGTCATGGCAGGGACAACGCCGTACGGATCAAGTTGAGCAGGAAGCCGCGTACCTCTTCGCTCCGAAGAATGACCACCAGCAGCCCCGCGAGGCCCACGGCAGCAAGGGTGGCAATGGCGTACTCTGCCGTGGCCATGCCGGCCTCGGAGCCCATGAGCTTTGCCCGTGTGCTTACCCTTGCCAGGAAGCCCTCCTCTCTGCGGAAGCCATCCCGCGTCCGCAAACCCTCTTCCTCAAGTGGCCCGTGGTCGGACTGGGCAAGTTCCTCAAAGCCTGCTCCCAACTGCCAGGTTTCTTCCTCGAGATCGAATGACTCAAGATCGATTGGGTCAAGATCGATTGGCTCAGGAACGTTGTGGTCGAGCTCGTACTCAGAGAGTTCGTCGTACCGGGTGGCCTCTGGCTCCGTGGAAGAAGTTCCACGAACTTCACGGGACGCTTGCCGATCCCGTGGCATGTCCATGAGCAGGCCAGGAAGTGGAGTGGAGAGTGTTTTCACGGTGGGTTCCTTTCAAGAATCGCCGGCTCTTTGCCGGCACAACCGACTCTTCCGCGGTCCGGAGGAGCCCGGAAGAAGGCGATCTTCGCAAGTGGATAACCTGTGCCGTCCGGATGGCTGTGGAGGAATGGTGGTTGCTTCCTCCGCATTTCAACCCGGGCGTTCAGCCAGAAGGAAGCATGGCGATCAGGACAGGGATGATGCCCAGGCAGATAAATGCAGGCAGGGAACAGAGGCCCAGAGGAACCACGAGCTTTACGCCCAAAGCAGCGGCCCTCTTCTCTGCAGCGCGGAACTGCTCACGCCGTTCCCTCGCAGCCTGTGCATAGAGGATGGAAGCCGACGGCGCACCAGTCAGTGCTGCGAAAGCCAACGCATTCTTGAGGCGGACTACTTCAGGTGGGAGCTTGGAGGGTGTTTGCCAGGCAGACTCCCAGTCGGCACCGATGGCCAGTGCGGCAACAACGGGCCGAAGCGACTCCCTGATGGGCGGTGAGGCACACTTGGCGATTAGTTCAAGTGCCCGTCCGATTCCGGCTCCGGCGTCGAGCATCGATGCCACCAACTCCAGCATCATGGCCGTGTCCCGAAGCCCGTCTGCTGCCGGATCCACAAGGGTTGCTGCCGAGGACCTCTGAGTTGCTTCGGCCTCCCTCCCCGGGGGAAGCAACTGCACTCTTGTCCGTAGCGGCGCCACTCTTGTCTTCAGCGGTGCCGCGAAACTCAAGTATGCCGCCAGCACCAAAACCGCCGTCATCGCCCACACCGGAGCGTCGTGCATCAGGGCCTCCCGGTGGCGGACGCGACCAGCCGGGAGGACCAAACGCGGCCGGCTGCAGTAAGAAGGAGTCCAACCGCGAAAGTGGCAACACCCAGGAAGTTGTTCAACAGGATCCCCAGAGGATCCACACCCAGCGCCATTCCCAGCCCCAGCCCGAACACGGGCAGCCAGGACAACAGCCGAACCGTGGCTTTAGGACCTGCGAGCGCCGTTTGACGTGCGGCTTCGGAGTCTTCTTCGGCCTCCAATTGGGCTGCGAAGCGGGTGAGGAGGTCAGCCAACGGGCAGCCACTGGTCTCGGCGATATCCAGGCAGGCTGCCAACTCCATCCATATGCGGCGCTCAGAGCTACCCCGTTGCGGATACGCCTTCACGGAAGCGTCCCGGATGGCGTCGGCTGGAGAATTTCCCACTGTGGACGCTGCCCGCGCTGCTGCGAGAACCTGGAGTGACTGATTGGACAGCCCGCTGTTTCCCTGTTGTGCAGCGGAGCTCTTGGCACCCTCCACGGCCTGATGTGAACCATGGACAATCCATAGCTCTTCCCACAGCCGGAGGGCACCGCGCCCGCCACGTAAGAGGGCCGCGAGCTGTTGCACCAACACCCCGAGAGATAAAGGTGCGTGACGCTTTCGCCGCTCTGGCCGCCCCAGCCATACCGTTGGACGAACAGCGGGGTTCCTGTTCCGGTCCGCGGGTTGACCCAGGCTCAGGCGGAAACGCCGGATACCAAGCCGATGGCCCGTGAACTGCAGCCAAGCCGCGAGTGCCGTTATCAGGACGAATGCGACGATCATGGGCCGTCAACTGCTCGGTGCATACCCAAGTGACCGGACCCGGTTGGCGGGAGGCTACTTATCATCCGGGCCCGGCGCCGAGGGGATCCGGCTAGTGGTGCCGATTCCTCTGGTTCTGCTGGCCCCGATTGTTGTGACCGCCCGGCGTGAACCTGAACCTGCCCTACTTCCGTGGCCCACGGATCGAGAGAGAGCCGGGCGGAGAGCCCGGGCCATGCAGGGCCGGGCTCCATTCCTGTGGGGCGCCAGCTAAGGGCGGCCAGTACCTTTTGCCCCTCACGGGTATCTGTCACAACCCCAATGGACGCTACTTTCCGCCCTGATGCTGTTCGGTCCACGTGGATTACCACGTCAAGGGCGCTGGAGACCTGCAACCGCACGGCTTCGGCGTTCAATCCCGCCAAAGCACCAAGCGCCACCAACCGGGCCGGCACGGCTTCGGCGGTGTTGGCATGGATGGTACCCCCGCCACCTGTGTGGCCAGTGTTGAGTGCGGTGAGCAGTTCGCGGACTTCAGCACCACGGCATTCCCCTACTATCAACCTGTCCGGGCGCATTCGGAGGGCCTGGCGAACCAGTTCACCAAGGTCCAAGGCCCCGCCGCCTTCAAGGTTTCCGTGGCGTGATTCCAGGGTCACAACGTGTGGGTGAACGGGGTTGAGCTCTGCAGCGTCCTCGATCAGGACCAATCGTTCGGTGGGATGACTCAACCCAAGCATGGTGGAGAGCAGGGTAGTTTTTCCCGAGCCTGTTGCTCCGCTGATCAGAAAACTCAGTTTGTTCGCCATAACGGCCCGGAGAACCGACTCGACGTGTTCTGAAAACATGCCGCTTTTCCTCAACTCGGAGAGGGTAAACACCTCATCCCGTCGGATGCGGACGGACAGCAAGGTCCCGGCCGTTGAGATGGGCGCGAGCACTGCATGCACACGGTATCCGCCCTTGAGCCGAACGTCCACGCAGGGGGAACCATCGTCCAATCGCCTTCCTCCGGCTGAAACCAGGCGGGTAGCCAGGGACCTGATCTGTTGTTCGGTGTCGAAGCGCACAGAGGAACGCTCCAGGCCGTTCCCGCGGTCCAACCACACCGAATCCGGGCCGTTGACGAAGATGTCCGTGACAGCTGGATCCTGCGCGAGGGGTTGAAGAGGCCCCAGTCCGTTCAGCTCAGCGTTGATGGATTCAGCTGCCTCCAACGCTCCGGCTGTTCCCAATAATCTGCCGCTCGCCTGAACTGCTGCTGCAACAGTAGACGGCGTTACGGGGCCACTGTTTGCGAGCACGGATTCCCGTACCGTTTCCAGAAGAACCGAGTCCAACCTGCGTCCGTCCCTGCGGCGGTTTACCTCGACGGAGTGGCTCACTGGATTGCGGGTCACTGGATTCCTCCGTTCAGTTCCAGTACAGAACCTGCGAAGCGGCTCACTGCTTTCCGCCGGCCGAACTCCAGCAGCCGACCCATTTCCGTGCCGGCCGCAACACCGCGAATCTCCGGCAAGAGACCCAACAACGGCAATCCCAAGGACTCTGCAATCATGGCTGCATCCACGGACGTGGTGCCGCTTCCCCGGACCAGCAGACCGGCCTCGATGGGCGGGAGTTCGTTAAGAACACGAGTAGCTGCCACCGCGGATCTGAGGTGGGCCTGGGTCAGCAGCAGGATCTTGTCGCAATCCCACGCGAGCGTGGCAAGTCCCTCACCGCTGCGACCGATGTCCACGATGATGAGTTCGAAGCTCCGGCGTGCAGCGTCCACAACAGCAGATACGGCGTCAGCCGCAGGGACATGCACTTGTTCCCGGGTCCCGGGCCAGGACAGGTATGCGAAACCTCCGGCGACCGGAAGTGAGTCCCGGAACTGGGAAGGATCAATACTCCCCCGGGTTTCGGCGAAGTCCGGCCACCGAAGCCCGGGAATTTCCTGGGACGTCACTGCCAGCTCAAGGCCCCCACCCCAGCGGTCGCCATCAATGAGCACGGTGCTGATTCCCTGCCCGGCCGCGGCTTGGGCAAGCCAGATTGCAGTAGTGGTAGCTCCCGCCCCGCCGCTGCCTCCGATGATGCCCATGACTGTTCCTCCAGGGTCCGGGGACCCGGCCATGCTCAGGTGTTCAGCCAGCCAAGCGGCGGCCTCGGGAAGGACAGCAACCCGTTCAGCTCCCAGCGAGGCGGCCAGACGCCATAGGCCGTCACCTTCGGCGGCTTTGCCAAGCAACACGGTGGGAGCCCTTCGCCGGGGCGGTAGCTCGCGGACATCACTGCCCACCAGTACCACGTCAGCGGTGTCCCAGCCGTGGACGGCCCCGGCCACATCCACGGCCGTTCTCAGACTTCCCCCCGCGGCAGCGACTATGCGTTTGGCTTCTTCCTGCAGATAGGGGTCTGCGGAAACGAGCAGTATCCCAACGGCTTCGTGTGGAACCCAGGATGAGTCGGCGGATCCTTGTTCCGTTGGTTTGTTGGATTGCCCGTATCTTTCTGGGGCCTGCCGGCTACGTCGAGGTTGCCTGTGCCCACGATCTCGCTTGCTCATGGCATCCACACTGGTTCAATGGGCGGATCAGGGTAAGGTCCGAATGCCCGTATGTGCACAACCCGGTGAGGCCGGAGCTGTGGAGGAACGGTCACGTCCCCACAACAGCGCGCACACTACAACACTGGAAGCCACAGCACCCCTGTGCACAAGGCAGAATGGACACCATGTATTTGCTGCTCGCCGCCCACCCGGAAGGCGCAGCCATACAACGGATCTCCCCCACCGGCAGGGCAACTGCTGACGCGCGCGTCCTTACCCGTGGTGAGTTGCCAGGCGTCGTACGTGAATTGGAAGCCCAGCGGCCCCGCTGGGTGTGGCATCGCGCCCAGGATTGGTATCCGGAACTGCTGTCCCATGGCATAGAGCTGGAGCGTTGCCATGATCTTGCGCTCTGTGGGGCAATTCTGGCCCATTCGGAATTCACGGCCCACACGGACTACGCCAAGCACGCGGTCAAGCTCACGCAGGACGACGATTCAACACCGCCGCGCGCCCTTCAGCCTCCACCACCGCCGGCCGATCAAGGCGCTTTGTTCGAAGACCTGTCCCCGGCCAGCCCGAAGGCCGGGCTGGACGAACTCAAGGAGGAGTTCGCAGCTCAGCAGCACGCTGTGTCACAGGTCCCCGACCAGCAGAAACAGCGCCTCCAACTACTCCTGGCCGCTGAGTCCGCTTGCGCGATCATCGCCGTCGAGATGCAACACTCCGGTGTTCCCTGGCGCGAAGAGCTGCATCAGCAGATCCTTGCCGATGTTCTGGGTCCCCGCCCGCCGTCTGGCCACCGGCCCCCGGCACTCGAAGCCCTTTGCGCCGAGCTCAGGAGCATCCTCAACTCCCCTGGCCTGAATCCGGACTCCCCGCAGGATCTGATGCGCGCCCTGCACCGGAATGGAATCGAGGTCAAGAGCACGCGGCAGTGGGAACTTCAGGAATCAAAACATCCGGCTATCCAGCCCCTCCTGGCCTACAAAAAGCTATCCCGTCTGCACACCGCCAACGGTTGGTCCTGGCTGGACGCATGGGTGCGTGACGGGCGGTTCCATCCCGAGTACGTGGTGGGCGGCGTTGTGTCCGGCAGATGGGCTTCACGGGGTGGCGGCGCCCTTCAGATCCCGCGCAACATCCGGGCAGCAGTCCACGCTGATCCGGGCCACAAATTAATCGTCGCCGATGCCTCACAACTGGAGCCCCGGGTCCTCGTGGCGCTTGCCCAAGACACAAAAATGGCGGAGGCTGCCCGGGACAAGGACCTTTACGCAGGCATCGCCGCCCAAGGCTTTGGCGGTGATCGGGCCAAGGCGAAGATTGCCCTGCTGGGTGCCATTTACGGCGCCACCACGGGCGAGTCGGGCAGGCTCATGCCGCAGCTGACGCGAACCTACCCGCGCGCCGTCGGATTCGTAGAACAAGCAGCCCGCGAAGGCGAGGCGGGCCGAACGGTCACCACACGGTTGGGCAGGAGCAGCCCGCCACCGTCGGCCGGTTGGTTGCGGAGCCAGCAATCCACCACGGCCGAGGAACAGCGCCGAGCCGACAACCTGGCGCGGTCCCGGGGCAGGTTCACCCGCAACTTTGTGGTGCAGGGCTCGGCCGCTGAGTGGGCGGCTTGCTGGTTGGCGGAATTACGACGCCGGCTGCGAACCTTGCGCGCCGAGGGCTCACCCAGCGGCGAACTTGTGTTCTTTCTCCACGATGAAGTGATGATCCATGCTCCCGAGAATGCCGTGGACGCTTGTATCCGCGCCATCGAAGAAGCGGCGGCATCAGCAAAGGAACTCATGTTCGGGCGGATCCCTGTTGAATTTCCCGTGAGCCTGGCTGTGGTGGATTCCTATGACAAAGCGAAGTAGCCGGACCATAACGTGAAGCCACGGCACTATCCAGTCATATCTCGCCATATGAGCCTCAGTGACCGCACAGCACCGGGTACTGCCAAGTAACTTTAGTTCCTGCCCCGTTGTGGATAGCTTCACTATGTGGATGGTTATTCTGGTCCACCGCAGAATCACATCAGCATCACAAGGGGGAAGCATTCGATGGCTGGCAGGTTTGAAATTCTCAGGGACAACAACGACGGTTACAAGTTCCGGCTCACTGCGGCCGACGGAACGGTGGTTGCAGAGTCACCCACGTTTAAGCACCTGGAGGGTGTGGTGGCGGGCATCAACGCCGTGCGGGAAAACGCGGCAACCGGCCTGATAGTGGACCGCTCGGCCACGGCCCGCAAGGCAGCCTGAAAAGGGCCGCCTGAACACGGCCGCCTAGAGGTCAATATCCCGCAGTTTGGCCTTGTCCCACGGAACGGTCCAGCCGAGTTCGTCGAAAAGTCCGCTGAGGACCATGCCCGTGAAGCCCCATACCAGCACGCCGTTGATGGTGAAACCAGGGCTGGTGTAGGTGCGGCCGAACCGCGTGATGGTGGCGGTGACCCGATTGACGGGATCCAGGAGGTCGCGGACCGGCACCCTGAAGACCTGTGCGGATTCGGCGTAGTCCACCACGCGAACGGGCGATGGCGCATCCCACCATGCCAGCACCGGCGTTACCCGGAAGTTGCTCCGGATGAGGCCGAGTTCCGGTATGACCCCCAGAACCCGGACGCCACTGGCATCCAGCCCGGTTTCTTCCACGGCTTCCCTAAGCGCCGCAGCCACCACGGACTCATCTTCAGGATCCACGCTGCCGCCAGGGAACGCCACTTGCCCCGGGTGGTCGTCGAGGGTGTGTGCCCGTTCCAGCAAGAGAACATCAAGATCGGCCGGCGCTATGGGACGGCCTGACTCGGCAGGGACATTGTCCAGCACACCGAAAAGCATCAGGACTGCCGCTGCACGGTTGGTCTCGGGGGTCACGGGGAGCTTGTCCCAGAGTGCCGAGTGCTGTTGTTGGCCTTCTTCAAAGCGGGTGACCAGTGCGGACAGTTCCTCAAGCGCGGTCACCCGGGCCTCCTTTGCGATTCCATGCGGATCTCAGCAGCCCTGTGCGTCTCGGCCAGGAGTTTCTCAAGCAACGCTTCATTGCCCGGGGCGAGCTCATACTTCAGCAGCTTGGCGGCCTTGACGGGATCTGTTTCGCCCTCGCCATAACTCGGGCAAAGGCTCGCCACCGGGCAAGCACCGCAGGCGGGCTTCCTGGAATGGCAAACCCTGCGCCCGTGGAACACCACGCGGTGCGAGAGCATGGTCCAGTCACGCGGCTCAAACAATTCGGCGACGTCGAACTCGATCTTCACGGGATCATCCGAGGCCGTCCAGCCAAAACGGCGGGCCAGCCTGCCGAAGTGTGTGTCTACCGTGATCCCGGGAACACCGAAGGCATTGCCCAGAACCACGTTGGCGGTTTTGCGCCCGACCCCCGGGAGCGTCACCAAGTCTTCCAGACGTCCCGGGACCACGCCATCGTACTCGTCCACAAGCCTGGTACTGAGCGCCAAAACGTTCCGCGCTTTGGCCCGGAAGAAGCCCGTGGGCTGAAGTATGGTCTCCAGCTCAACGGGATCCGCCTCAGCCATGGCGCGGGCGTCCGGGTACCGGGCAAACAGGATCTTGGTGACCTGGTTGACCAGCACATCAGTGGTTTGGGCCGAGAGGACCGTGGCCACCACCAGCTCAAAGGGGTTGCTGAAGTCCAGTTCCGCGTGCGCGTAAGGATACTTCTCAGCAAGGACCCTGTTGATCTTGCGTGCCCGGCGTTTGAGCGCCAGCAGCGAACCAGCTTCAGCGATGGCCACGGAGTCCTGCTTAGCCGCGTTCGATGTTGCTCAGTTCCCGGAGAACGCCAACTTTGCCGTCGGTGTCCTGAACCAGGAACTCGTGGCCGCGGTCCTCCAGCGCCAGAACCCATCCACCGGGTTCGATGGTGAAGGCGGGGGCACCTGTGCGTTCGTCGTACGCAGTCCGCGGCTGGGCGACGGCGAACCAGAACGCCTCATACTGTGGTGAATCGGATTCTTCCGGACGGCTGGCCGGGTCCACGGTGGCGCCAATGGTGTCGCTCACCCTGCGGGTGTCGCCGGAGACTATGGGAGTTGCCATAGTGGCAGCCCACGGCTGCTGCGCCGCTGCTTGGCCGGCCTGTTGCGCAGCGTGCTGTGTGGTGGCAGGCTGCGCCGCATGCTGGGTGGTGGCAGGCTCTCCCAGGGAACCCTGAGCCGGGACGTGGGCGTCTTTAGCGCCGGACGTACCAACAGGTTCCGTCCTCTCCTGCGATGAGGACGCCGGAGAGGCTCCGGGTGCTTCCGCAGGCTTGGCATCAGCAGAGTGCACGACGGCGGACGCTTCGGTTGCCGGCGACGGCGTGGTTCCGTAGCTGGCCGGCGGAGCGAAGGGGCTTGCGCCCGTGGAGGCTGCTGCCGCGGCGGTACCCGAAACGTGTGACGCAGGGGCTTGGTATCCCGTTGCAGAAGCCTGGAATCCGGGAGTTGAAGCTGTGGCGTCGCTTGATTTCGCCGCCTTGGGGGCCTTCGGCGCTTTTGGAGCAGCCGGCTTGCGGCTGGGAACAGCTGCCTCGCGGGCAACAACGTGCGCCGGCTTTTCAGCGCGGCCCTTGAAATCAGCGGAGAGCCACGGAAGATGTGGGGCCAGAACCGTGGCGGCAAGCAGGCCTACAGAACCAACCAAACCCAGCAACACGCCGCCATTGAAAGAGTTGGCGATGGTCAGGAAGAACAACGGGAAGGCAAAAGAGGCAGCCACTGACGCGAACTGGTCAACGGACAGGGAACCAATGCGGACAATGGTCCCGGGCTGCAGCCTGCGGGCTACGAAGAGTGCCACCACCACCAGGGGCAGGAGGATTCCCAGCAGCAGGAAGAACAGGTTGCCCAGGTTCCAGAGGTTGTAGCGTTCCCCGAACATGGGCAGGAGCGAAGCTACGAACATCAGGAGCGTGGACCCAAAAACAGTGAGGTCCCGGATGGTGAACGGGCCGGCGACGGCGTCGTACGTGGCAGCGTCACTTTCAGCAGCGTCGTTCCGGGCAGCATCGCCAGACGTTACAGAGCCCTTCTTAAGAGGAGCTTCGGACGTACCCTTCGCAGGATTCCCGGCAGCGTTCCCACCTTCAGCGGTGGCCGTTCCAGCCGCGGTGTCCGGTCCGTTCGCTTGTGAGTCGTGCGGGCCTGGGCTCAGCTGGTTCATCTATTTCTCCTTCGTACGGCGGCGTCTTGGACAGTCCGGCCCGGCGACCTCTGCGGGATTCCGCAGAGAACCGGACACGCCAGAAGTGCGTCCCAAGACTTCTTCAGCCTATGTCACCCCACTGACAGGGTTCTAGCTGAAAACGGCCATCCCGCTTCGCCCACAGCAAACTCCAAGGTTCCTTACAGATCCCTGCCCGCAAATGCCCCGCGGGCAGCAACAGTCCGGGGCCGCCGTCGTGCGTCATGTAAACGGTTCCTCACCGCTGCTGCAACCATTCGTCGCTAAATCTGCGCCGCTCACGGCCGCATTTGTGACGACGCACACGTAGTACATCGCTAAGCGATAGTGTTGATGCCGGACAGCACTTTGCGGACCCTTGGAGGGACGCGCCCGACGCCGACGACGGCCCGGGCGGGAATCCCACGCAAGGATCCGCGCAGCAAAGATCGATGAATGATGAGGTTCACCATGTCCCAGGACACCACCGGATCCACGGCCACCGCTGCAGCGTCAACTGCTCAGAACGGTCCGGCCGCACATGTGGAGGCACTTGAAAACCTCCTCCACGAGAACCGCAGGTTCGCGCCATCGGCGGAGTTCGCCGCCAACGCTGTGACAAGCGCGGATGCCTACAGCGAGGCAGAAAAGGACCGTCCCGCGTTCTGGGCCAAGCAGGCGCGCGAGTTGCTGAGCTGGGACAAGGACTTCACCGAGGCCTTGGATTGGTCCAACCCGCCGTTCGCCAAATGGTTCGTGGGCGGTGAGATCAACGCGGCCTACAACGCCTTGGACCGCCACGTGGAGAACGGCTTGGGCGATCGCGTTGCCATCTACTTTGAGGGCGAGCCCGGAGACTCCCGCAGCTACACGTACGCGCAGCTGACCGAAGAGGTCAAGAAGGCCGCCAACGCTTTCGAATCCCTCGGCGTGGCCAAGGGCGACCGCGTGGCCGTTTACCTGCCCATGATCCCCGAGGCCGTCATCACCTTGCTGGCCTGCGCCAGGATCGGCGCCGTGCACTCTGTAGTGTTCGGCGGTTTCTCCGCTGATGCCCTGCGCTCCCGGATTGAGGACGCCGAGGCCAAGCTCGTGGTCACCGCCGATGGCACCTACCGCCGCGGCAAGCCCAGCGCCTTGAAGCCTGCCGTGGACGAAGCCCTGTCCAAAGAAGGTCATACAGTACAGAACGTGGTGGTGGTCAAGCGCAACGGCGAGGACGTCAACTGGGTTGAAGGCCGCGACCTTTGGTGGAGCGACACTGTAGACAGGGCAGATACAGAGCACACCGCCGTCGGACACGACTCCGAGCACCCGCTGTTCATCCTCTACACCTCCGGCACCACCGGTAAGCCCAAGGGCATCCTGCACACCACAGGCGGCTACCTCACCCAGGGCGCGTACACGCACAAGTCCGTGTTCGATCTCCACCCGGAAACGGACGTGTACTGGTGCACCGCCGACGTCGGATGGGTCACCGGCCACTCGTACGTCACCTACGCGCCGCTCGTCAACGGCGCCACCCAGGTCATGTACGAAGGCACCCCGGATTCCCCGCACCAGGGCCGTTGGTGGGAGATCGTGGAGAAGTACAAGGTCTCCATCCTGTACACCGCCCCTACTGCCATCCGGACGTTCATGAAGTGGGGCCGGGACATCCCGGACAAGTACGATCTCTCCTCCATCAGGGTGCTGGGCTCGGTGGGCGAATCCATCAACCCCGAGGCGTGGATGTGGTACCGCGACGTCATCGGTGCCAACGCCGGCAAGAACGGTGAAAAGAAGGAACACCCGGCCCCGATCGTGGACACCTGGTGGCAGACCGAAACCGGTGCGCAGATGATCGCCCCGCTGCCCGGTGTCACGGCTACCAAGCCCGGCTCGGCGCAGGTTCCGCTTCCCGGCATCGCCGTGGACGTAGTGGATGAGAACGGCCAGTCCGTGGCCAACGGCGAAGGCGGCTACCTGGTGGTCCGTGAACCGTGGCCGTCCATGCTGCGTGGCATCTGGGGTGACCCGGAACGCTTCAAGGACACCTATTGGTCCCGTTTCGAAGCCATGTACTTCGCCGGAGACGGGGCCAAGAAGGACGAGGACGGCGATGTCTGGCTCCTGGGCCGTGTGGACGACGTCATGAACGTTTCCGGACACCGCCTCTCCACCACGGAGATCGAGTCCGCACTGGTCAGCCACCCGTCAGTCGCTGAAGCGGCCGTTGTGGGTGCCGCTGACGAGACCACCGGACAGGCCGTCGTCGCGTTCGTCATCCTCCGCGGTGACGCCGTCAACAACGGTGACGAGACAGTCCTGGAACTGCGCAACCACGTGGGCAAGGAAATTGGTCCCATTGCCAAGCCCAAGCAGCTGCTGATCGTTCCGGAACTGCCCAAGACGCGCTCCGGAAAAATTGTCCGACGCCTGCTCAAGGACATCGCAGAAGGCCGCGATACCGGCGACGCCACCACACTGGCAGACCCCGGCATCATGCAACAGATTGCGGAATCGCTCCGCAAGTAGCGTCCCGCACAGTGGAATAACGACGGCGTCGCTCACCTTCGCAGGCGAGCGGCGCCGTCGCGCATGGCCTGCCGTGCTGCCGGTGCCCTGCGCCCTAGACTGGAGCCAGACTCAGCCCCATGTTTGACGAGGTTCCCAGAAAGGCACTGATGCTTCAGGCAGCACGCCACTCCGCCATCATTGACGCCGTCCAACGCGAACGCGTGGTGCGTGTCTCGGACCTCGCCCAACTCCTGGGCGTCTCCCCCATGACTGTGCGCCGTGACATCGAAGCACTCGAAGAAGCCGGCCGCGTTGAACGCATCCACGGCGGAGCGAAACTTCCCGGTGACGCCAGCACCCACGAGCCCGGATTCGAACTGAAATCCACGCAACTGCCTGCCGAAAAGCACGCCATAGCGGTGGAAGCAGCAGCCCTGGTCCAGGAAGGCATGGCTATTGGCCTGGGCGCCGGCACCACCACCTGGGCCTTGGCCAAGGAACTCGTCAACGGACCCCGCATCACCGTGGTCACCAACTCGGTACGCATCGCCGACCTCTTCCACCACGGCTCCTCATCAGGGCCCGCACGCTTCGGCTCCACCGTGATCCTGATCGGTGGAGAGCGGACCCCCTCTGATGCACTGGTGGGCCCCATAGCCACCTCATCGCTGAAGCAACTCCATTTGGACGTCCTGTTCCTGGGCGTCCACGGCATGGATGCGCACGCCGGATTCACCACGCCCAACCTGTTGGAGGCCGAAACCAACCGCGCTTTCATGACCTCCGCACGGAGCACAGTGATCCTGGCAGATCACAGCAAGTGGGGTGTGGTGGGCATAGCCTCGATCGCACGGTTGGAAGAAGCCGACGAGCTGATCACGGACTCGCTGCTAGGCGAGGACGCACGGCGCGTGCTGGCCGAGAACGTGGCAAAACTGCGGATCGCCGAAGCGTAGGAACTACGCTGCAGCCCCCACCCTGGACGAAATAGCCGATCCCAGCAGCAGAACCCTGAACGTACGCTCAGTGGCCTCCTGAAGGAGCATGGCACCCTCTGCTACAGCCCGGTTCAAGTCCATGGGAATGGGAATGATCCCGGCAATGGCATCGATTCCCGCAGCATGAACGTCAGCTGCGTCCTTGCCGATGGAACCGGCGAAGGCCAGCACCGGCACGCCGGCACGCTGTGCTCGCCTTGCTACCTCCGCCGGAACCTTGCCGCGGGGTGTTTGGAAATCTATGGCGCCCTCAGCCGTGACCACAAGATCCGCCTTGGCAATATGGGCATCGAGGTCTATCCCGGCCAGTCCGGAGTCCAGCAAGAGCTCGAACCGTGGCACCAGCCGCGCACCCACGGCTGCAAGACCAGCGCCAAGTCCACCGGATGCACCGGTTCCCTGCCCGTTCCTCAAGAACTCCTCCGGCATGCCAGTGGCCTCAGCCAGCAAACCGGCCCAACGGTCCAGTCCTTGGGACAACTCCTCCACCTGATCCGGCGTAGCCCCTTTTTGGGGACCGAACACCCGGGCAACTCCCTGCGGACCGCACAGGACATTGAACGGGTTCAGCGCCAGCTCCAGTTGGCAAGCGGCCAGCCGGGGATCCAGTCCGGAGAAGTCCACACTTCCTGCGTTGCACAGGGCGGCCCCACCTTCGGGAAGTTCCCTGCCGTGCGCGTCAAGGATCCGCACGCCCAAGGCACGCAAGGCGCCCGCACCGCCGTCGGACGTTCCGGAATCACCGCACCCCACCACGATCCTTTCCACGCCCTGATCCAGCGCCGCAAGGATCAACTCGCCCACACCAAAGGTGGTGGTCTTCCCCGGATTGCGCATGGTCCCCGGCACCAGGCGAAGGCCCGCAGCTGCTGCCATCTCAACTACTGCGGTGGGCCGGTCCACCCTGCCCAGGACGGCAAAGTGCGAATCCACCGGCTCCCCCACCGGCCCGGTAACCCGGGTACGGATGATCTTCCCCGCCGTAGCGCTGGCGAGCGCAGCGGCAGTGCCCTCGCCGCCATCGGCCATGGGTACTGCGTTGATGCTCACTCCCGGAATGACGCGGCGGATGCCGGCAGAGATTGCCGCTGCTACTTCCACGGCATCAAGGCTTTCTTTGAAACCGGAAGGAGCTACCAGAATCCGTTGCGGAATGGACATGACCATGAGGACACCTGTTTCTTATAGGAATGGCGAAGTTGTGGATTACGGCGAAGTGAAGAGCGGCAGACCAAGGAGCGGCCAGAGGAAAAAGCTGAACAGCAGAACCAGCACGGCACTCAACGGTGCCAACCAGGCCGAGAGCCGGAGCAGGTCAGCGGGCTCATAGTTGAGCCGGCCATCCGTTTCAGCGAAGATGGCCACTGGTTTGGCCGAGCTGGTAAGGGTGTGGCAGAAGCCCGCTGCTGCTGTGGATGCGAAGGCCACGGCCACGGGGTCCACTCCCATGGGAGCCGCTGTGGCCACCACCATAGGAATGAGTACCGCCGAGCGGGCCGAACGCGACTGGATCACCAAGTGGGCCGCTGTTGAAGCGAGCACCACCACCACCACAAAGACGTATGGCTTTGCCGCCCCGAAGACGGCAACAGGTCCTACCAGGGAAGCCGCTAACCAGCCCGCCGCCCCAGTGGTCACCAAGCTCGAACCCAGGGCCAGGGTGGCGGCCATGAAAATCAGCATGGACCACGGCACTTTCTTCAGGGCAGCTGCCAACGTGACGGACCCATAGGCGGGCAAGGACACCACCAGCGCGCCCATCAACGCCACCAGTGCCGGATCCAGTCCGTGGATGGGTTCGGTGCACCAGAGTGCCACCACGGCCGCCAGCAGCAACAACGAACGTTGCTCATTCAGGTCCAGCGGCCCGCTGATGCGCTGGGTGTTATCCGCCTGCAACTGGCTAAGCTTCACAGCCAACGGCTCGGCCCGGTCACTGCTGGAGCTAAAGAGCCGCAGCACCAGCTCAGTGGCCATGAAGGACGATGCCAGGGACAGGGGAAGGCCAAGCAGTAACCAGGATGCGAAGTCGAAGCCCGGGTAACCGGCCGATTGAAGGATTTGGCTGGTGATCAGATGTGCGCCTGCACCGAGGAAGGATCCCACTGCGGAAAGAAGTATGACCGTGGGAAACAACACCGCAAGCATCTTCACCAATGATGGCCGGTCCTTGAACACCTTCCGCAGCGTCAGGAAGATAGGCAACACCAGGGCCGCGCGTCCGGACGTGGCCGGAATGGCGAAAGCTGTGACCACCAGCCCGAGGCAGGACAAGTAGGCCAACTGCCTCACCGAACGCGCACCGGAGAGAATGAACGCCGCACCTCTGGCCGCCAGTCCGGTTGAAGCAACGGCACTGGCAATGACGAACGCCGCCATCAGCAGCCAAATGGAGTCCTCACCCAGCGCCGCAAAGAGACTCTCCGTGGGGAGCGTGCCGCTGATGACAAGCACGACGGCGGCGCCAAGGGCAACGTAGGTGTCCTCCACGGCGGAGAAAATCCAGAACCAGATGGCGGCCACAAAGACGCAGAGTGTCACGGCCGCATGACCATCCAGGCCCCAACCATTGACTGAGTTGACCGCCAGGGCCACCATCAAGGCGATTGCCACGAGCAAGGCTATGGCCGCTGAAGGACGGAAGATCCCAAGGACTCTCCGTGTTCCGTCCTGCTCGGATGGACCTTCCGGGGTCTGAGGCACGGAGCTGTAATAGACCTGACTCATGTCAATCGGTATCCCGCACCGCGGATGGTCTCCAGCCGCTCCGCCCCAATCTTTGCCCGGAGCGCCCGGACATAGACGTCCACCACATTTGATGCGGGATCGAAGTCCATGTTCCAGGCATGGGAGATCAGCTGTTCCCTGCTCAACACCTGGCCGGGGTGGCGAAGGAAAACTTCCAGGAGGGAGAACTCGCGGGCTGTGAGGTCGGCGCCGGCTTCACCCACGCGCACCCGGCGACTCCGTAGGTCCAGCACCATGTCCTCATGGGCAAGGGTCAGGACCGGGGCCGAGTCAGAGTCGTCATTCAGACGCAGGCGGATTCGCGCCAGGAGCTCGGCAAACTGGAACGGCTTTGTCATGTAATCATTGGCGCCGCTTTCCAGCCCGTACACGGTGTCCGCCACAGAATCACTGGCGGTCAGCACGATCACCGGCGTCTTGGACCCCTCACTGCGAAGGCGCTCCAATACTTCAAAGCCGCTGAGCATGGGAAGGCCAATGTCCAGGATGATCATGCCGAACTCGCCGGACCTCGCCAGCAGCAGAGCACTGGCTCCATCGTCCACGGTGAGGCAGGTGTAGCCTGCGGCCCTCAAGCCCTTCTCGATGAAATCGGAAATCCGCCGGTCATCCTCGGCAATCAGGATCCTGCTCACTTGTGGTGCTCCTTCAGTTGATCCAGGCGTTTGGTGACACTGCCGTCCACGGCTGCGGCGTCGGCGTCGCCGCTGGTGACGGGGTCGCTGCTGGTGACGTGGTCGCCGCTGGTGACGGGGTCGCTGCTGGTGACGTGGTCGCCGCTGGTGACGTGGTCACCGTTGGTGGCGGGGTCGCCGTCGAAAACCGGCGAGGGCACCGTGATGCCGAACGTGGCGCCGTTTCCCTGAGTACTGCGGACCCAGGCAGTACCGTGATGCGCCTCGGCGATGCTGCGAACAATTGCCAGACCCAATCCGGCACCAGGCCGGGCCCTATCAGCTTCCTGGGCTGCGTGGCCCCGATGGAACCGGCCAAAAATCCGGGCGGCTTCGTCCTCTTCAACGCCCCTGCCGTGATCTGAAACCCAGAGGGTAAAGCGACGGGAACTGCCCTCGCCTTCGAAGCGCGAGCCAAGGCTGACGGTGCTGTCCTCCGGGGAGTACTGGCAGGCATTGGTGGCCAATTGCAGCACGGCCTGGGTGATGCGTTGAGCGTCCACTGTGACGCTTCCCTCCGCGATTTCCAGGATGGGCCACCCCCTTGGACCAAGCACTTGGGCTTTGGCCTCGATATCAAGCAGGAGAGTGGCAGCGTCGGTACGCCGCGGTTGCGCGAAGCCGGGGCGGTCCACTTTCGCCAACAGCAGCAGGTCCGAGACAATCCGGCCCATTCTTGCGAGTTCATCGTCCACCAAGGTCAGGGTGCGGGCCCTGTCGGCTTCGTCATCCTCCATCAGTTCAAGGTGGCCGCGGATCACGGTGATGGGTGTGCGAAGTTCATGCGAAGCGTCATCCACGAATGCCCGTTGAGTTCGGTAAGCCGATTCAAGCCGGTCCAGCATGGTGTTGAAGGTCACGGCCAGCGCCGAAATGTCGTCGTTGCCCCGAACAGGGACCCGTGCGGTGAGGTCATTCTCCGAGATGTCCTCCGCCACCCTTCGGACTTCCCGGACAGGTGAGAGGATCTGTCCGGCCACCAGCCAGGCAATGCCCGCTGTCACGGCCAGGCCGCCAAGGGAGACGAAGAAAATGGTCAACACAGTTCCGGCTACCTGATCCTCCCGGGGTCCCATGTAGGTGCCCACAATGAGGTGCCCGGTTTCACTGCCCGAGACCACCGGGAGGCGAACCCAGTGCATTTCCCCCTCGCTGGTCCGGGCAATACCGGATGAGGCGTTGCCGGTCCGGATGGAGTCCATCAGTGCTTGGTCCCGGGGCAAGTCATGGCCGCCGGTCTGCGAGCTCAAGGCACCGGTAGGCGTATACAGGGTGCGTTGGCCCACGCTGCCAACAATGACTTCCCCTTGTGCGGCCGATTGGCGGCTGAGGAAGATCTCCAGCATCTTCTCTATGGAGCTGAAAGGCTTGGCCGTAGTGGGGTCAACGCCTTCAGCGGCGAACGCACGGAACTCCTGCAGTTCCTGGGTGATGTCCTGATGAGCCTGGGTCTGGGCGCCGTTCAAGAGCAATGACCGCATGGTGAGCATGACCGCCAGCAGCGTCAGCGCCGTGGTGAGCAGTATCCAGGCCGCGATCCGCCAACGGGCGGGAACCCTGGACCCAAGCCGGGCTCCCGGACCTTTGGTTCGGGGGTGCCGATCCGGGACGGCGGGCAGTGCGACCTGTTGGGATGGAGTGTCCGTCATTGTCATCAGTCCTCCACCTCGCCGGCGTCATCGTCGTCGTCAATGACCACCGGGGGCACCACCGGCACCGGGGCCGGCGGCTGTACCGGTGCTGGGGCCGGCGGGATAATCGGCGCCGGAGTTGCGGGCGGCGCCGGAGTTGCGGGCGTCTCCGGTGCTGGGGTTGCAGGCGGCGCTGTCGGTGCCGGCGTGGACGGCAAGGGATCCGGATCCGGCGTGGGTTCCAGGCCCGGCGCAGGCCGGCCGTCCGGACCTGGCCCCAGTTCGATCGGATTCGCATCCACCTCGGGTGGTCCCGATGGAGCCGCGAGCAGGGTTCCGGCCACCGCAAGGAGCACCGGAACCAGGAGCATCGCCCCCAACAGGAGAACTCGTCGCATCGTTTGCATGCATTCATCGTTACAGGCCTGCATGAGGCCTTCATGAAACGAGGATGAAGAAGTCTTCATGTACTGGCCGCGCATCTCATACCCCGGGTGGAGGCCCGCCCGCAGAGTTCAGCCGCGGGACTGACGCCCCGGCGCAGGGCCTGCAGGGATGCTGGATACATGAACGCCATCCTCCACGCCCAGCAGCTCACCAAGCACTACCCCGGCAGCATCGCCTTGGACAACGTCGACTTCACAGCAAGTGCCGGCCAGTCCATTGCGATCATCGGACCCTCAGGTTCCGGAAAGACCACACTTTTGCACTGCCTCGCCGGAATTTTGAGGCCCGACGCCGGAGCCATCACCTTGAACACTCCTTCCTCACCTTTGCGGCTGGATACCTTGGGAGATGCCGCGCTGTCCCGGCTGCGGCGCGAGGAATTTGGGTTTGTGTTCCAGCAGGGCATGCTTCTTCCGGAGTTAACTGCCTTGGAAAACGTGGCGCTGGCCCTGATGCTCAACGGCACAGACCGTGCTACTTCGGAGGCCAGGGCCGCCGAATGGTTGGCGGCTTTGGGATTGGCCGGAATGGAACAACGCCGGCTCGGTGAGCTCTCCGGTGGACAGGTGCAGCGCGTGGCCATCGCCCGTGCCCAAGTCACAGGCGCCCGGGTAGTGTTCGCGGACGAGCCCACCGGCGCTTTGGATTCTGCCACCTCCAAGGAAGTCCTGGACGTGCTCCTGCACTCCGTGGCCGCGAACGGCCGGACGCTTCTGGTGGTCACGCACGATCCCAACGTCGCGGCCCGCTGCGAGCGCGTTGTGGAGTTGCGCGATGGCAGGATCGTGGCAGACAGCGGCACAGTTCCGGCTCCCGGCCCGGCAGCGCCAGCCGCACAGGCAGTGCCAAACCCACCGGCAGCGCCGTCCGCCAACTTCAAGGGTGCCTTCAATGTCTAGTCTCTCCATGGCCCTGCGCCTCACCCCGTACCTCGCCCGAAGCAACGGAAGCAGCTTCCGGGAAGCCGGTCTTCGCGATTCCGGACTCCCCATCCTCGCTTTCGGGACGGTTACGGCCCTACTGCTCACCGTGGCCGGCGGTTCACAGGTTTTCTGGTCCTGGTCTGACGACATCGCCGGCACCTACCAAGCCTTGGCCGTGGTGGCCATGGTGCTGCTGATCATCCCATTGTTGACGCTCGGTGCCTCGGCCGCCCGACTCGCCGCCCGCCGTCGTGATGACCGTTTGGCATCCTTGCGGTTGCTGGGCGCCAACAGCGCCACGGTGGTCTGGATGACCGTCATAGAGTCAACCGTCCTCGCAGCCGTGGGAGCTGTGGCCGGGGCGGGGCTATACGCCTGCGCAGCACCGTTCCTGGGATTGATCCAGTTCCGGGGACAAGCAATCGGAACCCATGCGTGGTTGTCCGTTCCGTCCATCCTCGGCTGCGTGCTGGCCGTCTGTGTCCTTGCAGCGGCGAGTGCCGCGTTGGGGCTCCGGAAGGTTGTGGTGACGCCGTTGGGCGTCCGGACCCGGCAAACGGCCGACGGCGCGCACTGGGTTCGCGGACTCATCGCAGCTGTGGTGGTGGTCATCGGAGTGGTGGCGATGGGGATGCTCAGCAGCTTTGGCGCGTTCATTGTGATCATCGCGGTGATGGGCGGCTGCTTCGGTTTGGCCCTGCTGGCGTTGAACCTCATGGGACCGTGGATCCTGCGGCTGCGGGCCTCCTCGCAACTCAAGCACGCCAAGAAGCCTGAGCAACTGCTGGCAGCGCGGACCGTGCTGGAAAGCCCCAAGGAATCGTGGCGGCAGGTTGGGGGCGTCGCGATGACCAGTTTTGTGGGCGTGTTCGTGGGTGTGGGCATGGCGGTGGCGGACACCATGGGAACCGGCGCCGACGCCGAAACTACTCTGCTTGTCCGCGACATCAACACCGGTGTGATGATCACCCTGTTGGGCTCGTTCCTGATGGTCGCCTGCTCAGCGGGCGTCAACCAGGCTGCCGCAGTGCTGGACCGGGCTTCGACGCTGGTGGCCTTGGACAGGGTTGGCATGCCGCGGAAGCTCATGGTGGCGGCGAGGGTCAAGGCCGTGATGTCGCCGCTGTTCCTCGTGGCAGGCATCTCAGCTGCAGCGGCGGCCGTTCTGGTTCTGCCGCTGACCGGCGCTGCGCTGCTGACCCAGCCCGTGGTCATTTTGACCATCGGTGGCGTGTTCGCTGCCGGGTTCCTGCTGGTCCGGCTGGCTGTTGCCGCGGGTACCGCACAGATCGGCCAGGTCCTGGCCCGGCCCGAGCGCTACGCGAGCATGGATTCGTAGCCGGCCGCCCGCCGTCGTCCTTCCCGGGCTACTTGCAGCCGCAGGACTGACGGATGATCAACTCGGTGGGCAGGATCTGGTGTTGCAGCTCTTCTCCGCGGCCCTTGCCCACCAGTGCCTGCACGGCGGCTTCGGCCATCGCCTTGACCGGCTGCGCAACTGTGGTCAAGGCGGGCCAGCTGTATTCGGCGTCCAGCGATCCATCGAAAGATACCAACGCCATGTCATCGGGCACCCGAACGCCTGCCTCATGAAGCGCCCTGAGGATACCGATTGCCTGCATGTCGTTACTTGCAAAAATCGCTGTGGGCCGGTTGGCCATGGCCAGGAAGCGCTTACCTACCTCGTAGCCACCGGGACGGCTGAACGGGCCGTGAAGCATGGGCCCGTCCGGCAGTCCGGCGTCACGCAAAGTGGCCAGCCAGCCTACCTCGCGCCCGTCCAGCTGGTTCCCGGTATTGGTGCCGATCGCCAAGCCAATGTTGGTATGGCCGTGGCCGATCAGATGTTCCACGGCGGCACGGGCACCGGCTTCCAGATCAACACCCACGCTGTTGATTCCCGGCGGTGAGCCTGCGTTATTCAACAGAACGGAGGGGATTTCGGAAGCTTCGAGTTCCGTAACGTCGGGGTCGAACACACAACTGGCCAGGAACACCCCGTCCACCTGCCGGGCGGCGAGGGTGCGGATGTTCTTGCGTTCGCGGGTCAGGCTGCCGTCCGAGTTGGTGAGAACCATCCCGAAGCCCAGTTCCGCGGCAGCATCTTCCACGGCGTGGGCCAGCTGGGTGAAAAACGGGTTGGTGTTGTCCGGAACCACCACGCCAATGGTTTCGCTGGACCCCAGTTTGAGGGCACGGGCGGCAGCGTTGGGCCGGTATCCGAGGACACGGATGGCCTCCCGAACCTTGGCTTCCGTTGCCGGGGCCACGTTCTTGGGCCCACCGTTCACCACATAACTCACGACGGCGGTACTCACCCCGGCGTACCGGGCCACGTCTTTGCGTGTAACCGGGCCGCGCGAGGTTTGTACCGCCGAAGTTGTCATGAGGTAAATGCTAGCTACTCCACTGGAGCATCACCGAAGTCGCGGATGGGAAGGCGCTCCCCGCCACGGAGTGCGGACTCATGGGCTACGATTCCCGGCACCGTGAAGCGGGCCGCGACCCAGGCGTTAACGGGAGGAAGGCTGCGGTTGTTCACGGCGGTGACAAAGTCGTCCACCAGGAATTGGTGGCTTCCTTCATGCCCGTTGGGCGCTCCGAGGAATTCCTGGGGAAGCCTGGACTGGTCGTGTACCGGAGCCAGCCCGGAGATGAAGGCATCCCGCAGCTCCGGCGCAACGTCTGCCAGGGATGGGTCATCCAGGGACATGGTGGGCTTCGTTTCCACCTGCTCGGACACGTCTTCCACGGTGGACTTGTCCTGCCACACGGTGGTGGTGGCAAGTTGCTCAAAGCTGGCGTCGGTGCCGAAGAAACGGAAGCGGGACTCGCGGATATGGGAGGGGTACCCTACGCGGCGCATCTCGTTGGTGCGCATCGCACCGCCGTCGTTCATTTCGAACAGCGCCGTGGCGTTGGAGAAGTCGTTGGCGAACATGCTGACGTCTTTGTCGAAGACGCCGTCGCCCCGCTGGTCCTTGACGCCGATGCAGCTGACGCTGACGGCATGGCCGGGGACGGCGCCGAGGACCCCGCCTATGGCGTGGGTGGGGTAGAGCATGGGCGGGTAGCTGGCGGTTTCCTTCCACCGGTCTCCGCCGCTGTACTGATACGCCTCGTAGAACCCGAGGTCCATGTCGTGGACGTAATCGCCCTCTGTGTAGAAGATGCGGCCGAACTTGCCTGCCGCATGTTGTTGCCGGGCGAAGACCGTGGCGGGGTTGTAGTAGCTGGTCTCACCCATCGCGTAAACCAGTTTGGTCTCGCGCACGGCCTCAATGATCCGTTCAATTTCCTCTTCGGATATGGCCATGGGCACCGCTGAGTAGACGTGCTTTCCAGCGCGCAAGGCCCGCTCTACCAGTGGTCCGTGAGTCCAGCGCTGCGTGAAGATGGCCACGGCATCGACGTCGGAGTCCAGCAGCTCTTCAAAGCTGCCCATCACGCCGTCCAGTCCCCAGCGTTCCTGCGCCGCAGCGGCCCGCTCAGGGAGTTCATCTATTGCATAAACCGCGCTGACGCCCGGGTGGAGCTTGAACAGGTGGGCGAACTGGCTGCCGAACTGCCCGGCACCCACAACCCCGATCGAAAACGTCATTGTTTACCTTCCCTGGGACTGCCGAAGCAGCCTCCGCTGTGTCCTCATGTGACTGTCCTGTCGAGTTTTGCATTGGAATCTACTCGAGTCAACAAAAGCAACAAAATTGAACATTTTTCATCAAAAAATGGCGACAGCGCTTGCGTTCATCAAATCTACTCGTGTAGATTCATTCCCAGTTGTTACCCACATCACAGTCAGGAAAGGGTCGACGATGACCACGCTAACCAAGCAACCAGGCAATGCCTCGGGGCGTTCCGGGAGCCATAACGGCCGCAAGCCACAGCCTGCCAAACGGAGCATGACCAGCCGTCTCGGCGATCTCAGAATCGCCCTCTTCTTCATCTTCCCGGCCGTCATCGGCTTCGTTGCGTTCTTTCTGATCCCCACCATCCGCGGCATCTACCTCAGCTTCACCGAGTACAGCATCCTGGGCGAGCCAACGTGGATCGGCATCGATAACTACACGGCCATCTTTGCGGACGAACTCTTCTGGAACGCCATGGGCGTCACGCTCCAGTACGTGGGCCTGAACATCGGCTTCCAAACGGTCATTGCTCTGGGACTGGCGTTGCTGATGCACCGGGTGGCAAAGTCCACTTTCGTTCGCGGCGCACTCCTGCTGCCGTTCCTGGTGGCCAACGTCATTGTGGCCCTGCTCTGGTTCTGGATGCTCGACTACCAGCTGGGCATCGTCAACGAGGTCATGAGCTGGGTGGGGCTCCCCCGCGTCGCCTTCTTCGGCAGCGAACAGTGGGCCATCCCCACCATCGCCTTCGTGAACGTCTGGCGGCACATGGGCTACACGGCCCTGCTCATCTTCGCCGGCCTGCAATCCATCCCCAACCACCTCTACGAGGTAGCAAACCTCGACGGCGCGTCCCCCACACGGACGTTCTGGAGCGTCACCATGCCGCTGCTCCGCCCCGTGTTGGTGCTGGTCCTGGTGGTTACCGTCATTGGTTCCTTCCAGGTCTTCGACACCGTAGCCGTGACCACCAACGGTGGACCCGTCAACGCCTCCCGCGTGATCCAGATGTACATCTACCAAAAAGCCTTCGGCGAGTCCGACTTCGGCTACGCCTCCGCCCTGTCCGTGATCCTGTTCGTCATTCTCGCCCTGGTGGCCTTCGTGCAAATGAAGTTCCTCAAGGGCAACGAATCGGACCTGGACTAGGCCGGACAAGGACTAAGGAACCGCCATGACTACTTCAACCCTGCCTCGAAACAACCGCAAGAAGCCGCTCAACTGGCGACGCATCGGCGCCTGGGCGCTGGTGGCCGTCGCCCTCGCCGTGACCATTGCCCCGTTCCTGTGGATGCTGCGGACGGCGCTGTCCAGCAACAGTGCACTGGCGTCCAACGCCGGAAACCTGGTGCCGGCCGACTTCAGCTGGGGTGCCTTCAAGCGCGTCCTCGGGCTGCAAACCACCGAAGAGGCCATCGCCGACGGAGGCTCCGGTGCCGCCATCAACTTCTGGCTCTACCTCCGAAACTCCGTCATCTTCGCTACCATCACCACCGCCGGCCAGGTGTTCTTCAGCGCCATGGCTGCCTACGCCTTCGCCCGGTTGCGCTGGCCCGGCCGGAACAAAGTGTTCGCAGTCTTCCTGACCACCATGATGGTCCCGCCGATCTTCACGGCGCTGCCCAACTTCCTCATGATCAAGAACCTCGGCCTGCTCAACACCATGGCCGGCATGTCCCTGCCATTCCTGTTCATGACCCCGTTCGCCATCTTCTTCCTGCGCCAGTTCTTCCTCAGCATGTCCCGCGAGGTTGAGGAAGCGGCAATGCTCGACGGCGCCAAGCACCTGCGCATCTTCTTCCAGATAGTGCTTCCCAACGCCGCCGCCCCCATCGCCACCCTGGCGCTGCTGACCTTCATCGGCCAGTGGAACGAATACTTCTGGCCGTTGCTGGTGGGCCAGGACGAGAGCGTCCGGGTGCTCACCGTGGGCCTGAGCGTCTTCAAGTCCCAGTCCCCGCAAGGCGCCCTCGACTGGTCCGGACTCATGGCCGGAACCCTCGTGGCTGCTTTGCCGATCTTCCTGCTGTTCATCGCCTTCGGCAAGAAGGTAGTCAACTCCATCGGATTCTCCGGAATCAAATAACCCCGCTGTGAAAACACCCTGTTGAAAGAAACCCCGAAAGGTTCGCTATGAAGAAAACCCTCGGCGTCGCCGCTGCTGCCGCCGCCATCGCTTTGACCCTGTCCGCCTGCGGAGGCTCCTCCCCCGCCTCCACGGAGGCCAAAGGTGAAATCAACTACTGGCTCTGGGACGCCAACCAGCTCCCCGCCTATCAGCAATGCGCGGATGATTTCACCAAGGCCAACCCGGACATCAAGGTCAAGATCACCCAGCGCGGCTGGGACGACTACTGGACCACGCTGACCAACGGCTTCGTGGCCGGTACTGCACCGGACGTGTTCACCAACCACCTGTCCAAGTACCCGGAATACGCAGCCAAGAAGCAGTTGCTTTCCCTGGACGAGGCTGTGGAGAAGGACGGCATTAAGCTGGACGCCTACACCAAGGGCCTCCCCGAGCTCTGGGTGGGTCAGGACGGCAAACGCTACGGCCTCCCGAAGGACTGGGACACCGTGGGCCTGTTCTACAACAAGGCCATGACAGACGCTGCCGGAATCAGTGCAGATCAGATGGCCAACCTGGACTGGAACCCCAAGGATGGCGGCAGTTACGAGAAGACCATCGCGCACCTGACTGTGGACAAGAACGGCAAGCGCGGGGACGAAGCAGGCTTTGATAAGAACAACGTGGCCACCTATGGACTGGGCCTGACAGGTAGCGGTTCGGGACAGGGCCAGACGGAGTGGAGCTTCCTGACAGCAACCACCGGCTGGACCGCGACGGACAAGAACCCGTGGGGCAGCAAGTTCAACTACGACGACCCCCGTTTCCAGGAAACCATCGCCTGGTGGGCAGGACTGGTGGACAAGGGCTACATGCCCAAGCTGGAGACCACCGTGGGTGCCAGCATGCCGGACAGCTTCGGCGCTGGTAAGTCTGCCATCAACACCAACGGGGATTGGCTGATCGGCCAGTACAAGACCTACAAGGGGATCGAAACAGCTTTCGCTCCCACGCCCAAGGGCCCGGACGGCAAGCGCGCTTCCATGTTCAACGGCCTGGCCGACTCCATCTGGGCAGGCACCAAGAACCCCGGAGCAAGCGTCAAGTGGGTTGAATACCTGGGCTCCACGGCATGCCAGGACGTCGTAGCAAGCAAGGCTGTGGTCTTCCCGGCCATCACCAGCTCATCCGAGATCGCCGCGAAGGCCTTCGCGGATAAGGGCACAGACGTTACCGCCTTCACCACCCACGTGAAGGACGGCACCACGTTCCTCTTCCCGATCGCGGACAAAGCCGCCAAGGTTGACGGCATCATAAAGCCGGCCATGGATGCTGTGCTCTCCGGCAAGAAGCCCGCATCCTCGTTGACCGAAGCCAACAACCAGGTCAACAATCTCTTCAAGTAGCCCCACCCGCTTCAACTCACCCGTTGTGGGGCCCGCTCTGCGCTTTATTTTCCGCACGAAGCGCGCAGAGCGGGCCCCGCAACACCCCATGTCACTCTCCTCCCAATCCGAAAGCGACTTCATACATGCACCCGCTCCATCTCCGTTCCGCAGGTACCAGCCTGGTGATCGCCACCCACCGTGGAGAGGCTGAGATCATCCACTGGGGAGCCGACGTAGGAGATACGTTGCCGGACCTGGCCATCCTCAACGAGCCCATCCCGCCGTCCTCCATCGATGCAAACGTCCCCGCCGGGCTCCTCCCGCAGGCGTCGTCGTCGTGGCAGGGACGCCCGGGGCTTCGAGGCCACCGCATCACGGACGGCGTTCCCGGCTTCGATTTCTCAGTACGCCTGCGCGTGGCGAGTGCGACGGCGGATGGCGGCACAGCCGTGATTGTCCAGTCGGATCCCGACGCCGGCATCACCGTGACCAGCAACCTCACCTTGCACCGGGGCGGGCTTCTCGAACTGAAGCACACGGTCAGCAACCACGGTACGTCGCCTTTCCAGGTGGATGAATTGGCCACGATGCTCCCGGTGGCGCGGGACGCCGTCGAACTTTTGGACCTGACCGGCCGCTGGTGCCGGGAGCGGCACCCACAGCGGCGGGCCATTCAGCAAGGAACCTGGGTCCGCACGGGCCGGCACGGCCGCACCGGGCACGATTCCTCGCTGCTGCTGGCCGCAGGAACTGCGGGCTTCGGGAACCGGCACGGCAAGGTGTGGGCCACGCATCTGGCCTGGAGCGGGAATCACGAGCAATTCGCGGACAACGTTGCGGACGGCCGAACCATGATCGGCGGTTCCGAGCTCCTGGGGCCAGCCGAAGTAGTTCTGCAGCCCGGCGAAAGCTACACCACCCCTGCCCTGTTCGCCGCTTACTCAGACCGTGGGTTGGATGGAATTTCCGAGGCGTTCTACGCATGGTTCCGTGCACGCCCGCACCATGTGGGCGCGGTGTCCGGAAAGGCCCGCCCAGTGGTACTCAACACCTGGGAAGCGGTGTACTTCGACCATGATTTGGAGACGCTGATCGAACTCGCCGAGTCCGCTGCGGACCTGGGCGTTGAGCGTTTTGTGCTCGACGACGGCTGGTTCCGCGGGCGCCGCGACGACCACGCCGGGCTGGGTGACTGGTACGTGGATGAGACCGTCTGGCCTGACGGGCTGACTCCGTTGATTGATGCCGTGACCAGCCGCGGCATGGAGTTCGGGCTGTGGGTTGAGCCGGAAATGGTCAATATGGACTCCGACATCGCCAGGGCACACCCGGAGTGGATCGTGGGGCCCTCCGCTGCATCCCACAAGGACGGTGGCCGCCTGCCGCTCGCGTGGCGGCAGCAGCACGTGATCGATCTGGTCAATCCGGACGCCTGGCAGTACATTTACGACCGCATGGACACCCTGCTGCGTGAGAACAAGATCAGCTACCTCAAGTGGGATCAGAACCGCGACCTTCTGGAGCACGGGCATGCGGGGCGAGCTTCCGTGCATGAGCAAACCCTTGCGGCGTACCGGCTGTTCGACGCCCTTCGTGCAGCCCATCCGGGTGTCGAGATCGAAAGCTGCTCCTCCGGCGGCGCGCGTGTGGACCTCGGCATCCTGGAGCGCACGGACCGCATCTGGGCTTCGGACTGCAATGACGCCTTGGAGCGGCAAACCATCCAGCGATGGACCGGGATGGTGGTTCCGCCGGAGTTGGTCGGCGGGCACATCGGGCCCACTACTTCGCACACCACCGGGCGGACGCACGACCTCTCGTTCCGAGCCATCACGGCCCTGTTCGGTCACTTCGGCATGGAGTGGGACGTCCGCTCCGTCGCCGGAGAGGAGCGCGCAGAACTCAAGCGCTTCATAAGTCTCTACAAGGAACACCGTGGCCTCATCCACAGTGGCCGAATGGTGCGGGCCGATGTCCCGGACGAGTCACTGATGGTGCACGGCGTGGTTGCCGACGCTCCACCGGCCGGTGCAACCGCCGCCCTTTTCGCCGTGGTGAAGACCAGAACAGGCTTTGGCGAACAACCCGGACGGGTAACCATCCCGGGGCTGGATCCCACCCGTTCATACCGTGTGGAGGCGATCTTCCCTGCAGTCGGGGATGCCGACTACGGGCATACCTTCATCGAAGCAAAGCCGGCACCTTGGCTGGCGTCCGGGGCTGAAGCTACTGGACGGTTCCTGGGCGAGGTGGGCCTGCCCATGCCGGTCCTGAACCCGGAGCACGCCATCCTGCTGCGGCTCACGACCCTCTGACCCTCGCGCACATCCCTCGGGCTTGAGCCCAACCCTCTCGCACATCCCCCGGCCTTGAGCCCAACCCTCTCGCAGATGCCTCGGGCTTGAGCCCGACCCTCGCTCACGTCCAACAAAAAAAGCCGCCCCGGAGAACACCGGGGCGGCTTTTTCGTAGCTGTTTTAGCGTGAGCGCTGGCGCAGACGCTGCATGTCCAAGATGACCACAGCGCGGGCTTCCAGGCGGAGCCATCCGCGCTGGACGAACTCGGCCAGTGCCTTGTTCACGGTTTCGCGGGAAGCGCCCACCAGTTGGGCCAGTTCTTCCTGGGTGAGCTCGTGGGCAACCAGAACGCCGTCGGTAGCCGGGCGGCCGAAGCGGTCTGCGAGATCCAGGAGGGCCTTGGCAACACGGCCCGGGACGTCAGAGAAGACGAGGTCGGACAGGGAGTCATTGGTGCGGCGAAGGCGGCGGGCCAAAGCCTGCAACAGCTGCGCGGAAACCTCAGGACGCGTGCGGAGCAGAGCGTTAAGGCTCTCGTTCTTGAGTCCGGCCAAGCGGGTCTCCGAAACGGCGGTGGCCGTGGCGGTTCGCGGGCTGGGATCGAACAACGCCATTTCGCCGAAGAGCTCACCCGGGCCAAGAATGGCCAAGAGCGACTCGCGGCCGTCGGGGGACGTGCGTCCGAGCTTTACCTTGCCGGAAACGATGAAGTAGAGCTGGTCACCCTGGTCACCTTCGCGGAACACCGAAGCTCCACGTGAAAGGTCCACCTCGGTGAGTTCGTCCGTCAGCAAGCGGAATGCGTCGTCGTCAAGGGTGGCGAAGAGGGGTGCGCGGCGCAATACCTCGATGTCCATGAAATCTCCTGAATATAAGTTTCGGTCGTGGCGCTCAGGCCATTGTTTCAGAATTTTTAAGCTTCTGTGACGTACTTGGCACGTGAAACGCTGAAATGGCGCGGGTTTGGAGCTGCAGAGCCCCCTACTGACGCCGTTCGCGAGCGTATTGGGTAGTCCGTTTCGTGACCGGGCTAACGGTTAGTTGTCAGGGTGGGCACCTAGAATTGGCGCTACCCGGCTATGAGGAGCATTGGTGTTTGGCTTGACGATATTGGATTTGGCATTGATTTTGATGCTCCTGTCCTACCTGATCTATGGCCTCCGTAATGGCTTCATGGTCACACTTGGCGGAATTGCCGGATTTGTCGTCGGTGCCGTCGCCGCCTTCATGGCCGTTCCGCTCGTCAGCGGATGGGTGACCGATAGCGGCTGGAGGCTGACCGCTACGGTGGGAGCCGCCGTCGTGCTTATCGCTTTGGGGCACGGCCTGGGCACCATGATCGGGCGAAAAGTCCGCCATGCTGTGCGGATCAAGCCGTTGCATGCCGTGGATCGCTTGATTGGTGGCGCAGTCAGCGTGGTGGTGGCGGCGCTGGTGATGTCCATGCTGGCGTTCAGCATCAGTTCGCTGGGTGTGCCGTTCGTGTCACAGCAGTTGGCCGAGTCCCGCGTCATTCGCTACATCGACAACCTGACGCCGACGCCCGTCAAGAGCACCATGGCTCAGTTGCGGTCCACGGTGATCGGCGATGGCATTCCCAAGCTCATTGAGGGCATTGGTCCCGTGACTCCCGTGCCAGTTCCCAACGAGTCAACGGACACTCCAGCCCTGAACCAGGCCGCCGAGTCCGTCCTGAAGATCGCAGGCACCGCCTTTGAATGTGGTCAGAACCAGACAGGTTCCGGATTTGTTGTCTCGCCCGGGCGCGTCGTCACAAACGCGCACGTGGTGGCGGGCGTGTCGCAGCCCGTTGTGGAAGTCCCCGACGGCGGCGCGTTGCCGGGTCGGGTGGTTTACTTCGACTCCCAGCGGGACATCGCCGTCCTGGCCGTGGATGGGCTGCGGTCCAGCCCACTGCCGCTGAGCGCCGACCTCGCCGAAGGCAGTCCCGCAGCATTTGCCGGGTACCCGCACGGCGGACCCTTCCAATCCAAACCGGCCACCATCCAAGGCATTTCAACCATTCTGGTTCCGGATATTTACGGCAACAATCCCTCGCCTGCGCAGGTTTACAGGTTGGCCGGCGATGTTCAGCCCGGCAACTCCGGTGGCCCTTTGCTGACCATGCAGGGACAAGTGGCCGGGCTGATCTTTGCCAAGACAACCACTGATGCTGCCTTGGGCTTTGCGCTCACCATGGAGGACCTGGAACCGGTGGCAGCGCAGGCGCCCGGCCTCAGCAGCCCCGTCTCGGCCGGTCAGTGCACCCGTAAGTAGTCGACGCTCTCTCACATCACGCGGGTGCTGGAGCGTCGCTCTCTCACATCGTGACTGTTTTTGGGGCACCCTCGCTCACTTTGTGGGCGCAATTCCCGGACGCTCCTGCACCGCTATAGATTGGGAGCCATGACTGACGCTACTTCCGCCACCGAAACCGGCCGCGGCACCATCCTTGTGATCAATGGCCCCAATCTGAACCTTTTGGGCACCCGTGAACCAGAGAAGTACGGCACGTCCACTCTGGCTGACGTAGAGCAACTGGCCATGAGCGCGGCCGCCGCCCACGGCTTCACTGTTGACTGCGTACAGTCCAACCATGAGGGCGACCTCCTGGACGCCATCCACGCAGCGCGAGGCACCGCCGTCGGAATTGTGATCAACGCCGGCGCATACACTCATACGTCCGTGGCGCTCCGTGACGCCCTGGCGGCTGTGCAGCTGCCCGCCGTCGAGGTCCACATCACCAACGTGCACCAGCGGGAAGAGTTCCGCCACCATTCGTACCTGTCCGGAGTATGCAACGCGATCATTGTGGGCGCGGGTGTGTTGGGCTACAAACTGGCAATCGATTACTTGGCTGACTCGGTCTGACGTTTCCCGGGAAGTGATAGAGGGACCGGCTTTAGCCCCCGGGACGTGAGAGAGGAACCGGCATAAACCCCCGGGACGTGAGAGAGGGAGCGGGGTCAGCGTTCGCGCTGGGGTTCCCCGGCTACGGTGCGGGCGGCTTCGACCTCAAGCATCAGGATTCCGCCCTCGTCCACCAATTTCGCTTGGTACACGTGGGCTTTGCGCTTGTAGCTCAGGTAGGCGATGCAACCGTTGGCGTTAGCCATCTTTTCGAGCATGATCTCCGAGCCCGGCACCAGAAGCTGTCCGAGCTTGAGGCCCACAGTGTTTTCCTGGCCTATCTCGTCCCCGAGTGCTGAGGTGTCCCGGAGCGCGATGGCTTCGGCCGCGGTAACCCAGCGGCCCCACACCCCCTTGCTGCCCAGGATGCTCGGTTGCTGGTTCACCGGGACTGTGGCGGCGAAGTAGCGGGTGTTGAAACGGGCGTGCGCAAAGTCCGGGCTGAGCCAGTTCACCAGAGGCTTCAAAAGATCCGTGCGGAGGGACAGGCCTCGCTTGCTGAGCATCTCCGTGAAGGACTTCTCCTGGGCTGCCACGGCTTCGCGGGCTCGCATCCAGTCGACGGTGGAGTTGGCCTCAACAGTGGAAGAAGCGTCGGGGCCCGCGAGGAGGACACCCGTTTCTTCGAAGAGTTCGCGGATGGCGCCCACCACGTGACGGCGGGCGAGGCCGACGTCGTCCGTTCCCATCTGCTCAGCCCAATGCTGCGGCGTGGGGCCCAACCAACCTACGGGGTCGTCGTCGGATGGGTCCAAGGAACCACCCGGGAACGCCACAACGCCCAACGGCGAGGACCCTGGCCTGTATCCAAGCCAGGTTTCCAAGCCGGTGGGCGAATCGCGCAACAACACAACGGAGGAAGCGTAGCGGGCGGCCCTGGGGGTCCGCTCGCCAAGCTCAAGCCAGTTCCGTGCTGCCCCTTCGAGTTCCGGGGGCAGTACAAACAGGCGGCGGGCAATCTGCGGCAATTGAGTGAACCGGGTCCTTAGCTGAATTCAGCGATGAGCTCGACTTCAACAGGAGAGTCGAGCGGCAGGACAGAAACGCCGACGGCGGAGCGTGCGTGCTTGCCGGCGTCGCCGAATACTTGTCCGAGGAGTTCGGAGGCACCGTTGATCACGCCGGGCTGACCGGTGAACGTGGCCTCGGAGGACACGAAACCCACAACCTTGACGATCCGGGTAACGCGGTCAAGATCGCCAATGACGCTCTTGACGGCAGCCAAAGCGTTGATGGCGCAGATGGCCGCGTAACGCTTGGCGTCTTCCGGGTCGACGGTGGGCTCGTCGGACGCGGCCAACTCGCCGAGGGAAACCTTGCCCGTAGCTTCGAGTTTGCCGTTAATAAATGGCAGCTGCCCGGAGGTGTAGACGTAGTTGCCGGAGACGATTGCCGGGACGTAGTCAGCCACCGGAGCGGCTACCTCCGGGAGGGTCAATCCGAGCTCCGCCAGACGCTGCTCAACAGCAGACGTGGGGGCTCCGGATTCCGCGGCAGCTGTGGTTTCTGCGGGGGTTGTCATGATTACTGCTTCTCCCTCTTCAGGTATGCAACAAGGCCTTTGCCATCGGGTCCACCGACGACCTGGACGAGCTCCCAGCCGTCCTCGCCCCACTGGTCCAGGATCTGCTTCGTAGCGTGAATAATGAGCGGAATCGTGGCGTACTCCCATTTGGTCATGACAGAAAGCCTAGCCCTTGCCGGTAAAGTGGAAAACATGGTGACTCGCAAGAACCCACTATTCGACACTGCCACCACCCTCGGAAAGATTTTAGGCTTCCTTGGTGTGAGCGCGATTTGTGGCGTCCTCGTGGCGGGCCTTCTGGTCCCCGCAGCCGCCGTATCGGGCAGTGCCGCCAGTGGTTCAATTCAGTTCTTTGACACTCTGCCGGCAGAACTTCAGGTGGATCCGCCCAGCCAGAACACCACCATCCTGGCGAAGGACGGTACGCCGATCGCCTCGATCTACGCAGAGAACCGGACCAAGGTTCCGCTGGATCAAATGAGCCCGTTCATCAAGGACGCTGTCATTGCTATTGAGGACAGCCGTTTTTATGAGCACGGCGGCATTGACACCACCGGCATCATGCGAGCACTCGTGGCCACCGCCCGCGGCAACAAGCAGGGCGCGTCCACCATCACCCAGCAGTACGTGAACAACGTCATCAACGAATCCCTCGTAGCAGCTGACAGGGAAGAGGACGTCAAGCTCAACGGCGGCGGCAAGGGCGTTGGCGACAAACTCCGCGAAATGAAGCTTGCGATCGCCCTGGAGAAGAAGTTCTCCAAGGAGCAGATCCTTGAGGGCTACCTCAACATCGTGTTCTTCAACCGCGACGCTTACGGCATTGAAGCTGCCTCGAAGTTCTTCTTCAGCACCACCGCCAAGGACCTGACTCTTCCGCAGGCGGCGCTCTTGGCCGGCCTGGTGAACAGCCCTTCGGCCTTCGATCCCATTGCCAACCCTGACAGCTCCAAGGTCCGACGAGACCTGGTGCTCGCCTCCATGGTCAACCAGGGCAAGATCACCCAGGCACAGTACGAAGAAGCGGTTGCTACCCCCGTCACCACGCAGGTCACCCCCGCACGCCAGGGCTGCGCTTACGCCACCATGGCTCCGTACTTCTGTGACTATGTGCTCCACCTGCTCTTCAACAATCCTGCATACGGCGACACCCAGGAAGAGCGCATCAAGCGCGTCCAGCGTGGCGGCCTCACCATCCAGACCACCCTTGATCCCACAGCGCAGAACGTGGCCCAGCAGCAGGTTGATGCAACAGCTGGCGCCAACCCGGACAAGTGGGGCGCCTCGATCGTCTCCGTCCAGCCAGGTACAGGCCAGATCGTGAGCATGGCCCAAAACACTGTGTGGCTGCCTCAAGAGGGCAAATTCGATCAGACGCAGAACTTCAACGTGGACGTCCTGGATGCCGAAGGAAACGACCTCAACGGCATCGGCGGCTTCCAGCCCGGTTCAACCATGAAGCCCTTCACGTTCGCCCAGTGGCTGGAGGAGGGGAAGTCGATGAACCAAAACGTCAATGCGGCCGTTCGTAAATACGGGGTGAACTTCCCTTGGAAGAACACTTGTCCCACGCCAACTGACGGTTTCTACGACGCTAACGTTCAGGGAAGCTTCGACCTGCAGAACTCGGACGATGGCTACTACCGGAACATGACGGTGCTGTACGGCCTAAAGAACTCGATCAACACGGCCACGTTCGCCTCGGCAGCCCAAGTAGACCTTTGTGGAATCCAAAAGATAGTGGATGCAACCGGAATCCACGGCGGCCTTCCCGCCCGTGATGAAACCGGCAAGATTACGGACCCGAACCCTCAGGTTCAGATGACCCGTTTGTCCAACCTGATCGGTGCAACGCAGACCGCACCCCTGACCATGGCCTCGGCCTTCGCAACCTTCGCCGCTGACGGCAAGTACTGCGAGCCCATCGCTATAACGTCCGTCAAGGACCAGTCCGGGGCCGATCTTCCGGCGCAGTCCTCCAGCTGTAAGGATGCGGTTAAGCCCGAAGTCGCCCGCGGTGTTGCTTACGCCATGGGCAAGGTGCTGGACGAAGGTTCCGGCTCCCTGATCCGCCCGGCCCTTAACTCCAAGAACTTCCCGGTGGCGGCCAAGACCGGTACTAACGACTCCAACGGCTCCACCTGGGTTGTCGGCTACACCAGCGGTTTGGCAACGGCCTCTTGGTTCGGTGACCCTTTGGGTGATCAGCTTCGCCCGGGTCGTAACCTCACAGTTAATGGCCAGTTCTACAAAGCCATCGACGGTTACATGATCGCCGGCCCGCAGTTCACCAACTACATGCTGGCTGTGGCTCCTGCTTATGGCACCAACCCCTTCCAGCAGCCGCCGTCGAACCTGCTCGGCACGGCTCCCGCCCCGCAGCGCAACAACACGCCGTCCAGTAACCCCCCGGCCAATCCTGCACCGTCCACAGGAAACGGCAACAACGGGAACGGTAACAACGGCAACGGCAACAAGAACTGACCATGACGTTTAGTGATTCATTGGCAAACCGCGTCCGCACTGTCGGGCGCGGTTTCGCCGTCACTGCTGCCTTCGGAGCAGCAGCAGGCACAGCGGCCGCCGCTTACGGGTGGTGGGAGAAGGACCAGTTCGAGGTCCGTCACGAAACCCTGCCCATTCTCCCGGAGGGCTCCAGGCCGCTCCGTGTCCTGCACCTGAGCGATATCCACTTCGTCCCCGGTCAGGACAAGAAGACGCAGTGGCTGCAATCGCTGGCCGATCTCAAGCCTGACCTCGTGGTCAACACCGGCGATAACCTCAGCCACACCAAGGCCGTTGATCCCCTGATCCAGGCTCTGCGGCCCCTGCTGGAATTCCCGGGTGTTTTTGTTCCGGGTTCCAACGACTACTACGCTCCCCGGATCAAGAACCCGGTTGGCTACTTCCGTGGCCCTTCCCGGATGCGCACCGACCCCATTGCCTTGGATTGGCCGAAGCTCCGCTCGGCGTTCGGCATGGGCGGCTGGATAGACCTCACCAACCGAGCCCAGTCAGTGGTGCTGAACGGTTTGCGGTTCGACTTCTCCGGGGTTGATGATCCGCACCTGGGCCGTGAACGCTACGCCGGTTGGCCACGCGGCACCGTTAATCAGGACGCCCGCCCGCATCTGAAGGTAGCTGTCATTCACGCCCCGTATCAGCGCGTGCTGGACCACTTCACTGAGGCCGGAGCGGATCTGATCCTTGCCGGTCACACCCACGGCGGCCAAATCTGCGTCCCTGGTTTCGGTGCGCTCGTCTCCAACTGCGACCTCCCCAATTGGCGTGCCAAGGGCCTCCACGATTGGGAAAGCGATAGCTTCACGACGCCGGTGAACGTCTCAGGCGGCATCGGCACCTCCCGCTTCGCGCCGGTCCGCATCGCCTGCCGCCCGGAAGCAGTGCTGCTGACGCTCACGCCGCGCAGCTAGAGCCGCTCGATCGAAAGAGACGGGGATCATTACGTTTCTCAATAACTGGGTCAAACATTTCACCGGCGTTGCGTTGTCCTGTGAAACGAATCACGCCATGGCATAGGGTAGTTGCTACGGGAAACTACCTCCGCACCATCTGAAGATCCAGCTGTTGAGAAGCGGGCATGTCCAAGCAAACGTCTTTCTTTACCTCCGTCGGCCGCCTGTACCCTCATGTGCGGCCCATCCTCCCCCGACTATTCATGGGCCTGATCTGCGCCCTGCTGGCCAGCATTGTCGCGCTGACCATCCCGCAGGTGTTGCGTGTCTTGGTCAACAACTCGCTGCAGCCAGGCGGTTCCACGGACGCCGTCTGGATTGCCGCCGTCGTGATTCTTGCCTTGGGTATTGCCGAGGCGGGATTGGTGGCCTTGCGCCGGCAGTTCGTGATCAATCCGGCCACCACGGTTGAGACCCGTATGCGCGTGACCCTGTACGGCCACCTGCAGCAGCTCACGGTGGCTTTCCATGATCGCTGGGGTTCCGGCCAGCTGCTGTCCCGCGCCATGACGGACCTGAGCTTCCTGCGCCGCTGGATGGCGTTCGGCGCAATCATGTTGGTGGTCACCACGCTGACGGTGATCATCGGCGTCGGCGTGATGTTCTCCATGAGCTGGCAACTGGCGCTGATCTTCCTGGCAGCGGCCGTGCCGATCATGATCAACTCCTTCCGTTTCCGCCGCCGCTTCAGCTTGGTCACCCGCCTCAGCCAGGACCAAGCCGGGGATCTCGCCACCACCGTGGAGGAATCCGTCCACGGCATCCGCGTCCTGAAGGCTTTTGGTCGGAGCCGCGAAGCGCTGGAGAACTTCAACGGCCAGGCAGAGGAACTGCGCCAGACGGAGATCGCCAAGGCCAAGCAGCAAGCTGGCTTCACGCTGGTGGTGACGCTGCTGCCGGAGCTCGCGCTGGGCGTGGGGCTGGTGGTGGGCATCATGCTTGCTGCGAGCGGACAACTCAGCATCGGCGCTTTGGTGGCTTTCTTCGCAACAGCTGCTGTGGTGGCCACACCAGTGGAATTTTCCGGCATGCTCCTGGCCATGGCACTGACTGCCAAGACGGCCTTGGACCGCCACTTTGAGGTGATGGACACGGAGAACACCATCACCTCACCTGACCATCCGGTGGTTCCGGAAACAGTGAGGGGCGCCTTGCGCTTTGAGCACGCAGCTTTCGGTTTCGACGACGGCGGCACCCTCCTCCACGATGTCACCTTGGACATCCGCCCCGGTGAGACCATGGCTCTGGTAGGCATCACGGGCAGCGGCAAGAGCGCGCTGCTCCAACTGGTCCCCCGCCTGTATGACGTCACGTCCGGCGCGGTGACCATTGACGGCGTGGATGTCCGTGACTATGACATTGACGAACTCCGGAAGATCGTTGCCGTGGCGTTCGAGGACACTACCCTGTTCTCCAGTTCCGTGCGGGACAACGTCCTTCTGGGAGCCCCCGATCCCACGGATGCCGCCCTGGACGAGGCCTTGGACGTTGCCCAAGCACAGTTCGCGTACTCGTTGCCGGACGGCGTGGACACGTTGATCGGCGAGGAAGGTTTGAGCCTGTCCGGTGGTCAGCGGCAACGCATCGCGTTGGCCCGTGCCATCGCCGCGAAGCCCAAGGTTCTGATCCTCGACGATCCCCTGTCCGCCCTGGACGTCAATACGGAGGAACGCGTGGAAGCCCGTCTGCGCGAGGTCCTGCGCGAGACCACCACGCTGATCGTTGCGCACCGCCCGTCCACTGTGGCTTTGGCGGACCGGGTGGCATTGCTCCAAAACGGAACCATCACCGCCGTCGGGACCCATACGGAACTGTTGGCCGAAAACGATCATTACCGCTACGTCATCGCCAGCCTGGACGCCGGTCCCAAGGACCTGGACACCGAACTGGACGAGCTCGAAGAAGCTGAGGAGGCCCGCCGGTGAGTGCCGCAACATTTGGAACCGCCAACGAGGACAACACGCTCCTCAGCAAAGCAGACAGCAAAGCCGTACGACGCCGGTCGCTCACCTTGCTTGCCTCACTCATCCGTCCGGTGCGGTTGCGTTTCTGGCTGACCATTGTGATGGTGGTGATCTCGCAGCTCACCCGGGTTGCCGGGCCTGCACTGATCGCCTTCGGAATAGACAACGCTCTTCCCGCACTGCAGGCCGGCGACAACGGGCCTTTGGTGCTGGCAGGTTCCCTCTACCTGGCGGCTGCGATTGCTACGGCTGGAATGACTGCGCTGTACGTGACATCCACTGCCCGGCTCAGCCAGGCCATGCTGCTGGATCTGCGCCTGCGCGTCTTCCGGCACACCCAGCGGTTGAGCCTGGAATTCCACGAGAAGTACACGTCCGGACGCATCATTGCCCGGCAAACATCTGATCTGGAAGCGTTGCGCGAGCTGTTGGACTCGGGCGTGAGTTCCCTCGCGTCCGGGATGCTGTTCATGGTGTTCACTGCTGTGACCGTTTTCGCTTTGGACTGGCGCAGCGGTTTGATCGTCCTCGCCGCAGGCGTCCCCATGTTCTTCCTTGCCCGTTGGTACCAGAAGCATTCACAAATCGCCTTCCGTGAGTCCCGCGTGGTGTCCGCCCGGCTGATCGTCCACTTTGTGGAAACCATGACCGGTATCCGTGCAGTGAAAGCATTCCGCAAAGAGCGCGAGAACGCCTCCCGATACGGCGAGCTGGCCGAGGATTACCGCAAGAACACTGTCCGCTCCATCAACTTGAACGGCATCTTCCAGCCGGGCCTGGTGCTGATCGGCAACGTGTGCGTGGCCGTGGTCCTGCTCTTTGGCGGCTTCAGGGTGTTGAGCGGAGACCTGGCTGTTGGCGTTCTGCTGGCGCTCATCCTGTCCACCAAGCGCTTCTTCCAGCCAGTGGACCAGATGGCCATGTTCTACAACTCCTTCCAGAGCGCCCAGGCTGCACTGGAAAAGGTGTCCGGCCTCCTCGAAGAAGTACCCACGGTCCGCCCGCCAAAGAACCCCGTGGCGCTGAAGAGTTCCCGCGGAGAGATTGATTTCAAGGGCGTGGAGTTCGGTTACAACGACGGCGCCCTTGTGGTTCCCACGCTGGACCTGCACATTCCAGCAGGGCAAACCATTGCCTTGGTGGGCCAGACAGGTGCCGGAAAATCGACATTGGCCAAGCTGGTGGCGCGCTTCTACGACGTCACCTCCGGGGCCATCACCTTGGATGGCATCGACCTGAGGGACCTCTCCACCACGGACCTCCGGCGCGCCGTGGTGATGGTGACGCAGGAAGCCTTCCTCTTCAGCGGCTCCGTGGCGGACAACATTTCCCTCGGCAGACCCGAGGCTTCGCGGGCCGAAATCGAGGCCGCCGCCGCAGCAGTGGGAGCCCACGAGTTCATCATGAGCCTCCCCGAAGGTTACGACACGGACGTCAACAAGCGCGGCGGCCGGGTCTCATCCGGTCAACGCCAACTCATCGGTTTCGCCCGCGCCTTCCTGGCCGCCCCGGCTGTGCTGATACTGGACGAGGCAACGTCCTCCTTGGACATCCCCTCTGAACGCATGGTGCAGCAGGGACTGTCCAACCTGTTGGAGGGGGTGGCTGGTGGCAGGGGCGCCAGGACGGCGATCATCATTGCCCACCGGCTCTCCACCGTGGAGACGGCCGACAGGGTTCTGGTGGTCCATGACGGACGAATTGTGGAAGACGGAACGCCGGCAGAGTTGATCAGTGGTGGCGGTCGCTTTGCCCAGTTGCACGGGGCGTGGCGGGACTCGCTGGTATAGCTTCCTTTTGGCCGTCAACTGTGAGCAGCCACACCTGCGCCTCGATTTCGCATCACGGGACGTTTCGGCTATTCTTGAACAGTTGCTTTCGCAGCGGATCGGGATGTAGCGCAGCTTGGTAGCGCGCTTCGTTCGGGACGAAGAGGTCGCAGGTTCAAATCCTGTCATCCCGACCAAACACGAAAATGGCGTCGAGAAATCGGCGCCATTTTTGCTTTAAGCAGCTCACCGCGCCCGCAGTTATGCACATGTACCATCCCGGCGCTTGGCGTGCCTGCCGCTTATCACTAGGCTTTCAGTGACTTACCAAACCAGACACAAAGAAACCCCGGAGCATCGCTCGTCACGCTCCGGGGTTTCTTTTACTACAATTGTTTTACATAGGGTCAGGCCAGTTGCCGATGGACATTGTGGTGACCGTCGTTTCGGACTTGTCCTTCTTGGGCGTCGTTGTGGTGGACCGCATGGGGTCCGGCCAGTTACCAATGGCGCTTACTGTGTTGGAATCTGCCGCGGGAGCAGCAGAGACTACACCGGGAGCGGCAACCGCGAGCGTCAGTGCGCCCGCCACGGCCACTGAAGCAATGATTTTCTTGAACATGATGATGTACCCCAATGCGAGTCGGATTCGTTACGGAAATTGCACGGTCCCTGTTGACATACATTGTAAAATGTTTTCCACAGAGACTGTCAAGGTTTTGGTCAAAAGACACCTGTAGGAGGGACCCGTGGGAAACGGATTCGGCGAGAAGCTACGTGCCGAACGGCTCGAACGTGGGTTGACGCAGGCAGAGCTCGGCAAAAACCTGTACTCACCGAGCTATATTTCGCTGCTCGAGACCGGCCGCCGCGAGCCCACGGCCGAAGTCATTGAGGAACTCGCGCGCCGGCTGGAGCTGGCGCCAAAAGCACTTGAAGCGTGGAGCCAACCCGTTTCCGTGAGCGATGCCGAGTACGTCCTGGCCGGCCTGTATGCCCGGCAAGCCTGGGATCTTCGCGACTACCAACTTGCCGCCAGCCACGCAGCCACCGCAGCGCAGATCGCCCTTGAGGCCAAGAACAACAGCGCCTGGTGGAACATGACGTACATGCAGGCCGAGTGCGTGATGAAGCAAGGCCAACTCAAGGAATGCCAGCAGATTGTTGAGCATCTCCTGGAACACCCCATGGCCACTGAATCCGCCGGCCTGGGAGTGCGCGCCTGGCAGATGCTTGCCGCGGTGTGTCACGGACAAGGTCAGCTGGCCACCGCCGTCGAGCATGCAAAGCAAGCCGTAAAGCTCAGCGAACAACTGCCCAAGGGTTCCACGCTCATCATCGGCGCGCACCGCGCGCTGATCGGTGCCCTTGCCGAGAGCGGCAAGCTGGACGAGGCCTGGGAGTACTGCCTGGCCATGATCGAGCACATGGATGAGCACTCAATGTCGCAACTGGCTGGCGAAGTGGCCTGGGTTGTGGGCAACGTGGCCTTCATGCGCCACGACTATGTGGAGGGCATCAAACACCACGAGCGCGCGGCCAGCCTCCTCTCCCCCGCCAACGACATTGAACTTTGGGCCCGTTTTAACAAGGCCTCGGCGGCGGTTCGGCTGTCCTCCGGGATTGTGGAGCCGGAGACCCTGTCCGCCATTGAGCGTGCTGAACTCGCGCTGTCCATTGTGGGCGGCAACAAGACAGACCAGCTGGAGGTCGCCTTCATCCGCGCCCGCTGGCTGTACCTCACCGGGGACATCCCTGCAGCCGTGGAGAAACTCCGCGAGATCTACGCAGACCGCAAGGTGCTGGCCCGTCACACCGCCGGCGAAGTGTCCCTGTTGCTGGGCAAGTCCTTGAAAGCTGCCGGGGAAGCCACGGAGGCACTCCAATTCCTTGAAGAGGCCCAGCATGACTTCAGTGCAGCAGGAGCCTCGGACAGGGTTCAGCAGGCCATGGACGCAGTACTGGAGATCCGCCTGGCCGAGCGTCGCGCAGCGAAGGAACACTCGGAAGCCTAAGCCCCAGACACCAAACTGCCCCGGACCAGTGCGGTCCGGGGCAGTTTGCGTTATGGGCTAGGCGAAGGTGCGGCCCGTCAGTTTTTCGTATGCCTCGACGTAGCGGGCACGAGTGCGCTCCACAACCTCGGCGGGCAGTGCCGGCGGCGGGGTGTCCGAGGACTTGTCCCAGCCGGACTCGGCGGAGGTCAGCCAGTCACGGACATACTGCTTGTCATATGAGGGCTGTGACTGACCCGGCGCGTACGTGGACGCGTCCCAGAAGCGTGAAGAATCCGGGGTGAGGACCTCATCGCCCAGGGTGATTACGCCAGTGGCTGCATCGATGCCGAACTCCACCTTGGTGTCGGCCAGGATAATGCCGCGTTCGCGGGCGATCTCCTCGGCGCGGGTGTAGATCTTCAACGTCAGTTCGCTCAGGCGGGCTGCGATGTCGTCGCCCACCATGGCCACAACGTCGTCGTAGGTGATGTTGACATCGTGCTCGCCCACCTCGGCCTTGGCCGAGGGCGTAAACAGTGCCTTGTCCAGGCGTGAACCGTCCACCAGGCCTTGGGGCAGCGGGATCTCGCAGACCGTGCCGTGTTCCTTGTACTCCACCAGGCCTGAGCCGGTGAGGTAGCCGCGGGCGATGCACTCCACCGGGAACATGTCCAGCTTCTTGCAGATCATGGCCCGGCCCTCAACAGCAGCAGGAACGCCGCCCTCAACCGTGGACGCGAGCACGTGGTGCTCAACGTCCAACTGATCGAACCACCACAGGCTCAGCTGCGTCAGGACGCGGCCTTTGTCCGGGATTTCGCTGCTCAGCACGTGATCGTAGGCGCTGATGCGGTCGCTGGCTACGACCAGCACACATTCCTGGCCGATCTTTTCGGTGATGGCGTCGTCCGCCGGGATGTAAAGGTCACGGACCTTGCCGGAATAGACGTGCGTCCAGCCCGGGAGGTCCAGCGTCTCCGTTTCGAAGCCGCCCTCCGGAAGGAAATCAGTCATGCTCAGGCCTGCACTTTCGGGATGGTTCCGGTGGCCGTGTGCGGCACGCGGATTTCGCCTCGGGCGGCTTTGCCACCAATGTCCGTACGGAACTGTGAGCCCTCAAGCTGAACCAGCTCCACGCCGTCGTACGCTTTTTCGCGGGCCTCTACCAGATCAGAACCGAGCGCGACCACCGCGAGGACGCGGCCACCAGCGGAGACCACCTTGCCTTCGTCGTCCAGCTTGGTGCCGGCGTGGACCACGTGGACACCGTCCAGCTCGTCGACCTTCTTCAGGCCGCGGATGCGGTCACCGGTGCGGGGTGAGTCCGGGTAGTTTTCTGCAGCCACGACGACGGCGACTGCCGTGTCCTTGGACCAGCGCAGCTCTTCTGCGGTGTCCAGTTCGCCCTTGGCAGCTGCCAGCAGCAGCGCACCGAGCGGGGTCTTCAGGCGTGCCAGGACAGCCTGGGTCTCGGGGTCGCCGAAGCGGACGTTGAATTCGATGACGCGGGTGCCGCGGGATGTCAGGGCGAGGCCGCAGTACAGCACACCAATGAAGGGAGTGCCGCGGCGGGCCATCTCATCCACCACCGGCTGGGCCACGCGGTCAATGACTTCCTGAACCAGGCCCTCGGGAGCCCATTCAAGCGGGGTGTACGCGCCCATGCCACCGGTGTTGGGGCCTTCATCATTGTCGAAAATGCGCTTGAAGTCCTGCGCCGGGGACAACGGAACAGTAGTGCGGCCATCACAAAGGACGAACAGCGAAACTTCGGGGCCGTCAAGGAATTCCTCGATCACCACGGTTCCACCGGCGTCGAAGCAGGCCTGTGCGTGCGCCAATGCCTCCGCGCGGTCCCTGGTGACCACAACGCCCTTGCCTGCGGCCAGGCCATCGTCCTTTACAACGTACGGAGCGCCGAACGTATCAAGAGCGTCGGCAGCTTCCTCGGCGTTGGTGGCAACGCGGGCCATGGCCGTGGGAACGTTCGCTTCGGCCATGATCTGCTTGGCGAATGCCTTGGAAGCCTCCAGCTGGGCTGCTTCCTTGCTGGGACCGAACACCGGAATGCCTGCCTCGCGGATGGCGTCGGACACACCGGCAGCCAGTGGCGCCTCGGGTCCTACAACAACCAGGTCCACGCCCAGCTTGGTGGCGAGGGCGGACACGGCTTCCGGGTTGTTCCCGTCAATCGCGTGGGTGGGAACGAGTTTGCTGATGCCGGCGTTGCCCGGGGCCGCGTGGACCTCGGAAACGTTGGGATCTTCAAGCAGAGAGCGGACAATGGCGTGTTCGCGGCCGCCTGGGCCAATGACGAGTACCTTCACAGTCTTCAAGGGTACTTTGTGAAGGGCGAGCCGCCTAAGCTGTGTCATTCACCGGACCCCGCGCGCCCCTAGACTTGGCTGTATGCCCATAAGTTCGCATGAAACGTTCAACGTTGAGTCCGCGGTGGAACTGGCAGTGATCGAACGAAGTGGCTTTATTGAGTCCCGGCACATCGGCGCGGCAGTGGTTCTTGCCGGTGACGGCTCGGTGGTCACCCGTCTTGGTGACATTGATGCTCCCATCCTGGCCCGCTCCACCCTCAAACCTTTCCAGGCCCTGGCCTCCATGCAGTCCGGCGTGCCCCTGCGTGGCGCCCAGGTTGCTGTTGCCTGCGGCAGCCACACAGGGTCCCTGGACCACATGGACATTGTGGAGGGGATGCTCAAAGCCGCGGGCGTGAAGGAAGAAAACCTTCAGTGCCCCACCGCCTGGCCCCAGGACGAGACGGCCCGCAACTGGCTGGTCCGCTCCGAGCGCGGCCAATCCAGGCTGGCTTTCAATTGCTCCGGCAAACACGCAGCATTCCTGTGGGCCTGCACTGAAAACGGCTGGGATCTGCGCAGCTACCTTGAGCCCAATCACCCGCTCCAGCAGCGTGTTCGCTCGGTCATTGAGGAATACAGCGGCGAACCCATCTCCCACCTGGGCATAGACGGTTGCGGCGCACCTGTTGCCGCCATCTCACTGACCGGCCTCGCCCGCGCTTACTCCCGCCTGGCCAAGTCCCCCGGCGACAAATCCTCCAACGCCCGTGCCGCCACCATTGCCACCTCCATGCTGGACTATCCCTGGGCCGTCCAAGGCAAGGGTGAATCCAACACCATCGTCATGGAAGAACTGGATGTCCTGGCCAAAATCGGGGCTGAGGGCGTCCTGGTCCTGGCCACTCCCACCGGCGCAACCGTGGCCGTGAAAATGCTGGACGGGAACCTGCGGGCCACATCCCTGGTGGGGCTCACCCTCCTGGCCGTGAGTGGCGCCGTGGACATCCCGGCAGTTTCGAACGTCCTTGAGCGAGTAGTGGAACCCGTCCTCGGCGGCGGCCACGAGGTTGGCAAGATCAGGCTGGGCCACGCCGTCTCCGCCCTGCTGGACTAGTACTTCTGAGGAGAAATACCCATGGCTGTTGCACGTCGCCGCGTCAATGTTGAGGAAGGCCGCGCCGCGCTGGCAGCCTGGCAGGCCGCCGTCGAGCCTTCCGATGGTGAGCCGGGCGGCCCTGCCGGGCCACCGCCGTCGCGCTCTTTGATTGCGACGGCGGTGCGCTACTCCCTGGAGGAAGTCACCGCCCGCGCACCTGGCAACTCCGTGGAAGTCCGGGTGCCGCCGTTCGGTGTGACGCAGTGCGTGGAGGGGCCGCGCCACACGCGCGGGACTCCCCCGAATGTGATCGAGTGCGACGCCGCCACTTGGCTTTCGTTGGTGACCGGCAGGATTTCCTGGGCGGACGCGGTTTCCGAGCACAAGCTAACGGCATCCGGTTTGCGCGCGGACCTCTCGGACCTGCTCCCCCTCTAAAGAGTTTTTGTACAGCTAATGCCCCTAAGACGACGTCTTAAGGGCATTAGCTGTACAAAAACTATCCGGCTAGTCCGGGCAAATCGGTGTGGACGGTTGGCCTCGCTTGCTCATTTCAAACTGAGGGATGTCCTCGGCTGCCGGGCCGCCCCGGAACTTCGGTGAAGGCTCCTGGCCACCGCTGATGCGTTCGAGTTCCTGCTCCTCAAAGACTTCTTCCTTGCCGAGCATGATGGCGGAATCGTGGTTGGTGATCTCGCCGTTGAAAGCCCGGAGCATGACGCTGCGGTCGAACTGGCCCTCCCACTTGGCCACCACGAACGTCGCCACGCAGTTGCCCAACAGGTTCACCACTACGCGCATGGAGTCCATGAGGCGGTCGGCGCCAAGGAGGAGTGCGACGCCGGCCACCGGGAAGATGCCCAAAGCGGCGGCTGTTGCTGACAGCGCCAGGAAGGACGAGCCCGGAACGCCGGCCATGCCCTTGGACGTCAGGAGCAGCACACCCAGGGCGGCCAGCTGCTGGCCGAGGTCAAGGTTGTGGCCGAAGGCCTGCGCCAGGAACAGCAGCGAAATGGAAAGGTAGATCGCAGCGCCATCCAGGTTGAAGGAATAACCGGTGGGAACAACCAGCCCGGTGGTGGCTCGGGAGCAGCCGGCGTTGGTCAGCTTGGTCATGATGCGCGGCATCACCGCTTCCGTGGAAGCCGTGCCCAGTGCCAGCAGGAACTCTTCCCGCGTGTACTTAAGGAAGGACCACAGCGGAACCCGGGCGAAGCCCCAAGCCACCAGGAACAGCAGGCCGATGAAGATGATCGCTGCGCCGTAGCAGGCGGCTATCAGGAGCGCGTAGGTACTCAATGTGCCAAGTCCGTACTGGCCGATGATGAAAGCCATGGCGCCGAACGCGCCAATGGGAGCAACCTTCATGATCCAGGACATGATCTTGAAGATCAGTTCCAGCACGGTTTCCATGAGGCTGATGACCGGCAGGCACCGTTCGCGGCCAATGACAACTATGGCGGCACCGAAGAAGACTGAGAAAAACAGCACCTGAAGCAGGCTGTTGTTGGCAAAAGCACCGATCACGCTAACTGGAATGACATCCAGGATGAATGCTGCGGCGTCCTTGGGAGGCGCATTGCCGGTCTTGGCATTGAGCGCGTCCTGGGAAAGCGTAGCGGGGTCGATATTAAGGCCAGCACCAGGCTGAACGATATTTCCGACGATGAGCCCGAAGACGAGGGCGAAAAGAGTGGCGCCGGTGAAGTACAGGAGCGCTTTGACCCCGACCCTTCCGACCGCCTTGACGTCGCCCACTGCCGAGATGCCCGTGACAATCACGAGGAAAATCAGCGGAGCGATGATCATCTTGATGAGTTGAATGAATCCATCGCCCAGTGGCCGGAGGGCGGACCCAATGGTCGGCCAAAAATGGCCGATGAGTACACCTGCGACGACGGCGATCAGGATTTGAAAAAAGAGCGACTGGTACAGCCGCTTTTTCTTCTGCGGGGCCGAACTCGCCTTCAGCGCCGCGGAGTCTGGGATCTTCATTGTTCTGAACCAATCAGTTGTGAACAGCCTCACATTTTGTGGGGTTTTTCAAATGTAAGCCTGCTCACACCATTCCGCAAGGGGAAATTCAGTTTCCACAATACGGAAGTCACATTTGGTTTTTTGTACAGATAACGCCCCCATGGGCGACTCATGAGGGCCGGATCTGTACAAAAACTCACGGCCGCCAACCCTGCTTGCGGAGGGCTTGAACCACGCGGGCCACCACCCACTTCCTCCCGTGCTTCATGTCCACCTTGTTGATCTTGACCTGACGCCAGCCGGCCTCTGACACGCGTTGATCCCGGTAAGCATCCAGCGCTTGCTGCTCTGGAGAAAGGTGATGAAGACCCTCGTATTCAAGGCAGGTCCGATACTCCGGGCACCCGAGATCAGTCCACACCGGCCTGCCAAGGGCATCGTCAACCCTGCAGTTAGGGACGAAGACAGGCATTCCGGCATCTTCCAGCATCAAACGCAGCTTCGTTTCAGGAGGAGAATCAACGCCAACACGCAGGAGGTCCAACGCAACGCGGGCCTTGCGGACGCCATGGATACCGTTGGCCTTCTCAACGAAGAGTTGCAGCTCCGGCAAAGAAACCATGGGAACCCGAGGAGGCCCGAACGAGCGTTCGTGTTCGCTGACAATGGCATCGCCCACAACAACCAGATCGTCCAATGGCAGCATCGAGGCCAGATCCACCCATGTCCGCGCAACAGACGTGAGGACAGCGCCCTCCAGGTCTGTGAGATCACCATCCCTTATGGTTAGGCGATGTCCGGCCACTCCCCTGCGCCGAGGCAGCGATCCGTTCCTTGGCCGAGATAGATGGATGAATCGCCCCGGCTCCCTGAAGTGGGGTCCGCTTTTGGGCCCCCAAGGAATAGGCTCGACGACGGCGGTCACCGGGCCGCCGTCGTCGGGCTTGAACTGCGCCCAGGCAGGCAGCGGCAGCCCGAGCACCTCCGCGGCGCTGATATGGCTCAGGAAATCACCCTGCTGAAGGTCAAGATGTGGCCGGGCAACCTCCAGCAGCGTCTGCACTCGCCGCGGCAGGCGGAGTCCCCTGCTGGGCACCAGCAGGTCCGAGGCCCGCAGCCTCTTGGTGGCAACGCCGAGTTCTTCAGCTTCAGCCAAGGTAAAGGCGCGGTCAGAGAGTGCGGGAGGAAGAGAAGATAACGGACGCATGCCCCATTCAGTCATAACGACAGAGGCGTCGGAGAGTTATCCACAGAGCAAACGCTTCAGCCCGGAGTTTTTGTACAGCAAATGCCCCGAAAGGGCCGTTTTAAGGGCGTTATGTGTACAAAAACTCGCTAGCCGCGGCCCACGAACGGCATGCCCGCCGCCGTCACCACCAGTGAACCAACACTGGCCGACGCCGGCATGTTGGCCATCATCAGCACGGCACGCGCAGCGTCATCCACGGGGAACATGGGCTCTACCTTGCGGCTGCCGTCAGCCTGCAGCGCCCCGGATCCGACGCCGATGGTGTCCATGATCTCGGTGCGGGTATTGCCAATATCGATCTGCCCGCACGTGATCCCAAACTTCCGGCCATCCAGCTCGATGCTCTTGGTCAAGCCCGTCATTGCATGCTTGGTGACTGTATAGGCCACGGACCTGGGCCTGGGCGAATGCGCCGAAATGGAGCCGTTGTTGATGATGCGGCCACCCTGAGGCGCCTGGGCTTTCATAGTCCGCACAGCCTCCGCCGCACACAGCATGGAACCGGTGACGTTCACCCGAAGGGTCGCTTCCCACTCGTCCACGCTGATCTCGCCCACGTCCCCGGCCGGGCCGAAGATGCCGGCGTTGTTGAACAGCACATCAACCCGACCCCAGCGTTGGCGAACCTCCCCGAAAAGGCGGGCGACGTCGTCGGGCTCGGTAACATCGCACGGAACCGCCAGCGCGTCCGGGTGATCGCCCGCAGTTTCCAGCAGCTGCGCCTCACGGCGGCCGGCCAAGGCAACGCGGTAACCGTCCGCGAGCATCATCCGGGCAACGGCCCGGCCAATACCGGAACCAGCCCCGGTCACGACGGCGACCCTCGGGTGCGCGGGAGGGCTGGAGTCAGTCATGTGGTTGCCTTTCAAGGAAGTGCGTTTGGCTCGCTTCAGCGTGCGGCGTCAGCCGGCTGGACCGCCGGGGCTGCTGTGGCTTGGGCTGAACTTATCGGCCAGCCTATGACAGTCTTCGGACGCGGTGTGGCATATGTCCTGACCTTGGACGTGGACAATCCAAGGCGGACCAAGGATTCGGCAATGGTGACCGCCGCCGCCACACCGTCCACCACGGGGACGCCGGTGCGCTGGCGGATCTGCTCATCCAGCCCGGCCATGCCACCGCAACCCAGCACGATGACCTCAGCCTTGTCCTGGTGAACCGCCTGTTCGGCCTGGCTCACGATCGTTTCAACGGCACGCTCCGGGTATTCCTCAAGTTCCAGCACCGCCATGCCGCTGGCCCGCACCGAGGCACAGCGGGCGTCCAGGCCCGCAAGTTTGAGGCGGTCCTCGATCAGCGGAACCGCGCGGTCCAGGGTGGTGACCACCGAATACTTGTGGCCCAGGAACATGGCGGTGCTGGCTGCCGCCTCGGTGATGTCAACTACCGGGACGTCCAGGAGTTCCTGAAGGCCTTCACGCCCGTGTTCGCCATAACCGGCTTGGATCACGGCGTCGAACGGTTCCGGATAGTTCACCACCGCATCCATGACCGCGATGGCAGCAAGGTAGCTTTCAAAGTTGCCTTCACAGGAGTCGGCACCGAACCGCGGAGTGATGCCAATGATTTCAGTGCCGGGGGCAGCCGCCGCGCGGGCTTGGGCTGCGATGGAGTCCGTCATGGACTGGGTGGTGTTGACGTTTGCGACCAAGATGCGCATGGGTTTCCTCTCAACGGGCAGCGCCCGCCCTTCGCCGCCAACTCTGGATCCCCTGATGGCAATCAGGGTGAGATCCGGTTGGCTGGGAGGACGGGCAATGCCTTGACGTGTTGGTAAGTCAGTGGGTGCTGGCGACGGCGATCGGCTCGCCGGAGACGTCCTCGTGGACCTGCTTCTTGTCCGCAACAGCGAAGTACGTCAGGGCTGCGACGCCGGCGCCAATAAACCAGGCGAAGGGCGCAGCTGCTGCCAGTCCGGGGATGAAAGCGATGGCAATGGCGAGGCCGGCTGCAGGGATCATCGCGATGATGGCCTTCGGGTTCACGCCGCGCTTGTAGAAGTAGGCGCCCTTGGGATCCTCGGTGTAGAGCTCGGGGACGTTGACTTTGCCGCGGCGGACCAGCCAGTAATCTGCCATGACCACACCGAACAGCGGGCCGAGCAAAGCACCAAGGCCGCCGAGGAAGTACACGATGACGATGGGGTTGTTGTAGAGGTTCCACGGCAGGATGATCAGCCCGATGGTGCCGCTGACCCATGCTGCTTTGCGGAAGTTCAGGTGCCGCGGGAAGAGGTTGGTCAGGGCGTAGACGGGAGCTACGAAGTTGGCCATCAGGTTCACGGCGATGGTCAGAATCAAGAGTGCAAGGCAAGCCAGGACCAGCAGCAGCGTATTGGGGATGCTCTCCACGATGTCCGAGGGGCTCTCGATCACGGTGCCGTTGATCTTGTACTGACCGCCGGCCATCACCACCACAATGGCGCCGAAGAGGAGCATGTTGATGGGGATGCCCCAGAAGTTGCCCTTGACGATGGACTTCTTGGATGTGGAGGAGCGGGTGAAATCGCAGAAGTTCAGGACGAACGTTCCGTAGATGGAGACCCACAGCGCGCCGCCTGCAAAGATGGTCAGCCACATCTCTGTGCCTTCAAGGCCCTTGATGCCGCTCCACTGGATGGCACCCCCGGCTTCAATGAAGACCCACACGGCAATGGCGGCCATGGTCACCAGGATGACGGGACCGGCGAAGGCCTCGTACTTACGGATCATTTCCATGCCGAAGCTGACAATCACCAACTGCACAATCCAGAGCGCCACAAAGGAGAACCAGCCCAGGGTTGAGAGGCCAAGAATGGAGTTGCTGTCCAAGTCCTTCAGGCCCGGAGCCATGGCTACCAGCATGACGCGGAGAACAACCGAGGCCAGGTAAGTCTGGATGCCGAACCAAGCCACGGCAACGGCGCCGCGAACCAGGCTGGCAATTTGTGCTCCCCTGATGCCGAAGCTGATGCGGCTCATGACCGGGAAGGGGACGCCGGTTTTTTCACCCATGAACCCGGAGAAGTTCAGGAGGCCAAACAGGAGGATGGCACCGATGCCCAGTGCTACCAGGATCTGCCAACCACCCAGGCCCAGGGAGAACAGGCCGATGGCGAAGGCATAGTTACCCAGGCTGTGGACGTCATTGGCCCAGAGGGTAAAGATGCTGTAGCTGGTCCACTTGCGGCCTTTGGCCTTGGTGGGCGCAAGGTCGATGTTGTAGAGGCTGGGACTGATGGTACGGCCTGATGCTTCGGAAGCAATGGCGCAGAGGTCAGTGTTTCCCACAACCGGATGGTTGGGGCCACCTGCGCTTGGTTCTCCCGGAGTCTCAGTGACGCCGACTGATGAAGTCGTCTGCATCGTGGATCTCCACTTCGTACTGATTCCACATTGCGGAATCTAGTTATTGAATAGTGAAAGCACTCTATGACTCAGGTCACGTAACGTCAAGGATTCGGGGTGTATGCAGGGTCACATTCGGTTGCTTGAGCGACGCTTTGCCAGTTGACTGTTTTGGTTATGCATTCCGTGTTGACGCTGCCCATCCGCAGACGTAATCTCGAATTGCAGAATTTTATTCTCACAATACGAAATTCCTTGAGCGCCCCCACAGAGCAAGCGCCCAGACATTCAATGAAGAGAGGTTGGACGTGGCTGCAGGAGAAGAGACCTCACACATCCTCAGCGGGTTGACTGCCCAGCTGCCTGATCGTGATCCGGAAGAGACCGCGGAGTGGATTGAGTCCCTTGATGCGTTGATCGCGGAGCAGGGTACCGAGCGTGCCCAGTACATTATGCGTTCGTTGTTGCAGCGTGCCGGTGCGAGGTCGGTGGGTGTGCCGATGGTGACGACCACTGATTATGTGAACACGATCCCGGTGGACCAGGAAGCGGCGTTCCCGGGGAACGAGGAGTTCGAGCGCCGGTACCGGGCGTATATGCGGTGGAACGCTGCGGTGATGGTCCACCGTGCGCAGCGGGCCGATATTGGTGTGGGCGGGCATATTTCCACGTATGCCGGTGCTGCGACGTTGTATGAGGTGGGGTTCAACCACTTCTTCCGCGGCAAGGACCACCCTTCGGGCGGGGACCAGGTGTTTTTCCAGGGCCACGCCTCGCCGGGCATGTACGCCAGGGCGTTCATGGAAGGCCGCCTGACCGAGGAGGATCTGGACGGGTTCCGTCAGGAAAAGTCCAAGGAAGGCCACGCCCTGTCCTCGTACCCGCACCCGCGGCTGATGCCTGATTTCTGGGAATTCCCCACCGTGTCGATGGGTATCGGCCCGATGAACGCGATCTATCAGGCCCAGTCCAACCGGTACCTGCAGAACCGTGGCATCAAAGACACCAGTGACCAGCAGGTCTGGGCGTTCCTCGGTGACGGGGAAATGGACGAGCCCGAGTCCCGTGGCCTGCTCCAGCTCGCCGCGAACGAGAACCTGGACAACCTGAACTTCGTGATCAACTGCAACCTCCAGCGCCTGGACGGACCGGTCCGCGGCAACGGCAAGATCATGCAGGAACTCGAGGCGTTCTTCCGCGGTGCGGGCTGGAACGTGATCAAGGTCGTCTGGGGCCGTGAGTGGGACTCGCTCCTGGAAGCGGACAAGGACGGGGCGTTGGTGAAAATCATGAACGAAACCCCCGATGGTGACTACCAAACCTACAAGGCCGAGTCCGGCGGGTTCGTCCGTGAACACTTCTTCGGTAAATCCCCGCAGACCAAAGACATGGTCGCGGACCTGGACGACGAGCAGATCTGGGGCCTCAAACGCGGCGGCCACGACTACCGCAAGGTCTACGCCGCCTATAAGGCAGCGACCGAGTTCAAGGGCAAACCCACCGTCATCCTGGCCAAAACCGTCAAGGGCTACGGCCTGGGACCGCACTTCGAGGGCCGCAACGCGACCCACCAGATGAAGAAACTGACCATGGAAGACCTCAAAGCCTTCCGTGACCACCTCCGGATCCCCATCAGCGATGACCAGCTCGACGCTGACCTGTACCGTCCCCCGTACTACCACCCCGGCATGGACGCCCCGGAAATCAAATACCTCATGGAACGCCGCGCCGAGCTCGGCGGGTTCGTGCCCGAACGGCGCCGCACCCACACCCCCGTGACCCTCCCGGACGCCAAGTCCTACGAGGTAGCCAAACGCGGATCCGGGAAACAACAAGCCGCCACCACCATGGCCTTCGTGAGGCTCCTCAAAGACCTCATGCGGGACAAAAACTTCGGTGCCCGGTTCGTGCCCGTGGTCCCGGACGAATCCCGGACCTTCGGGATGGACGCGTTCTTCCCCACCGCGAAAATCTACAACCCCAAAGGCCAGAACTACCTCTCCGTGGACCGCGACCTCGTCCTGGCCTACAAAGAATCACCCGCCGGCCAACTGATCCACCCCGGCATCAACGAAGCCGGCGCCGTCGCAGCGTTCACCGCCGCCGGAACCGCCTACGCCACCCACGGCGAACCCCTGGTCCCGATCTACGTGTTCTACTCCATGTTCGGCTTCCAACGCACCGGGGACTCGTTCTGGGCCGCAGCAGACCAAATGACCCGCGGGTTCATCATCGGCGCCACCGCAGGACGGACCACCCTCACCGGCGAAGGACTCCAACACGCCGACGGGCACTCCCCCATCCTGGCCTCCACCAACCCCGCCGTGAAAACCTACGACCCCGCCTACGGCTACGAAATCGGCCACATCATCCGCCACGGCCTCGAACAAATGTACGGACCAGACGCTGACGATGACAGAAATGTCATGTACTACCTCACCGTCTACAACGAACCCATCACCCAACCCGCGGAACCGGAAAACCTCGACATCAACGGACTCCTCAAAGGCATCTACAAACTCGCAGAAGCCCCGCAAACCGGAAACACAGACGGTAACCGGCCCACCGCGAACATCCTCGCCTCCGGCGTTTCCGTGCCCTGGGCACTCGAAGCCGCCCGGATCCTGGCCGAAGACTGGAACGTCGCTGCGAACGTCTTCTCCGTGACCTCCTGGAACGAACTCCGACGCGACGGACTCGCCGCCGAAGAACACGCCTTCCTCAACCCCGGCCAACCCGCCCGCACCCCGTTCATCACCGAACAACTCGCAGGCACCACCGGACCCGTCATCGCCGTCTCGGACTACATGAAAGCCGTCCCCGACCAAATCCGCCAATTCATCCCCAACGACTTCGCATCCCTCGGAGCAGACGGCTTCGGCTTCTCCGACACCCGCCAAGCCGCACGCCGCTACTTCAAAAACGACACCCACTCCATCGTCGCCAAAACCCTCCAGTTGCTGGCGGCGAGAGGTGAAGTTGAGGAGGGCGCGCCGTCGTACGCCATTGACCGCTACAAGTTGCTGGACGTGAACGCCGGCACCACCGGCGGAGCAGGCGGCGACGCCTGACAGCACGCGTAACGAAGGTGGCGGCAGTGTTCGTGAAGAACACTGCCGCCACCTTTTTGCAGCTGCTGGCTTTGTTCACCGGGCCTAGGTGCCCAGGTTCCTTCTATCAACCACAAAGCCGGTTGCCGCATTCTCGCGGACTGCGTTGATACCTGCCACTACTGCCTTCAGACTGGGGAACTGCGGCGACACTGCCACAACCGTTCCATCCTCCGCGGTCAGCCGGAACCGGAATGAGTTGGTTCCTGCCTTGAGAATTTCAAAACTGCCAGCCATTTTCCCCTGTTCTTTCACGCGACGTTGCGTATCCGAGCTGACTTCATAACTCCCTCAAAGACCATAGCGGCCATTTCAGGCCGCCAAAAGCCCTACTGCGCGGTAATTTACAACCGATTTTGGTAGATCTCTTCGAAAGAACCCAAGGAGCTAGAGACCGCATGGATCGCCGCGCGTATGGTGAGGATATGACTGACACCGGCACTGCCCCCACCACGGGCGTGCTTCTTGCTGCGGGCGCAGGAACGCGGCTGGGTCGCGGCCCCAAGGCGCTGCTCCCCTTCCGGGGCAGGACCCTGGTGGAAGTTCTCGCCGACACACTGTTCGACGGCGGCTGCCGCGAGGTGGTGGTGGTACTCGGCGCTGATGCCGACCACGTCCGGAGGAGCACTGATTTGGGCCCTCATGTGGTGGTGGAAAACGAAAACTGGGCCAAGGGAATGGCCGGTTCCTTCCGTGCCGGAATCGAGGCCGCGGCCCCCGGGAACAGCATTATGGTGGCGCTGGTGGACCAGCCCGGGTTAACCCCGACGGCGGTGAGCAGGTTGCTGGGCAGCCACCGTCCCGGCCGGGTCACCGCGGCGGCCTACCCTGATGAGTCCGGCCATCTGAAGCGGAGGCACCCGGTGATTTTCGACGTCGCGCTCCGCTCCGAAGCGGCCGCGGCCGCTCATGGCGACACCGGTGCGCGCTCCTTCCTCAAAGCCCATCCCGGCTTGGTGGACCTGGTGGACTGCAGTGACCTCTGCTCCGGCGAGGACCTGGATACCAAAGCGCAACTGCACCTTTTGGACCACTAGGGGCGGGTAAATTTAGGGACATGATTCGCATTGCCCCTGATGATCCTGCACGCCCTGATGTCCATGCGCTTCTGAGCGAGCACCTGGCTGACATGTTCGCCACTTCCCCGGCAGAGAGCGTCCATGCGTTGGACCACTCGGCGTTGTCGCACGAGTCCATCACTTTCTGGACGGCCCGCGAGGACGGGGTGCTGCTGGGCTGTGGAGCGTTGAAAACGCTGTCCGCCGGGCACGCCGAGATCAAATCCATGCGCACCACTGCCAGTGCGCGCGGACGTGGTGTTGCCACGCTGATGCTTGAGCACATCGTGGCCGAAGCTGCGCGGCTGGGTTACGAACGCCTGAGCCTTGAGACGGGCACCGAGGACTACTTCGCTCCGGCCCGGCGGCTCTACGCCCGGCACGGATTCACGGAGTGCCCGCCCTTTGCCGACTACACCCTGGACCCCAACAGCGTGTTCATGGAGCTCGCCGTCTCAGCCAAGTAGATAGCGGATCAGGCCGTTCCCAAGGCTGGGAACGGCCTGATCTGCGACCCAGTTGGATCTAAACGGGGGCGGTGGTGCGATCCCGGAGCGCAAGGTAGATCTTGTCCCGCGCAATGGGCAGCTCGCCGAAACGGATGCCCGTGGCGTTGCGGATGGCGTTGGCCAGGGCTGGGGCCACGGGGTTGAACGGGCTCTCACTCATGGACTTCGCACCCAGCGGCCCGGTGGAGTCGTTGGTGGTGGCGAAGTACACCTCGCTCCGGGGCACGTCCGCGAACGACGGTATGTGGTACTGCCGCAGGATGTCCGTGGTGACGCGTCCGGCGTCGTCCACTTTCACTTCCTCATACAGCACCGCGCCGAGGGCCTGGGCAATACCGCCCTCGATCTGGCCCCGGCACTGCCGTGGGTTCACCACCACACCGGCGTCGGCAGCCTGAACACTTTGCAGGATCCGCAGCTCGCCTGTGCCAGTATTCACCGCAACCCGGAAGCCGTGGACGTTGAACGCCACAGACCTCGGCGTCCCTCCCCAGTTTCCATCCGTGGCGAGCCGAACGCCTTGCAGCCGGGCGGCGCTGACGATTTCGGTCAGCGGCACCGTACGGTTTCCACACTGCACAGCTCCGTCCACCAGCCGGCAATCGGTGATGGCGGCTCCGGTCAGCGAAGCGGCAACGGTCTGGATCCGGGTGGCAAGCTCCAGCGCCGCGCCGAGCGTCGCCTTGCCTGCCACTACGGTTCCGGCCGAACCAAACGCGCCGGTGTCGTGCTCCACGAGGTCGGTATCGGACTGCCGGACGGTCACTTGTGACGCTGTAGTGGCCAAGGCCGTTGCAGCCAGCTGCGCGTGGACGGTGGTGGTGCCGTTCCCGAATTCGGCCGTACCGACGTCGACGGCGAACCTTCCGTTCGCTTCCAGGCTCACCCGGGTGTGGGCAAAGTGGCCGCGGGGCGGAACGGTGTCGATCATGGACAGGGCAGAACCCTCACCCACCACCCAGTCCGGCCCGAGGTCATCAAGCCCGGCAGCCCGGTAGCGTTCCTTGCCGCGGTCCAAAGCATCCCGGACCAAGGAAACACACTGGTCCAGGCCGTAGCTTCCGTAATGGACGTCTTCCTCCGGCTCGGGCGTGGTGGAGAGCATGTGATCACCCGGGCGGACCATGTTCTTGAGCCGGAAGTCCAACGGATCCATGCCGATGCCAATAGCGAGCTCATCAATGGCCGATTCGATCGCGAAGATCATCTGGCTCAGCCCGTAGCCGCGGAAAGCACCCGCAGGAACGGTGTTGGTGTAAACGGCGTGGGCATCCACTTTCTTGTTCACGCACTTGTACACAGCCAGCGACTCACCACAACCGTGGAACATCACACCGGGAGCGTGGTTTCCGTAGGCCCCGGTGTTGGTGAGGACGTTCAACTGCAGCGCCGTGAGGGAACCATCGCGGCTTGCCCCAGCTTTGAGGTGGATGGTGAACGGGTGCCTGGTGGTGGTTGCCGTGAACTGCTCCGTGCGGGTGAATTCCAGCTGCACCGGCCTCCGCAGTGCCAAGGCAGCAAGTGCCACCAGGTCCTCGGTGAGGACTTCCTGCTTGCCGCCGAAGCCGCCGCCCACCCGGCCGGCCACCACGCGGATGCTCTCCGGCGCCAGGTTGAACACCCGGCTCAGGGTGCGCTTCACCAGGAAGGGAACCTGGGTGGAGGAACGGATCATCAACCGGCCCTGTTCATCCACCCACGCGATGGAAGCGTGGGTTTCCATGGCTACGTGCTGCACGCGCTGGGTTTGGTACGTGTGCTCGTGAATGAAATCCGAGGCAGCAAAGCCGTCTGCCACGCTGCCCAGCTCGGCATGGACCTCGGCTACTACGTTCTGGAGCGGCCGAGAAATGCGGGAGAAAACCCCGTCCTTCTCACCGTGGATAGCCGGAGCCCCGGGAAGGATGGCCTCTTGGGGGGTGAACACCGGCTGAAGGAGCTCGTATTGAACCTCCAACGCCCGGGCACCCGCTTCTGCTGCACCCACTGACTCGGCCACCACCGCGGCAACCCGCTGCCCGATGAAACGCACCACGTTGTCCAGCACGCGGGTATCGTCCGGGTCGTCGGTGTAATTCTCATGCTGGGCGCTGGAGAACAAGAGCTGGGGCGCATCCTCATGGGTGAAGACCGCCACCACGCCGGGAACCGCAAGAGCCGGTGCCTTGTTGATGGACACGATCCGGGCGTGCGCGTGCGGCGAACGCAAGAGCTTCATGTGCAGCAGGCCCGGAAGATCCTCGGCCGGAACATCAAGGGCGTAGCGGGCAGTTCCGGTGACCACGGCGTGGCCGGCGGGCGCGGGAACGTTGTCCCCGAGCTGGCCGGGAGTCGCTTCCACAGCGGCCGGTTTTCCTGCGGCTGGTGCATGCGCCCCCGAAACGTCAGCGCCGGCGTCGTGCTGGTGGTCGCCGCCATGACCGCAGACAGCGTCCGCAATGGAGCGGTAACCGGTGCAGCGGCACAGATTGCCCTTGAGGTTGCGGGGCAGGTTGGCGCGTTGCTCGTCGTCGAACGTTGCGGCGGTCATCATCATCCCGGCGGTGCAGAAGCCGCACTGGAAGCCCTGGGCCTCGAGGAACTGCTCCTGCACAGGGTGAAGACCGTCCGCGGAAGCGAGGCCCTCAATAGTGGTCACGGCCTTGCCCTCGGCGCGGACGGCCGGGTAGATGCAGCTGTGTACAGGTTGGCCGTCCACGTGCACGGTGCAGGCGCCGCAGTCACCCCCGTCGCAGCCCTTCTTGACGCCGAAGTTGCCTTCCTCGCGAAGGAAGGTCCGGAGGCATTGTCCGGGGCGGGGTGTGGCCTGCGAGGCAGAACCATTGATCTCAATTGCCATTGCGGGCCTCCTTCTGAAGGTTCGGGACGGCTGGTTGGGTGGAAGGCTGCGGCGAAGTGGCATGTGGGGGCCAGAAGTCGCCGGATATGGTGATGGATTCGCCCAGCAGCTCGGCCCGGATTTCCTCGGCCAGCTTGAACGTCATGTCCCGCCGCCAGGCACGAAGCCCGTGGATGTCATCGTGGTACAGCGGCCAGGGAATGGAATCGCCGACGGCGTCAGCCAGCATCCCGGCGTCGGGAACCTGCCCGGCGGGGAACCTCAGCTGTACCGGACGTTTGGTGGACGCGGTCACCGTGATGACCAGGCCGCCGTCGGGGTCCAGCCGCCCGATCAGCAGCACACCGGAGCGGCCAAGGTTGCTCAGGGACAAACGCCGGAAAGCGACGCGGGCGGACAGTGCTGACGCAGGCAAATGGATGCTGCGGAGCAACTCCCCCGGCGCGAGCGAGGTCTGCATGTCCCCCGTAACAACGTCCGCCACGGGGACCTCCCGGCTGCTGCCATCCGGGCTGAAGATGGTGGCCAGGCCGTCCAGTCCCGCGCACAGCGAAGTCATGGGCCCGGCGGGCAGGCCAGTGCAGATGTTGCCACCCACCGTGGACATGTTCCAAATCTTGAACGAGGCCACAAACGAGTCGCAGCACGGGCGGATCAGAGCCAATCCAGGCCATTCACGTTTGGCTGCTTCTGTGGATACGGGCAGGGCGTAGAGCTCGGCCACTGTGCACGTTGCGGCCAGTTCGATTCCGGCATCGGAGACAGTAGTGGCAGGCCATTCCGCTTGGCCAAGGTCAAGAAGCCGCTTCAAAACGGTGCTGCCGTAGGAGAAGAGGACAGTGCCTCCGGCGAGCCAGGCGTCGCCGTCGCGCCATTGTGCCGGGTCCGTAGTGGGGACCACGGCCTCGATCGTGTTCATGTCCATGGGTCCTCCTGAGTGAGGTGTTGGGTAGCCGTCGGGATCGGGGATGGATTAACCGGGGCTGGGTGAATCGGTCCGGTGCTGTCCCTGAGGGAAGGGAAGCCGGGGGCCTGGGAAGTATTGGGGCCGGAACCGCGCTCGGCGATGATTTCTGCCGCGATGGACACGGCTACCTCGGCCGGAGTCACTGCGCCAAGGTCCAGGCCGATGGGCGAATGAAGGCGCTCCAGGAACTCCAACGGCATGCCCGCCTCCAGCAAGGCGTCAACCCGTTGCCGATGGCTGCGCCGGGACCCCATGGCCCCAACGTAGGCCAGCTTCAATCCGAGGGCGCTCTGAAGCAAGGGAATATCAAACTTGGGGTCGTGCGTGAGAACGCACACTACTGTGCGGGCGTCGATGCGTCCCGCTGCGGACTCGGCTTCCAAATAGCGGTGCGGCCATTCGGTCACCACTTGATCCGCCCCGGCGAAACGGCTTTGCGAAGCGAACGCGGGCCGCGCATCGCACAGGGTGACGTTGTAGCCGAGGAGCTGCCCGGCAGGGAGTAACGCCGCCCCGAAGTCGTTGGCACCGAAGATCACCATCCGTGCGGCCGGCAAACGGCTCTCAATGAACAGGCTGATCGGTTCAGGCTGGACATCTTCGCGCGGGGGCAGAGCCAGCCTTTCCGTGGTGACCCAGCCGTCGATGCATCCCTCCGGTGGCGCCAGGCGGACCAGACCGGTGCGGCCGCCTTGGAGCAGTGGCTCCACCTGGGCAGCAGCGGCGAAGAGTGTGGAGGGGTGGTCGCCCAACAACCTGGCGAGCTCCTCCGATTCCATGGCCCGGAACCGCAGGGGATCATGGACCACCATGACGCCACCGTGGGAATCGAGCCGACGTATCAGGGCTGCAGGGCGCCGAGCTTCGGAGAACATGGAAAGTTCAGCCGAGCCGGCCTTGAGCGGCTGGATGTGGACTTCCAGTTCCCCTCCACAGGTGAGTCCCGCCGCGAAAGCGTCCTCGGAACTGTACCCGAACGACTCAAGGCGGGGGCCGCCGTCGCGGATTGCTTCCAGGGCGGCCTCCACCACGGCACCTTCAACGCAACCTCCGGACAGGCTGCCCAGGATTTCGCCGTTTTCGGAGACCATCATGGACGTCCCCAAGGGCCGGGGCACGGAACCGCCGGTCCCCACGATCGTGGCCACAGCACACAGTTGGCCGGAGACCGCAGGCCGCCAGCTGCCCAGTGAAGGCATCAGATCCAGCATGGCAACACATCCTTATTCCAGGTGTCCGGCCAGGTAGCCCGGCCGGAGCAGTGCGCGATCTTGCCTCATATTCTCATTTCCAGAGGATGTTGAGGGGTAGTCGCGGTTAATCAGTAAAAGTTCAATCAGTAAGAGTTCATAGGAACGGGGGCAAGGGCTTCATCTCCCTGCCCCCGTTCCCTGACGGAGCGCCCGGTCACCAGCCGCCGCCCGCCGTCGTGCCTTTTCCAGTCCGTATAGTTCGGGAAGGATCACGACGGCGGACGCCTATTCGTGCGGTGGGTACCGGCGGACCGCCGATCAGAGTGCCGGATAAGTACCCGCCGGCGCGGGATGCGGCTCCGGGCTAGACGCCCATCAGCGCGTTGATGGGGCCGCGGGCAAAGTAGATGATGAACCCCGCCGTGACAACCCACATAAGCGGGTGGACTTTCTTTGCCTTGCCCGACGCCGCACTGATCACTGCGAAGGAGATGAATCCCACGCCGATGCCGTTGGCGATGGAGTACGTCAGCGGCATGGTCACAATGGTCAGGAAGGCCGGGAGGGTGATGGAGAACTTGGTGAACTTGATCTCCCGGATCTGCGCCATCATCATTGCACCCACTACCACCAGGGCCGCTGCTGCAACTTCCAAGGGCACCACCGAAGTGAGCGGCGTGAAGAACATGGAGCCCAGGAACAGCAGGCCGGTAACCACCGAGGCCAGGCCGGTCCGTGCGCCTTCGCCAATTCCCGCAGCCGAATCGATGTACACGGTGTTGGACGAACCGGACGTTGCGCCACCCACCACTGCGCCCATGCCTTCAACAATGAAGGCAGACTTCAGCTTGGGGAACGTGCCGTCCTTGTGTGCCACGCCTGCGCTCTTGGCCAGGCCCGTCATGGTGCCCATGGCGTCGAAGAAGTTGGTGAACACCAGAGTGAAGACCAACATGGTGGCTGCCAATCCGCCGATCCTGGCGAAGGAGCCGAAGAGATCAAACTGGCCCACCAGGCTCAGATCCGGGACGGACACCAGCCGGCTGGAAAGGATAGGCACGTTGAGGTGCCAGCCGCCGGGGTTGTCCGCGGAGCCGGGGCCGATGCGGAACACGGCCTCGGCAACAGCGGCGAGGACAGTGGTGGCGACGATGCCGATCAGCAGGCCGCCCTGAATCTTGCGTGCCACGAGGATGCCCATGGTCAGCAGTCCAATGATGAAGACGAGGGTGGGGATGGAGGTGATGGAGCCGTTATCCCCGAGCTGGACCGGCGGGCCGGCCGTTGTTGCGCGAACGAACCCGGAATCCACAAAGCCGATGAAGGCAATGAACAAGCCGATGCCAACGGTGATGGCGGCCTTGAGCTCCTTGGGTACTGCTTTGAAGATTGCCGTCCGGGCACCGGTAGCACCGAAGAGGACAATCAGGATGCCGTTGATGACCACCAGGCCCATGGCTTCGGGCCATGTGACTTCCTGAATGACTGCCACGGCAAGGAAGGAATTGATGCCCAGACCGGCGGCGAGGCCAAAGGGAAGGTTGGCGATCAGGCCGAAAATGATGGTCATGACGCCGGCGGTCAGGCCTGTAACAGCACCTACCTGTGCAGCTGAAAGCCAGCCGCCAGCTACGTCTGTAGGGGCATTTTCCGCTGAGAAGCCACCCAGAATGAGTGGGTTGAGGATGACGATGTACGCCATGGTGAAGAAGGTGACCAGGCCGCCGCGGAATTCACGGGCCAGCGTTGAGCCACGCTTTGAGATCTGGAAGAACTTGTCCAGAAAGTTCGGGGGCTTGCCGTTACCGCCGGCAAGTCCGGTTGCTGTGTGCTTTGCCGCTGTGGGCTCTGCGCTGTCGCCTCCATGGGGGAAAAGCGCAGCCTGCTTCTCAGCGGCTGTCTGCATTTCTGCATTGTCCAGGGTATTCATGTCAGCCACCGGGCCCTAGTAATCAATCCTGGAATCAAGCGTGTTCCATGTGTTGAACGGCTGGAGGGCCTCCGGAGCCTGGGGGTCGCCCAGTTCCAGCTTGGCTACCGGCATCAGCGCGTCCCGGTTGTCGTTCTCGAAGTACTCGTAGAAGACGGCGTCGTCGAAGCCCACGGATGCGGCGTCGTGACGGTCTGCGGCGAAGAACACGCGGTCAACGCGTGCCCAGAGTGCGGAGGCCAGGCACATGGGGCATGGCTCGCAGCTGGTGTAGAGGGTTGCTCCGCTGAGATCGAAGGTTCCCAGTTCGCGGCAGGCGTTACGGATGGCCGTGACTTCTGCGTGTGCGGTGGGATCGTTCGTTGCGGTAACGCGGTTGACGCCTTCGAAGGCTCGTCCGTCCGCGGTGACAATGACGGCCCCGAACGGGCCCCCACTGTTGAGGACATTGGCTGTAGCCAGCTCAATGGATGTGGCCAGGAATTGCTCGGCCGTGACGGTTGTACTCATGTTGCGACTTCCTTAGTGCTGAGGAAGCCAGGTGACCTGTTTGGGGGCGCTACAGAGAGGAGCTCCAGTTAGCTTGGTTACCAGGCTTCAGCATGTGCGATGAAGGTTAAGTTGCGCCTGGTAGATAGCTTCCCGAGGTCCGGGTGCCCGCCTTTGGCAGTTAGAGCGTAGCACCGGGTTTGTGAGCCGCGCCATAGTTTTTTGAAAATTTAATTTCGTCATACGAAATTACTTATGGGGCGGGCTTGCGCCGGCCCTGGTGCCCGAATGTGACCGGAACCCGCCCGCAAGCGTTGACGGCCGCCGTCGACCATTTTACGCTTTTCGGACTGGGCCGCGTTCTGACGGTCCGGCAACCTGGATCAGCAGACAGGGCCTAACTGAGCTGGAACGCGTACACGCCGACCAGACAAGGAACCTGTCATGACCCCACTTTGGATCAAAAACCCGCTGGGTATCTTCACCGCAAACGAGCACGACGCCGGCGGCGGCCTGGTTGTTGCCGACGGCAAAATTCTGGAGCTGGTGCCTTCGGGCGGGCAGCCCTCTTCTCCCGCAACCGTCTTTGACGCGTCCGGCCATGTGGTGCTCCCCGGGCTCATCAACACCCACCACCACTTCTACCAAACCCTCACCCGCGCGTGGGGTCCCGTGGCCAACGCTCCCCTGTTTCCGTGGCTGCAAAACCTCTACCCTGTGTGGGCCCGGCTCACCCCGCGCAGCCTCGAACTCGCTGTGCAGGTGGCGCTGGCTGAGCTGTTGCTGTCCGGCTGCACCACCGCCGCCGACCACCACTACCTCTTCCCCGACGGCATGGAAGACGCAATCGACATAGAAGTAGCCGCCGTCCGCGCCATGGGAATGCGCGCCACGTTGACCCGCGGGTCCATGACCTTGGGAGAGGACGACGGCGGGCTGCCGCCCAGGACCACAGTCCAGTCACCTGAAGCGATCCTTGAGGACAGCGAACGGCTGATTCGTCAGTATCACCAGACCGGCGATGGGGCTGTTGTGCAAATCGCGCTGGCCCCCTGCTCACCCTTCTCCGTGACCAAGGAAATCATGGCCGAGAGCGCCGCCATGGCCGAACGATTCGACGTCCGGCTGCACACTCACCTTGCCGAAACCATTGACGAGGAAGACTTCTGCAAATCCATGTTTGGACTGCGGACCGTGGATTATTTGGAGTCCGTGGGCTGGTTGGGCAACCGGACGTGGCTTGGACACGGCATCCACTTCAACGACGACGAGATCGCCAGGCTGGGAGCCGCGGGCACCGCCGTCGCGCACTGCCCCACCTCCAACATGCGCCTCGCATCCGGCACCGCACGCGTCCTGGAACTTGAGGCAGCGGGCGTTCCCGTGGGGCTGGGAGTGGACGGTTCGGCGTCCAACGATGCCTCCAACATGATCCTCGAAGCACGGCAGGCCCTGTACCTGCAGCGACTCCGTTACGGCGCCTCCGTGCCCGTGGAGCGGGCACTGGGGTGGGCGACCCGTGGATCCGCCGCAGTTTTGGGGCGCTCGGACATCGGGCAGCTTGCCCCCGGCCTGCAGGCGGACCTGGCTCTGTTCAAGCCCGACGAGCTGCGCTTCTCCGGAAGCCACGATCCTGTTGCGGCCTTGTTGCTCTGCGGGGCGGACCGGGCAGACCGGGTCATGGTGGGCGGTGCTTGGCGGGTTGTTGACGGTGCCATTCCTGGGCTGGACGTTGCCGGGCTCATCGCGGAGCACTCAGCGGCGGCGCGGAAGCTGATTGCGGGGTAGCTGCCGGGTAAGGGCGGCGCCTGCCCGATTCGATGGCTTGCTGCGTATTAGACGGTACGAGCCGTCTAATACGCAGCGAGTCGTCTATCAGGGTTTGCTGAGAGCCCGGAGCACGCGCATCTTGAACTCTTGCTCGTGGAACAGATCCCGCCATTTGATGCGAAGGAACGTCCAGCCGAGCTCCATCAGGGCCTTTTCGCGCAGCCGTTCCCGAAAAATCACCTCGTCCACGGGCGCATAGTCGAAGTACTTGGTCCGCCCGTCAAACTCCAGAGCCACTTTCTTCGCGCGCCAGGCCATGTCAATACGGTGCCGCCCCTCAACGGTGTCCACTTCGACCTGGAGTTCCGGTGGCTGGATCCGCAGCCGTTGGAGCAGCTCCCGGCATAACGTCTCACCCGGAGATTCCGAGCGGGCATCGGCATTGTCCAGTGCACGCCGCAGCGCAAGTACTCCGTTTCTCCCGGCAAGCGCTTGGCACTTTTCCCACAGTTTGGCGGCGTCAACTCCATACCGAAGGGCGTGGTCCATCAGTATCAGCGACTGCCGGTAGTTCAGCATCAGGCAGCAGTCAACCACCGTACGTTCGAGAGACGTGCACGCCAGTCCGTCTGCTTGGATGACATCACCAACTCCGAGCAAAGTGGAATGAGCCACCACTCCGGCGGCATGGGAGACGGGTGAGGGCGTCTTCTCCTGAGTTACGTGCACTTGGTCATCCACGTCCCAGAGGAACAACCGGTGGAGGCGCGCAGCAGAGGTGTGGCTGTAGACCAACCCGCCACCCGACGTCGTGAGCGTTCCGTGGGCGTGGGCAGCGATGAGTTGCCGGCTGCGCACCCATGGTTTTTGGGCGGCCCAGATGCTGCCGCGGATGTAGCAACCGCGGCGGAGCCTTACCAGCAATCCTCCCCGCACCAGCGCGGCTATGGCCCGGGCATTGAATCCGGCCTCGTTGAGTTCGGAGGTACGCCACAAATCTTTGCCGGAGGGGAGCTCCCTAAGGTGTGTTTTGGTCATAAACCAAGCTTCGTCAAGCTCCCAGGCCCCGGACAGGTGTGCTCGTCCTTATGTGGAAAAGTCCGCATAGACGGCTTGCTGCGGGTTAGACGACTCCTGCCGTCCAAGGCGCAGCCAGCCGTCTAAACGGCGGGCGGGCAGCGGAAAGGCGGGCAACACCTCCCCAGGTGCTGCCCGCCTCGTTGGCTCTGTTGCGCAGAGTCCGCGCCCGTTGGATGCAGGAAAGATCCTAGGGGCGCTGCCGGCCGAACACCGGGAGTGCGCGCAGCCAACGGGAGAACCCGCCGGCCTTGCGGTCACAGTCGGCCGGAATGTAGAAGTCCGGATCTGTGGCACCGAAGGGCAGGTACAGCTCCTGACCCGGCGCCGGGAATTCCACGACGTTGTTCGTATCCTTCGAGTCCATCTGTTCCTCCTCTTTCTGGTGCACTCAGTTTTCCGTACTCCGGAAATCTTTTATTGTTATGTGGAAAGTGTAGGCAGGCCCGAAACGAGGCGTCAAGACCCCATGCGGAGCAAAGCGAGTTGCCGCGGTCACATTTGGATGCTTCATAACGATCCTTCGAAACCCGTATACACAAGACGAAATAGTGCGCTACTCTCGAATTAGTTCGTGGCGTAGGTCACGTAACCTGAGAGCAGCAGGCAGGGTCGTAATGAGCTGGCATCAATGGATGTCGGCTCTTTTTTGTTGGGTCGGCGCCACCAGAAACGCAGTGGAAACACGCGCTTAATTTCATTGATGGAACCTAGGTTCCACCTCACAGAAGTTGGGATATGACCATGAGCAACAACATCGTCCTCGGCGAAAACCAGTACGGCAAAGCAGAAGTCCGCGTCGTCAAGGTCACCCGGGATACGGACCGCCACCACATCGAAGACCTGAACGTCACCTCGCAGCTGCGCGGCGACTTCCAGGCCGCCCACCTCGAAGGCGACAACGGCCACGTTGTTGCCACCGATACCCAGAAGAACACCGTCTACGCATTCGCCCGTGAAGGCGTAGGCTCACCGGAGTCCTTCCTGCTTCGCCTCGCAGACCACTTCACCGGCGGGTTCGATTGGGTTACCGGCGGCCGCTGGGAAGCCGAAGCCTACAGCTGGGATCGCATCCAGGCCCACGGCGAGGGACACGATCACAGCTTCGTCCGCAACGGACAAGAGGTGCGTACCGCCGTCGTCGTCCGTGATGGCGCAACCACGCACCTGATTTCCGGTCTCAAGGACCTGACAGTCCTGAAGACCACGCAGTCCGGCTTTGTTGGCTACCCGCGCGACAAGTACACCACCTTGCCGGAGACCACCGACCGCATCCTGGCCACCGATGTATCCGCCCGCTGGCGTTACAACACCAACCTGGACTTTGCCGGCACGGACTTCAACAAGAGCTACGAGGACATCAAGGCCCTCCTGCTTGAAGGCTTCACGGAAAACTACTCCCACGCCCTGCAGCAGACGCTGTTCGACATGGGCAAGAAGGTCCTGGAAGCACACAGCGAAGTGGATGAGATCAAGTTCTCCATGCCCAACAAGCACCACTTCCTGGTTGACCTGAGCCCGTTCGGCCTGGACAACCCCAACGAGGTCTTCTTCGCCGCGGACCGTCCGTACGGCCTCATTGAAGCAACAGTCCAGCGCGAGAACATCGACGCTGCGCCGGTTGCCTGGAGCGGCATCGCCGGCTTCTGCTAAACCGCACTAAACCGCACTAAACCCGCATCACCCCAAGGTTTTGTGTGCAGGTCCCCCCAACGGCGCCCCGTAAAGGCCGGACCTGCACACAAAGCCAACCCCAAAACCAAAGATTTTGTTAGCCAGACACAGTTAGCCAGACGAAGACGTCTGCCATGAACCCAGAAAGTCTGCCATGAACATCAAGAAGAAATCCCGCCCTGCGAATACCACCTCCTCGCAGGCCCACAAGCCGGAACGGCCCGAGGATAAGCGTCTCTCCATTGGAAGCACCTTCGCTTACGGCTTCCAGCACGTCCTCACCATGTACGGCGGAATCATTGCACCCCCGCTGATCATTGGTGCAGCTGCCGGCATGTCCTCCCAGGACATCGGCCTCCTCATCGCCGCTTGTTTGTTCGTTGGCGGCCTGGCCACCATCCTGCAGACCGTTGGCATTCCGTGGTTCGGTTCGCAGTTGCCTCTGGTCCAGGGTGTTTCCTTCGCCGGTGTTTCCACCATGGTGGCGATCGTTCAAGGCGGCGGCGGGATCCAGGCGGTGTTCGGCTCGGTCATTGTGGCCTCGCTGATCGGCCTGGCCATCACTCCCCTGTTCTCCAAGATCATCAAATTCTTCCCACCGGTGGTCACAGGAACGGTCATCACCACCATCGGCCTGACACTGATGCCGGTGGCAGCGAACTGGGCCATGGGTGGCAACGCCAAGGCAGATAACTACGGCAGCATGGCCAACATCGGCCTCGCGGCAGCAACCATGGGTGTAGTCCTGCTCCTGAGCAAGGTTGGCAACGCTGCCATCTCCCGGCTTTCCATCCTGTTGGCCATGGTGATCGGCACCATCATCGCGTTCATCGCCGGCATGGCTGACTTCTCCAAGGTGGGCCAGGGCGACATCGTCGCATTCCCCACGCCGTTCGCTTTCGGCGCTCCCACCTTCGAAATCGCTGCGATCATCTCCATGCTGATCGTCATCCTGGTGACCTTGACCGAGACCTCGGCGGACATCATTGCAGTGGGCGAGATCGTTGACACCAAGGTTGACTCGCGCCGCATCGGCGACGGCCTCCGCGCAGACATGCTCTCCAGCGCCATCTCCCCGCTGTTCAACTCCTTCACCCAGAGCGCCTTCGCCCAGAACGTGGGACTTGTGGCCATCACGGGCATCAAGAGCCGGTTTGTGGTCAGCGCCGGCGGCCTCATCCTGGTGATCCTGGGCCTCCTTCCCATTCTGGGCCGCGTTGTGGCAGCGGTTCCGACGCCCGTGCTGGGCGGTGCCGGCGTGGTGCTTTTCGGTACGGTGGCAGCCAGCGGTATCCGTACCCTGGCCAAGGTTGAGTACAAGAACAACATGAACCTGATCATCGTGGCAGCATCCATCGGCTTCGGCATGATCCCCATCGCGGCACCGTCCTTCTACGACGCCTTCCCCTCCTGGTTCTCCACGATCTTCCACTCCGGCATCAGCTCGGCCGCCGTCATGGCAATCCTGCTGAACATCCTCTTCAACCACCTCAAGGCCGGCAACTCGGACAACCAGTCAGTGTTCGTTGCGGGCACTGACAGGATCGTCAGCGAAGAGGACATCAAGTGCCTCAGCGAAGGCGACCGCTTTGAGAACGGCAAACTGATTGATGCCGACGGCAAGGAAGTCCCGCTCAAAACCTCCAGCGCCTCAGAGCACTAACTCCAACAGGCGCAGGTAACAAAAGGCGGCAGTGGTTCCTTGGGGGACACTGCCGCCTTTTGTCGGCTCACAGGGCATGCGGACGCATGCGGTCGGCAGGAAATGTACGACGCCGGAACCCGGCCCCGCGGGCAGCTCACCGTCCCAGCCCGCTCACTTCAAGAGCAGGCCACCGTAGGATCAGGCCATGACCGAAGAGTCCAGGACCCAGCAAGCCGGAACCCCATCGACTGGAACACAGGAAGCGGGCACCCAGCCAGCTCCGTGCTTCCATTCACTGGCCTTCCGGGAGATCCCCAAGCCGGACTATGCGGACGTTTGCCTGGCCACGCTCCCGGACAGCGCAGGCACGGACACAGGCACGGACACAGACCCCACGGAATGGGCGGAGCGGCTGTTCTCCCTGGACTCCATGCCGCGTTGGGTTTCCGCCGCCATGGGTTTGCGCCAGGCACTGGTCCCTTTGATCGGCGTTCCCAAGGCACCACGGGACACCTTCAAAGTGACGGACCAGTCAGGTGAGGAAGCGCTGATCTACGTCCGGGACAAACACTTGAACTTCGCAGCGGCCGTGGGCGTGGACCCGGTGAGCCGGCTGATCCGGGTGACTACCGCCGTCGAGCTTAAAGGGTGGCGCGGGAAGCTGTACTTTGCCGTGGTGCAGCCGGTTCACCCGCTGGTGGTGAACGCGATGCTGAAGAAGGCCACGCGCTCAAAACCCGCGCCGAGGTAGCAGAAACGCCCATGTCCTGGGACATGGGCGTTAAGTGCCAACTGGGCGGAAGCGAACAGAAAAACTAGTTCTGGTTGAGCTCCGCGGAGATGGCCATGGCAGCCTCGCGCAGCATGGGCACGGCGCGGTCGGCGAAGCTCTGGTCCACACGGGTGATGGGTCCGGAGACGGAGATCGCGGTGGGAGTGGGCGCGTTGGGCACGGCCATGGCGAAGCAGCGGACGCCGAGCTCCTGCTCTTCCTCGTCAATGGAGTAGCCGCGTTCGCGGATGAGTTTGAGGTCTGCGAGCAGGGAGTCGATGTCCCCGATGCTCTTGGCCGTGGGGGTTGGCATGCCGGTACGGGCCACGATGCCGCGGACAACCTCGTCGTCCAGCTGGGCCAGGATGGCTTTGCCCACGCCGGTATCGTGCGTGTGGGCGCGGCGGCCCACCTCGGTGAACATGCGCATGGAGTGCATGGAGGGGACCTGGGCTACGTAGATGACCATGTCCGAGTCCAGCACGGCCATGTTGGAGGTTTCGCCGAGGCGTTCCACGAGGGTCTTCAGCTGCGGACGGGCCACGGCACCGAGCTGCTTGCTGGCACCTTCACCGAGCCGGATGAGCCGCGGCCCCAAGGCGTAGCGGCGGTTGGGCAGCTGACGGATGTAGCCCAGGGACACCAGAGTCCTCAAAAGGCGGTGAATAGTGGGCAAGGGCAGGTCAGTGGACGACGAAAGCTCGCTCAGCGTGACATCGCCGCCCGCGTCCGTGATCAGTTCCAGCAGTTCAAAGACGCGCTCAACGGACTGCACGCCTCCGGAGGCTTTTTCAGCCATTCCCTTGTCTCCAATGACTCAGATTCCGACAACTCTTATCCGCAGCGTGAAAAGAATTGCTTAGAACACCCAACATACAGCACAACCGGTACCTGCGCGATGACACCGAACATGACCAAGCAAGGGGTTGTGTTTCCACTTTGTAGATAATAATATCCATAATACGAAAACATTCAGTTTGGAACGGCGGCCCGGGAACGGGCCTTACAGGAGGAATTTCAATGGCGAATCCGAGCCCCGGAAACTCGATCACCCTGCGCGTCGCCGCACCGTCGAGCTTCACAGCTACCAGTGAACTGGCAGCAGCCGTCGGCGCAGCCGGTGCAGCGATCACCGCACTGGACGTCACGGAATCCCACCACGAGACGATCGTTGTTGACGTCACCTGCAACACCACGGACGACGACCACGCAGGCCGCGTGAAGGACGCCCTGAACGCCCTCGACGGCGTCACCGTCCAGCACGTCTCGGACCGCACCTTCCTCATGCACCTCGGTGGCAAGCTCGAAGTCGTCCCCAAAGTAGCCCTGCGCAACCGCGACGACCTCTCGCGTGCCTACACTCCCGGCGTCGCCCGCGTCTGCATGGCCATCGCCGAGGACCCGGCCGCAGCACGCAACCTGACGGTCAAGCGCAACACCATCGCCGTCCTCACCGACGGTTCGGCCGTCTTGGGCCTGGGCAACATCGGCCCCGCCGCTGCCCTTCCCGTGATGGAAGGCAAAGCTGCGCTGTTCAAGCAGTTCGCCAACGTTGACGCCTGGCCGGTCTGCCTGGACACCCAGGACACCGAAGAGATCATCATGATCGCCAAGGCCATGGCCCCCGTCTACGGCGGCATCAACCTTGAAGACATCGCTGCACCGCGCTGCTTCGAAATTGAGAACCGCCTCCGCGAAGAACTGGACATCCCGGTATTCCACGATGACCAGCACGGCACAGCGATCGTCACGCTCGCTGCCCTGGTCAACGCCCTGCGTGTTGTGGACAAGAAGCTCTCCGAGGTCAAGATTGTTGTCTCGGGCGTCGGCGCTGCCGGCTCGGCCATCATCCAGCTCCTCAAGGCCCAGGGTGCGCAGCACATCATCGCCGCCGGCCGCTCCGGCGCCATCCACTCCGGCGAAGAATACGGCGACGAGCACCGCAGCTGGATCGCCGCGAACACCAACGAAGAAGGCTTCTCCGGCACCCTGCATGACGCCCTCAAGGGAGCCGACGTCTTCATCGGCGTCTCCGCTCCGCACGTGATCGGCGAAGAGCAGGTTGCTTCCATGGCAGAGGACGCCATTGTGTTCGCCATGGCCAACCCCACCCCGGAGATCGACCCCGTGATCGCGTCCAAGCACGCAGCCGTGGTTGCTACCGGCCGCAGCGACTTCCCCAACCAGATCAACAACGTTCTGGCCTTCCCCGGTTTCTTCCGCGGCCTGCTGGACGCCGGAGCCTCGGACATCACGCCGAACATGCTGGTGGCCGCTGCCGAAGCAATCGCCAACCGGGTGGCTGACGATGAGCTCAACGCGAGTTACATTATCCCCAGCGTCTTCGATCCTCATGTTGCCGCCGACGTAGCGACCGCCGTAGCCAACGCTGCGCACGCCAACGCCGCCAGCGCCCTCTAGAACAAAGGAATCCGCTCACATGGCTATCACAGTCACTGATCCCCGGCCGATCGATCGCGCCGAGGAAATCCTTAGCCCCAAGGCACTGGCCTTCGTCGAGGAACTGCACAAGCGCTTCGCCGGCACCCGCAACGAGCTGCTGGAAGCCCGTCAGGTCAAGCGCCAGAAGGTTGCCGACACCTCCCGCCTGGACTTCCTCCCGGAGACCCAGGACATCCGCGACGGCGACTGGAAGGTCGCTGAGGCACCGGCAGCTTTGCAGGACCGCCGCGTTGAGATGACCGGCCCGGCAACCCCGGCCAAGATGGCCATCAACGCCCTCAACTCCGGCGCCAAGGTCTGGCTTGCGGACCTCGAAGACGCCAGCACTCCCACCTGGCCCAACGTTATTGACGCCATCCTGAACCTCCGCGACGCCGCCCAGGGAACCCTGAGCTACACCTCGCCCGAAGGCAAGGAATACCGTCTCCGCACCGACGCTCCCCTGGCCGTTGTGGTGGCCCGCCCCCGTGGCTGGCACATGGAGGAACGGCACCTGCTGATCGACGGCGAACCCGCCGTGGGTGCGCTGGTGGACTTCGGCCTGCACTTCTTCCACATCGCCAAGCAGCTCCTCCTCAACGGTCAGGGTCCGTACTACTACCTGCCCAAGATGGAGAGCCACCTGGAGGCCCGCCTCTGGAACGAGGTCTTCGTCTTCGCCCAGGACTTCCTCGGCATCCCGCAGGGCAGTGTCCGCGCCACGGTGCTCATCGAAACCATTCCGGCAGCATTCGAAATGGACGAGATCCTCTACGAACTGCGCGATCACGCCTCGGGCCTGAACGCCGGCCGCTGGGACTACCTCTTCAGCATCATCAAGTACTTCCGTGATGCCGGCGAGGAGTTTGTCCTCCCGGACCGCGCCACCGTTGCCATGACCGCTCCGTTCATGCGCGCCTACACCGAGCTTCTGGTCAAGACCTGCCACAAGCGCGGCGCCTTCGCCATGGGTGGCATGGCCGCCGTCATCCCCAACCGCAAGCAGCCGGACGTCACCGCCGCAGCCTTCGACAAGGTCCGCGCCGACAAGACCCGCGAAGCAAACGATGGCTTCGACGGCTCCTGGGTTGCCCACCCGGACCTGGTCTCCACCTGCCGCGAAGTGTTCGACTCCGTGCTGGGAGACCCTGCCAACGGCGGTAAGAAGAATCAGCTGGACAAGCAGCGCCCCGAGGTGGACGTCACCGCCGAGCAGCTCATCGACGTCGCCTCCGCCGAAGGCCACGTCACCGAAGCCGGCCTGCGCCTGAACCTGTACGTCGCGGTCGCCTACACCGGCGTTTGGATCTCCGGCAGCGGTGCGGTTGCCATCCACAACCTCATGGAAGACGCCGCAACCGCGGAAATCTCCCGCTCGCAGGTGTGGCAGCAGATCCGCAACAAGTCAGTCCTCGCAGACACCGGCAACACTGTGACCCGCGAACTGGTGACCCGGATCCTGGGCGAAGAAACCGAGCGCCTGCGGATCGAATTCGGCGACGAGAACTTCAAGAAGTACTACGAGCCCGCGTCCAAGCTGATTGAGGACATCTGTTTGTCCGACGATTACACGGACTTCCTCACCACCCCCGCGTACGAGCTGGTGGGCTGAGATGGGCTCATTCTCTTCCTCGGACCTGGCCCGCATCGAATCGCAGCTTGAGGCAACGGACCAGCTGCTGGACCGCAACTACCCCGGCGACGACGGCTCACGCCAGCCAATCCACACCGTCTACGTCCCGGCCGACCGCTTCACACCCTCCCTTGCGGCTGAGTGGGGCGAACAGGCACTGGCGACGGCGGAAGCTCACGGCGGCCTGGAAAAGCTCGGGCAGCTGTTGGGCCAGGAGCCTGATTTGGCTGCCGCTGTTGCCTCCCGGGTTGCAGCCAAACTGACCTCCGAACCGATCGAAGACCTCCGTTTGGACTTCGAAGACGGCTACGGAGACCGCGGCGATGAGGCAGAAGACGCCGACGCCGTTGCTGCCGCCAAGGCTGTTGCCACTGCGGTTGCGGCCGGCACGGCTCCGCCCTTCATCGGCATCCGTTTCAAGTGCTTCGAAGCACCCACACGGGCCCGTGGCCTGAAGACGCTGGACCGCTTTGTCTCCACGCTTGCTGAGGCCGGCGAACTCCCCGCCGGACTGATCCTCACCCTGCCCAAGGTCACCACGGTGGCCCAGGTGCAGGCCATGGACTTCGCAGTGTCCCGCCTTGAAGAAGTCCACGGGCTTCCCGCCGGCCGGCTCCGCTTCGAAGTGCAGGTGGAAACCCCGCAGCTCATCATTGGTGCTGACGGAACCTCCCCTGTGGCACAACTCCCCCACGTAGTTCCGGGCCGCATCAGCGCCTTGCACTACGGGACCTACGACTACAGCGCCTCACTCGGAATCTCCGCGGAATACCAGTCCATGGAGCACCCGGTGGCCGACTTCGCCAAGGAAGTCATGCAGCTCGCTGTCGCCGGAACGGGCATCCGTCTCTCCGACGGTTCCACCAACATCATCCCTGTGGGCGATGGCGTGGAAGACGCCTGGAAGCTGCACGGCCGCTTGGTTCGTCGCTCCCTGGAAAACGGCTACTACCAGGGTTGGGATCTCCACGCCGCCCAACTGCCCAGCCGTTTCTCGGCGTCGTACGCTTTCTACCGCGAAGGCCTGCCTGCCGCGGCCCTGCGCCTGCGCAACTACGTTGAACGCACCGAAGGCGGGGTCATGGATGAACCCGCCACCGCCCGTGCCCTCGCTGGCTTCGTCCTCCGCGGCGTCCAGTGCGGCGCAGTGGGGACCGACGAGGTCAAGGCGCTTGCCGGCGTCGAACTTTCACAGCTGACCGCACTGGCGCACCCGCGGCTCGCGCAACCGACTTCCCACTGATAGGAGCATTTCGCATGGGCAAGTACTACTACCCGCAAGGCGGCCTGCCGCCGCAGACCCACCTCACCACTGAGCGGGCAATCGTCACCGAGGCGTACACGGTGATCCCCAAGGGCGTCATGACGGACATCGTCACCAGCAACCTGCCGGGCTTCACCAACACCCGGTCGTGGATCATCGCGCGCCCCATCTCCGGCTTCGCCACCACGTTCTCCCAGCTGATCGTGGAAATCGCACCGGGCGGCGGGGCTCCCAAAGCCGAGTTCGAATCCGGCGTTGAAGGCGTCATCTTCGTCACCAAGGGCCAGGTCAACCTGACCCTCGACGGCGAGTTGCACCACCTCGAAGAGGGCGGCTACGCCTACCTTGCCGCGGGCGCCGAGTGGGGCCTGGAGAACGTCTCCGATGACATCGTTTCCTTCCACTGGATCCGCAAAGCCTACGAGCGCCTGGAAGGGTTCGAAGCCAAGTCCTTCGTCACCAACGAGAAGGACGTGGAGCCCACGTCCATGCCGGACACCAACGATGTTTGGAAGACCACCCGCTTCACGGACTCCAGCGACCTCGCGCACGACATGCAGGTCAACATCGTCACCTTCCAGCCCGGCGGCGTGATCCCCTTCCCGGAGACCCACGTCATGGAGCACGGCCTGTACGTCCTGGAGGGCAAGGCCATGTACTTGCTCAACAACGACTGGGTTGAGGTGGAAGCCGGCGACTTCATGTGGCTGCGCGCGTTCTGCCCGCAGGCTTGCTACGCCGGTGGTCCGGGCGAGTTCCGTTACCTGCTGTACAAGGACATGAACCGCCAGGTGAAGCTCACCTAGGCCTGTTGCTTGCGCCGAGATCGCCGGAAAGCTGCCAGTTCGCTGGAGCTATCCGGCGATTTCGTCGTTTTCCGGCGAACTCAGCGGCGGCGACCCATGGCGAGTCCGGCCCAGAACGCTAGGACCAGCAGCCCAAGGACCGTCACAGCCAGCCCAATCTGCGTGCCTTGGCTGACCATGACTGCACCGTCGGCCAGAAAGACCTTGTCACTCAGCGGTGCATAGGCGAACCAACCGAAGCTGGCGCTTTGGTTGGTCCAGGCCACCATCACCCCCACGATCACGGCGATCAAGCCAAGCAACGGCACGACGACGGCGGCCGCTTTCGGTGCAGGCTGCGGTGTGTTGTGTTCCACTGATGTGTTGTGTTCCCCCATGCGGCAGAGTCTAGCCTGCGTCCCCTAGTTGGGTTTGCGCGTGGCGCCGGCAATTCTGTACGACTCCTGCAGAAGCTCGTCGAGCTCTTCCACGTCCACGTTCTCCAACCGGATCAACATCAGTTGCGGTGATTGATCGTGATGCGGCGTCCAGAAGAACGTGTCCGGTCTCATGGCTGCGAGCGCTTCACGTTCGTGGGTCTTCACCGTGCCCACGCCTTCTTCCCACATGCGTGCCATGAGCGTCTTGGCGAACCACGCGGGCTGCCCCCAGCTGGGCCGCTCGGTCACTCCGGGCATAGCCAGGCAGATGCGCCTGACATCGTCTTCTGTGGCCATGGGTTCACTGTGGCATTTGTGCTCCGCCGAGGACAAGACATGTAAGGCAACTCGCGGCTAGGCTGGGCCGATGTTGACCATCGGCAGCACTGTCCTGGGTGTCAATGACATAGCCCGCGCAACGACCTTCTGGCACGAAGCGCTGGGCTATGTTCCCCGCGAGCCGGGGGACGACACCTGGGTGATCCTGGTTCCTGCGTCCGGCCCCGGCCCGCAGCTGGCCCTCATGCTGAGTGAGACACCTGTGCAGGAGCATCCCCGCATTCACCTGGACCTTTACGCGGACGATCAGGGCGCTGAGGTGGAACGGCTGATCGCCCTCGGTGCCCGGCACGTCGATTGGGACATGTATCCCGAGGAGCCGGACTTCGTGGTCCTCGCGGACCCTGACGGCAACCGCTTCTGCGTGATCGACAAGAGTCCGCGGTAGCAGCGCCGTCGGGGTCTATGCACCACCGCAGTCCCACGTCTCGGGAACGCTGCGAGATCGCTGGAGGTATCCGGGGGTATTGGCTCGTTTCCAGCGAACTCGGTGCCCGGCCCCACCGCCCGGCCCCTTCGGTAGAGTGCTCAGCATGGATGACAAAGCGACGTTGCACCGCTATTTGCAGCTCCGGAGGGCGGATCTGCTCGCGAAACTGGACGGACTGAGTGAGTACGACGCCCGGCGGCCCATGACGCCCACAGGCACCAGTCTGCTGGGCTTGGTGAAACATGTGGCAAGCGTGGAGCTGGACTATTTCGGGGTGACCTTCGGACGGCCAAGTGGCAGAGACTTGCCTTGGCTGGCGGACGACGCCGAGCCGGATTCCGATATGTGGGTCCCTGCTTCCGAGAGCCGGGAGGAGATCCTGGAGCTTCACCACTTTTCCGCCAAACACAGCGATGAGACCATCGAGTCCCTCCCGTTGGATGCGCCGGGCGTGGTGCCGTGGTGGTCTGAGGAGAAGAAGAACGTGACGCTCCACCAAATCCTGGTTCACATGTGCGTGGAGACCGCCCGCCATGCAGGGCATGCAGACATCATCAGGGAGCTCATTGACGGCTCCATAGGACAGAGGTCCGGGGATCCGAACATCCCCGGCCGGACCACGGAAGAATGGGCAGCCCACCGGGCACGCATTGAACAGGCGGCGTTGGCGGCCGGCAACAGGATCTAAACCTTCACAGCCCCCGCATATGTTGGGCAAACCTCCGGCGTAGCCTTGCTCCGTAGAAATGAGGAATGACTCCTCCACAGACTGAACACCGTAAGGGCGGCCGGACACGGCGCGCCGTGATTTCCGCCGTTCTGGCGGTCACTCTTTCTGCCGGTGGTGCTGCAGCTTGGGCCCTCGACCGGTTCGTGGTCCCGCACGCTGAGATCACCAACGTCTCCGAGTACGAGGCAAGCCAGACCGGAACCACCACAACCACGACGACGGACGAGAATTCCGCTGACACGTCGGCGAGCGCCGTGGTCACCGATACCTCGTACACCTCGGGCGACACGGGTGTCACCATCTCAACCGTGACCACCGGCAGCGGTGACGACACCGTCACCTACTACGTTGCCGACGTCGTGCTTGATGATGCCACCACGCTGAAGTCGGCGTTTGCCGAGGACACGTATGGCGGGAACATCACCGAGACCACGTCCGCGATCGCCGAGGACCACAACGCAATCTTTGCCATCAACGGCGACTACTACGGCTTCCGCGACACCGGCATCGTGATCCGCAACGGTGTGGTGTACAGGGATGAGGGTGCGCGGCAAGGGCTCGCCTTCTATAAGGACGGCACCGTCGAGGTGTACGACGAGACCACCACCACCGCCGACCAGCTCATCGCGGACGGCGTATGGAACACACTCTCCTTCGGGCCTTCGCTGCTGGACAACGGCCAGATCGCCTCGCGCATCGAGGACGTGGAGGTTGATACTAACTTCGGCAACCACTCCATCCAGGGCGAGCAGCCCCGCACGGCCGTGGGCGTGATCGATGAGAACCACTTGATGTTCGTGGTGGTGGACGGCCGCAGTCCCGGCTACAGCGCCGGCGTCACCATGACTGGTCTAGCACAGATTATGAAGGACCTGGGTGCCACCACCGCGTACAACATCGACGGCGGCGGTTCCTCCACCATGTACTTCAACGGTTCTATGGTGAACAACCCTCTTGGCGAGAACAAAGAGCGCGGCACCTCGGACATCCTCTACATCGCCCAGTCATGATCATCCTCATACCGGCGTACGAGCCGGACCACCAGCTCACGGCCCTTGTCCGCCAACTTCGGGAAGCCGATCCGTGGCTGATCATCGTGGTGGTGGACGATGGCTCCGGGCCTGACTACAAGGACACGTTCGACGACGCCGCGCGGCTTGGGTGCCAGGTGCTCAGTTACGCCGTGAACGGCGGCAAGGGCCACGCCCTGAAAAGCGGTTTCGCCTTCATCGCCGAGCGCTTCCCGGGCCATGACGTGGTCTGTGCCGACAGCGACGGCCAACACGGAGTGGCCGACATTATTGCCGTTGCCGACCGCGTCCGTCACGTCACGGCTGCAATGGTCCTGGGCTGCCGGAACTTCACCGAAAACGTCCCCGCCCGGAGCAGGTTCGGCAACACAGTAACGCGGGGTCTGTTCAGGCTCGCGACCGGTCAACGGATCACGGACACGCAAACGGGCCTCCGCGGTTACCGGGCGGATATGATCCCCTGGCTGCTGACCGTCCATGGGCAGCGATACGAGTACGAACTCAACCTGCTGCTGGAGGCGAAACAGGCCGGCTACGGCATCGAGAGTGTGGAAATAGCCACCGTCTATCTGGACCACAACTCGGGCTCGCACTTCCGTCCCGTGGCCGACTCGATCAGGATCTACGCACCGCTGCTGAAGTTCCTTGGCTCGTCCGTGTCCGCGTTCGCGGTGGACATGGTCATGTTCCTGCTCCTGAGCGCCGTGACGGACTCCCTTCTGCTGGCGGTGGTGGGGGCCCGGCTGGTGAGCGCCACGGTGAACTTCATGATCAACCGGCGCCTGGTGTTTGAGCACGGCAAGGACACTTCGTTGCGTGCCGCGGCTACAGGCTATGCAGCCCTGGTGCTCGTCCTGTTGTCCGCCAATTACGCCGCGATGTGGACCCTCACTTCACTGGCTATCCCGGATCTCCTGGCAAAGCTCGTCACCGAACTGACCCTGCTGGGCATCAGCTATGCCGTGCAGCAACGGTTCCTGTTCGTCCGGAAGGCGCGGGCCACGCCAACGGAAGCCACCGCCGTCGAAACACATATCCCAGCCTTGGTCCCGGCACAGTTTCAACACAGCCTCGCCGGGAAAAGTGGAGATCAATCCCCCAAGAGATTCCGGAGTAACTGATGAACACCATCATCCTCATAGCGGCAGACCTGGCCGCCATCACCATTTTGACGCTCGCCCTCTACCTCCGCCGGCACCGGCGCCGCGACCTGGTTGTTTCATACCTGGGCATGAACGTCGGCGTCCTGGCAGTCGCCACAGCATTGTCCGGTTCGGCCGCCGGCGTTGGCTTGGGACTGGGTTTGTTTGGTGTTCTCTCCATCATCCGCCTCCGGTCCACGGAACTCGCCCAGCACGAAGTTGCCTACTACTTCTCGGCGTTGGCGCTGGGACTGATCGCAGGCATCGGCGTCGAACCGCTCTGGCTGACCCTTTCCCTGATGGCCTTGGTTCTGCTGGTGATGTTCGTCGGCGACAACCCCCGGGTCCTCCCGGCCTACCGCCACCAGATCGTGGTGCTGGACCGGGCCATCAACAGCGAGCCCGAGCTCTACGCCCGGCTGGAGGAAGTCCTCAACGGGACGGTCCACTCGGCCACCATCCAAGAACTGGACATGGTCAACGACAAAACCATTGTTGACGTCCGGTACGCGGTCCGCCCCCTCCACCAGGACCTGTCCCAGCCGCGGCACTCACAGCTGGGCTTCAACCAGCCGGCCGGCGCGCTGACCCCGGCGCCGGAGGAACTGCCGGCCCAAGCCCCGCAGCCTGCATCGCAGCAAACCCGGCAGTCCGTACCCACCTCGGCCGGTGTCGCATGAGCCGCATCGACGCCCAAGCGATCATCCCGCAGCTGAGCGAGCTGCCCGCCGTCGGGCTTGAAGAACTCACCACGGAAGCCGCGCTGCTGACCCGGGTTGATCGCAAGTATCTGGTTCCATCGGCAACGGCACGCAAGGTCCTCAGCACCTTCAGCACCGAAGCCCGGGTCCTGGAAATGGACGGGAAGCGGACGTTCGATTACGACTCCGTCTACTTCGATACGCCCGGTTTGGACAGCTACATGCTCGCCGCACATGGCCGGCGCCGTCGGTTCAAGATCCGCACACGAACCTATGTGGACAGCGCCGTAAGCTTCCTGGAAGTCAAGACTGAAGGCGCCCGCGAGGCCACCGTCAAGGAGCGCATCCCCTATGAGCTGTGCGACCGCGACCGGTTGACCGAGGAGGGGCTGGCATACGTCAACGAGACACTCGCAGCAACCATCGGCGATGTTGCGTTCGGCCCGTTGGAGCCGGTCTTGTCCACCCGCTACGATCGCACCACCCTGTACCTCCCCGGATCCGGCAGCCGCGCCACCATCGACTCCGATGTCACGTGGCAGGCCCCCGACGGCCAGCCGTGGGTTTTGGACAATGCGGTGGTGGTGGAAACAAAATCCGGTTCCGCTCCCGGCCCCCTGGACAGGCACTTGTGGGCACACGGCGTCCGCCCCTGCCGGATCTCCAAGTTCGCCACCGGCATGGCCGCCCTCCATCCCGAACTCCCGGCCAATCGCTGGAACCAAACCCTTCGGCGCAGGATGCCCCTGCGTCCCCTGCACTGATCGTCCCCTGCTTTGGCCGCCCCTTCCACTGGCTTTCCCTCCACAGACCTAGGAATCCACCATGCGCTCCTTCCGCACTTCCCTTTCCGTTGCCGCCGTCGCCCTGGCCATCTCCTTCGCAGGCTGCTCCACCGCCGCCACGAGTTCCAACTCCACCGGCACCACGTCCACCGGCACCACCCAGCAGGCAGTCACCGCCGCCACCATTGAGGAAGACACCCACTACGACAGCGACGACCTCACGTGGGACGCCGCAACTGAAGTGGCAATCAGCCTGGCCGACGGCGGCAGCAAAGTGACGTCGTCGTCCTCCACCGGGGTGGCCGTTGACGGCAACACCGTCACCATCAGCGCCGCCGGAACGTACCGCCTCAGCGGCTCCCTCAGCGACGGGCAGATCGTGGTGGCAGCGGGAGAAGAAGATACGGTGCACATCATCCTGGACGGCGTGGAACTGGGCAACTCCACCGGCTCACCGTTCGTGGTGCAGAGCGCGGACGAAGCGATCGTGTATCTGGCGGACGGCAGCACCAACACGTTGACGGACGCCACTACCTACGCAGACCAAGGCGAGGATGCGCCCAACGCGGCCCTCTACTCCATGGCAGATCTGACCATCGCCGGGACCGGTTCCCTCACCGTTAACGGCAAGTCCAACGACGGCATCGTGTCCAAGGATGGCTTGGTGATGGCCGCGGGCAAGGTCACCGTGGGCGCCGTGGACGACGGCATCAGGGGCAAGGACTACACCGTGCTGCTGGACGGCGCCTACCAGGTGACCGCCGGCGGGGACGGAGTGAAGGCTGACAACGAAACCGACGAAGGCCGTGGCTGGCTCCTGGTCAGCGGCGGCTCGCTGACCGTCAACGCGGGCGACGACGGCGTGAAGGCTTTCAACACCCTCACCGTTTCCGGCGGAACAGTCAACGTGACTGAGTCCGAGGAAGGGCTGGAGGCGCAGCACATCGCCATTACCGGCGGCGAAGTTTCCGTCACGGCGAACGACGACGGCGTGAACGCCTCGGGTGGCTCGTCCAGCGGCACTTCCGCTGAGGCCGGTGGCGGACCCGGCGGTGGGGGCATGGGTGGCGGCGAAACGGTGGGCGACTACACCGTGGAGGTCTCCGGTGGAACACTCACCATCAACTCGGAGGGTGACGGCTTGGACTCCAACGGAAACGCCACCATCTCCGGCGGCACCGTGGTGGTGAACGGTCCCACCAATGACGGCAACGGAGCGCTGGACGTGAACGGTGAACTGACCGTGACCGGCGGCACCGTAGCTGCGGCAGGAAGTGCTGGAATGGCGGTGACTCCGGGTACCTCATCCACGCAGTCGGGTGTTCAGATGACGTTCGACTCGTCGGTCTCAGCCGGAACCCCGGTACATATTGTTGATTCCGCCGGTGCAGTGGTTGCGACGTTCGTGACCACCAAGACGATCGCATCCTTGGTGTACTCGTCCTCGGCCATCACCGACGGGGCCACATACACCGTGTACACCGGTGGCAGTGCGGATGCTGAGTCCGGGACGACAACGGGGTCCATCTCCGGCGCCGAGGAACAGGGCACAGTGACTGCGGGCCAGTACACCCAGGCTCAGGGTCCCGGCGGTGGTGGCGGCCGCCGCTAAGCCCACCCCCCACCATGCTCAACAGCGCCCGACGACGGCACTCGCCTGCCGCCGTCGGGCGCTTCCGTAGATGCCCTGCACCGTGCGCAAGCCTCCCCCGCAAACTTGATGCGAACTTGAGCCAATCGAAAAGCTTCCTTGATGTACCGGCGCCACGCTGGAAGTACGAAGCACCCATACCCAAGGGGTGCGGCAACGAATTTCAAGTATGAAACACAACGATGTGGGGGAAGCAATGGAACAGGCATCAGCACTCACCGAAGTGGTGGCCGTCAAGGGCATCATCCAGGACCAGCACCCCGTGGATTTCTACGCGTTGGGCGTTGCAGGATGCATCGACCGGCTTGCAGCGCCGCTTCGCCGGGCGGGCGTCACAGTGCAGTGGCACACTCCCCATCACGGCATTGAAATCTCTTCCTCGGCGGCTGCCCTGCTCTATCACGTGGCGCAGGAGACGTTCAGCAACACCCTCAACTATGCCAACGCCAGCCAGCTCACCGTCCGGCTCAACGCCGTCTACCACGGCATCCAGATCACCATCACGGACGATGGCGTGGGCTTCGAGATCCACGCCGCCCCAAGCGGCCGGCGGCACGGCTTTGGACTGCTCCTGATGTCCATAGCAGTACACGACGCCGGCGGGACAGTTGACATCGACTCCGCGGTTGGGCAGGGCACCAGTGTGAGGGTAACGCTGCCGCTGGATTGAGTCCTATTTGGGACCTTTTTTGGGCACCAGACCCGTAGCCGGACAGCCGCGCCGGACGTATTCTGTAGCTACTTTTCAGCCGGGTTATCCCTACGGATTGGCACGAAAATGGCGCGGAACAAGGGTCAAAAGATCGGTCTGGGCAGGGTCCTCTTGAGGATCTTCGGATTCTTCTTCGTGAGCGCGCTCTGCGGGGTGTTGATCATTGGATTCCTGGCACCCGTAGTTGCCTTCACCAGCACCACCGTGGGCGGGTCCGTGGGGTTTTACCAAAAGCTGCCCAGTGAGCTCAACGTCAATTCCCCTTCGCTGTCCAGCACCGTGGTCGCCGCGGACGGCACTCTCATCGCCACCTTTTTCGCGGAGAACCGTGTGAAAGTCCCGCTGGAGGAAATGTCCCCGTTCATTCGTGAGGCGATCATCGCGATCGAAGACAACCGCTTCTACGATCACGCAGGTGTGGACGCCCAAGGGATCATTCGCGCGCTGACTTCCAACCTGACCCAGGGCACCCGGCAAGGCGCTTCCACCCTGACCCAGCAATACGTCACCAATGTGCTCAACGAGTCGCGCCTGTCCGAGGGAAGGCCGGAAGATGTGGTGCTCAGCGGCCAGAAGACTGTGGGCGATAAGCTGCGTGAAATCAAGCTCGCCTTGGAACTGGAAAAGCGCTTCAGCAAGGACCAAATCCTTGAGGGATACCTGAACATCGTGTTCTTCAACCGGAACGCCTACGGGATCGAGGCAGCATCACGGTACTTCTTCAGCACCTCAGCCAGTGATCTGACGTTGCCACAGGCAGCACTGCTGGCCGGCCTGGTCAATGGTCCGAGCATCTATGACCCCTTTGCCTCCCCGGATGCTGCGCTCGCCCGACGCAACCTGGTACTGGACCGGATGCTGGAACAAGGCAAAATCACGCCCGTTGATCACGGAGTGGCAGTAGCCACGCCCATTGAACTGAACATCACACCCTCCCTGCAGGGATGCGCGGGAACAACCTTTGCCACCTATTTCTGCGACTACGTCTCCCACCTGATCCTTAACAACGAGGACTACGGGGCAACCCTGGAGGACCGTGAACGGCTCCTCTACCGGGGCGGCCTGACCATCACCACCACGTTGGACAGCCGGCTCCAGAACCTTGCCCAACAACAAGTGGACGCCTCAGCCGGAGCCAACCCGGACAAATGGGGTGCGGCCATGACAACCGTTCAGCCCGGCACCGGGAAAATCCTTGCCATGGCCCAGAACACGGTGTTCGTTCCTCAGGAAGGCAAATACGACACCCAGCTGAACTTCAACGTCGATGCCAAAGATGAGAACGGCTACGACCTCAATGGTGCCGGTGGATTCCAGCCGGGTTCCACCATGAAACCGTTCATCTATGCCGAGTGGCTCAACGAGGGCAAGAATCCCACAGCCGTTGTTGACGCATCACGCAGGGTATACCCCGTGGGCTTCCAGTGGCGTTCGAGCTGCGGCAAGGTCCTTGGCGGCTACAGCACCGCCCAGAAGGCCCAAAACCTGGGTGCAGATGACGATCTGCAAAACAACGACGACGGCTATTACCGTCCTATGCCCATCAACTACGGCCTGTACAACTCCATCAACACCGCCACTTTCGCCACCGCAGCGCAACTGGACTTCTGCGGGATCCAGAAGATGGTGGACGCCGTGGGCCTGCACAGCGGTTTGGACAACGCGCCCATCAACATGCACCAGATCGGCAACCTTCTTGGTTCCATTGGGGTGGCCCCCATGGTCCTGGCCAACGCCTACGCCACCTTCGCCAATGACGGCACCTACTGCAAGCCAATCGCCATAACCGGGATCAGCGACTCCCAAGGCCGGGAGTATGAGCCGCAAACTCCCGAATGCAGGGAAGCAGTAAAACCGGCTGTAGCCCGTGGCGTGAACGCCGTCCTCCAGGATGTCCTCAAGGTAGGTTCCGGTGTGTACATTGAGCCCAAGGTTCACACCAAGGCCCCCGTTGCAGCCAAGACCGGCACGTCCAACAACAACGGCGCCACCTGGATTGCCGGTTACACCACAAGCCTCGCTACGGCGTCGTTCTTCGGTGATACCTCAGCGGGACAGCAGCGGGCCGGGCAGAACATCACCATCAACGGCAAGTTCTACAAGTCCCTGGACGGGTACATGATTGCGGGTCCGCAGTGGGCCAATTACATGACGGAGGCAGTGGCGCTCTACCCGAGCGTGGCCTTCCCGGCACCGCCCGCTCCCCCGGCGCCCACGCCATCCGTACCGACGACGCCACAGCCCACACGCCGCTGACCCTGCGTTGCGGGGCCCGCTCTGCGCGCTGACCCTGCGTTGCGGGGCCCGCTCTGCGCGCTGATTCTTGACCAGAGCGCGCAAAGCGGGCCCCACAACGATCCCTAGAGGGCGTGCTCCACGTCCGCATGGGTCACGTCCGCTTGGGTGCTGTGTGCTTGGGTGCCTTCCGCTTGGGTGCCGTCGTCCTCGTAGCGCTCCACGCCAGCGAGATGACGGCCCGCGATGTACCCGAAGGTCAGCGCCGGGCCCAGATTGATTCCGCCCGCGGGGTAGTGCCCGCCCATGACGCTGGCCTGATCATTCCCGGCAACGTACAAGCCCTCGATCGGGCCGCCGTCGTGGTTCAGTGCCCTGCTGCGGCTATCGGTGTCCAGTCCGGCGAACGTCCCGAAGCTGCCGGGCACCACGCGCACCGCGTAGAACGGACCCTTCTCAATGGGCCCCAATGACGGGTTGGGCTTGGTGGTTGCGTCGCCGCCGTAGCGGTTGAAAGCGGTCTCGCCGCGGCCGAATTCGGGATCGACGCCGGCACGGGCATTTGCGTTGAACCGGGCCACGGTGCGGCGCAATTCCGTGGGGTCGATGCCGCATTTGCTCGCCAGTTCCTCCAGCGTTCGGCCTTTGACCAGGTACCCGGAGCGTAGGTAGGGCAGGAGCGGTACAGGGAGCGGCTTGGCCATTCCCAAGGGAAACCTGCGAACAAAACGGCTATCCGCAATCTGCCACGACTCCACAGTTTCGCCCTCAGGGGTAGCGGCCAGGAGTGCCTCCACGTAGTCGTAGTAGCCGTTGGCCTCGTTCACGAACCGCTTGCCATCCGCACGGACACCGATGCTTCCCGGCTTGGCGCGGTCCATGATGTGCGGGAACACCCCGGTCCTGCCGTTCCGGTACGGCACCAACGACACCGGGCACCACGCAGCCGGCGACTTCACGTCAGATCTGAAGCGGGCACCCACAGCCTGTGCCAGGTTGATGCCGTCACCGGTGGTTTCGCCCGGCGACAACGTCCAGTGCTCCCGGCCGGTGGGCGTCTTGGGAAAGAGTTCCTTGCGCCGCTGAACATCGTTGGGAAAACCGCCGGATGCCAGGACCACACCGCGGCGCGCCTTGATCTGCAACTCCCCTTCAGGAGAACGCACGACGGCGCCAGTCACCTTCCCATTCCCGTCCTTGAGCAACGCTGTGGCCGGGGTGGAGACGCGGATGTCCACGCCGAGATCGTCCGCGGATTTCATGAGCCTGGCCGTCAAGGCCGTGCCGTTGACCAGTTGCATGTTGCGGCGGTGCGTCAGCAGGTCCAGGAGGTGGAATCCGAAACGCCAACCCGCGTGAAACAAGCCCTTGGGGTTGCCTTGGGATGCTGACAGGAACTTGCTGAGGTCCGGGCCGGCCATAATGCCCATGCCAAGGAAGGAGGTCTCGTACAGCTGGTGCCGCATCTTCGCCCTGAGTCCGGGCTTGATGGTGCGGGCGTTCAGCGGTTTGGGGCCAACGGACCGGTTGCCCGTGCCTGCCCCCGGGAGCTCACCGTAGATGTCATTGATCTTGCTGCCCGGGACGAACTGCAGGGAGGTCTTGTCATGGAAGAAGCCCACCATATGCGGTGCCGCTTCGAGGAAGGCATCCACCCTGCTGACTTGGTACTGCCCGCCAAGAACTTCCCGAAGGTAGGTTCGGAAGGTTTCCTTGTCCTCGTTGACTCCTTCTTCCTTAGCCAGCGGATTGCCAGGCGCCCAGGCCCAACCTCCGGACCAGGAAGTGGCGCCTCCGCAAACATTTGCTTTCTCAACAACCATGACCTTCAGCCCGTGGAACGCAGCCGTGACAGCCGCGGACATTCCTCCGGCGCCGGAGCCGATGACCAGGACATCGCAGTCCACGGTGCGGAGGGTGTTGCCGTTCATTTGCTGCTCCTGGTGAGTGCTGTGTTGCTGAGTTCTGTGGTGTTCAGTGCTGTGTTGCTGAGTTCTGTGGTGTTGAGGACAGCATCTGCCGCCGCTTTGAGGTGTTTGGCCCACGCCAGTTCACCCATCTCCGCCACCCTTTTGTCAGATGGCGTCTCGATGCTGACCGGGGTTTCTGCCGGGAAGGCCGCAAGTATGCTGTGGAGGTCGAATCCGCCCGCCCCGGGAACACCCCGCTCCGAGCGTGACTCTGTGATGAGGGCTTCCCGGCTTCCCGGCGCAACAGCCGGACCGTCGCAGAGCTGGATCAGGGGAACCAGATGCGCAGCTGTTTCGAGCTCGTCCGCAGTGCCACCGAAGCGGTTGAAGTGGAGTGCGTCAACAACAACCTTGCAACCCGCCCGTTGGGCCAGCGTTACTGACTGAGGGATGGAACGAACCGATTGGTAGGCGATGGGTTCCAACGTGGGAATGATTCCGTAGGCCTGGCCATCCTGTGTCATCTGTGCGAGGTGGTCTCCAAAACGGTCAAGGTCCGGGTCTGCGCAGGCAACCGTCAGGGTTGATGCTCCCAAGGCTTGCCCGGCTTCCATCATGAGCAGCCAGGCTTCGCGCTGATCCTGTCCGTTTTGCAGCCCGGTTCCGTCCAGGAGCAGAAACTCGATGTCTTCCACCGTGATTCCTGTATCCGCCATCCTCTCCAGCGTCTCCTTGAGCATGGGAGAGCCAGGCTGGAGGTCATACGGCCGCTCTGTGGTGGTGACAGGACGGACGCGTGCTCCGATGAAGTCGAAGCCCGCCTGTGCCGCGATGGTCACCAAGTCCGGCGGTGCGGTTCCGACGAGGGAGAGCTGGGCAATTCCCAGCCGGCGATTTTGAGTGCTCACTTTCGGGCTCCGTTCAGGGTGAAGGCATGCTCTGTGTCCGCGAGGTCGCTGGAATGCTGCGAATTCGCCGGAACTGTCCGGCGGTCTGGCACCGTTCCCGCGAACTCGGCGGAGGGGGTGCCAAGGGTGTCGGCGGAGGGGGTGAGTGCCAGTGCCGTGGCAATGCGTTGGGCGGCGTCGTAACCACTCTTGACGGCGTTGGACACAATGGCCGGTGTTTTATCGATGACCGTCCCGGCGATTGCGACGGGAACGGCAGCGGAGAGGCTGAGTTGAGCTTCCCGTTCTTCGGCAGTGATCGCGCCATCCATCGGCAGTACCGAACGTGAGACCAGGAGATCGCCCGGAGCATCCAGCCATTCCTCCACACCGGAATGATTGACGCGCACCCGGGCACCGTCGAATTCCTCAATGGTGCTGGACAGGAAGATCCGCACCTTTGGATTGGCTTCGAGGCGCGGCACTGCAAGGATCTTGGCCCGCCGTCCGGATTCCGGAGCCATGGTTTCCTGCGGCCCCACAATCAACACCGCGGTTCCACGTGCTGCAAGAGTGTCAGCCACGCTCATAGCCACCGAGTCCGCACCCCAAATGGTCACAGCCTCCGGCACGCTGCCCGCGGAACCGGACGGCCCGCCGTCGGGGTCCTCCGGGTGCACGTCGAGCACTTCCGGATGTGCGGCGAGCCATTCCCGGATGTCGGAAACACGTGGCGAGTCCCCGCCCACGAACCCGGGAGCGGGACGTACGCCACCGGTTGCGATCACCACAGCATCTGCGCCGAACCCGCGGGCCAGCGCGCCGGCGTCGGACGTGTCAACGTGGGCCCCCAACCGAACCTCAACGCCCAAGCGCTCGTTTTCCGCGGTGGACCAGTCCGCAAAGCGGTGGAAGTCCGGCGTCGACTTCATGCGCTCAGCGAGCGCGAACTGCCCGCCCGGCCGCACGCCGTCGTCCATCAACGTGACCCTGGCACCGGCTTCGGCGAGTTCGCGGGCGGCGGTGAGTCCGGCGGGACCGGCACCGACCACAAGCACCTTGGAAGCAGGGCGAACAGCGGGAGTGGGGACCGGCACGCGGGAACGCCCAACGGCGGGGTTGACTGTGCAGGTGACTTGGCCAAGGCCAAGGTTGTCGATGCACACGTTGCACGCGATGCAGGGCCGGTAGCGGTCACCTCGCAGCACGCCACCAACGAATGCGGGATCGGCGTGGATGGCGCGGGCCAGGCTGACGAAATCGCAGGTTCCTTCGGAGAGCACTTCCTCAATGATCTCCGGGCTGTTGAGCCGGCCGGCCATCCCCAGCGGGAGCCCGAACCGGCGGTAGGCCTTGGCATAATCTGCAAGGATCCCGGGCTTCCACTCCCCGGATTGGACGATCCATTCGCCGGCGTCGTAGCTGCCTGCGGAGATGTCCAGGAAGTCGAGCTTTTCCAGATGGGCTTTGGCGATAATGCCCACTTGCTGCTCGGCGCTGATTCCGTCGGCCGGCCCCTCAACCACTGAGACGCGCATGCCCACGATCGCGTCCGGTACGGCATCCCGCACAGCATCGATGACCAGGTTCATGAAGAACTCCGGTGCCGCGAATTCGTCCGTGCGGTGGTTGGAAATCGGCGACATGAACTGGTGGATCAGGTACCCGTGGGCTCCGTGGAGGTTGATCACATCGAAACCTGCGGCAACCGCGCGGCGGGCGGCAACCGCGTAGGCGTCCACGAGTTCGTAGCACTCGGCTGCGGTGAGTTCCCTCGGAACTTCGCCACCCGCCGTCGGGCATGGAACCGGCGACGGCGCGAGGTTCTTGAACCCGGAAACTGCCGATTGCGCGGTGCGGCCGCCGTGGTTAAGTTCGACGGCGGCCAAGGCACCTTCTGCGTGCAGGGCGTCGGTGAGCCGGCGGAGACCGGGAATCATGGCATCGGTGTGCAGGCCGAGTTGGTGCGTGCGGCCCTTGCCGTCAGCCCGGACGTATGTGGCTTCTGTGGTGACCATGCCCAGTCCGGCTTTGGCGCGGGTCAGGAGGTAGTCGATGTATTGCTCGGTGATGAAGCCGTCCGTGGTGCCATAGTTGCGTTCCATCGGGGCCGAAGCGAGGCGGTTGCGGAGGGTCTTGGGAGTGCGGCCGTTGCGGCCCAAGGTCAGGGGTGATGCTGCAGCTGTTGAAGAAATCATGATTAGCCGGCCACTTTCTGGCGGATGCGTCGTTCCGGGATGGCTGTATGCGCGGGGTGACCGGGTGCGAAGCGGACGGGCGCTCCCGTCCGTGAGGATTCGTAAACGGCCAGCAGGATACGCAATGACTTCAGGGCGTCCTTGCCGGTGATGGCCGGTTCCGTCCTGTTTTCCAGGGCTTGCACGAAATCCTGGACCTGCAGTTTGTGGAACGGGATCAGCTGGCCATTGATGATGGACAGATCAACGTTGGGCTCCACTCCCTCCGGGTGGACGGGCTCGACGACGATTCGCTCCCCTACCGCCCACAGGTCCAGCCGGCCGTCGCTGCCTTCGGGGAACTCCGTGAGGGATGCCGAGGCGCCTGTTTCGCCGGTGATGCGGAGCTGAATTCCAAGATTGGGTGACACTGCGGTGGAGGCCTGCAGTGTTGCCATGGCCCCGGAGGTGAAGGTGATCACCGCAGTGGCGGAATCCTCTACCTCTATAAAGTCGCCGTGACGGTAGGTGTTGACCTTGCCGTAGACCTCGGCCACGTCGCCCAGGTACCACTGGAGGAGATCGATCTGGTGAACGGCCTGGGACATGAGGACCCCGCCGCCGTCGCTTTCCCAGGTGCCACGCCAAGCATCCCGGTTGTAGTAGTCCGGGGCACGGTGCAGCATCACCGAGCATTGGGCCATGATGGCGCGGCCCAACGTGCCGTCGTCGATCGCGGTGCGGATCTTTTGCGACGCCGGCCAGAAGCGGCGCTGGAAAAGTACCCCAAGCTGCACCCCGGCGTTCTCGCAGGCGGCCACCATGCGTTCGGCTGACTCGAGCTTGGTGGCAATCGGCTTCTCACAGAGGACGTTCACTCCCGCGGCAGCGGCTTGCAGCACCACTTCCTCGTGGGTGGGGTGGGGAGTGCAAACGGAGACGATGTCCAGGCCCAGGTTCAGGAGCTCCTCCACGCTGGTTACCGCGTTGGGGACGCCCCAGGCCTCTGCCGTGGCCCTGGCCCTTTCCTCATCCACGTCGCAGACACCCACGATCTTCACGTTCTTCAGGGCGTGGAAGGCTTCCAGGTGGTTGCGGGAAATGGCGCCGCAACCCGCGATTCCAACGCGGAAGGTGCGGGGTGCTGTTGCTGGCGAAGTCATGGGGTTGTCCAACTTTCGGGTCATACGTGGGGGCCAGGGGCGGGAGGCCGGGGATGGGCCCGGGCGGGAGGCCGGGGATGGTGCCGGGCGGCTGGGAGCCGCCGCCCGGCGTCGTGCATTATCGCTTTGCTAGCGCGAAGCGCGGGGTTTGCCGAGGTCCTCGAGCGGGACGTTGTAGGTTTCCCTTGCCGTCATGATGGCGATGGCTGAAGCCGCGAGGCAGAGGATGGTGAAGCCGGCCACCGGCCACCAACCGTTGGGTCCGGGCTGGGCCAGGAGCGTTGCGATTGCGGGCGCGAAGCCGGCCAGGATCAGGCCGATCTGGCTGCCGATCGCCATGCCGGAGTAGCGGACCGCTGCCGGGAACATCTCCGGGAAGAAGACGGTCCACACACCGTTCCAGCAGGAGTAGAACACTGTCATGTTCAGGAAGCCGAACAGGAAGATCATGAAGATGTTCTGCTCGCTGATGGCCCAGAAGTAGCCGATGGTGGTCAGCGCGCAGCCGAGGGCACCCACCAGCAGGACCTTTTTGCGGCCGATCCGGTCAGAGATCATGGCGGAGATGGGGATGGTCACCATGGACAGGCCAATGGTTACGGCGTTGACGGTGAGCATGAGCGTGCGGTCGATTCCCACGGCCGGTCCGGTGGCGTAGGCCAGGGCGTATACGGTGAACGTGGTTTGCATGACCGAGAACAGCATCACCACGCCGACGCGCAGGACGTCGCGCCACTGCGTCTTGAAAACTGCGACGGCGGGGATCGCCTTGGGCTTGTTGTGCTCCACGATTTCTTCGAACACGGGCGGTTCATCCAGGCGGGTCCGGATCCAGTAAGCGACCGCGAGGACCACTACTGAGAGCCAGAACGGAACGCGCCAACCCCAGCTGAGGAGGTGTTCCTCCGGCAATGCGGCCAGCGGAATGAAGACCACCGTGGACAGCACCATTCCGGAGGCATACCCGGTCATCACAAAGCTGGTGAAGAAGGCCCGGCGACCCTCCGGTGAGTGCTCCATGGTCAGTGTTGAGGCACCTGCAGCTTCGGCGCCGGCAGAGAAGCCCTGGGCCAAACGGCCTACCAGCAACAATGCCGTTGCCCAGTAGCCGATCTGACCGTACGTGGGCAGGAATCCGATGCCGATTGAGGCCACACCCATGATCACCAGAGTGATCATCAGGGCTTGCTTGCGGCCGATCTTGTCGCCGTAATGGCTCATCACCAAGCCACCCAACGGCCTGGCCAGGTACCCAACACCAAAGGTGGCCATCGCTCCGAGGAGCGCCACTACGGGGTCACCGCCTGGGAAGAAGATCTTGGGGAAAATCAGGGCGGCGGCGGTGCCGTAGATGAAGAAGTCGTAGTACTCCAGGGTGGATCCAAGGAAGGAAGCCAGGGCGGCCTTCTTGGGCGTTTTGACGTGTTCGGCCGGCGTTGCCGGGTTTACTTCCGAGGGCGAGTGCTGCTGCACGTTTCCCATACTGTCTCCTCATTGAGTGCGCGGGAAGTGGCACCGCCATGGTGCCTTGCCCGGCAAAGAATTAGATGAGTTAGAATCGCCGGCTGCCGCTTTGTTGGGCAGCCCATCCTGTGGCCGTTGATGACGAATTCAGGATGTGTGGTCCGGGTCACTGGCGGTTGTTTCTCTGAGATCGACTGTAGGACGCAAGTCACATGCCAAGGGGAAAGTTCCCGTTCAACGGGACAGGCGCCGAATGGATCCGGCGGGAGGTGAGTGGGCGGGGGCTGAGCAGCGCCGCGCGCTACTGGTCAGTGTTTCCGTGAGTCAGCCACGGACGGGATCCGTAAGGCCTACGCTCAGCGCCCATGGTCCGGGACAGGCCGCGGCCCGCGGCCACCAGTACCGGCAGAATCAGTCCGGCGTCCTCGTCAACGGAAGGCACGACGACGGAAATGGCACCTATGACTGCCTGGCCCTGGCCGAACACAGGCACGGAATAGGCAGTGTTCTCCTCCACGAGGACACCCACCAGCCGGGCGTATCCGCGCTCCCGGATCAGGGCAAGGTTGGCTCTGACTCTTGCGGGATCCGTTTCCGTAGCCGGAGTGGTTTTCTGCAGCTTCCCGGCCAGGAACCGGTCCTGAATCCACCCCGGCATATGCGCCATCATGGCCATCCCGGAGGAGGTGGTGTGGATGTCCAGGCGGCCTGCAACTTCGGCCAGGTTCATCACCGATCCATGCCGGTCCAGCCGTTCAAGGTAGAGCACGCTGTTGGTCTCCACGTCCGGGATGGACAACGCCACGTGTTCCCGCACGGCTGCATGGACGCCTTCCAGGAACGGCAGGCCTCGACGCCGGAACTCTTCCAGGGGGTTGCTGCGTGAGGCCAACTCCCACATTTTCATGCCAACACCAAACTCCCCTGCAGCGTTGCGCTCCAGGAGGCCGTTGGCTGCCAGGTCCATGGCCAGGCGATGCACGGTGCTGCTGGACATCCCGGTGATCCGAACCAGTTCCTTCAGCGGGAGCCACGGCTGGCCCTTGGAGAACGCATCCATGATTTTCACAACACGCTCAATGACGGACTCCCCCGACGCCGAGTTAGCCATGATGCCTCCTGATCGCTCCCGGACCTCCCGGACTTCCCGGACCTCCCGGATGCCAAACCCAATATAGCCTTGCACTTGACGCGGAAAATGTGGGAGGCAACGTGGAACTACGGCAGATCGAGGCCTTCCTGGCCGTGGCTGAGGAACTTCACTTCGGCCGGGCAGCTGAGCGCCTCCGCATGGCCCAATCGCCGCTGAGCCAGACCATCAAGAAGCTGGAAAAGGGCCTTGGTACTGCGCTGTTTGAACGCAACACACGCTCTGTCACGCTGACGGCGGCGGGTCATTCGCTGCTGCCGCACGCCCGGAAAATACTCGATGAAGTGGACTTGGCTCGCCGGGCAGTGAGTGCCGGCACCGAGACCGTGTACGGCAAGCTGGCCATTGGCTTCTCCGGGGCACTGAACCACACCACGCTGCCTCCATTGACGCGCGCGCTCCGCCAGCATTACCCCCAACTGGAAGTAACACTGCACGGTGGACTCCTCACCCAGGAAGCACTCCAGCTTCTGAGCAACAACACCTTGGATCTGGCTTTCATTGGCCTTCCCATCGATGCACCCGCTTTGGCCACCCGTCGTATTGCCACGGAGCGCCTGGGAGTTGCGGTGCCGGCGGACCACCCCCTTGCCGGGCGGGCTTCAGTGGCGATGTCCGAACTCGCCGCGGACCCGTTCATCACCATGCCGGCCGCGCAGGGGTCAACTCTCCGGGACGTCACGTTTGCAGCCTGTGCCGCCGCTGGATTCCGTCCGCGGATCAGCCAGGAAGTGGCCGACCCCTATACGGCCCTTTCCTTGGTTGCCGGCGGAGTGGGCATCACCCTGATGCCTGTATCCATCAAGGAAATCATGCCCGTGGGTACCGCATTCCTTTCCTTGGAAGGCGAGGATGTCCTGCTGTTTTCCGGGCTTGCCTGGAACCCGCAGGCCACGTCTCCGGCAATCCTTGCGGCGCTTCAGTTGGCCGAGGAGGTTCTCCCCACTCCCAAATGACTCGCAGTAGTTCCCAGCACTGGGAGCAACCACTACTGCCTGCCAGTTGGGTGATTATGTGTTTCTCACACATAGTCAGAGAGCAACTAAGTATTGGACAAGAGCTAATGAGTTGCCCAGCATTGAGGAAAGCCACCACCCACTCAATGAAGAGGACAACCTCATGGCCACTTTTGCTGTTACCTACGCGTACTCCCACTCAACATCCGCCGGCCGGGACAAGGTCCGCCCCGCTCACGTGGAATTCCTCAAATCCCAGTTCGACGGCGGCCGCCTCCTTAAGAGCGGACCTTTCGGGCCCGAGGAGTCACCCGGCGCCCTGTTGATCATTGCCGGGGATTCCAAAGCCGATGTTGAAGCCCTCATGGACCAGGATCCATTCCAGCAGGCCGGGCTGATCGAGGAGAGGAATGTGCGCCAGTGGAACATCTTCTTCGGCGCTGACCCCGCGGCGCAGAACTAGGGGGACCCCATGCTTTCCGCAGTCACTGTTTCCAAGCAAACCATTGAATTCCGGGACTCCCCCCAGCCCACCCTTCAACCGGGGTATGCTCTGGTCCGGGTCCACAACGTCACTCTCTGCGGCACCGATCTCCACATCTGGGAGGACGACTACCCCACAGAGTTGCCCCTGATCCAAGGTCACGAGTTCTCAGGGATCGTAGAGGCACTCGGAGACACGGAAGACCACGGCATCAGGATCGGCGAGCGCGTCGCCGTGAACCCCATCATTTACTGCGGCCAGTGCCGTCCTTGCCTCACAGGGCGCTACAACGTCTGCCAGAACGTGGGCTGCCTTGGGTGCTACTCGGACGGAGCCCTCAGTGAACTGATCAGTGTTCCCGTGGATAAGCTCTGCCGGGTGCCGGACGAGCTTCCCTTGGACATCGCGGCCATGGGCGAACCCGCATCCATCGCCATGCAGGCAGTCAACCGTGGCCGGCCGCAAGCCGGGGAAACCGCGCTGGTACTGGGAAGTGGCCCCATAGGTTTGTTGGCCACGTTGTATCTGACGGAGCTGGAAGTCAGGGTTGTTTGCGCCGATACCGAGCAGCACCGGCTTGATCTAGCCCTGGAGTTCGGTGCAACGGAGACCTTGCTGGTCACCCCTGGCACAGAGTTCCCTGATGCATACCAGGCTCCCCGACTGGATGCTTTGACTGATCACTGTGGGCCGGAACTGGTCATTGAGGCCACGGGCGTTCCCTCCTCGCTGGAGAACGCCATCCGGCTTGTGGCCAGTGCCGGACGCATAGTCCAGGTGGGCATCTCCCCGAGGCAAGCCGCCGTATCCATGAAGGACATCCCGTACAAGGAGCTGGACATTATGGGGAGCCGGATGAGCCTGAACCTCATCCCCGATGGCCTCGCGCTGCTGGCCCGTCACCCGGAGCAAGCCCATGCGCTCATGACCCATCGCTTCGCTTTTGCAGATCTGCAGCAGGCCTACCAACTCATGCAGGGACGCACGGAAAAGATCGGCAAAATCCTCATACAAATGCCTGCGGGGAGCGCCGCATGAGCACCCCCATCCTCACCGCAACAGAGCAGCTCAAGTCCCAGTACGACGTCGTGATCATGGGCAGTGGCGCCGCCGGGCTGGTAGCCGCCGTCCGCGCGGCCTACGCCGGGTTATCTGTCCTGGTTGTGGAAAAGGCGGCCCTGCTGGGCGGGACCACCGCTGCCGGCGGCGGGGTGATGTGGGCGCCGAACAACCATCTCGCCAAAGCTGCGGATTACCCGGACAGCCATGCCGACGGCGTCGCTTACCTTTCCGAGGCAGCAGGCCACGTGATGTCGGCTGAGGAGATCGAATGGTACGTGGCCACTGCGCCGCGGGCTGTGGAATTCCTCACCGTGAACACCAAAGTGTCCATGGTGCCCATTGCCCGCCCGGACTATCACATGGAGTGGAAGGGGGCGGCCAATGGCGGGAGGGGCTTGGACAACAACGCTTTCGATCCCCGGGATTACCCCGGCCTTTCGGAACTGATCCGGCCGTCGTCGTATTTCCCGCTGCTCACCATGACAGAACGGGATGAACTCAACGGCCGCGCCGCTGATCCGTTGCTGTTGGAACGCCGGTCCTCCGCAGGGATCAGGACCATGGGCGGCGCCCTCGTGGGGAGTCTGCTTGCCAGTGCCTTGGATCGCGGCGTGCAGATCGTAGCCTCCAGTCCTGTGGAGGACTTGTTGCGGATTGGGGACCGGTGGCAGGTAAGCCTCGGCGGTGTTTCCGCCGACGCGCGCGTGTCAGCCGCCGCCGTCGTACTTGCCTCAGGCGGGTTCGAATGGAACGCCCGGCTCCGCAACGCTTTCCTCCCACACCCGGTGACACCAATCAGCGCGCCGTCCAACGAAGGCGACGGCCTGGAACTTGGGCTCCGTGCTGGCGCCGCTGTGGAGGACATGACCGCCGTGTGGGGCGTTCCTGTCATTTCGACGTCGGCGCATCAGTACGATGGGCAGCGCTCGGGCCGCATGGGAAACGTGGAGATGACACTGCCGGGGTCCATCACCGTGAACAGCGACGGGAAGCGTTTCGTCAACGAAGCCCTCAACTATCACGATGCCAGCCGGGTTTTCGCGTCCATCAATCCGCACACCGGAAGGCAGCAGAACAACCCCGCATGGCTGGTTTTCGACGCGAAATACCTCGCCAAATACCCCGTGGCAGGCTCCACTCCTGGAGAGCCCGCCGAGTGGATGGTGTCCGCGCCGAGCCTTGAACTGTTGGCCAGGGAGGTGGGCATCAACGCGGATGGACTGGGCGCAACAGTGGCCCGGTTCAACGCCGACGCGGCCTTGGGTGTGGACACCGGGTTCGGTCGGGGCGCCACCCCGCAGGACCGTTTCCTGGGCGATGCCGGCAACACCCCCAACCCCTGCCTGGCACCGCTGCTGGCCGCCCCGTTCTATGCGGTCCCCATCCACGCCGGCGTACTGGGGACATCGGGCGGCCTGGCAACGGACTTCCACGGACGCGTACTCGATAGCAGGCAACAGCCCATTCCCGGGCTCTACGCGGCGGGCAACGTCTCAGCTGGGGTGTTCCGCAACAACTACCCTGGCGGGGGTGCCACCCTGGGCTCAGCAATCACGCGTGCCTTCGCCGTTGGGGAAGACCTGGCGGCCCGGCTCAAGTAGCCGGGGCCTTGTGGACTCAAACGCCCGACGGCGACTCCCGCCGTCGGGCGTTCGTGTTGCCCCCCTGCGTTGCGAGGCCCACACTGCGCCCTAATCCCTGCGCCAAGCCCGCAAACCAGGCCCCACAACAAACACACCACAACAAACACACCCCTGCGTTGCGAGGCCCACACTGCGCCCTAATCCCTGCGCGAGACCCGCAAAGCAGGCCCCACAACAAAAACCCCCCCGCGTTGCGAGGCCCACACTGCGCCCCAATTCCTGCGCGAGGGGCGCAAACCAGGCCCCACAACAAACACCCCCCGCGTTGCGAGGCCCACACTGCGCCCCAATTCCTGCGCGAGGGGCGCAAAGCAGGCCCCACAACAAACACACCACAACAAACACCCCCCGCGTTGCGAGGCCCACACTGCGCCCCATTCCGTGCGCCAGACCCGCAAACCAGGCCCCACAACAAACACACCTCAGACAAACACCCGCCCGCGTTGCGAGGCCCACTCTGCGCCCTAATCCCTGCGCGAAGGGCGCAAAGCAGGCCCCACAACAACACACCCCTGCGTTGCGAGGCCCACACTGCGCCCCAATTCCTGCGCGAGGGGCGCAAAGCAGGCCCCACAACGCGCGGGGGGGGGTTTAGCGGGCGTAGCGCTCCGTGAAGTTCCTCAGCACTCGCATGGGCTCCGTGACGGAAGACTGCCGGGCGGTGGCAACGAGTTCATCGGCGGCGTGAGGCGGGAAATACCCGGCGTTCTTGTAGATGTTGATGCGGGTGATCAGGCCCTCGGCGTCGAGTTCGGGGTGGAACTGTGTGGCGTAAAGGTTGTTCTTGATCCGGAACATATGCACCGGGCAGGCATCAGAACTGGCCAGCAGCACAGCGTGTTCAGGAAGTTTGCTGCACGCTTCCTTGTGCCCAACAAAGGCTTCGAAGGTGTGCGGGAGACCTTGAAGCATGGGATCGCGTTCCCCATCGGCGGTCAGGGTGATGCGGGTTGCCCCCACTGCTTCGCCGAATTGACGATCTATCACAGCGCCCTGGTGCACGCCCAGTGTGCCCACGCCGTAGCAAGCGCCCAGGAACGGGAAGTCCTCGGCCACGATTCGATCCAGCAGCGATGAGAGTTCCGTCTCAACCCGGATCTGGGCTGCGCTCTTTTCCTCCACAGGATCGCTGGAGGTGTAGGGGCTGCCGCCGACGATCACTCCGGAGTAGTCGGATAGTTCAAGGGCGGGCAAAGGCCCGGATTCCAGCCGTATGCGGACCAATTCTTCCGGTTTCAGACCGCAGTACCGGAGGTAGGCCTGGTACTCGTCATCGGCTGCGGCGTCTTCGGCCCGGGTGGCCAGCAAAAGGAAGGGCTTCACAGGCCAAGTGTGCGCGAGGAATGGCTGAGGGACAAAGTGTGTTGCTATGCAGAGGGGTTCTGTCAGAGACTCCCTTGCATCACTGTGGCTGCATAACGTTGTAGGAAACCCATGAACTAGCTCATGCCCATTCCAGAGGAGCCATCTTTGAAGCAGGACCCCGTGGTCGTCGGAACGCCATCATCCGAGGCGTCTCGTGCTGAAACTCAGCAGCCGAAAAAGATCCCGTGGGGAGGACTGTTGGTGCTGGCGGCTGCCGGTTTCACCGCAGTGACCACTGAGCTCCTACCCTCGGGTCTGCTCCCCCAAATCAGCCGCGATCTGGGTGTGGAAGAGTCCGCGGTGGGTTCGCTGACTGCGGTGTATGCAGCGATCATCGTTTTTACCGCACTGCCGCTTTCCCGGTTCCTCGCTGGACGGGTTCCCCGCAAGACGCTGCTGATCGCCACCGTGCTGGCGTTTGCCCTCAGTAACGTCCTCCTGGCCTTGAGCCCAACACTGGGTTGGGCTATCGGGGCACGACTCCTTGGCGGGATTGCCCACGGTATGTTGTGGTCCAGCATGGCCCCGTATGTAGCACGCATCGTTCCTGCCCATTCCGTGGGCAAAGCCATGGCTGTGGTCTTCAGCGGTAACAGCATAGCGTTGGCCGTGGGCGCTCCGATCGGAACTCTGATGGGTTCGCTGATGACGTGGCGGGCCTCCTTCCTGGTCCTGGCTGGAGTGGGTGTCCTGCTGGCAGTGCTGGCCTTCTGGCTCCTCCCTGGCGCCCACGACCAAGCCAGCCAGAAGACCCCTTCCCTGAAGGCAGCCATGAAACTGCCCGGAGTGGTGGCCATCGCCATCGCTTGGCCGCTCCTGTTGCTGGCTCATTTCACGCTTTTCACCTACGTGGCCCCGTTCCTCCTTGCCTCCGGGCTCCCCGAATCCGCCACCAGCATCTCGCTGTCCGTGGTGGGCATCGCCAGCTTGGTGGGTATTTGGATTGCCGGCATGACCGCTGACTCCCGCCCCCGCACCTCGGTGATTGCCGCCGTCGGACTCTTAACGCTTGCGTTCGCGTTGCTGCCTGCACTGGGCGGCACCTGGGTGGGCGCGTTCGGGTTGATGACTCTGTGGGGCATCGCGTTCGGCGCGGTGGGCATCTACAACCAGGCTGCGATCCTCCGCGCAGGTGGTGAGCAGAAAGACGCAGCCAATGGGCTCACCGTGGTGACCATCCAGCTGGGTATCGCCGTCGGTGCCGTCTATGGAGCCTTCGCCCTCACCACCGTTGGGGCCCAATTAGTGCCCTTGGCCGCGGCCCTGCCCACGGCCATTGCCTTGTTGATCATCATCGCCAGCCGCCGCGGAGGCTACCCCGCCGGGCCTCGTGAGAAGCGCCGTTAACATCCCGGAAACATGGCAGTGACGTGATCTTCACGAATCAGGGATTTCTGTAACTTAGCTGCAACTTAGCTCTTCTGAGTCCGAAACATAGCTCACCGAATATTGATCGGGGGGTTGGACTCAACGAGAAGGGAACGCAGGTGGAGATCTCTGCGCAACACGTCTGGATGATGTTGTCGGCGGCAATGGTGCTGTTCATGACCCCTGGCCTCGGCCTGTTCTACGGCGGCATGACCCGCGCCAAGGCAGCCCTGAACATGATCATGATGAGCTTCATCTCCGCGGGCATCGTTGGTGTGGTGTGGGTTCTCTGGGGCTACTCGATGACCACCGGCGACGGCTTCCTCGGCCTGTTCGGCAACCCCTTCGCCCACTTCGGCCTGCAGGACCTGATCGGTTCGCCGGATCTCATCAAGGCAGGCTTCGCCGCCACCTTCGCCATCATCACCGTTGCCCTGATCAGCGGAGCCATTGCCGATCGCGCCAAGTTCGGCGCCTGGGCCTTGTTCGTCCCGATCTGGATCACCGTGGTCTACTGCCCGCTGGCTTACATGATCTGGGGCGGCGGCCTCATGAGCGCCGGCGGTGCCGTGACCCAAATCTTCGGCCAGGTAATAGACTTCGCCGGCGGCGCAGTGGTTGAGGTCAGCTCCGGAACCGCCGCTTTTGTCCTCGCATTGATCGTGGGAAAGCGTCACGGATTCGCCAAAGACCCCAACCACCGCCCGCATAACGTCCCGTTCATCATGATCGGCGCGGCCATTCTCTGGTTCGGCTGGTTCGGATTCAACGGCGGCGCGGCATCCACCGCAGAGCAAGCCGGCCTCATCTGGATCAACACCTTGGTCACCCCGGCGGCCGCAATGCTGAGCTGGCTTGTTGTGGAGAAGATCCGTCACGGGCACCCCACCTCGCTGGGTGCCGCTTCCGGTGTTGTGGCCGGCCTGGTGGCCATCACACCTTCCTGCGCCAACATCACCCCGCTTGCTGCCCTGGGCTTGGGACTGGTTGCCGGCGCCGCCTGCGCTGTCTTCGTTGACCTGAAGTACAAGTTCGGCTTCGACGACTCCCTTGACGTGGTGGGCGTCCACTTCGGCGCCGGCGTCATCGGCACGCTCTCCTTGGGCTTCATCGCCTTCCCCGCCGAGGGCACATCTGGCGGTCTTCTGTACGGTGGCGGCCCGCAGCAGCTCATTGCCCAGACGGTTGCCGTGCTGATCACCATCGCCTTGTCCGGTGTGGGCACGCTGGTGATCGGCCGGGTCATTCACAAGACCATCGGATTCCGGGTTCCCCTGGAGCACGAAGTCACCGGGGTGGACCTCACCCAGCACGCCGAGTCCGCGTACGAATTCGGCCTCACCGCCCACGGCCACTTCCGTCAGCAGCAGGCGCACCTCTCCGCCCTGATCACGCGGAAGCCAGCTGCCGCTGCCCCTGAGACCAAGGAAGACAGCTTCGCCTAGAGGCTCCCGGACAAAACAGCAGCCGACGGCGGAACTTAGGTTTCGCCGTCGGATGCTGTTTGTGCGCGTTATTCTGCTGGATCACTCGGCAAGGTAAGCGCTCAGCCCGAGCCGTTCCAGAGCCGCTGCCACCATGTCCGCTTACCCGGCGGCTCGGGTTCGGGCTCCGGCGGAGCGGCCGCGGCCCTGCGTTCCCGCCACTTTTCCACGTCAGCATCCACATCACGGAGCTTGGTGATCACGGGAGGGCCGCCTTGTAGTTGCCGACGGGCTTCGATCACGCGTTTGTTGAAGTCCTCCAGAATGTCCCGGACTTGTTTCTCGGTGTATTGCTGATCCAGTTTGGCGTCGAGCTCCGAGTCCTCAATCCGCAGCAGGATGGCGGGCGGGCCGATCCCGCTGAGCCGTTCGCGCTGGATGAGGCCTTTGACCCACCAGTCGGGGTCGTAGTGCTCGCCCAGGCCGGGGATTGGTTTGCCGGCGTACTTGAGGTTGTCGAACTTGCCTTGGTTCATGGCATCGCGGATGAGGTACTCAACCCTGGCGGCGTCATCTACCTTGCGGCGTTTCTCGCGTTCTTCGGCATCTGCGGCCTCGAGCTCTGCGTCTTCCTCGGCGTTTCCGCCCCAGCCCCTGATGGCACGTAGTTCCGCGCCGCGCTCCAGCTTCCGCCGGAAGGCGTTGTTCTCGGCGTTCACGTTCCCGCCACCTCCTCACACGGCAGCCTTCGCCTGCCGGAATTCGTGGTTCTGAATCCAGTATTCCGCACGTTATCCCCCCGTACCCCCGGGGTGGATGGTTCAAACGCTGCGGAGTCCGTGCCGCCACCACCCACATTGACATTGATACAGCCCCGGCACGCCGCCAGAAGGGGTGTGCCGGGGCTGCTGGCGGCTCAAAGTGAGTGGTGGCCGTCCGTCAGCCGAATCAGGAACGGACCGCCATACTCGGATCCAACTGCTCAATCCCCTCCGGCGTCACCAGGACTACGCGCGCAGTGCAGATGTCATAGAACAGGCCGGTGGCCTGCACCTGACCGGACGCCAGGGCGGGGCCAGTAACCGGATGTTGTTCGAGCTTCCGGAGTTGGAGGGCAACGTTCACCATGCTCAATTGATCAAGCCGGCTGTACCCCTCAGCCGCAGCAGCAACCGCCACAGGGTGTTCAGAAAGCAAGGCGGAGTAGCTCGGCCGGGCGTGCCCCAGCCACGTATCGAACCCAGCGCCCATGTCAGGTGACGTGCCTTCAGCATCCGCGATGACGGCTTTCATCGCACCGCAGTTGGAGTGCCCACAGACGACGACCGAGTCCACGGACAGGCCCTTGACTGCAAAGGACAGTGCAGAGTCAATGGACGCGTCGCTGCTGTCACTGCACACCACGTTGCCGATGTTCCGCAGGGTGAGGAGGTCTCCGGGGCCGCTGCTGGTGATGAGGTTCGGATTCACCCGGGAGTCGACGCAGGCGACAAACAGAGTGTCCGGGTTCTGCCCTTCGGTGAGGTCCTGAACCAGCGGGCGGACCTTGTCAGCATGCCGCCGGTGGTACTTGTCGATGCCCAGGAGGATTGACCGCAGCGGCAGCCGCCCGCCGTCGTCGTCCGCTGGGGTGACCGCTCCGGAAGGCAACCAGGAAGTGCGGGGCGGCAGCGGGAATTCGCGGGGGTCCTGGCGCTGCGGGGCGTTGTCCTCGGCATCACTGAAGGCAGTGGTTCCGTGTTCTTCGAGGGTCACCGTCGCGCCGGTGTTGCGCTGCTGCTTGTGCCAGGCGATCAGGGCTTCGCGGAATGCATGGTCAAGGTAGTCGGCGTTCAGTTCAACCACCACGTCCTGGCCTTCGGGCACGGAATGGAGGACCCGGTTGAGCCTGGGCAGTGCGAAGAAGCTGCACGAGCCGGCGATGGTGACGCGCCATGGCAGCGTCTCAGCCGAGGGAGAATGTGCATGGATCTGTGCCCGAAGCACACGCCACAGCACGCAGAGGGCAGCCAGAGCGAGGCCGATGATGACGCCTTCCAGGAGATTCAGGGCCACCACGCAGACCAACGTGACGCTGTAGACCAGGAGGTCGCCGGTGCGAAGGCTGGTCCGGATATCCGCGACCTTGACGAGCTTGGCGCCGATCACCAGCAGGAGACCGGCGAGCACAGCCAACGGAATCAGTTGGATGAGTCCGGCGAAGAGGGCGGAAAACACCAGGACCCACACGCCGTGCAGGATGGCGGAATTGCGGCTCTTCGCTCCGGCTTCAACGTTGGTGGCGCTGCGGACAATTACACCGGTCACCGGCAGTCCGCCGAGCATTCCGGACACAACGTTCGCTGAGCCCTGGCCTACGAGTTCCCGGTTGAGGTTGGTCCGCGAACCGCCCATTTTGTCCACGGCCACGGCTGAAAGGAGTGATTCGATGCTCGCGATCAGGGCCACCGTGATGACGGCCATGGCAGCCGCGCGCCAGTTTCCGTCGGGAAGGCTGGGAAGAGCGATGGCATCAAAGATGGACCCGCTGAAGCTGATGCGCTCAACGCTTGGCGCGACTGCTACCGAGACTGCCGTCACTACGACGACGGCGGCAAGCGGCCCGGGGATTTTCCGCACCGGGGCGGGGAGGAACTTCCACGTCAGCAAAATGGCGACGACGGCCAGGCCCAGGAGCGCTGAATGCAGCTCAACGTTGGTGATGGCGGCGGGAAGACCGGTGAGGTTGTCTATGGCGGACCCAGCGGCTTGACCGCCGAGGAGCACGTGGAGTTGCTGCAGGATGATGGTGATGCCGATGCCCGCGAGCATCGCTTTGACCACCACGGGCGAGACCGCCAGCGCCGCCCGGCCAATGCGGCTGACGCCCATGAGCAGCTGCACGACGCCGGCAGCAGCGGTGATGGCGCACGTCACCTGCCAGCCGAACTCGTCTACAAGACCGGCAACGACGACGGTCAGTCCGGCGGCGGGGCCGCTCACCTGCAGTGGGGAGCCACCCAGACTGCCTGCGACGATGCCTCCGACGGCCGCGGCAATGAGACCGGCCATGATCGGAGCACCTGAGGCGGCGGCGATACCGAGGGAAAGCGGGAGTGCTACGAGGAAGACGACGAGCGATGCCGGAAGGTCTGCACCCAGGTTGCTCAGGAAGGAGGCCTTCCTTCCTGGCGGGCTGTGGGAGTCGGCTGGAACTGTGGCGGATTGATTGGGCTGCGGCATGGGTTCTCCTAGCTTGGACTGCTGACCCTTCCAAGCTACGGAACCTGTCACCGTTAATGACAACAGGATGTGACAAGCATGACAAAAGCTGTGAAGATGCGCTTCATGTTGAGACCAACGGGAACTTTGCCGGGGGTGGAGCGCGTTGGAGGCCTGGAGCTTTCGGCTGCCCCTGATCAAACATTGGGACCCAGCTCACAATCGGTGTGCGGCGAGCTGTAAACTTCGCTGGTTGAAGCGATAGTCGCGAATCGAATTATTGGGGGTTGAGCCTTGGCTGCTCAGGGTACATGCATGTCTTTTGTCGGTGCCACGGGGAGGCGTCTTGCTGCCGGGCTTCTTGTGCTGCTCACGGCGGCCAGCGTCCTCGTCGGAGTGGGAGCCGGGCCGGCGCAGGCTGACATCCTCACGGATCGAATCCCAGCAGCGAACGATGGTGAGCTGGTTTTCAACAGGGCGACTGACAATGTTTATGTCTCTCAATGGACGGGCACATCAGTAACTAAAGTGAACATCCGCACCAAGGTTGCGACAACCATTCCAGTGGCCGGCTATCCCGATGAAATGGCAGTAAATGAAAAAACCAACAAGGTCTACGTCACCCACTCGGGCCTCGGGCTGATCACTGTCATTGACGGTGCAACCAACGCAACAACAGAAATTGAGACTCCGAGATTACTAAAATCCATCGTGGTCAACGCGGAGACAAACAAGGTCTATGCCTCTCATGCCAACGGTATAACGATCATTGATGGTGCTACTAATTCGGCCACCACCGTGCCGATCGCAATCCCCCGTTTCGCCATATCAATGGCCCTGAATACGATCACCAACAAGGTGTACATCACTGGTGGGCAAGGGGAACTCATAGTCCTGGACGGTGCCACCATCGGAATGACTCACATCGACCTCGGAGACTACTTGGATTCAGTAGTGGTCAACGACTCAACGAACAAGGTCTATATCAGCAGCAAGGCAGCGGACACCATCACCGTCTTGAATGCGACGGACAACACGGTCCAAACTGTTCCAGTCGAGACCGGCACCAATCCAAGCATCATGGCAGTAAACCGCCAGACAAACCGCATCTATGCAGCCAGTCATTCCGGAACACACCTCACGATGCTCGATGGTGCAACAAATACGATCAAATACTTTCCCGTCGCCGAATATAGCTACTTCGCCGATATTGCGGTCAATGAGGCAACCAACAAGGTCTATGCCACCAGCGGAACGAGCAACTATGTCTCCGTCTTCAATGGCTTGACCGGCAGTGAAGGGAAAATTCAGGGCATCGGCTACCCTAGGGAAATTGCGATTGGCGAAGCTAACAATAAAGTTTACGTGGCTGCTGCGCAAGGTAACGTGACCATCATCGATGGCAAGAACGTCAGCCCAATACTAACTTCCGGTACACCCCCGACCAACGGCAGGGTGGGCGACCAATACAGGTTTAGGTTCACGGCGACCGGATCACTTACTCCGCAATTCAAAGTGGCAGAGGGATCCCTCCCCCCCAGGACTGACCTTGGAGTCGTGGAACCCGGACGGGTACCTTTCTGGTATTCCCACCACGGCAGGAGTTTTTACCTTCCGCATCGCAGCCACAAACACGTACGGGCCTGATGCTGTAAGTTCAGCTTTCACGATCACCGTCAGGCCTAAAGACATCACGCACGACTTCAACGGCGATAAGAAGCCGGATGTTCTTTCCCGCGATGGCTACGGAAACCTTTGGCTATACCCGGGACAGGGCAACGGTGGCTGGCTTCCACGAGTTCATGTGGGCCAGGGCTGGAATGCCATGACGTCCATTGTGGCCCCCGGAGACTTTAATGGTGACGGCACAGCGGATGTGTTGGCACGGGATGCCAACGGCGCGCTCTGGCTATACCCCGGCAACGGCAGAGGCGGCTTGTTCGGAAGAGTCCAAGTGGGCCAGGGATGGAACTCGATGAGCGCTATCGCGGCAGTGGGGGACCTCGACTTGGACGGGAATGCAGACCTGGTAACACGTGACGCGAACAGCTATCTCTGGGTCTACCGAGGCAACGGCAAAGGTGGCTGGCTGTCGCCGTTCAGGACCACCGCTGGGTGGCAAGTACTGACGACGATCGTGGGGCCCGGAGACTTCTCAAAAGACGGTGTTCCTGATCTTCTGGCCGTTGATGGGCCGGGAACTCTCCACCAATACGTTGGTTCGTCAATGCTGTACAGCGATTTCTACGGCCCCACCACCGTCGGCATTGGCTGGAACGCCATGACCGCAATCGTGGGTCCCGGTGACTTCAACGGCGACGGCAACGTGGACCTCCTGGCCCGCGACGCTGGTGGTGCCCTCTGGCTCTACCCCAGCAACGGCCAAGGAGGCTGGCTCCCCCGCGGGCTGGTCGGCTCCGGCTGGAACGCCATGAACCTGATCATCTAGCACCACAAAACAACGTAAAGCGAACGACGGCGGGAACCTCCCGCCGTCGTTCGTTTGCTTTCCGCACACATAACCTAAGGTCCCTTAGTTTAGGCTTGGCATCATGAGCTATTCCGAAGCCCGGCCCGTCCGCATCAGTTCAGAGCCTGCGCAACTGCAGGCCCTGGAACCCGTGCTCGAAAAAGTGCAGGCAGCAGTGGGCGACGTACCGGCCCTGCTGGCCATTGCCGAAGACATCGGACGGACGGCCCCGCAGCCCGGCGAGGGAAACACGGCAAAGCTCTGGGAGCTTCTGGCATCTGTCACCGCAGTGGATGTTGCTGCCGGAAGAATCCTGGAACCGCATCTGGACGCCTTGGCCATCCTCACCCAAGCCGGAGCCCAAACCGGCACCCAATCCGGAGATGTGAGGGAACCGCACGGAGCCTGGGGAGTCTTCGCAGCGGAAGGCCCCGGAATGAAGCTCGAGGCCAAACGCACCGCAAACGGTGGCTACGTCCTCAATGGCTCCAAGCCGTGGTGCTCTCTTGCCGCGCAATTGGATGGCGCAGTGATCACTGCGCACACTGAGGAAAACGGCAGAGCGGCCTTTGCGGTGAACCTGAAGCACCAGGGCGTTACGGCGGAAACACCCGCGTGGACCAGCCGCGGGCTGAAGGAAATTCCGAGCGGCACTGTTCACTTCGAGCACGTGGAAGCACAGCCCGTGAACCAAGGAAATTGGTATTTCAAGCGCCCGGGTTTCGCCTGGGGCGGCATGGGTGTAGCTGCCTGTTGGTTGGGCGGCGCGGTGGCCGTAGCGCGCGACTATGCGGATGCGCTGACGAAGGCCGCAGCCAATGGGCGCGAGCCGGACCAGATTGCGCTGGCTTCCCTGGGCGAGATCGACCGAATCCTTGCCACCACCACTGGATACCTCGCCCAGACGGCGGAACGCATCGACGCCGGGGATCTGGAGGGCTCGGATCCTGACAGCCCAAGTCCTTGGCCCGAAGCCCTGCGCATCCGCGGAACTGTTGCCGCCGCCGTCGAGCGTGTCCAAACGCTGGTCTCCCAGAACCTGGGCCCCGGCCCCTTGGCTTTCGACGAAGCGTACGGCAAGCGCATGGCGGACCTGGCCCTGTACATCAGGCAGCATCACGCGATGCGGGACGACGCCCAATTGGGTGCCTTGGCTTTGAAGGGGGACCGACGATGGTAGCTTTCTCGCACACGGACACCGGCACGTCGGAGTCCGAATGGGCAGCCAGCGGAGTGGCCGCCCTGCCGGAGCTGCCTCTGAGCGCGGAGGAGCTCACGGACATGGGCTTTGTAGTGCTGGCCGCCCACCCCGATGACGAAACCCTCGGCGCAGGCGGTTTTCTGGCCACACTTCATGCCGCGGGGGCCGCGGTAAAGGTTTTGCTGTGCACCGCAGGTGAGGCTTCGCATCCGGACTCTCAAACCACGACGCCGGAACAGCTTGCCGCTGTGAGGCTCGCGGAGTTTGGCACGGCTGTGTCCGGGCTGGCGAACAGGGCAGAGTGGCAGTTTTTGGAACTTCCCGATGGGCAACTTGCCGCTCACACGGAGGCCATTAAGGGGGCTGTCAGAAATGCGGTGGCATCCTTTGAGCGGCCTGCAGAGACTGTGACGATCGTTGCCCCGTATCGGAACGACGGACACACGGATCACGACACCCTGGGCAGTGCCGCGGCGGAGGTCGCAACGCAGGGCGGCCACGGGCTTCTTGAATATCCCATCTGGTACTGGCTCTGGGCCCGGCCGGAGGACAGCACCTGGAATGACTGGGTCCGTGTGCCCCTGAGTCGGAATGCCCAAGAGTCAAAGTCCCAGGCGATGCGCGCCCACACCTCCCAGACGGAGCCGTTGTCTGAGCGGCCCGGCGATGAGACGCTCCTTTCGGATACGTTCCTGGAGCACTTCACCCGGCCGTGGGAGACCTTTGCGTGGCATCCCTCCACGGCGGGCACCAACTCCGCGGCGGATGCGGAGCGCATCTTCGACGAAGTCCACACGCGTGAAGATGATCCCTGGGGCTACACCAGCAGCTGGTACGAGCGCCGCAAAAGGGCCCTGACTTTGGCCGCCCTTCCGGAGGAAAGCTACGAGTCCGGGCTGGAAATTGGGTGTTCCATAGGAACCTTGAGCGAGGAACTTGCCGGGCGCTGCCAGCGGTTTCTGGGAGTTGACGCCAGTAGTGCAGCCTTGGCCCAGGCATCGGAGCGGCTTTCACGATTCCCGGCAGCCGAGGTCCGCCACCTGACCATGCCGGGCCAGTGGCCTCAGGGCACTTTTGATCTTGTGGTGTTGTCCGAGACGGGCTACTACTTCTCGCCGGATGAACTTTCCACGCTGCTGGCACGGATCCAGGAGTCCGCCCGGCCCGGTGCCACATTGATCCTGTGCCACTGGCGCCACCCGATTTCGGGCTGGCAGCTGGACGCCGAAGCGGTCCATGCGAGGGCTCGTCACCAACTCGGCTGGCCAACACACGGGCTGTACCGGGAGAAGGACTTTATGCTTGAGGTCCTGCTCGCCCCGGAAGGGGCCCCGTAACCATGCCTGGGCCGGCGGAGATCAAGAGCATGGCGGTGGTGATGCCCGCTCATGACGAGGAGCACCATATAGGCAAGGCCTTGGTGGCGTTGAAAGTTGCCGCCGATGCACTCCACCGTGAATACCCGAACATGGAAGTCAGGATTGTGGTGGTGCTGGACAATTGCACCGACCGCTCCGGGGAGATCGCCGCAGCGCATACCTCCGCCGACAACCGGTTCAGCGTGGTCAACGTCAAGTTGCGAAGTACGGGAGCCAGCCGTGGTTACGGGTTCCGCAAAGCTCTGGAGCAGCTGCCGGCCGAAGATGCCGCCGGCATCTGGCTGGCCACAACAGACGCCGATTCCATGGTTCCCCGGCATTGGCTGACCCGTCAGGTGGAGTTGGCCAACGCCGGGGCGGATGCCCTTCTTGGGTCCGTGGAACCCGATCCTGCGGATATGGATCCCGCTGTTCATCGCCGCTGGCTGGAACTGCATCCGTTCCGTGAGGATCACCAGCACATTTACGGCGCCAACCTGGGCATCCGGGCCTCGGCCTACCTCAGTGCCGGCGGCTTCCCGGGGCTGCGCGCCCATGAGGACCGTGTCCTGGTGGAACGGCTTCGCTACCGCGGGTTCACCGTCACAGCTACGGACAGCGTGCGCGTTCTGACGTCGGGACGCACGCACGCACGCGCCCCGGAGGGTTTCGCGGCGTACCTGCGGTCCCTTGCAACCGAACTCCCGGCTGGGGAGCTTCCGGCAGCAGCAGGCAGCTGACCGGCAGCTATCCCGCCAGCGCCCCCTCCAACGCTGCAACAGCGGCTTTGGTGATGCTCTGGCGATCCCCCGATCCATCAAGGGAAAGCAGAATCCCGCGGTGCAAGTACGCAGTCAGCACCGGCTGGGTCTCGTCCCGGTAAAGCTCAAGCCGGCGTTGGATCACAGGTTCAGTATCGTCCCGGCGTCCTTGTTCCTTGGCCCGGAGAAGCATCCTGGCAAGCAACTCGTGGTCCGATGCTGTCAGCTCCAGGACAACTTCCAGGGTCTGTTGACGGTCAGCCAGCATCTCATCCAGGGCGCCAATCTGGATGACTGTCCTGGGGTAGCCGTCCAACAAAAAGCCTGAGGCGGCGTCGGCCTCTTCAAGCCGCGTCCTCAGCATGGCCGTGGTGACGTGATCCGGGACAAACTCGCCGCGGTCCATATACCCGCTGGCTTCGGTACCGAGTTCGGTTTTGTCCCGGACGTGGGCGCGGAACAGCTCACCGGTCGAAATGGCCGGGATCCCAAAATGCCGCGCAATGTGCTCCGCCTGCGTTCCCTTGCCGGAACCCGGAGGGCCCATGATGATCAGTCGCGCCATGTCACAGGTCCGTTTCGAGAGGCAGCCGGGACTTAACCATACGCCGACGACGACGGGAGGCACCCGCCGTCGTCGGCTTCTTTTTGCTGCTGGTTCAGGGGGTCAGGCGTTGGCTGGCTCCGACAGCACGGCATCGATCTGCTCAAGCGCCTCACGCATGCCGTCTTCCATGCCCATCTCGGCCATTTTCTGCATCTGCTCTTTGGAGTCGAAGGTGGACGTGATGGTCATCCGGGTGCGGTTTTCCAACGGTTCGAGTTTCACGGTGGCGTGAGTGACACCCAGGTCATCCACGGGCTCGCCTTGCTCGTCTGCAAAGCCGTCGTCGAACTCGAGGCGGTCCGGGGAGTTGATGGCGGTGAACTTCCACCAGCCCCGCGCCTTGGTGCCGTCAGGCCCGGTCATGTAGTAGGCGGCCTTCCCGCCCACAGTGAACTCATGCGTCTCAAAAGTGGCCGGCCACGTGGGCGGTCCCCACCAACGCTCCAGCTGCCGGGGGTCTTCCCAGATCCTCCAGACGCGCTGCACGTCGGCATCGAATTCTGAAACAATGCTGAAGCTCAGGGCCTCAACATCTTTGTTTACGCTGACAACAGTCATGGCAGATCCCTTTCATCATCTTGGGCGAGTATGTCCGCAATCCGGCCGGCGCGTTGCCGCCAGATCATTTCAAGTTGATCCAGCAGATGGCGGGCTTTCTGAAGTCCTTCATGGTTTCCCCGCACAATCTGCTCCCTCCCGCGCTTCTCCTTGGTCACCAGGGAGGCCCGTTCCAGGACCGCAACATGCTTCTGCACGGCCGCGAAACTCATGGTGTAGAGCGCAGCAAGCCCGGAGACCGAGTACTCCCCCGCCGTCACCCTCGCCACAATGTCCCTGCGCGTAGCATCGGCCAAAGCCTGAAAGAGCCGGTCAGTTTCGGCGTCAGAGAGATGGGTTCGGAGCTGATCTACAACCATATGGTTGTACGATATCGCCGACCTTCAGGGGTGTCAATGGCTTCGGGACAGCAAGCTCAGGAACTTGAGCGGGGATGCATGATGCGCATCTGGTCCCAGGTCCGCTCCGAAGCGGCGATGTTCTGATTGGATCGTTCGCGATCCAACGAGGCAAGCTCGACGGCGATCGCCTGGACCGCGGCAACGGCACCTGTCAGGGAAGGGAAGAAACCCGCACCTTCAGTGGGCACCACAATCCTGTGGTCGGCGTGCACTGCCACGGGCGAACCGGCGCTGTCCGTAATGGAAACGATGGGCGTGCCAAGATGATGGGCGATTTCCACGGCCCGCATCGTACTGTCGTAAACCCGCCAGAGGCTGATGGCGATCACCAGGTCTTCTGCACCAAGCCGTGCAATGGCATTGGTGAGGGCTGCGACGTCGGCATCAAGGAGCCGGACGTTGTATCCGGCAATGATGGCGTTGTGCTCCAAAGCTTTGCCGGGGATGGCGTAACTTCCCGCAGCAACGATGAAAGTCTGCCGCGCCCCGGAGATCGCCTTCGCAATGTCATGAAGAGCTTGCGCGTCAAGGCTGCGCTCAAAGTGGGCCAGATTCGCCCGGTCGGTGGACACCGCCGCCTGGGCGGGGCTACTGATGTGGCCATTGTGTTCAGCGGCGACTTCCACGGCGCTGAGCGATGCCAGGAAGCGTGAACGCAGCTCAAATTGAAAGTCCGCCCACCCCTTGAATCCCAGTGTTTGCGCGGTTCTGGTGACCGTGGAGGCGTTGGATGCGGCCACAGCGGCAATGTCGCTGACGGAGCCGTAGGAGGCAAGCCTGGGCTGGGACCGCAGGATGCCGATCACCTGCATTTGGCGCGCCGCGAGCTTCCGCCCCCGGACGCGGCTGTCCAGCCACTCAGTCAACGTTGACGAGTCGAAATCTTCTTCCACCTATTGACCTACCTCACACTTTGGCCTTAACTTCAATACATCGCATCTGCACAGACTTGTGCATATTCCTAAAAATGTACAACTCGGCCCACTTTGGCAGGAATCACCATGTCTCTCACAGCACGCTTGGATCGTCTGGCTCTCAGTCGACCACACTACAAGCTTCTCCTCATTGGAGGCCTCGGCTACTCGTTCGACGGTATGGACGGGGCAGTGGTTGCATTCCTGCTCCCCCGCATCCAGGAACTGTGGGGCCTGAGCACCGCCAGCCTCGGATTGGTTGGCTCGGCGGCCCCGTTCGGCTTCTTCTTCGGCGCAATTCTGGCAGGGTGGATGGGCGACCGCTTCGGCCGCAAGAAGGTCATGTTGTGGGCTCTGGCCTTCTACTGCCTCATGTCAGTGGTGGCAGCGATGGCCCCCAACTTCGAAATCTTCCTCATTGCACGGATCTTTGCGGGATTGGGAGCGGGCGCTGAAAGCGTGATCATCGCGCCCTTCCTGTCAGAGTTCATCCCCCCGAAGCGCCGCGGCTGGTTCATTGGAACACTGGCCGGCTTCTTCTCCTTCGGCTTCGTGGGCGCTGCACTCATCGGCCGTTTTGTTGTCCCGCTGGGCGAAGACGGCTGGCGCTGGGCGCAGGTCATCACCGCAGTCCCCATCCTCCTGCTCCTGTGGTGGCGGCGTAGCCTGCCGGAATCACCCCGGTACCTCATCAGCCGCGGCCGCATGGCGGAAGCCACGGACGTGGTGGAGCGATTTGAGCAGAGCGTCGTCAAAGCCACCGGAAAACCCCTTGCGCCTTTGCCGGCCGCCGAAGAAGAAATCACCAAGCACCAGCAGAAGATCAGCATCTGGAATGCACTCAAGTTCATGTGGTCAAAGGCAATGCGCCGCCGCACTGCGGTGATCTGGTTGATCTGGTTCGTGATCACGTTCTCCTACTACGGCTTCTTCTCCTGGATTCCTACACTGCTGGTGGGCCGCGGCATTACCATCACCAAGAGCTTCGAGTTCTCAATCCTGATTTACCTGGCTCAAATCCCCGGCTACTTCTCCGCCGCATGGTTGTGTGACCGGATCGATCGCAAGAACACCATTGCCCTCTACCTTGCAGGATCGGCCGTCAGCGCGTTCTGGCTGAGCCAATCCAACGATTCCGGCATGATCCTCTTGGCTGCCGCCACACTGTCCTTCTTCCTGAACGGCACCTATGCCGGCGTGTACGCCTACACTCCGGAACTCTTCCCCACCTGGATGCGAGCCACCGGTGTTGGCCTGGCCAGCGCTGTGGGCCGTATCGGCAGCATCCTCGCACCGTCCATCATCGGTATTTTCGCCGCGTCCCTGGGCTTCGGCGGAGTGTTCACCATGACTACGGTGGTGCTGACCATTGGCGTCCTGGGCGTGGTGATCTTCGGAGCGTCCACCGCGGGCAAATCGCTGGAGGACATCAACACCCGCGCCGAGCACGACCCCGCAGCGGCAGGGACCACCAGCAAATGAGCGGAAACTTCATGAAAACAGACACCACGTTCCAAGCGGCGTTCGATGCTCTGCAGCAAGAGCCCGGCGTCATCCTTTTCACCGCCCTCCAATGGATCCCGCAACGCTCCAGCCTCAAACGCCTCTTTACCAGCCACCCGGCCGAATATCCGGTGGGGGGCGAGAAAACCGTGGAGATCTCGCCGGGCTGGCTGGGTACGGTCATCGAGAAGAAGGAGCCGTTCCTGGCCCCCGATCTGGCTGCGCTGAGGGAAGTCTTTGCAGACTCCGAACTCATCCAGCAACTCGGGTGCGGAGCCGTCATCAACGTGCCGGTCCTGAACCAACAGCACAACGTGGTTGGCGTGCTGGCCCTCTTGGACGCGGAAGGCAAGTACACGCAGCAGAGTGTGGAAACCGCCGTCGACGTTATTGAGCAGAACCTCGCCAGCCTTGTTCAGGCCTTTGAAGCCCATCCCACAGAGACCACCCGCCCCGACGCCCCAGCGAAGGACACCGTTTAACGTGAGCACCACCCCAGAAACCACCCCACTGGTCATCCGCAACGCAAGCGTCCTGGACGTTGAGGCCGGCACCTACTCAACTGCCGACGTCGTAAGTGTTGACGGGAAGATCAGCAGCGTAGGGCCAGACGCCGAGGCGCCGTCCGGCGCTCAGGTCATCGATGGCACCGGCAAGTTTGTGATCCCGGGCCTGATCGATGCCCACGTCCACGTGGTGGCATCCAGCGCCGACTTCCGTTCGCTGACTTACACGCCCGCGTCTTATGTCTACGCCCAGACGGCCCGGATCATGGGACAGATGCTCCGCCGCGGCTTTACCACGGTCCGCGATCTGTCCGGCGCCGACTTCGGCCTGGCAATGGCGCAGCAGGAAGGCCTGCTGGAGGGTCCGAAGATCCATTTCTGCGGACACGCTCTCAGCCAGACCGGCGGCCATGGGGACATGCGCCTGCCCGGCGAAGACCACGATCCCAATGGTCGGGGCTGCTGCGGCATCGGCCGGGTGGCCGACGGTGTTGACGCTGTCCGCGCCGCCGCCCGCGACGAAATCCGCAAGGGCGCCCACCACATCAAGATCATGGCGTCCGGCGGCGTCTCCTCCCCCACTGACCGCATCGATTCCACCCAGTACTCCATGGAAGAAATGCGCGCAGCGGTGGAGGAGGCGCAGGCCGCCAACCGCTACGTTGCCGCCCACGCCTACACTGCCCGGGCCATCAACCGTGCGCTTGAAGCAGGTGTCCGCTCGATCGAACACGGCAACCTCCTGGACGACGAAAGCCTGAAGCTGTTCCTCGAAAAGGACGCCTTCCTGGTCCCCACACTCGTCACGTATTGGGCGCTGAAGGAAGAGGGCAAGGAGTTTGGCCTCACGGAGGAAATGTGGGCCAAGGTGGACTCCGTGCTCACCAGCGGCCTCGAAGCGATCGGCCGTGCCCACGAAGCCGGCGTGAAGATGGCTTTCGGCACCGACCTCCTGGGCGGGATGCACCGCCACCAGAATGAACAGTTCAGGCTGCTCGGCAAGGTCCAACCGGCTATTGACGCCATCCGTTCTGCAACCACGACGGCGGCCCTGCTGCTTGAGCGCGAAGGTGAACTTGGCGTGATCGCATCTGGCGCAGATGCCGACATGCTGGTCTTGGGCGCCGACCCTGTGGCGGACATTTCCGTGCTGGCGGACATCTCCGAGCACCTTGAGTACCTCATTCAGGACGGCCGGGTGATCTCCTAGCTTCTGTCCCGGCCGCGCAGTCCTTCCCACCCCCCCTTCCGACGCTCTCTCACCTAACGCGCCATTTCCGCCGACGATCTCTCACCCGGTGAGAGATCGTTGGGCGGAAGGGGCCGTTAGGTGAGAGAGCGTTGGGGCTTGTTGGGCCTGTCATTGCCCTGCTCCATGATCAATAATGTAAGTATGCTGATCAATACCGAGTAGGAGGACAGAGTGACCACCAAGGTAAACAAGACCATCATGGTCAACGTTCCGGTCAGTATGGCCTACAGGCAGTGGACCAGGTTCGAGGAATTTCCGCACTTCATGGGCGGAGTGGAACGAGTTACACGGCTCAGCGATGACCGCCTGGAATGGGTGGCTGAAATCGCCGGCGTCCACCGCCGCTGGGAAGCCAGGATCGTTCAACAGGACGTGGACCGCGCTGTGGCTTGGGCCGCAGTCGAGGGTGCCAGGAATGCAGGCTGGGTCGAGTTCAAAGAGGCCGGCCCCAGCCAGACGTCCTTGCACCTTTCCTTGGAATATGAACCCCATGGCGTCCTCGAATTCCTGGGCGACAAGTTGCACATTGTTGAAAGGCAGGCTGAGTCAGACTTGAAGAAGTTCAAGGAGTACATCGAGAAGCAGGCACCGGAGACCTCCGAGCCCACCGCAACTCCGGCCACCACCAGCGGACCGGCAGGCACCGGCGGAACAGCGGCCGCCGCCGTCGACCCTTCACCCGGAGCCTCGGACACAACGCCGATTGTCGATCCCATCACCCACCCCTTCGATCAGACAAACGGCCTGGCCGATCTGGACGGAGACTCGGACGAAACCGCTGACAGCGATACCCGCAGCGAAGCTGAGCGAAAGGCGGATGAGGGCCGCGGCGAAGGCTTCATCCCGCCGCTGGGCGGGCTGCCCGGACAGAGGTAAGCCCCACATATCGAAAAGCCGCCCGGGTCAACGCGACCCGGGCGGCTTTTCGTTAACCGGTGCTGCTACTTCTTGGTGCCGGTGTACTCGACGGCGGGAATAGCCGGTGCCTGCATGCCCTCGCCAATGAAGAAGCTGGGGTGCGGAGGCTGGTTGTAGGCTACGTTCTCGCGTGCCACGGCTGTGCGGTACACAGTGTCATGCATCAAGGTCCGCAAGCGCACCTCGGTGGGAGCGGTGGTGGTGTAAATCCGCAACTCAGTACTGTCTGTGGACGGCCAGGCGATCTCTTCGCGCCAGTCACCCAGGATGTCTGCCTGAATTGAAGGGTTGCCCTTGGTGGTGTTGTTGCTGCGTGCACCCTCTGCCGTCAGCAGCCGATCGCTGGACTCGGTTTCCCAGTTCCACTTGGAGATGGTGGGAACGCCGCGGGACAGGGTGGCGTCGTAGTCGTGATCCACCACTTCGCGGAGCAGGTCACCGTCCCACCATGCCAGGAAGTTCGCGGCCGGGATCTTCCCGGAAATCAGCTCGCCCTTGGCCGATACCAACTGGCCAACGGGTGAATCCCAGGCCGCCGTACCTCCAACAGCCCACCCTTCAGCCCCGGCATAGCGGGGATCAATGTCGCCTGCCGCACCGCGGCCGGTGTCCCGGGCTGCGGGGATGCTCCAGAGGACTTCACCGGTTGCGGCGTCGCGGAAGGTGGCGCCGCGGTTTCCGCTCTGGCTCATGCTCTCGTGAACGGCGAACGTCTCCAGCCCGGGCCTGGACGGATCAAGGTCGCTGGTGTGGATGGCATCGCCGTGGCCGAGCTTGGTGTTGTACAGCGGCTGGCCGTTGTCATCAATGGTCATGGAGCCAAAGACGAACTCATCCTTGCCGTCCTGGTCCACGTCGGCAACGGACAGGTTGTGATTGCCCTGTCCCTTGTATTCATCCCCGGCGAGGTTTGAATCGAAAGTCCAGCGCTTCACGAGCTTGCCGTTGACGAGGTCGTATGTGACCAGGACGGTGTGCGTGTAGTAGCCACGGCTGACCATCATGGACGGGTGCTCGCCGTCGAGGTAGGCCACGCCGGCCAGGAAGCGGTCCACTCGGTTTCCGTAGTTGTCGCCCCAGCTGGCTACAGAGCCGCGCGGGGGCTCGTAGGCCACGGTGTCCATGATGGTGCCTGCCTCGCCCTTGAAGACTGTAAGGAATTCGGGACCGGACAGAACGTAACCAGCACTGTTGCGGAAATCGGCGTCGGCGTTTCCAATGACCGTTCCTGCAGCATCGCGGGTGCCATCTGCTGTCTTGAGGGAAACCTCAGCCTTGCCGTCGCCGTCGAAGTCGTACGCCAAAACCTGCGTGTAATGGGCGCCTGCGCGGATGTTGCGGCCGAGGTCGATGCGCCACAGCTTGGTGCCGTCCAGCTTGTAGGCGTCAACATAGACGTTCCCTGTGTAACCGGATTGGGAGTTGTCCTTGGCGTTGGATGGCGCCCAGGTTTGGATGACCTCGTACTTCCCGTCGCCGTCGAGGTCCGCCACTGTGGCGTCGTTCGCCGAGTAGCTGTACGGCTTCCCATCAGGGGTGACTCCGTCGGCCGGCTTGTCCAACTTGATGGCCAGGTAGTTCTGCGCCAGCGGCGTGACCGCTTCGCTCAGCTTGTCCTGCCCCTGCCCGTTGCCTACGGTTTTGATGACGTAGCTGGATTCTGCGGTGCCCTCCGGGTCCACCAACATGGTGGCATTTCGGAGAGGTTCCGGGGTGATGTTGATGCCGTCGCGCAGGACCTGGAAGCCTATGCTGTCCTTGTCCAGGCCCAGCATGCGCCAGCTCACTGTGACGCCCTGGTCAGTCAGGACGGCCACCGGCGCCCGGTCCAGGTTCTCCACTTGCCGCTTGAGTGCGGATGGATCCTTCGTGGCAGGCACGACGCCGGGAAGTCCGGTTTGCGCTGCCTGCGCAGGTTGAGCGGGGGCTGCTTGAGCCAGCGGGACGCCCGTCAGGGCGATCGCCGCAGCGGCGAGTGACGCCGAGGCTGCCAGCGGGACGGCCTTCCATGCACGGCCACGGGTAGTGCGGTAGGAACATTTTGTGGGGTAAGCCAAAGAACATCTCCTTTGATGCAGGGCGGCAGTGGGTCTGCCATCCTTTTTTGGAACGTTTCAAGCAAACGCCTACAGGACTGCTTCCAAAAGGTGAAGTAGCTGGGCGGGTGCAAGAAAACGCTTTCCGCTCACAAGATTTACCAGTGTCTCGAGAGCTTGGTCAAGGGTTTTACGGGGATTGACTGTCCTTTTCCGTTGATAAATGTTCTGATTTGTTCCGTTGCCTCAACAACAACGGAGGCTGCAGAGTCATGTACACGGGTTGCTTGTGACGGTCCGTTTCGCTTGATTTCGCCGGATTTAGTCCGGTTGAGCGGGGTGACGGACCGGCTTTGGGCTCTGGGCCGGGCTCCGTAGTGTCGTGGCATGCCAAAGCCTCCCGTTACTCCCCTGTCCGTCCTTGACCTCAGCCCGGTGTCGGCCGGACAGACCCCCGGCGAGGCACTACGCAGCACCCTCAACCTCGCAGCGGCTGCCGAGGCTTCCGGCTACTCGCGATACTGGCTGGCCGAGCACCACCTCAACACCGGCGTTGCCGGGTCAGCCCCGCACATCCTTGCCGGGTTGGTGGCCTCGGCCACACAGACCATCCGGGTGGGAACTGCAGCCACCCTATTGGGGAACTACCGGCCCCTCCAGATTGCGGAGAGCATTGGAACACTGGCCGCCGTGTTCCCGGACCGCGTGGACCTGGGCTTTGGCCGCTCAGGTCCGCCAAAATCCCCCAGTGAGCCGGCTCCCGGAGTGGTCCCCGCAGCGGAGGCTGTCAGCGATCGCGTGGTCGACGGACTGCTGGTTCCTGCGCCGCGCCCCATCTTCGGCGCGGTCCTGCCCAGGAAGTTCCGGCTGCAGGGCGAACTGCTGGGCCGCTTCCCCGGAGACACGGACAACTTCGAGAACGACATCCAGGACATCATCGGATTTTTCACCGGCGAGTACAGGACCAAACACGGCGAGGAAGTCACGGCTACACCCGCCCTCGGCCAGGCGCCGCAGTTCTGGGTCCACGGGTCCACAGCCGGCCCCAGCGCCCGGCTGGCTGGCAAGTTGGGCCTCCCTTTCGGCGCGAACTATCACGTTGCGCCAGCAGGCGTGCTGGATTCCGTTGCCGAATACCGGGCTCACTTCCAACCCTCCGCGGCCTTGCGCGAACCGCAAGTGATCGTCTCAGCGGACGTGCTGGTAGCACCGGAGGAACGCCAGGCACAGCGCTTGGCCCGCGGCTACGCCCAGTGGGTTCACGGGATCCGCAGCGGACAGGGCGCCATCCCGTACCCGTCACCCGAGGATGCGCTGGAACTTTCCCTGGACGCCGACGCCCGGGACCTCGTCAAGGATCGCCTTGACACGCGGCTCGTCGGCGACCCCCACCAGGTCAGCGAGGGACTCCGCACGCTGCAACGAGCCACGGGCGCGCAGGAACTGCTCATCACCACCATTACCCATGATCCCGCCGACCGGCAGAACTCCTACCAGCTGCTGGCCGAGGTATGGGGCCTCTAGCTTTTCCGTTTTTCCAACCACCACCTACATAAGGAGCACCATGTCCATCGAAACAACGGTCCAGGAAGATGCAGTCCAGGAAGACAACCAGCTGATCACCGCTGAGGAAGCCGCCAAGCTCATCGAAGAAGGCGCCCTGCTGCTCGATGTTCGCAGCGAAGGCGGCCGCGCCAGCACAGGTACCGTCCCCGGCGCCGTAGTGGTCAACCGCGAGCATGTGGAGGAGGACTTCAGCCCGGAATCCGCCCACCGGCTTGGCCAGGTCAGCGGCACGGACCAGAAGATAGTGGTGTTCTGCGGCTCCGTGAACGGTTCACGGCCCGTCGCGCAGAAACTCAAGGTCCTCGGCTACGCCAACGCCGTTCACGTGGACGGCGGCTTCCCGGCGCTTCGCGACGTCGGCGTCCCCACCACGGGCCCGACGGCCCCACCGGCTTCCACAGCCCAGGCTTCCACCGATTCGGTGACTTCCGAACGCTGAGTACCTGCCGCCGTCCGGCCTTCCGGCGTCAGCACCACCGCCGTCGTCGCGGCTTCCTTTACGGAAGTCACGACGACGGCGCGTGTCTTGGTGCGGTCCCGCGCCTCGCGCAGCCAGTCGAGTCCGCCGGCGAGCAAGGCGACACCCAGCAGCACGCAGCACATGACGATGCCTTGGTGGAAGGCGTCCTTGGAGGCTGCACCGGTGGCCGCGCCGTGCGCTTGAAGGAACATTCCTGCTGCCGCGGCTGAGCAAAGCGCCGCAGCGAACCGCTGGCTGAGTTGGTAGAACCCTGCGGCCACTCCGGCGGCCCCCACGGGCGCATGGGCCAGGGTGAGTGTCTGGTTCGGTGCGACCACCAGGCCGGTTGCCACACCTTGGAGAAGCCCGACGGCGGCCACCGCAAGAGCCGCTGTTCCGCCGTCGAGCCCCTGCACAAAAAGGTCCTTGGCAATCAGGCAGGCCAGGCTGCCGAGAAGCGCGTACACGATCCCGGCCCGCCCATACCGGGCCACGAAACGCCAACTGAAACTGGACGCCAGCAGCATGCCGGCGGCTTGCGGCGCGAGGATGGCTGCCGCTGCCAACGGAGCCATCCCAGTCCCCGCCAGAAAATAGAACGCCGTCACAGCGGCCATTCCCGCCCCCACCCCGAACTGGCAAAGTGCCACCACGGTGCCCAAGGCGTAGCCCTTGGATCTCACCAGCGCGGCGCTGAGCAACGGTGTCCGGCCGCGCCGATGGTAGAGGATCTCCCATCCGGCGAAGGCGAGGAGCGCACCGGTACCGATCGCCAGCGACGTCACTGCAATGGCACCCGCACCGTAGATGGTGGGAATGAGCGAGGCGATCACCACTCCGCCCAGCAGCAGCGCGCCCAAGATGTCGATAGAGGGCTTGGCGTCCTCGGGGTGTTTGCCGGCCGGCCGCGGGAGGAGCCGGAAAGCAAGCGGCACCAGGATCAGCACCAAGGGAACGTTCGCCAAGAACAGGATCCGCCATCCGATGGAGGGCTCGCCCAATGAGAGGACCAGTCCCCCGATCAGCGGTCCGCACACAGCAGCGGAACCACCGGCGGCGGCGTAGGCGCCCAAGGCCTTCGCGCGGTCGTGTCCCTTGTAAATGTCCTGCAGGAGTCCGAGTACCTGCGGGTTCAGGGTGCCCGCACCAAGTCCTTGGAGGAGCCTGGCGATGATGACCAGCGACGGGTCGGTGGCCAGGCCGCCCACAAGACTGGATGCCCCGAAGACGGCAATGCCGGCGATGAAAAGCGTGCGCCTCCCGACAATGTCGCCCAGCCTGCCGGCGGGAACCAAAGCAACGCCGAACGCCAGCGAGTAGCTCGCCAGAATCCACTGCACGGACCCGGAATCGGCGTGCAGGGAGGCGGACATCGCGGGAACGGCAAGGACGAACATTGACTGGTCCAGCAGCGTGATGAATCCGGCGCCCAAGCAAAGCCAGAGGGCGGAACGTTTAGCGTGATTTCCATGGCCCATGATTCTGGACTCTAGGCGGGTTCTGCCGGGTTCCGGGCATCGCGAGACACCCGGTTAAGGTGGGTTAATCCGGGTTACCGCCGGTGACTCGTTTATGACTCTTTGGAGCTTGTTCGCCGGCGCTCCGGTCACGGAAGGACGTAACGGGAAACGCTCTTTTGTGTGGGGCGATGGCGGCGTCCTGGCGTGGCGGCACAACCGTGCATGAATCAATGCTGGAGGCAATCGGCGGCACCCCTGCCCCTCTCCCACATCCCACCCCACTTTTCCCGACGCTCCCCCACATCCCACCCCCTTCAACCGAACCCTCTCCCACATCCCACCCCCTTCAACCGAACCCTCTCCCACATCGAGAATGACGAAAGCATCGGGGGGACTGTCCGCTTATCGGCGGATCCGGGTGTCGACCGGGAATGCCGGCTGGCATGGCGACTGAAAGGAAAAGGGGACGTGAGAGAGCGTCCACAGCAACCCCACGGGACGTGAGAGAGCGTCCACAGCAACCCCACGGGACGTGAGAGAGCGTCAGGAAGCGTCGGCAAGCACCCGGGACCGGGCAGCGGCTTGGCCCGCCCGGAGCTCCTCAGCGGTGCGGCCCTGCTCCCGGCGCGCCACTTCCTGCTTCAACTGCGGGATGACGTGCCGGCCAAACTCAAGGGCATCCGGGACGAAGTCGTAGCCACGGAGGCCGAAGATCTCGAATCCGAGCTCGTGGTAGTCCAGGATCGCTTGGGTGACGGTGTCATAGCTGCCCACCAGCGCCGTCGCGCTTCCTCCCCCGCCGCCCGCCGCTTTGGCGAGGGCCGTCCAGAGGGCGCGGTCGTGGAGCTCTCCCCGTTCAGCAGCGGCGAGGAGGCGTTGGGTCCCGGCAGCTTCGGCCTTCTGGGTGTAGTGACGGACGGGATCAATCACCTCGCCGGCGGATCGTCGCGCCTCAAATGTGCCAAGGATGGCGCGTGCCTTCTCCCACGCCAATTCGTCGGTGGCAGCAACAATGGGCCGGAAAGCGATCTGCCAGCGCAATGGTTCAACCCTGCCCACCGCGGCGGCCCGCGCAAGGATCTGCTCCTGCTGCGAAGCGGCGTCGGCCAAGGGTTCACCGAACAAGGCATAGATGTCAGCTTCAGCGGCTCCCACCAACCACGCGGCTTCCGAGGAACCACCAAACGAGACACCCGGTCTTTTCCCGGCAAAGGGCCCCAAACCGGAGGCGAAGTCATCGAAGCGATAATGCTCGCTGTCCCAACTAAACGAATCCCCGGACCATGCCCGCCGCACGATCTGCATGTACTCCTGTGTCCGGCCGTATCGCGCATCCTTGGCCAGGTAATCGCCCTCGCGGGCCTGATCGGCCTGGCTTCCGCCGGTGATGAAGTGCACCGTCAGCCGCCCTTGCGCAATGTGGTCCAGTGTGAGGAAGGACCGGGCCGCGAACGTGGGATGTGAGACGTTGGGGCGGTGGGCCAAGCGCAATTGGATCCGCTCCGTGTTCGCAGCAACCCACGCTGCATGAACGGAGGGGTCCTGCGTGGTGGAGTTGTACGCGAACAGGACGTGGTCCCAGTTGTTGTCCTCGTGGATCCTCGCAATGCGCGCCGCGTAATGAGGATCGAAGAAGGGCGTGGTGGCTGGCGTAGTCTCGGTGGAGTCATTGCCAGCGCCCATGCCGAGGAACTCGATAGGCATTGGTTCTCCCTTCGGGAGCGTTTGGGCGGAAGAGTCAGCGGCGAAGGATGCGCTGGGCCAGGAAGTTACCCAGCAACTGCGCGGCCTGGACCATGACGATGATGATCAGGACGGTCACCAGGGTGACTTCCCAGTTGAACTGCTGGTAGCCGTACATGATGGCGAAGTTGCCCAGACCACCGCCGCCGATGTACCCGGCCATAGCGGACATGTCCACGATCGCAATGATCATGAACGTGTAGCCCAGGATCAGCGGCGCGAGCGACTCGGGAATCACCACAGCCCACAGGATGTGCAGTCGGCTGTCACCCATAGCCCGGGCGGCTTCCACCACGCCGGGATCGGAGGCCACCAAGTTTTGCTCCACCACCCGGCCAATCACCACACCGGCCATCAGAGCCATGGGCAGGATCGCCGCCGTCGTGCCAATAGTGGTGCCCATGATGATCAAGGTCAGCGGCGCAATGGCCGTGATGAAGATGATGAACGGGATGGGCCGGATGATGTTCACCAGGAAGTTCAGGAACGAGAACACGGCTTTATTGGCAAACAGGTTTCCGGGCCTGGTGGCGTAGAGGGTGACGCCCAACGCCAGCCCGGCGATGCCGCTGAGCAGGACGGTGATGACCACCATGTAGATGGTCTGTTGGAAGGATTCACCCAGAACGGGCAGGAGGGTGGTCCAGTCGGTCATGGCTTTTCTCCGGCGTTTGCGGGGACGGGAAGGTGCGGAACGGCACTGTCGGCTCGCGCCGCCGTCGGGAATTGACGTTCGACGGCGGTGACGTCGCCTAGCTCGGCGAGCGCGGCGTCAATCGCGGCGTCGCTGCCTGTGAGCTCGTAGGTGAGTGTGCCCAGGATCTTGTTCTGGATCTCGGTGACGCCGCCGAACACCACGCTGGAGCCCACGCCGTGGCGTTCGAACGTGGCCGCCACCAGTGGTGTGGGCGCTGCCTCGGAAATACCAATGGAGACAAGCTGTCCCGGGTGCGCGGCGGCGAGGCGGCTGACGGTGTCCGGCTCCGGTGTGCCGTGCACGGCCGTTGAGACAAAGCGCTGAGTGGAGTAGCTCTGGGGGTCGGCGAACACGGCGTAGGTGGGTCCGGCTTCCACTACCCGGCCGGATTCCATCATCACCACGGTGTCGCAGATTTCGCGGACCACGTGCATCTCGTGGGTGATCACCACAACGGTGGTGCCGAGTTCCTTGTTGATGCGCCGGAGCAGGCGGAGAACGTCGCGGGTGGTTTCGGGGTCCAGGGCGCTGGTTGCTTCGTCGGCGAGCAGGATGTCCGGGGCGTTCGCCAGCGCACGGGCAATGCCTACTCTTTGCTGCTGCCCGCCGGAAAGGCGCCGGGGGTAGGAACCGGATCTGTCCGCGATGCCCACGAACTCCAGGAGTTCTTCCACGCGCGGCTTGATCTTGTCCTTAGGCCAGCCAGCCACCTTCAAGGGATACGCCACGTTGCCGAACACGGTGCGGGACTTCAGGAGATTGAATTGCTGGAAGATCATGCCGATGCCGGCGCGGACTCTGCGGAGCTGGCCTTCCGGGAGCGATGAGATGTCCTGGCCTTTGACGAAGACCTGGCCCGCCGTGGGACGCTCCAGTCCGTTCAGCAGGCGGACCAGACTGGATTTCCCGGCACCGGAATATCCCACGATGCCCACCACCGTGCCCTCTTCAATATCCAAGGTGACCTCATCAACGGCGCGCACCGGTTCGGCGTTCCGGGCACGGCTTCCACCTTGGACCGGGAACACTTTGCTGACGCCGCGCAGCGAAACGATCGCGCTCACCGGAGCCTCCTTTGGGGTTGATTGGATGCCCATTCCAACAGCGTCCCGGCTCCCGAATCGAACCCAATGACCCCCTGTGACCTGCGGTTTCTTTCCTTGACGGTGCGCGTCGGAGTGTTGCGAAGGCGTTCGATTCCCACCATGGCAACTGCCTAGCGTGAGGCAGGGGGAACACCCCGTACCTTCCATTCGCATCAATACCCTTTGTACGGAGAAGCATCATGAAGAACCGCCTGTTAGTAGCCGCCGTCGGCCTGATCGCCGCCCTATCGCTCTCGGCATGCGGGGGTGCTTCAACTGGTTCGTCAACCTCCGCGAACACCAAGGTGGTCATCGGTGTGGACGACGGCGCCGAGGAACACTGGACCATCCTGAAGAACAAGCTCAAGGACCAGGGCATTGATCTTGAGGTCAAGAACTTCACTGATGGCGCGCAGATCAACACGGCCACCCAGCAGGGCCAGGTGGACATCAACCTGTTCCAGCACCTGAAGTACCTGTCCCAGTTCAACGTCAACAGCAACGGCACCCTGGTTCCGGTGGGCGCCACGGCCGTTTACCCGCTGGCGCTGTACTCGGAGAAGTTCAAGTCCGTGGAGGAGCTGCCGGCCGATGCAGAGGTTGCCATCCCCAACAACCCCACCAACCAAGCGCGTGCACTGTTGAACCTGCAGACCGCCGGCTTGCTGCAGCTGAAGGATGGCGGCAACTCGCTGTCCACGCCTGCTGAGATCACCTCGAGCAAGATCAAGGTTGTCCCGGTGGACAGCAACCAGACGGTGAACGCCCTCAAGGGCACCACGGATGCCGCGGTAGTGAACAACACGCAGGCCCAGAAGGGCGGCTTGGGTGACGAGAAGATCATCTTCAAGGAAGACCTGAACTCGGAGTCCCTTGCGCCGTATATCAACGGCTTTGTGGTGAAGGCGGACCGGAAGGACGATCCCACGTGGAAGAAGATCGTGGATGCCTATCACACCCCCGAAGTGGAGGCCTCAGTGACCAAGCTCAACGACGGCAACCTGCAGTTCAAGGCTGACTGGACCGCGGCCAAGCTGCAGGAAGTCCTTACCGCCGAAGAAGAAGCCATCAAGAAGACCAAGTAGCACTTGAGGGGCGGCGGCCCTGCGCCACAAAGTGCCGCCGCCCCTCAACCTCCCACCGGAAAAACAGCACCCAACGGAACCGAACAGCACCGAAACAGGCCCATGAACCAGACACTCATCCGTGAACGCCAGCAGATCCACTTCTTCGCCTACCTCGTGGGCACCGGCATCCATCTGGCTTCGTGGCGCCACGAGACCGCGTTTCCTCAGGCGAGCATCGACTTTTCCCACCAGGTGAAGCTCGCTGGCATCGCCGAAGAAGCCAGGTTCGACGCGATCTTCCTGGGCGACTCCCTTGCGATCGATGAGACGTCCAATCCTGGCATTCTTAACAGATTCGACCCCATCGGCCTGGTCACTGCCCTTGGCGCGGTGACCAGTAACATCGGCCTGATCGCCACGTCCTCCACGTCCTATGACGAGCCCTTCAATTTTGCCCGCGCAGCCCTCACGGCGGACCACATCAGCGGCGGCCGTGTTGGCTGGAACATCGTCACCACCCGGGATCTCACCAACAGCACGGCCGGCAACTTCAGTGCCGATGAGCACTTTGACCACAGCCTCCGCTACCGCCGCGCTGAAGAGTTTGTTGAAGTCACCCAAGGGCTCTGGAATTCCTGGGACCCGGACGCTTTCCTCTACAACAAAGTGCAAGGACGATTCTTTGACCGGCGCAAACTCAGCCGGCTGGACTACAAGGGCGAGTTCTTCCAAGTTTCCGGCCCCCTGAACATAGCGCCCTCTCCGCAACACTCCCCTTTGCTGGCCCAGGCAGGCACGTCCGTCCCGGGCCAAAGACTGGGGGCCCGCTTCGCCAACGCCCTTTTCGCAAGCCACCCCGACATTCCACAGGCACGGCAGTACCGCGAGTCCATTCGGGCACAAGCCAAAGCGTTCGGCCGAAATCCCGACGAGATCTACGTCTACCAGGCCATCTCGCCCGTGGTCGCGGACACCCGGGACGAAGCTTTCGAACGCATCCGGGAGTTGGACAGCCTCATCACCGACCAGCAGGTGCTGGACTTCCTGCAGGAGTACTTCGCCGGACAGCTGGATTTCACCGGGCTCGGAGCGGACGCCACGGTAGCCCAGTCAGGCATTCCCACCATCACCCAGCCCAGGACGGACTTCCGCTCCGCCGGGGAACAGATCCGCGGACGCGAGGACGAGGTCACGCTCAAGGACCTCTACTCGATCCTTACCGGTGACAAACGGAACCATGACTTCATAGGGACACCCCGCCACGTGGCCGATTCCTTGGAACGTTGGCATGCAGAAGGTGCCGCCGACGGCTTCAACCTCATGTTCTCCCTGCTTCCCCAGGACCTGGAGCGATTCGCTTCAGGGGTCATCCCCCTTCTCCAAGAGCGCGGCCTCGCCCGCCGAGAGTACTCGGGAACCACCTTAAAGTCGCACCTCGGACTCGGTCCGCAGCCGAAAGGACAACCATGACCACCAGAGTCGCCACCGCCACCTACGTGATTCGCCACGCCCGCCCCGAAGAGTACGACGCCGTGGGGCGGCTGACGTACGAAGGGTTCGGTCATCATCTTCCCGGCGCGCAGCAACCCGACGAGGAACGGCTGGGACTCTTGCTCGATGCCGGGGCCAGGGCCCGCGAAGGCGTACTGCTGGTGGCCGAGGACGTGGAAACCGGACACTTGATAGGCACCGCCAGCCTTTTGCCTTTCGGATCCCATCTCAGCAGGCAGGCACAGGAAGGCGAAGTGGAGCTCAGACTGTTGGCCGTGCTCCCGGAAGCCCGACGTACGGGCCTTGGACAACGACTCCTGGACGAATCCGCACGCCTTGCCGCGGCACGCGGTGCCGAGCGTGTGGTGCTGGACACCGCCGTCGACAATGAGACCTCGCAGCGTCTCTACCGCCGCTTGGGCTACGTGCGCCGACCGGAGCGGGAAAAGGAACGTCCAGCGCCCAAGGTGCAGCTGGTTGTCTACACACTGGACCTGCCTGCCCCGGGTTAAACGGAGTAACGAGCAACGTGTAATCGGTCACACTTAGCCGGAATCGCTTGTCAACCATGGTGGGCAGCATGAACCATGAATGAGGGAATTCGTTCCCATACAAGCTGAATCAGCAATCCTCACCGACGAGGATGCGGCCCCTGCGAAGAAGCTTGGGGCTGTTAACGGCCTGAGTGAAAGTACTGACAATGACGACACATACTGACTCCATCACGCTGAAAATCTGGGACAAATCGGCAATCGACCACACCCTCGATGCCGCCATTGAATCCCTCTCACACCGCGCTGCCGCCGAAAACTGCGGAATCGCCGTAACGCTCAGCGGTCCCAAGACCTTCACGGTCAGCCTGAACCGCTAAGCAGCTCAAGCACAACGCAAGAGGACGACGCCGGGACCTCCCGACGTCGTCCTCTTCCGTTTAAGCGCCTCCCGCCGTTGTTCGGCTCGTGATTCGAACAAGCGCGGGATATATGGCGATGTTTGGCATAAGTGTCCCTTGCACCGCATTCGTGACGCCATTCAGAAAGTCCTGATGGAACCTTGAGACTTCCTTGATGGTTTACCTCCCCTGATCTTGCGTTCGCGTTGGAACTCTAAGTGAGTCAACGCTTCAACGCACGAACGGAGGGATCACAATGCTTACGGAAACAATGGCCGCCACAGCTGCACCGGCCCCGGCCCACGCACCGGACACAGCCGTCAGGCGCCGCCGATCCCACCGTGCGGCAGGCGGGGTTGTCACCGTTCTGGTGCCGGCACACAACGAGTCCGCCGGTATTACCGAAACGCTGCATTCCTTGAACAACCAGACCCACCGCCCGGACCGCATCATTGTGGTGGCAGATAACTGCACCGATGACACTGAAGAACTCGCATTGGCCCAAGGCGCCGAAGTGATCCGGACCGTTGGCAATAAGGACAAGAAGGCCGGGGCACTGAACTTCGCCCTCAGCGAGCTGCTTCCTGACGCCGACCCCGAAGACCTGGTCCTGGTCCAGGACGCCGACTCACAGCTAGCCCTCAACTTCATTGAGAATGCCACCAAAAACCTCTTGGCCGACGAACTGCTGGGCGCAGTGGGTGGAGTGTTCAGCGGCGGACCCGGCGGTGGCTTTGTAGGCCACCTGCAGCGCAACGAATACGCCCGCTACGCACGGGACGTGAAGCGGCTCCATGGCAAGTGCTTGGTAGTGACCGGCACAGCGGCGCTCTTCCGCGTCAAAACACTGCGCGACGTCGTGGCCGCCCGGTTGGAGGGCACGCTCCCTCCCGGCAACGGTAAGGGCGGGGTCTACGACACCTCTGTCCTGACCGAAGACAATGAACTCTCCTTTGCCCTGTTGACCCTGGGCTACCGCATCGCATCACCATCAAACTGCACACTGGTCACCGAGGTCATGCCCACGTGGCGTGAGTTGTGGTCACAGCGCCTCCGGTGGAAGCGCGGTGCGGTGGAGAACTGCGTGCAATACGGATGGACCAAAGTAACCAGGCCTTACTGGGGACGCCAATTCCTCTCAATGATCGGCGTCGTAGTGACTCTGGCCTACTTCGGTTCCCTGCTGTTCGCATTGTTTTCCGGCATGGGCCTGAACCTTCAGCCCTTCTGGATAACCGTCACCGGCATTTTCATCCTGGAACGCATAGTTACTGTGCGTTTCCGGGGCTGGAGGTACATGCTCCTGGCCGCAACCATGTACGAAACAGTGATCGACATCTTCCTCCAGGCTGTTCACGCCAAGGCGTACCTGGATGCAGCATTCAACAGAAAGAAAGTTTGGTAATCGACTCATGTACAACAACCCAGTAGCCCCAGTAACCGGAGCGGTAGCAGCCGGAATGGGCTCCGGAACGCTCGCAATGACCGGAGCCGGGGACCTCTTCTGGTTCGCACTGGCAGCTTTCGCCATGCTGGCTCTCGGCCTCGCCGTCAAGAGGATCGTCCCGGTCCGGGCACAAAAGAACTGACAAGCCCGCCAAGCCCGCAGTTGTGTCGCTATTCCCCCAGCGCGACACAACTGCGGGTTTGGCGCATCCGGACTTCTTACCGGAAGGCCGGTGCCTTACGGAACCACTGCGGTGCTGGCCGAATACTTGGCCACTGTGGTGTACCCCGCTTTGGTACCGGTAACCCTCACGCTCATGGTGTCACCCTGATCAGCACTCACCAGCTTGTAATTCTTGGCTGTTGCACCGGCAACTGCCGCACCGGACCTGAACCACTGATAGGTCAAGGTGGTCCCGGATGTCCACGTTCCAGGGTTCGCCGTCAGCGTTGAACCCACTGCAAGCGTTCCCGTGATGGTGGGGGTTGGGGATACCAGAGTCCCTGCCACCACTGCTGCCGTGGGGGCGGATTCCCTGGTAGCTGTGGCATAGCCGGCCTTGGTTCCCGTCACGCGGACTGTCAGAGTGGCGCCCTGGTCTGCAGCAGCAAGGAGCCGGGTTGCACCGGTTGCACCGGCAATTGCCGTGCCGTTCCGGAACCACTGGTAACTCAGCGCGGTTCCTGTGGTCCACGTCCCCGGAGCCGCGGTGAGCGTAGAGCCAACAGCGGCCGTTCCTGAAATGGTGGGCGTAGGTGCCGTGAGCTGGCCCTGGTTTGCCGGTGTGAAGGAGAAGTCCCGAATGGTGACAGTTTCAGGTGCCACATGGGCAGCATCTCCGCCCCCACCGCCTGTCACCCAAAGATTGAAATGAATTTGTTCCTTGGCCGGAAGCGGGACCGTGGAACCCTCAAGAACAGTCCGCTTCAAAAGCGTTCCGGAGTAGCCCTCACCCGCAAACGTCTCGAAGGTAATTTTCCCCGGTTCCCACACCATCCGGTGAGTCAGGATCGGCGCGTTGGTGACATCAAAGGTGACGGTGTTGTTTCCCTGTCCCGGCGGCAGAGTTGCGTCGAACCAATACCCATGACCTTGCGTCACCGGCCAGTCTTCGCCATAAGCTGCACCCCCACCCCATGCGGAAGCTTCGCACAGATCAATTTCCGTATAACCGGGTACCGCATTGGGATCGTAGGTGAACAGGCATCCCCACACCACTTCCTTTTGGAGGGCACTGACGTCCTTTTCCACGGTGGTGCTGTACGTGCCGTACCCGAAACCTTCGCGCGTGGACTGGAATTCTGCTCCCTTCGGCGCCGATCCCGTGGGATTGCTGATGGAGAGCTTGACGTAACCATCGGCGTCCGGATTGCTCACATTGTTGGCATCCCAACTGGCGTTATACATTGGCGCCCCTCCCCAGAAGCGCTTCTGCCAGTTGAACCCTTTCCACGCAAAGCTGCCCACAGGGCCAGGATCCTCAGCCATGGGCGTGGTGTCCGCCGCATGTGAAGGTCCGATCCCGGTGAACATCGAAAACCCTACCGCCGCGATGACGGCCAACCCCATTGCTTTTCTTCCCCGACGTGGAAGGTGCCTCACTGACAATGCCATAGCTGTTTCCTCCTGCTGATGCGCCCAGACCCGTCAACGGCTGATGCCGCTGACCGCAACCGACGTTCCACCCCCGAAAAACGCCTGTCCTCGATTATCAAGTAGCAAGGCTCCTGCCGGAAGTTAACTGGAGGATTGAATTCCTCGCATTTAACATCGATTGGATAACGGGACCATATGCCGGAGTAGCCTTGACATGACCGCATTCTCTACGCCGGCATTTGACCTTTGGAGGGCACATCACCATTCGCAGCGCAGGGATCCTCCTCCACCGGCGAAACACGGCCGGACAATTGGAGCTCTGGATAGCTCATATGGGCGGACCGTTCTGGGCCCGCAAGGATGAACATGCCTGGTCCATTCCCAAGGGAGAATTCCCGGAGGATGAAGACCCTTTGGTTGCCGCACAGAGGGAATTCAGCGAAGAAATAGGCACACCTCCACCGCCTGCGGATTATCAGCTATTGGGCGTTTTCAGGCAGCCCTCCGGCAAATTGATCACTGCCTTCGCAGCAGAAGCCAGTGACTTCCAGCCTGAGCAAATCGTCAGCAACACCTTTCCCATGGAATGGCCAAAGGGCTCGGGTACCATCAGGGAGTTCCCGGAAATCGATGACGCCCGGTGGTTTGAGGAAACCGTGGCTCGGACCAAGCTCGTCAAAGGGCAATTGCCTATTGTGGACGCACTTGTCCGGCGCCTTGGTGAGAATTCCCTATAGAGCCGACCAACCGCCGTCGGACGCCAGAATGGCTCCGTTAACGTTGGTGCCGTCTTCACTGAGCAGGAAGGTGATGGAAGCCGCCAGCTGGGCTGCAGTTGCAGGGGTTGGAACCGTTGCTTGCATGAGGGGACCCAGGCGTTCGGCAGCGAGCTGCGAACCCCAGTTCGCCACAATGTTGGTGATAGTGGGACCCGGAGCAACAGCGTTGAACCGCAGTCCCTTGGGACCATACATGACTGCCGAATTCTTGGTGAGCCCAACCACCGCATGCTTGGACGCGGTGTAAGCAGCACCGGCAGCCGAACCGCGCAGGCCCGCCTCCGAGGCAACATTCACCACCGAACCAGTACCAGCCTCCAACATGAGCGGCACCACTGCGCGGGTCAGGCGCATGAGGGCAGTTACGTTGATGCGGAAAACGCGCTCCCAAAGCTCGTCATCCACTTCGTGAATGGGCGCAAAGTTGTCCATGATGCCGGCAACGTTAGCCAGGGCATCCACTCGGCCGCCCGCCGCAGCCACAACGGCCGAAACGGTTTCTTCCGTGGAAATATCACCGGCAACAGGCACAAGATCCAAGCCGCTGTTCTCTTCGACCAAGGCATCGAGTCTCTCTTTACTGATGTCCGCCGCGATGACTTTCCCGCCTTCCTTGGCGATTCTCAACGCGGTCGCCTGGCCGATGCCTGAAGCGGCACCCGTGACGATGATGGTCTTGCCGGCAAAGCGGCCAGAAGTAGTGGCCTCCTGCCATGAAGCGTCGTTGCCCATGATGTCCCTCCGATGATCTCGAGATGATTCCACCACTTTATGACACACTGTGTCATTATGGAAGAGGGAATACTGAAGGGATGACTTTGGAAGATGCCAAACCCCAACGGGGCAGCGGTCGGCCAGCCACCATCGACCCCGATGCCGTGGCCGGCCTGGCCCTGGACTTGTTCGCTGAGCATGGGTACGAGAACACCTCCATGGAGGACATAGCCCGAGCCGCCGGAATAGGGCGCAAGAGCCTCTACCGCTACTTCACCAGCAAGGCCGACCTCGTATGGGGTGGTACCGAACCCGTAGTTGAGGCCTCGACGCGGGCCTTTGACTCCTTCCACGGCCAGGGACGACCCGACGACGGCGTGCTGGCCGGGCTGCGCGAGGCAACCATTGCCGGGGTCGCCGTCATTCCGGACTTGGCGGTCACACGAGGTCGCCTTCGACTGATCGCCGAGCACGCCGAACTGACAAGCCGAAGTTATGAGTCTTTGGCGCCGCAGCGTGAAAAGGCTTTGGCCTTTCTCGTCGAGAGCGGCCTCACCGACGCCGCGGCGCGCTTCTTGAGCGCCGCATATCTTGCGGTGACTTTTGAGGCATGGCTGCAGTGGGCTGCCGGTTCGGAGCCGGACCCGGTACCTTACTTGATGGCCGCACTCGAGGTGTTGAACGTCGCCACTGGTTAGCCGCTCTTTCTGGCAATGAACTGCCGGATCCACTCAACCGTCTCAGGATGGTCCAGGTGCAGGCCGTGACCCGCTCCGGGCACACGCACCAGTACCGAGCCACGGATATGCTCCCGCAGAAGGAGCGCATTGGGCAAGGGCGTCAACGGATCTTCAGTACCGTGGAGGATCAGCGTCGGGGCTTGGATTTCGCTGAGCCGACTCCAAGCATCGTGCTCGCGGCTGGCCCTGAAGTGCCGCGCCTTGGCCCACGCCGATGCCCGGGAGTTGAAGAAGGTGTGTGTGGCTTGAGGATTGGCGTGGACCCACTCGGCAGCGAAGAATAGCGGTTCAAGCCGGGACATATCTCCGCTGGTCAATGCGTCCAACGCGGCTGGATTCGGCTGGGTTCCGGGCTCGGGCCACTTCCCCCCGCTCGTTGCGGCGAGGGTCAGGGTGCGGACTTTTTGCGGGTAGTCGATGGCCAGCCACTGGCCGATCCGCCCTCCCATGGAGTGCCCGTACACGTGTGCTAAATCCGCTCCGGCGGCGTCGAGAACGGTCACAGCATCCTCCGCGAGGAGCCTCGTGGTGTAACGCCCCGCTTCGCCCTTCCCACTCCGCCCAATCCCCCGGTGATCGAAGCGGATGACGCGGTAATAGCGGGACAGGAGTGCCGCCGTCGGGCCCCAACCGTCCATGGACGTGGCCTGTCCTGCAATGAGCAGCATTGGCTCGCCCTCGCCTTCTGAGGTCCAGGCGAGTTCAGTGCCGTCGGCGGCCTCAGCAAAGTTCACCGTGCCACAGTATCCGGGCAGCGCTCAAAGCGCTGCGGCGCAGGACACAACGCCTCAATCAGCGGCTCAATCAGCGATAAAGATGTCCTCGATGCTGCAGTCAAAGGTCCTGGCAATCTGGAACGCCAACGGAAGAGATGCATCAAACTTCTCCCTCTCGATGGAGATCACAGTCTGCCGGGAAACTCCGAGCACCGCAGCCAGATCCGCTTGTGTCCAGTGCCGTTCGGCGCGACGCTCCGCGAGGTTGTTCTTCATTTCAGCGGAAGCTTCACTTCAGCGCACGGTGGCGGATGGCCACGTATCGCAGGCCGGCATCAACCGCGCTCAAGGCAACAAGACCTAGAAGGACCGGAAGCGCATCGATCTCGAAGCGGCCGATTACTCATTTCTGAAGTAAAGCACCCTTTACATTGCAGGGCAATGGTCTTCCATCGCGTGAACCAGTTCGCCGGGCACACTAAGCTGGCGATGATGTATGAGCAGAAGCCCAGCTCGTCGCCGGCCATCAACTCCGTGTGGCGGGCCTTCGTTGAAGAACCAGATATCTATACGGACCCGGCCAACGAGTTCTGGGGCCTGGCCTTCACGCGTCACAGTGACGCAACGCTCCGAGCGGAGCTGATCGGCCCGTCATTGCAGCCGCGGGTTCTCGAGAGCATCCAAGGCGACAACTACTGGGGCGTTGAATTCCGGTCCCATGTGGTCATCGATGGCGCGTCGAAGCAAAGCATCCTCGGGGAAACCGTGGAGCTAGCGGTGGACGGAGACTTCTTCGAATTCCTCGGACGGCAGTACAGCATCCCGGAGTACGAAGGCCTGGAGGCTTTCGTTGGGCGCCTGCTCGACGACGGCGCAATCGTCAGTCGCGACGACGTCGGCAGGTCCCTGGCTGGCGACATCGGCGGATACTCGCCGCGCAGTTGGCAACGCCATATCCGTTGGGTCACCGGCCTGAGCCGTAAACAGATCGAACAGCTGGAACGCGCACGCGCCGCCTTCTTTCTGCTTCAGAGCGGGTACTCCGCGAGCTCAGCCGCCGCGGCTGCGGGATACGCGGACCAAGCCCATATGTCCCGCTCTTTGCGTCTGCTCCGATCTGAAACTCCAGCACAGATCATTGCCCGCCACGTCGCGGATTGAGATGGCGTTTTTCTTCAAGCCAACCAGCACAATACGTGGCTGACTTGTAGGTACCACTCACCAACGTCAAAGGGTCACCACTATGAGCATTCCCAAAGCCCCGGAGGGGTACAACACGGTCAACTCCTTCATCATCACTGAGGACGCGCCCGGGATGATCTCTTTCCTCACCACAGTCTTCAGGGCACAAGCGATACCCGAGGCCCACACCCTTGACGACGACGGTCTGATCCTCCATTCCGAACTCAAAGTAGGCGACTCAACGGTGATGGTGGCTGAGAGGAAACCGGACTGGCCGTTCACCCCCAGCCTTTTGCAGGTCTATGTGGATGATCTTGACGCGACACTGGCAAGTGCCATTGGTCTTGGAGCGACCGTGGTGACTGCTCCCACCGAATTCTTCGGCGATCGCCTTTCGCGCGTCGTGGACCCCTGGAGCAATTTGTGGTGGATCTACCAACACAGCGGGGAAGCGCCTGAATGGGTTGACAGTGCCACTGACTGGGGCGACGTGAGCCTTGACAATGAAGACGCCTCCTGGGCCGCAGAAGCCAGCCCGGAACTCGTGTACATCCACGACACCTTGCTCACCACAATGAAGGGCCTGGGGCGCTGATGGCGGTGCGCTCCCAGCCAGCTGGCGCTAGCGTTGGGGGATGACCGCTGACTACAGATACGACGTCGAGGTACTGCACCTTTTGGTATCGCCGTCCCACGCCTACTTTGGCCGCGCCCGTGAGGGTGCCGCGGACGTACCGACTACTGACGCGGATCAGGCAGAACTGGTCGCAGGCAAAGGGATTGTCGGTGACAGGTTCTTCGGCAAAGCCGCCCACATGGATGCCGCAGTGACCTTATTTGCGATGGAAGCCCTCGAATCCATCGCGGCTGAGCTGGGGGCTGGGCCCTTCGATCCTCTGTTGACGCGGCGGAACGTTGTCCTTCGCGGAGTGGAGCTGGCTCCCTTGCTGGGGCACGAGTTCACTCTTGAATCCAGCGGAGATGAGGTGCGTTTGAAGGCGGGGCGCCCGGCCCACCCCTGCGCCTGGATGGACGAAATGCTCGCCCCGGGCGCCCATAAAGCGATGCGAGGGCGTGGCGGCGTCCGATGCCAAGTGGTTGCTGGCGGGATCCTTCACCGCGGTCCGGCCGTCTTGGTCAGCCCTGTGCAGCTCGAGCCGGAAAAGGCCGGGGAGGCCAACGTGCTGCGGCCGTCGCGGTTGCCGTGACCTTGACGCTTACTTTGCTTACTTCCGTGCCTGGAACTCGTCCAGCCTTCGTACCGCCTCGGCCACAACGGTGTCTCGGTTTGCATGAAGCCAGGCCGCCGCACCATCCTCGTCGCTGAACAGACCGTCATCCTGGGCATCCCGGCTCTGCTCAATCACGAACTGCCACAGCCGTCCACGCGGGATGTCGGCGTCAGCCAGGGCGGCACCTTTCAGCAAGGTGGTGCCCACCATCCGCTCTTTGCCGAGCATCTCGGCCTTCGAGAGCCAGGTCGGCAAGTGATTGACGCCCTGCCGGGCCCCTGCCCCGCGTCCTTCTTTGTCCGCTTCCACCAGCCGAGCCCAGTCCTCCAGTGATGGTCCGCCGTTGGCGTGATCCAAGCGTCGAATCAGCCTGCGGACCGCCGAATCACTAATGGTTCCGTGGTGGCCTTCCGGGGTGTGGCACATGTGCTCCCGGATGAGTGGCAGGATCTTGTCTTCGTATCGTCCGGGCGCTCCAATCCTGTGCAGGAAACTCCGCGCCGGCTCAACACCAGTGACGTTGTGCCCGTTGGAGCTGATCCTGTCCTTGGCATCGATAATGGTGGATAGTGCTTTGCCGAGGTCGTGGGTGACGGCGGCCAGTACCAAGGTAGCTGTTCCGTGGGCATCCAGTTGCTCGCGCCTAGCGATGCGGGCTGCTTGGTCTCCGGCCAATCCGAGGTGGGTGTGCACGTCGCCCTCGGGGTGCCATTCTGGATCCTGTGGCACTCCGCGGGTGGCGGCCAGCTCGGGGAAATGTTCCTCCCAACCGGAAATGTGCAGGGTCTCCAGTGCCTTGGAGATGTAGGTGCCCTTGGAGGCCAGCTTGTAAAACTCACCCCAGATCCTCGCTTTGGGCAGGTCGGCAAAAACGGGCGCAAGGCTCCTGCACAACTGCGCAGTTTCCGGGACTAGTTCAAACCCAAAGCGACCGCTTAACTGCATGGCCCGCAGCACTCTGAGCGGGTCGTCTCCAAACGCCGTGCTGGTGTGGCGTAGCTGGCCCGCGGCCAGGTCACGTTGTCCCCCAAAGGGGTCCACAACGTCCCCGCTCCTGTCATCCCAGCCCATGGCATTGATGGTGAAGTCCCGGCGGGCAAAGGCCTCAGTCTCGGACTCTTGGCGAGGTAGTGACACGTCGAAGACTTGGCCACCCACCGTGGCGGAGACGATCCCGAAGTGCTGCCCCACTTCCATGACGTGACCAGGCAGTGCTGCCGTCACCTGAGCGGCGGTCAACCCATAGACCTCAATGTCGATGTCCTTCGAGTCCACCTCCACGCCGCGGGCGCGGGAGAGCAACGCGTCCCGGACGGACCCTCCAACGATGAGTGGACGGCCACCCGCAGTCCGCAGGCTTTCAAGTACTCGCCGGGCTTCGGGAGTGAGGTGGATGAGATCGTGAATGGTTGTGATGGTCTTTACGTCCTAACAACTCACAGTGTCGAAGGATGGGCCTGAGGCCAAGGCATCTCACAAATCTAGACCTCAGAGACGGGCGCCGCGAACTGTGCCTCGTACAACCGGGCGTACGCCCCACCCTCAGCAAGCAGCTCCGAGTGTGTCCCCTGTTCTACGATCTGGCCGGCTTCCATCACCAGGATGAGATTGGCGTCCCGGATGGTGGTCAGCCGGTGGGCGATCACAAAGCTCGTCCGGTCAGAGCGCAGGGCGTTCATGGCTTTCTGCACCAGGACCTCGGTCCGGGTATCCACTGAGCTCGTTGCTTCATCAAGGATCAGCACCGATGGGCGTGACAGGAACGCCCTGGCGATGGTGAGCAGTTGCTTCTCGCCCGCAGAAACGTTGCCGCCTTCATCGTCCAGCAGGGTGTCGTAGCCCTCGGGCAGCGACTTCACGAACCGGTCCACATACGTTGCCTGGGCAGCCTCCATAATTTCGGCTTCTGAGGCAGTTGGCCGACCATACGCAATGTTGTCTCGAATCGTCCCTCCGAACAGCCAGGTGTCCTGAAGGACCATGCCCATCCGCGAGCGCAGCTCCTGCCGCGAGAGCGAGGCAATGTCCACGCCGTCCAGGGTGATGCGTCCGGAGTCCAGCTCGTAGAAGCGCATCATGAGGTTCACCAGGGTGGTTTTGCCTGCACCGGTTGGCCCCACAATGGCGATGCTTTGGCCCGGTTCGGCAACCAGGTTCAGGTCCGTGATCAGGGGCTTGTCCGGCGAGTACCGGAAGGACACGTTCTCAAACACGAGCCGTCCGCGGGAGGGACCGGCCCCGGAGACAGCGGGCTCAGCGGATTCTTCTTCCTCATCCAGCAAGGCAAAAACGCGTTCAGAAGAGGCTACGCCGGATTGCAGCATGTTGGCCATCGATCCGAGTTGGGCCAGTGGCATGGTGAACTGCCGGGAGTACTGGATGAAAGCCTGGACGTCGCCCAATTGCATGGAACCGGCGGCCACCTGCAGGCCACCCACCACGGCGATCCCCACATATACGAGGTTTCCTATGAACGTCATGGCCGGCATGATCAGGCCACTCACGAACTGCGCGCCGAAGCTCGCCTGATACAGCTCACCGTTTTTCGCCCGGAATTTTTCCTGGACCTCGTTCTGCCGTCCGAACACCTTCACCAGCGCATGGCCCGTGTAGGTTTCTTCGATCTGGCCGTTGAGTTCGCCGGTGTTCTTCCACTGCGCCACGAACAGTTTTTGTGAACGCTTGGCGATCAGCAGCGTGGTTCCCAGCGTCAAAGGTATGGTCACCAACGCAATGAGGGCCAACAGCGGTGAGAGCAGGAACATCATCACCAGCACACCCAGCACGGTCAGCAGGGATGACACCACCTGGCTGATGGATTGCTGCAGGCTTTGGGAGATGTTGTCCACATCATTGGTCACCCGGCTCAGCAGTTCGCCGCGCTGAATGGTGTCGAAGTAGCGCAAGGGCAGCCGGTGGATTTTCGCTTCGATCCGCTCGCGGAGGCGGTACACGGTCCTCTGCACGACGCCGCTGAGTACGTACGCTTGCATCCAACCGAACGCTGAAGCCAGGACGTACAGCGCCAGCGCCCACAGCAGCACGGAGGCTAGCGCTGTGAAGTCGATTCCGACGCCGGGCGTGAGGGTCATGGCGCTCAGCATGTCCGCTTTGCTGTCATCGCCGGAGGCACGCAAACCGGCTATGACCTCCGCTTTAGAGACGCCTGCTGGCAGCTCTTTGGATACGACGCCGGCGAAGATCAGGTTGGTGCCTTCGCCCAGCAGCCTTGGCCCGATCACGGACAACGCAACGCTCACCACGGCGAAGGCCAGGACAAGGACCAGCCACATGCGTTCGGGCCGCAGTGTTCCCAGCAAACGCCGGGCCGAGGCCGAGAAGTTGGAAGCTTTCTCGGCAGGTATGTTCATACCGGCAAACGGCCCACCCCGTCCCGGGCCCATTGCCGGCCGCTGCGGCCCACGTGGACCAGCTGACACGGCGCTCATGCTGCCTCGGCCTCGAGCTGGGAGGACACGATTTCCCTATACGTTTCGGACGTTTCCAACAGCTCCCGGTGCGTTCCGCGCCCAACTATCCTGCCGTCGTCGAGCACTAGTATTTGGTCCGCGTCCATGATGCTGGAGACGCGCTGGGCAATGATCACCAGTGTGGCTCCGTTGGTGTGGCGTTTGAGGGCCTGCCGGAGCCTGGCGTCCGTGGCGGTGTCCAGGGCGGAGAAGGAGTCATCAAAGATGTAGAGTTCCGGCTGCTTGACCAGCGCCCGTGCAATTGCGAGCCGTTGCCGCTGGCCACCGGAGACGTTGGTCCCGCCCTGCGAAATCACAGCGTCCAGGCCACCCTCCATTTCCTCTACGAACTCGCGGGCCTGAGCTACTGAGAGCGCCTGCCACAGCTCGTCCTCAGTGGCGTCGGGCTTGCCGTATTGAAGGTTGCTGCGCACCGTCCCGGAGAACAGGTAGGGCCGCTGCGGCACCAACCCAATGTGGCCCCACAGCAGGTCCGGGTGCAGTTCGCGGACGTCCACGCCGTCCATGAGCACGGAGCCGGACGTGGCGTCGAACAAGCGCGGCATGAGGTTCACCAAGGTGGTTTTGCCCGCGCCGGTGCTGCCGATAATCGCGGTGGTCTCCCCTGCCCGGGCGGTGAAAGAAAGCCCGCTCAGCACCGGCTGCTCGGCACCCGGGTAGGCGAATCCGACGTCGCGCATTTCCAGTTCGCCGCGGCGGATACCGCCGGTGACAGGGTTCGACGGCGGCTGCACGCTTGAGTTGGTGTCCAGCACCTCGCCGATCCGGTCGGCAGAAACGGACGCGCGAGGAATCATCACCGCCATGAACGTTGCCATCATGACCGACATAAGAATCTGCATGAGGTAGCTCAGGAACGCGATCAGCGTGCCCACCTGCATGGAGCCGTCCTCAATCCTGAAGGACCCAAACCAGATCACCGCCACGGAGGAAACGTTCATCACCAACATGACCGCTGGGAACATGAGTGCCATCAGACGGCCTGCCCGAAGCGCAACGTCCGTGACGTCGTCGTTCGCTTTGCCGAACCGGGCGCTCTCCATGTCCTCGCGGACGAACGCCCGGACAACACGGATGCCGGTAAGTTGCTCTCGTAGAACGCGGTTCACTGCATCGATCCGGACCTGCATCTTGCGGAACAGCGGCACCATCCGCGTCACAATCAGCCCAACGGCCACCAGCAGCGCTGGCACGCTCACCGCGATCAACCACGACAATTGCACGTCCTGCCGCACGGCCATGATTACCCCGCCGATACTCAGCATGGGGGCTGCGACCATGAGCGTGCAGGACATGAGAACCAGTTGTTGCACCTGCTGAACGTCATTGGTAGACCGCGTGATCAGGGAAGGCGCCCCAAATTTGGTGACCTCCTGCTCCGAGAACTCCCCTACCCTGCTGAAAATGGCGTCCCGAAGGTCACGGCCCATCCCCATGGCGGCCTTCGCGCCGAAGTACACGGCCACCACCGCACAGGCGATCTGCAGCAAGGTGATGAGCAGCATGAGCCCGCCCATGCGCAGGATGTAGTCCGTGTCCCCGGTGGCCACGCCGTTGTCAATGATGTCCGCATTCAGCGTGGGCAGGTAAAGGGATGCGATGGACTGCGCCAACTGGAAGACGACGACGGCCAGCAGCAACCGCTGATGCGGCCGCAGAAAACGAACCAGAACCTTCCACAGCATGCGAACTCCGAGCCTGGACGTGGTGAACCGAAGGCCAGTTTACGTCTGGTTGCTGTGGGCAACTAGAGAATGTGAGGGGTAATGTCAGGGACTCCCTGAGCCTGCCGCGGCCCCATAACGTCGAAGTAACCAACCGGCCTGGAAACAGAGGAGAGCAACCATGGAAAAGCGCACACTTGGCACCGGAGGCCTGGAGGTATCGGCCATAGGCATGGGATGCATGAGCATGACCGGTGGGTACAGCGAACGGCCGGACCGCGCGGAGATGATCTCGCTCATCCGTACGGGAGTGGACCGTGGTGTGACGTTCTTTGACACCGCCGAGATCTACGGACCTTACGCCAATGAGGAACTTGTTGGCGAAGCATTGGCACCGTTCAAGGACGAGGTGGTCATCGCCACCAAGTTCGGCTGGGACATCGACCCCGCTGAGCGGAAGCCAAGCGGCAAGGTCACCAGCAGGCCCGAGGTCATCAAAGAAGTAGTTGAGGGATCCCTGCGGCGGCTCGGCGTGGACGCGCTGGACCTCTACTACCAGCATCGCGTCGATCCCGAGGTGCCAATCGAGGACGTGGCAGGTGCCGTCAAGGAATTGGTAGATGCCGGAAAGGTAAAGCACTTCGGTATGTCGGAGGCAGCCGCAGGGACCATCCGGAGGGCTCATGCAGTCCTCCCCGTGGCTGCGGTTCAGAGCGAGTACTCGTTGTGGTGGCGCCGCCCCGAGGAAGAAGTCCTGGACGTATGCGAAGAACTTGGAATCGGCTTCGTTCCCTTCAGCCCACTGGGCAAAGGCTTCCTTACCGGCACTATCAACGCTTCAACCAGCTTCGAGTCAGGCAACGACATCCGCAGCACCATCCCCCGGTTCACGCCCGAGGCGATGCAGAACAACCAGGCTGTGGTGGACCTCCTCGCCGGAATCGCTGAACAAAAAGGCGCGACGCCGGGCCAGATCGCCTTGGCATGGTTGCTGGCCCAGAAGCCCTGGATCGTGCCGATTCCCGGCACACGGAAACTGCACCGCCTCGAAGAAAACCTGGCCGCGGCCGACGTCGAACTTTCACCTGCTGAACTGGACGAGATCGAGGCGGCCGCCGCGAAAATTACGGTGGAGGGCGGCCGCTACAACGAGGCCGGCGAGCGGATGACCAACCTGTAGGGTCAGTCCCTTACCAACTCCAGTGCTTCGAGCTTTCCGGCAAACAGAAGCGCGGCGTCGCTGAGATCCGCTTCAGCGAGCCGCCTTGTGCCCTCGACGTCCGCGTTGAGCACGGTTGGGGCGAAGCGGATGTGCGTGGCGTCGCTGATCCCTACAAAGTTCAACCAGTCGGCGAAGAAGGTGCTGCTGAAATCGGAACCGAACGCTGCAGGAACTCCGTGAGCATAAACTCCGCTGGTGTGGATGGCTACCGCGTGCTTGCCCTGCATAAGTCCGGTGTAGCCCTGCTCCGGGTGGAATCCGAAGCTCCAGCCCGGCTGGGTGATGATGTCGATCCACTGCTTCAGCACGTAGGGCACGCCTGCGTTCCACATGGGAATGTTGAAAACGTAGGCGTCCGCGGCCGCAAACTGGTCGAACACAGCTCGAGCAGACTCCCAGGCTGCCATCTGTTCGGGCGATTGGTCCCGGCCGGTGAAGACCGCCATTTTCGCGGCCGCTGCGGTCCGGCCGAAAGCCGGCAACGCGCCGTCGTCGAACAGGTTCACAGTCTCCACCTCGAACGTCTCAGGGACGGCAGCTTGAACTGAGTCAAGGAAGTGGTGGGCGAGCCGCAGGGAATCGCTGTGCGCGTAGCGGGGCGAGGCATTGATGTGGAGGATGGAGGGCATGCTTTCCTTTCGATCCGGGGGACGCTTTGCCCCCCGGATCGATCCTCGCCCGGGTATGTAACCCAGCGTAAGAACGCACTTTATTGTGCCCAAGGCACCCCCGGGTGCCTGCGATGATGAGGGCATGACACTCACAGCTGACCAAAGCCGCGAGCGGGAACAGCACCGGTACAACGCCTCCCTGGAGTTCTGCCCTGCACGCCAACTGATGGAAGCCATCAGCAGTAAATGGGTGACGCTGGTGATGCTCGCCTTGGAGGAAGGGCCGCAACGGCACAGTGAACTGCGACGCCGAATTCCCGGCGCCAGCCAGAAAATGCTGACCTCAACACTCCGCACCCTGGAGCGTGACGGCCTCATCACCCGTGAGGTCACTGCATCCGTTCCGGTGCGGACTGACTATGAGCTCACGCACCGCGGACAATCTTTGCTGCCGGTGATTTTCCGCCTCAAGGAGTGGGCGGAGGACAACATGGATGCTGTGGCTGCCTCCCGCCAACACCATGACAGAGTCCGTGCCGGCGTCGCAGCAGGCCAGTAGGCTGGAAACGTTCGTGTTGAACCGCATCGAAGGGACTTGAGTTTTGGCTTACATCACCGTCGGAAACGAAAACAGCACTGAGATTGAGCTTTACTACGAGGACCATGGGACCGGCCAGGCAGTGGTCCTGATTCACGGCTACCCGTTGGACGGTTCTTCCTGGGAGAAGCAGACAGCCGCGTTGCTGGACGCCGGTTACCGCGTCATCACGTACGATCGCCGCGGTTTCGGCAAGTCCAGCCAGCCCACCGAGGGCTACGACTACGACACCTTCGCCGCAGACCTGAAGACCGTGCTGGACACGCTGGACCTGAACGATGCCGTCCTGGTGGGCTTCTCCATGGGCACCGGCGAAGTTGCGAGGTACATCAGCACGTACGGTTCGGCCCGTGTTGCCAAGGCTGTGTTCCTCGGTTCGTTGGAGCCGTTCCTGCTGAAGACCGATGACAACCCTGACGGCGTCCCGCAGGACGTCTTCGATGGCCTCGCCGAGGCCGTGAAGGCAGACCGCTACGCCTTCTTCACCGACTTCTTCAAGAACTTCTACAACACTGACACTTTCCTGGGCACCGACCGGCTCAGCCAGGATTCGGTGGATGCCAGCTGGAATCTTGCCAGCAAGTCCGGCGCGTTCGCCTCAGTTGCCGCCCAGCCCACCTGGCTGACGGACTTCCGTGCGGACATCCCCAAGATTGACGTCCCGGCTTTGATTGTTCACGGCACGGCTGACAACATTCTCCCGATCGACGTCACAGGGCGGCGGTTCAAGGACGCCCTGCCCAGCGCCGAGTACCTGGAAATCGAGGGCGCACCGCACGGTCTGCTCTGGACGCACGGCGCAGAGATCAACGAGGCATTGCTGGCGTTCCTCAAAAAGTAAGTCCCGGGAGTTTTTGTACAGCAGATGACCTTTAGAAGGCGTTTTAAGGGCATTTGCTGTACACAAACTCCTACTTCTTGAGGCGCAGCTTCCGCGCTTTCGTGCCCTTCTGCAGGTACTCCTGCTGCGTGGCTTCGGCAGCGGTGCGTTCCATCGCATGGAGCACTCCATACGTGAACGCACCGTTGCTGATCCCTGGCGCGGAACCCAGCTTCAGCAGTTCTTCACGCGCCATGACGCTGTCCTGATGGTCGCCGAGGATGGATTGGACGTTGTGCGCAGCGTTCCCCAGCTTCACAGCACGCTTACCGTGGATGCCTTCCACGGCTGCGGCGGCAAAGCGCAATTTCTTGGCTGCCTTCCGGACTTCGTGGAACGCTTTGTCGCGTTGAGGCCCGACGGCGGCACTCACCGCTTCGTCATGCCGTTTGCGGAGCCTTTTGCCCGCCTTGTTGACGAGCTTCGCGGTGGTCTTCAATGCCGGCGCCGAACCCTTTGCTGCCAGCGGCGGATGCTCAAGGAAGGCTTCCAGGTTGTCCAGCAAAGTGAAGTAGCGGGGGCTGTTCAAGCGGTTCCTCACCGCTGACATTGCCGTACCGGCCCTTACGCTCATGCGTTCTTCCAGCTCGTCCACCAGCTGACCCAGAACCAGCTTCCCGGGCAATTCATCCAGGCTGCCCTTCAACCGTTCGTGGAGCACCTCCACATCCCGGTACCGGCCCAGGGTTTTGGCAAGCGATTTCAATTCTCGTTCCAGGTCCTTCACGGCATCCGGTTCGAAAAGCGCACTGTACCCATGGAGCACGGCCCGGATCCTACGGATTTGGGACCTCATCTGATGGACCGAATCCTCGCGGTCAAGCCGGACGTGGGAGTCTTGGAGGAGCATCTCGGCCACTTGCTCGTCCAGATAATTGAGCACGGGAACCACCGCCGGGCCCTTGCCGCTGGGCTCCTCACGAACAGTACGTTTCGGAGCCGGCCAGGCCTCGCCCAATGCGGTAGCCAGCTTGGAGGTCCGCTCGCTCGGCTTCGCTCCAGCCTCTGAGAGCTGCCTCGTTATGGACCCCAGCAACGCATTCTCCGCCTCATCCGCGTCATCGGAGTCTGCCAACTCAACTTCCCATTCCCGCCATTGAAGCTCCCGAGGCTCCCGAGGCTCCCCAAGCATGGATTTGGCGCTGACGTGGTCATCCACGAAATCGGCCACGCGGTGACCATCGGTGCCGTACAGGGGGTAGCTGGTCCGTTCCGTGTTCAGTGTGGCGATGGCGCCCACTGCATGGCCACGGGTATAGGCGATTACGCGGTCCATGAGTTCAACGGGGACTGCATCGGCAGTACCCAAGGGTGCCTGGATCTCTGTCCTTCTTCCCGCACTGTGTGGAAGCTTCAGATGCCAGCCGGCGTCCGGACCACCGGTGCGGCGCCGCAACGTGATCCCGCGGGCGGCGAGGGCAAGGTGCCGCGTATCAAAGTAGATGGCTTCCAAGCTGTGGCTGGCCGGTTCTCCCACTTTTCCGATGCTCTCCAACTGGTCCAGAGGCGGCAGTGGGGTGGACGCGTCGGCGTCGAATTTCTGTTCAACTTCCACAGTGCCGGAGGTCGCCATGGCCGCAGGACTCCTATCCTCGGGGGTGCCGCGAGGGCCGGCCCGTTATAGTGGCCGGCCCTCGTTGGAGCTATTTCATTGCATCCATCTCCAGTGTGGGTCAGTTCAGTGCCCCACACCAGAGATCCCCCGCTAGAGGCCTGGTGCGCGTGGCTGCGGCGGTTCGGCCGGCCCTTCATTAGCGGCCGGCGCATTGGCACCGGGGGCATTTGCGGCGGGCGCCGAAAGGTCCGGATCAACAGGTGGGAACTCGGCCGTTGTTACTCCACTGCCAAAGGTCTCACCCGTGTCATCAACGTCTCCGCCGGACACCGTGCCGCGCCAGGCACCGGTTTCATGACCCTGGGCTTCGATGAATTTCTTGAACTTGTCCAGATCTGCACCAACTCGCAGGCTGTCCGCACCAAGGGCTGAACCTGCCTTTTCAGCAAGGCCCTCGGGCTCCCACACGATCTCAACGTTCACCCGCGTCCGGTCAGCGCCCAAGGGCTCGAAGCTCACCGTGCCGCCGTTTCGTGGGCCATCAACGCTGGCCCAGCTGATCAAGGAGTCCGGCACCTGCTCAACGATTTGCGCGTTGTACTCGCGCTTCACTCCGCCCACATTGGTGGAAAAGTGAAGGCCCGTCTCGTCAATTTGTTCTACGGCCTCCACTCCGTTCATGAACTGAGGGAAGGTCTCAAACTGTGTCCACTGGTTGTAGGCGACAGATACAGGGACATCTACTTCAACTGATTTATTGACCGTAGCCATAGGTTGCTCCTTCGATCGAGTCTCGGGTGCTCATGCTGTACTGCTGGGGCGCGCCAGCCGGCTGGCTGCTTAACCAGTGGCGCGCCTGTCTTAAGCGCGCCAGCCGAAGCTCTTAGCCGGCGTCGAAACTTTCTTCGTCATCGTCATTGGGAGCCTCTTCCTGCGGAAGATCGTTGCCGCTGCCGTCCGGCAGGCTGTCGTCATTGCCGTCGGGCAACGAGGACTGCTCGGCGTGGGCCTGCTCCTCGGTTCCGCCGAATCGGCCGGCACCGGGCTCGCCTGCGCTGTCTGAATCCTCCGGATCCAGGTGGCTGAGGTTTGGCGCTCCAGTGCCCTCGCCGAGGGAGGCTTCCTCGATGTCTTCTTCTACGCGGGGCTGCGCCTGGCCTCCGCCGGCTTCCTGCTCGGCGGTAGGAGTGCCGTAGCCTCCCACTTCCTCTTCCGGTGTGGCATTCTGCTTGTCCATGTGAACTGTCCTTTCCCTGAGCGGTGGAACGTGTTAATGGAACACTTCGAACCTATAAGGCCCCTTGGTGGCATGTCCATGCCTTTGACGATAATAGTCAGCAAACTTAGTAAAAGGCTATTCGAGGGCGTAGGGTGCTCCCCTGGGTCATCCCGCAGAGCATCGCCACGGGACGTCAAGTGACATGCGCAGCGGCGCGTGACTGGGCCGCCGTCATACTTCCCGCCAGGTCCACCGCAGGACTGCGGACAGACGGCAGGGGTTACTTACGAGGGTTGTGGAATCTCACAGCCACCTTGCGGATCCAAGCCCGTGTAATTGAGCGGGCCGGCAACAATATTCAACGCAATGGTGGCGATCTGCGAACACTGCGCGGGGGGAGATGTGAAATATCCCCGCTGACCGGCAGCAACGGCACCGATAATGAGCCACACCACCACGAACAACCCGATGATTGATCCAATTCGCATTCATTTCCCAATCGCTAAAGACAACCCAGCAATTAGCGGACAAACCGTGAAACCTGGCCTGCCACAAGAGCGCGGCCGCGTACTGGATTTCTCCTGTTCGCGGCCGCGCTGGTGCCCATCAATCCGTGGGATTGGTTTCGGTAGTCAGACCACGCGTATCCGCGGTCTTCTCGTCCTTTTCTTCTGCCGGTCCGGGCGGACTGGCCGATTCGCTGGGACCGGCATCGACGGCGTCGTCCGGACTTTCCGACGAAGCATCACCTACCGGCACCTGGCTACTTGACTCGGGCATTCCAGGGTCCCTGGGAATAGGGTGACCGGGAGTGGTGGTCCCATCGCGAACCTGGGCAAAACCGGCAACTTCGCTTGGGTCTGTCGTCATACGCGCGACCGGCCTCGGCCCACTACCCAGCCAATGAGGGCCAGCACCAGCAGGATGATTCCAACCCACAGCAGGAAGCTGAGAGCTTGATTGAATCCGCCCACCAAGAGCAAGATGATCGCAATTACACCGGCGATTATTAAGAGTGTATTCATTGAGCTACGCATCCCTTTCAATAACGGTTGTCTATTCAGGAAGGCGTCCGCTGGTACTTCATTTCTGAAGCGCCACCCATGCCAACGGGCACCGATCAGGGAATTTCTCCCCTATATCGCTTACGTACCCCCACGGAATTACTTCAAACGAACACTGGGTCCGCGAAGGGCACGTACATAGCATCATGATAGGCGTGCATTACGTCGTAGCGAAGTAGTTGGACAGGAAACTTGGAAGCCCTTTGAGGTGGACACCCTCAAGGTTCCACTCCTTTCCGGCCCCGATACCCGGCCACCCCCAGGTTGTGATCTACACCTCAACCGGCACAAGTGACGCCCTTCCTGCGTTGTACATGGAACGAGTTGTACAGATGACGAAGGGAGGGCACGTGCTTATTGTTCTGACGGGAATTGACGGATCAGGAAAAACGACGGCGGCCCGCGCCTTGGTCGATTCGGCTCGCGCTGAAGGACGAAGCGCACTGCTGCTGAGCAATCATGCTGCCCGCCGGAGGATGTCCATCCTTTCGGCACGATACGGGTGGACGCTGCCACCACGGGTTACTGACACTATTGAAACAGCCGTCCGGCTGTTCAACGTGCTGCTCAACCATGCACGGGCCCGGCAATTCCACGGCCTGGTAGTGATGGACCGTCACCTCCACTGCCAACTGGCCTTGCGCCGGACCGCCGGACTGGGACGCGGACGGCTGCTTCCGTGGCTGCTGAAGAAGCTCCCTGCAGCTGACCTGCACGTGCACTTCGACACCGACCCTGCCGTTGCTCATGCGCGGGTCATGGCGCGCGGTACAGATCAGGAGACAGTGGCCGATTTGCGGGCATTCCGGGACGCGTACCGTTCGCTGCCCGAATACAAAGACCTTGTTGAAGTGGACGCCAACGGCGAGCCCAGCGACGTCCTGGCCCAGCTGAACCGTGCGATCGCCGCCAGCGAAGAGGCAGCAGTCCCCCGCCCCTAGACCTGGCTTGACTTGTTCCCTGTCGCTTGCCGGGTATGCTCCCCCCATGCCAACTACGGCGTTCTTGGGGGAAGTTTATGAGTACCAAAACCAGACGCAGTCTGCTGATCTTCGTGTTCGGATTCAGGACGTACGCTTCATTGATGCGCCCAGTGGGTGCTGTTTATGCCCTGTTGATCGGCCTCGCTGTGGTTGCGGCTGTTCTGCATGTCGACAGGCTCGTGCAGTCGAAACGTGTGCAAAGGAGTTCTTTGCGCGAAATGCACGGTCTTGGGCGACGCTAAGGTTTCAAGACTGATTTCAGTAGTTAGGATCAGCCGCGGCTCGCAGCAGGTCATCGCAAGCGTCATGGGACTGGCTTGCGTCTTCGTCATCGTGACCGCCATTCCCAGCGGTGTGCTGCTGGTCAGCGCAGGGCTGGTTGCGGCCATTGCCCTCCTGACAGTCTCAGTACTTCACATCACGGTGACCGTTGAAGCCACAGAGCAGAACCTAACGGTCAGATGCCGTCCGTTCTACTCCAAGACGATCCCGCTGGAGGACATCCTTGATGCCTCCCCTGCGCCATCCAGTTCCATGATCGAAGGTTTCGGCGTCCGGTACTTGGGCCAGCGAACGTGGGGGCTGCTGGTCGGCGGTCCGGCCATCGCCCTGGAGACCCCCAGCCGCACCTGGCTGATCTCCACGCCAGACCCTGAGTCCACAGCCGCTTCCATCATGACCCAGGCCGGCAAACTGAGGGACAGCTAACGTCCCCGTTGGCTGTCCCTCAGTTGGAGCGCTTGCTATCCCCTGGTTGGGTGCGCATGTACGTTACTCCCGCGGTCGCATCAGCGGCGGGTTCAGGACCGCGCGCGTGGGCTGGCCCGGCGTCGGACGCGCCTCGGGGGCGAGCCGGAAAAGCGCAGCCGGCCTCCCGGCGTCGCCCGTTGTCATCCGTCCGACTTCTTCCAGGAAGCCGGGCGTCCCAGTAGCTTTTCTGTGGAAGTTCCGCGGATCCAGGCGCGTACCCCACACGGCTTCGTAAACGGTGCGGAGTTGGGCAATGGTGAACTCTTCCCCGCAGAACGCGGCGCCCAAGGGTGAGTACTCGAGCTTGGATTTGGCCCGTTCCAGGGCGTCGTCGAGGATGCGCGCATGGTCGAAGGCGAGCTCAAGCGTCCCGTCGAGGACTTCCCGCACCGGGTACCAGGCAGCCTGTTCGGCGTCGCTGCCGGCCGCCAACACTGGAAAGTCCGGCGCGAGCAGCAGGTGCGCCACAGTGAGGACGTCGCCGCGGGGATCGCGCCCCTTCGGGCCGTAACTCCCCAACTGCTCAAGGTGCCCGGGCAGATGTTCGACACCGGTTTCCTCCGCGAGTTCCCGGCCCGCCGCCTCGAGGAGGTTCTCCCCCGCGAGGACGAAGCCGCCGGGAAGCGCGAGTTTGCCGCGGAAGGGCTCGATGAGTCGGGTGATGAGCAGGACGTTCAGCTCGCCTTCGCGAACGGTGAGGGCGACGACGTCGACGGTCACCGGGAAGCGCTCGGGCGCCGGATGGGATGCAGGCATGCATCAATCGTAAGTAATTATCGTCATGTTGACAATAATGCTGAGCTGCCCCTACTGTAGAGTTATCGTCAAGTTGACGACAACAAATGAAAGCGAGAACACCATGGCCATCATCAAGCGCTACCCCTGGATCAGCCACTTCCTCGGCAGCCCCACCGGTTACGTCGTCCACCTGCAGAAAGGTGCAGTCAAGCACCAAGGAGTTGGACAGGCATTCTTCTTCCGCCCCGCGAACTCCGTCCTCAGCGAGGTCCCCGTCGACGACCAGGAACTGCCCACCCTCTTCCACGCCATCACCCGCGACCACCAGGATGTGAGCGTTCAGGCCAACGTTACGTACCGGTTCATTGATCCCGTGGCCGTGTCCACCCGACTCGACTTTGGACTCCAGACCGCCGGCAAGGCACCTGCAACCGGACGCGAGCAGGTGTCCACCATCATCGGCCAGCTCTGCCAGAGCCACGCGATCGACCAAATCGCCACCACCACACTGGCCGAAGCATTGGCACGCGGAGTCAGCCAACTCCGGCTGGTGCTCACGGAGGCCCTGCGGGCAGATGCCCGTCTCCAGTCCACAGGCATCGAAATCCTCGGCGTTCAGGTACTGGCCATCAGACCCGAGGCCGACGTCGAACGTGCGCTGCAGACTCCAGTGCGCGAACAACTCCAAGCCGAAGCGGACCGGGCCGTGTACGAGAGGCGGGCAGTCGCCGTCGAACGCGAACGCACTATTTCCGAGAACGAAATGGCGAGCCAGATTGAACTCGCCGTCCGGCGGGAGAACCTGGTGGCCCAAGAGGGCGCCAACGCCCGCCGCGCAGCCGAAGAGAAAGCCGCCGCGGGGCTCATCGAGGCACAAGGCTCCGCTGAACGAAAAGGTATTGGCGCAGCGGCCGAGGCCAACCAGATTCGACTCGTCGGTGAAGCCGCCGCAGCCCGCGAAGCCGCCACCATGGAGGTCTACCGGGGCATGGAGCAGGCCACGCTGATGGCGCTGGCACTCAAGGATGCCGCCGGCAGCCTGCCGAACATCGGGAACCTCACCATCACCCCGGACCTGCTCAGCGGAGCACTCGCCGGGCTATTCAAGGAACCCGCCGCCCCCGTTGAAACCGTCAAGTAAGGACCCATCATGGCAACTCCGCGAATCGTCATTGTCCACCGGCGAACCGAACTCCAGGAACTCCTGGACAGGCACGCCACCCGAGGCCAGGCCGAGTTTTTCCTCCGCACCCGTGGTCGCAGCATCCAGGACGTGCAGGACCGCCATGATCGCCTGGCTGACGCGCTGGCAACCATCAGGGCTTCCGTCCCCTCTGATTGGCGACAAGCCGAGGTGGAACGCGCAGACCTGAGCCGCTTCCTGCTCACTGCCGAGGACATCATTGCGGTGGTGGGGCAAGACGGATTGGTGGCCAACGTTGCCAAGTATCTGAACGGCCAGCCCGTTATCGGCATTGATCCGGAGCCCGGCGCCAACCCGGGAGTCCTCGTCCGGCACACGCCCGCAGCAGCAGCTGCCCTCCTCGCTTCCGCTGATGCGGGGCGGCTGCGCTGCCAAGACCTCACCACCGTGACGGCAACGCTCGACGACGGCCAGCAGCTTTCGGCGCTGAACGAAGTTTTCGCAGGGCACGCCTCCCATCAATCGGCGAAATACTCCATCACGGCCCCAAGTTTCACCCAGCCGGGCGGACAAACTGAGCGGCAATCGTCGTCGGGCCTCATCGTTTCCACCGGGACCGGAGCCACAGGCTGGTGCGCCTCCATTGCCTTGGAACGCGGCGGACGCGCCCTTCCCGCCCCCACCGATCCGCGGCTCGCATGGTTCGTCCGCGAAGCATGGCCCTCCCCCATCACCGGCGCCTCGCTGACTGAAGGTGTTCTGGAATCCGGGGAAGTCCTGCGGATTACCGTGGCTTCCGATCAGCTGGTGGTATTCGGGGACGGCATGGAAGATGACCGTCTTACCGCCTCATGGGGGCAGGAGATCACCGTTCAGTTGGGGCAGCGGCCTTTGCGGCTGGTTGTGTGAGCCGGGCTTGCGCCGCCACCACCTACTTTGGATCCCCAATCCGGCCGACACCCCGCTATGAGGCCGCGCCTTCCTGCGTCGCTCCTCAAAGTTGGTGGATGCGGTACGGCCGGAATTAATCCACTCGGTGTACTATTGGTGATCGGTCCACCCGACACGTGGGCGACTCGTCACTTTACTCACCCCGAGGAGCTTCCGTGAGCCATTCCGAGCCCGCAACGGAACAGAGCCATCGGCTGCCCCTGACGCGGCCAACCAAGGGCAGCGACGCCGCACGGGCTTGGCTGATTGGCCTCCTCGCCGGAGTTCTTGGGTTGTCCCCCTGGTGGATCACCGGCGCCCGGCTTCCCTTACAGAACCTCTGGGCCACACAGGTCTGGCCGGATCACATGCCCCTCGCCTTGCTGCCCCTCAGCCAATACGAACTGACAACCATCGTCGCGCTCCTCACTGTGGGTGGCGCAGCGGCAGGGCTCTCCATTCGCATCTGGTCACCGGCCCGACGTCGACTCGTCACCTGGTGCGGCGTCGGCGGCGTTTTCACCGTCCAACTCGTCGCCACCATCCAGTCGTTCTCGGTGCTCCACCAAGGCCTTGCGCCAGGGAGCATGTCCAGCCTCTACTTCGGCGGTCTTCTGGCCGGCGTCATCGGCTCCATGGTTGCAGCGCTCGTTGCACTTGTTCTTATCTCGTCCCGTTCAACAGTCAAGGCCACCATCGGATGTGGACTCATGGCTGTGCCCCTCACATCCTGGGCCGTTGAATGGGTGGTGGGTGTGATGGGTTACATCAACGTCCCCACTGCGGTGCCGTCCATCGCCCGATGGGTGCCGGCAATCCTGGCAGGTTGCGCTCTTGCCTGGTGCGGTTTCCTGCCTGCCCGGCGACTGGTTGCCTGGGTTCTCAACCTTGCCTTCTTGTGGGTGATTCCGGCCCTGTTCACCTCAGTGCAGTACGTCTTGGGAACCAGGGTCTCCGCTGGAGACCTTCCGGAGATGCTGCTGATGAGCCGGCAGATCCTCGCGGCAACGCTAGGTCCCGACGGCGGGGCCTTGCCAACACTGTTGCTTGCGGTTGTCATCGGGCTGCTTGGGGTGGGAGTCCGGGCCGTTGTGTCCCGCAGACGCTCACGGCAAGGCGTTGACAGCACGGGCCTTGCAGCTGACTCTTGACGCCGCACTTGCATTTTGCAAGTATGGCCCGCATGAGCCTCTTTATCACCTGCCCGGTTGAGAACGTCCAGCGTGCCACCGACTTCTACACCGCCCTCGGCTGGACCCTCAACACCGAAATGTCTGATCACAACGTGTCATGCTTCGCGATCGCACCCGAGCAGTACGTTATGCTCGGAAGCCGCGAAATGTATGCGAGTGTTGGAGCTTCCGAGGAACTGGTCGGTGGCCCCGACACTCCATCGAAGGTCACTGTGTCATTCGACCTTGGCAGCCGTGAGGCTGTGGACGAGCTCGTCGAACGTGCTGGTGCCGCCGGCGGACGAATCGGAGACACGGACGACTACCCGTTCATGTACCAGCGCCAGTTCGATGACCTGGACGGCTACCACTACTCGCCATTCTGGATGAAGCCGGACTCTGATCCCACCGCATGAGTGATCTCGCCGCCGCCCTTGAGGTTGTTGGGGCACGGTGGGCCCTGCTCATTGTGGAGCGTCTGCTCGACGGGCCACAGCGCTATGGTGATTTACAGCGCGAGCTCGGAGTGCCTACCAACATGCTCGCCACGCGTCTCCGCGAACTTGAGGCCGCCGGGGTCCTGTTCCGTTTGCCGCTCCGGCACAACACCAGGGCCTATGCACTGACCGATCGCGGGCTGGCTTTGCGCGAGACCGTCGCCGCCTTGGAGCGCTGGGGCAGCGAAGAATGGCGTGGGCGCGGCGACCAACCGCAATGAGTTTCAACGCAGCGCCTTACGCCCAATGCACCAGCATTTCAACCGTTGTTCCACACCTGGCCCCGCGATAGGGTGACCGGACCGTCCACCCACATCATCGTCTGGAACAACTCTGGGAGACACCATGACACATGTGCGACGTCAACTGGCTGCGGTTACGGCAGCCTTGGCACTGACTGCGACGAGCGGCGCGATGGCCAGTCCGGCCTTCGCAGACCCCCGCGAAACAGACAAGACAGCCACGGCCACCGGCTACGGCGGCGCCGTGAGCACCGTGGACCCTGAGGCTTCCGCAGCTGCCATCGAAGTACTCAGGAAGGGTGGCAACGCTGCCGACGCCGCCGTCGCCGCAGCAGCAACCCTGGGAGTTACCGAGCCCTACAGTGCCGGCATTGGAGGCGGCGGCTACTTCGTTTTCTATGACGCGAAGACCAAGCAAGTTGGAACTATTGACGGGCGCGAGACGGCTCCGGCGGGCATGCCGAACGATGCTTTCATCAATCCCGCGGACCCCGAAGGCAAGCCCTACAAGTTCACACCGGACCTTGTCACCAGCGGCGTCTCCGTCGGCGTCCCGGGCACACCCGCAACGTGGGAGCGGGCGCTGGAGCGCTGGGGAACACTGGACCTGGGTGAAGCCCTGAAACCTGCCATCAAGGTGGCGAACCGCGGCTTCGTAGTGGACCAGACCTTCAGGCAGCAGACGTTGGATAACAAGCTCCGCTTCGACGCCTTCACGTCCACTCAGGATCTGTTCCTTCCCGGCGGTGACGCTCCCGCCGTCGGAAGTGTTTTCAAGAACCCCGATCTCGCGGAGACTTACAGGCAACTGGCCAAGGAGGGCACGGACGCCTTCTATGGCGGCCCGCTCGCGGAGGAGATCGTCCAAACAGTCCAGGCTCCGCCCAAAACCGCCACAACCGCTCTTCCAGTGCCGGTAGGTTTCATGACCACACAGGACCTCGCCAACTACAAGGTGTTGGACCAGGACCCCACCGTGGTGGAGTACCGCGGCTACGACGTTTACGGCATGGCTCCTTCCAGCAGTGGCGGCACAACGGTGGGTGAGTCGCTGAACATCCTGGAAAACTACGACCTCAAGGGCATGACGCCTGTGGATGCCCTCCACCACTACATCGAGGCCAGCTCGCTGGCTTTCGCGGATCGTGGTGCCTACGTGGGCGATCCTGCTTTCGTCAATGTCCCCACCACCACGCTGCTGGACGACGTCTTTGCCAAGGAACGCTCGTGTGAGATTGATCCGACGGCGGCCGCTCCCAAGCCCGTAGCCCCCGGCAATGTAAAGGAGTACGACGGCGCGTGCCCGGCTGCCGTGGCGCCCCTCGCCAAGGACTCGGATACAGAGAACATTTCCACCACGAACCTCACGGTCGCCGACAAGTGGGGCAACGTGGTGGAATACACGCTGACGATCGAGCAGACCGGCGGTTCGGGAATCGTTGTCCCGGGCCGGGGCTTCCTGCTCAACAACGAGCTGACTGACTTCAGCACGGTGTATGACCCGAAGGATCCCAACCGGATTGAACCGAACAAGCGGCCGCGTTCTTCAATGTCGCCGACGATCATTCTTAAGGACCAGAAGCCGTTCCTGGCACTGGGCTCCCCCGGCGGATCCACCATCATCACCACGGTCCTGCAGACCATCCTGAACCGCGTCGACCTCGGGATGACAGTCTCGGAAGCCCTCGCTGCGCCACGTACTTCTCCGCGAAACGGTGCCACGGTGACTTCCGAGCCTGCCTTTATTGACGCCTACGGTCCGGCGCTGGAGTCCTTGGGCCACGATCTGATTCCGGCGGGTGACGCCTTTACCTCTGCAGCCGAGATCGGGGCAGCAACCGCCATTGAGTTCAACCCGGACGGATCGATGACCGCAGCCGCCGAGCCTGAACGCCGTGGCGGAGGTTCGGCGATGGTGGTGAAAGGGGCCAAGCCAGGCAAGTAGCGCCTGGATCAGCTCAGGGTTGGCGATTCTTCTTGACCTCCCGGATGAACCTCCACAATGCCACCAAGGACGCTCCCGCAATGACGATCCCGGAAAGGGTGGACCACCACGGTTGATCTGAAGTGGAGACGAAAATGGACACGGCATAGGCCCCAAGAACCAATGCCAAAAAGAGCCAAACCAACGGGCTGCGGTTCATTGCGTATTTCCTTTACTTGAAACTGAATAGATGTCAGGCCAGATCCCGCTTCAGGAACACCCCGAATGCAACCGCTGTAACTACTACAAGCCAGATCATGGCTCCTGTAAAAGAACCTGATGACGTTAAGTGGACAGCTGATTGCTCGGCCCAGTCACCGGCAAGGACAGGGAAGAAGAACTCTTTGACCCGGCCTAATGATCCGGGCAGGAGTTCAGGTACAACCAGGCTCAAGGGCACTACGAAGAGACTTACCAAGTGGCTGCGTATAAGGGATCCAATGGCGAAGCCCCACAGCGCCCCCATGGCGGCCATGCCGGCAAAGGACAGGACGGTTTGAGGAGTGACTCCCCATGCCCGGGCCACGAGTTCCCCAGACAGACCGGACAGGACCCCCACAGCTGCTCCGGAGAGAAGGGCCGTCAGGACAGTGCTGCCTGCCCGGGCAGTGAAGGCCGGTCCACGTTGGAACAGCAGCACCCTGCGTGTGAAGCACCCTGCCCTATAGTCCGATGTAAAGGAGAAGGACCCCACCACCGCAGCGGCCGTGAGCATGAGGGACAACCCTGCTTCCAGAAGAACCCCATCAAACCCCGGCGGCGTTTGGGGTTCCAGGCTTGCCATGCCAATGAGGATGCCCAGAAGCCCCAACACCAGCACGGCGCACATGGCTGATCCGAGCCACAACCAGGGGCGCCTCATGTCCGCGAGGAAAGCGGGAACTACGTGGATCACTGGAACTCCTTGCCTCTGAGAAGCCGTACCGCGCACAAGGCTGATGCGAGGACCCAAGCGAGCGACACAAGAAAAGCCGGCAGTGGGTCCAGGAGGCCATCGAAGGGCAGGGTTGCAATTCCCGCCAAAGCACCGGAGGGAAGCAATCGGGCCAGCTCGGGCGTGCTTACCAGGAGGGGCAGCTCGAGGGCCAGCGGAATGAGCAACGTCAGGATGGTGGTGGCGTAATAGTGCCGGATGATCCAGCCCAGGGAACAACCCCATAAGGCACCCATGGTTGAGGCCAGCAGCACGCCCGGCATGTGCTGCCATGACTCGGCGGTCAGCAGTTGGTCCCTTACAGCAGGGGTCAGCGTGAACGTCATGCTGAGGCCCCACAGCGCTATTCCGGTGATGACAGTGGCAACACCAACCAGCGCTGCGGCCACGTATTTGGCTGTCAGCACCCGCTTCAGCCCGGACATCACAACGCTGCGCCGAAGAGTTCCGTAATAGGACTCCCGGGTGACCAGATAGCTTCCAGCAAACGTTGCCACGGGTGCAATGCTCGCTGAAAGGGCCCAAAATGTTTGGACGTTATCTGCAGAAGTTAGCACTTCCGAATTACCGGGCCAACCCAGAAAATTGGCAACAAACCATGGAATCAGCGCGGTGAATGCCATGATGCCGAGTACTGAATAGCCGCTGACGAAGCGGAGGAGCTCTGAGCGCAGTCCATTGGCCAAGGAGCCTGCCACCCGGCTCATTGGGATCCCTCCAGGATCTTGAAGTACGCCGATTCCAAGCTGCCTCCGCCCAGAGCCTTGGCCTCCTTGAGGGTGCCTCGGAACAGGGTCTTTTGCTTGAGAATCACCACCTCATCGGCAACTTTCTCCAGTTCCATGAGTTGGTGGCTTGAAACCAGCGCGCTCCCTCCGGACGCCGCGAATTCCCGGAGGAACTTCCGCAGCCATTGGACGCCCTGAGGGTCAAGCCCGTTGGCGGGTTCATCAAGGACAAGCATTTCCGGGCTGCCCACCAAGGCGGAGGCAATTCCCAGGCGTTGGCGCATTCCCAGCGAGTAGTCCCGTACCTTCTTGTTCCCTTCGGCTGCGAGATCCACCAAGCCAAGGACCCGCTCTACATTTTCCTTGTCAGACCCGGCGGCCAGCTGACAGATCTGCAGATGGCGGCGGCCCGTCAGTCCAGGCTCCACATCCATGCCATCCAGGTTCACGCCCACTTTGGTGGCAGGTCTGGGGAGGGCCCTGTAGTCACAGCCGAAGACGGTTGCACGCCCGGACGTTGCTTCCACCAGACCCGTCAGCCCTGCGAGCGCGGTGCTCTTCCCCGCACCGTTGGGCCCAATCAGGCCCACCACACGCCCGGCAGGTACGTCAAAAGTAAGGTCTTCAACAGCGAACCGCGAGCCTCTTTTCTTACTGAACGCCTTGAAACTGGCGTGAATTGTCATAAGTGCCCTCTCGTGGCTTGGGTGGTTTGTCCGGGTTGGCCTGGCCATAGCGGCGAGTTCACGGCCGCATCCCAAAGCCATTCCCCCAGGCTCAGCTCGTGTTGGCTTGTCACTTCGGCGCGGCCGGAGGTGGACAGGTTCATCCCTGACTCCAACTCGCTGGGGTAGGCAACAACCGGCAAGGTATTGCCGGGCAGGTTGATGGGGGCGATGGTATCCAGCGGGGCCATGGAGTTCGACGGCGGCGCGTCGTCAATGGTGGCCCGGCCCAGGTTTTCGTGAATGATCATTCCCTGCGATTGCAGAGTGACGCGATCACCAGGTGCGAACGCTTTACCGGAAGCCTGCAAAGGTGCCACCACACGTAATTCGCCGTTTGCATAGGTGTATCCAGCTACGGTCACCGGCTTCACTGGTACCAGCGCAATGAGTGCCCCAGCAGCCACGGCTCCCCCGGTGACGGCGAGGATCCGTCTCCACAGTGGGCTTCCATTCCGCGCTGCCCTGCGGAAAAAGCGGATGACGCTCCGGGAAGCCATCACCAGCAACAAGCAAAGGACACCAAAAACAACGAGGTGCCCGGCGTAGCCCAGCTGCAAGAAGATGGGCACCAGCCGTTGGTAGCCGATCACCATGAAAGTAATGCCCGCTAAGAAGCTAGCCAGCCCGAACCACGGCAGAAGACGTTGGCCTGGCAACGCTCGCCGGGACCCCAGGATGCGTGAGCTGAAGACGTCTGCCAACGCATCGATCGATTTCTTGCGGAGGTGGGGAATGTCCAGTGCCGACATCAAAGCTACATAGCCATCCAATTTGATGAACGGAAATAGGTTCAGCACTGCCACGGCGTAGCAAATCATTCCGTAGAGGACAGCTGCATCCTTCACTGACGAGTCCGGAAGAAACACCTGCACCGTCATGGCAACGCTGCCCAGGGCTACGTGCACCATGGGTCCGGCAAGGGCGACCACCATCCGCTGCTTTGCGGAACTCAATCTCCAACCATCGGTAACGTCGCAGAAGAACGCGGGCGACAAGTAGAAGAGCATGATGCCGATCCGCCTCGGGGTACCCCCAAAGCAGGTGAGCGCCATGCCGTGGCCGAGTTCGTGCAGCAACGTGGACACGAACATCGCCGCCAGCACATACAGGTAGGCCTCCAAGGGAAGCGGTGTTGAGAGCAGACGCCACATACCGGGCCCCGCCAAGAACACGCCGATGAGTCCGCTGAGAAGAAGAAGAAGCAGGGCGATCACCGACCCGGCAGGACTCATCATGGCCGTTACTCCCGGACGGAACGCCTCCAACAGCCGCGTCGGGTTGAAAAGGGTGAACTGCACCGTGAAGGGCGGCCGGAACTGGACCCGCCGGGTCTCAGCCGGCCTCGCGCCGTCGTCGAAAATTCCTGTGTGCGCCAACTGGCGCACAATCCCTTCCACATCCGCCGGCGTCCAGAGGGGTCCCAGCTGCTGGGCAATCTGGGCCGGTTGCAGGTGGCCGTCCAGGGCTTTCAGGACATCGGCGACGTCGGAAGAGACGCGTGCTTTCGGCACACCGCTGATGGCAACTATCCACGGCCCGCCGTCCTGCAGCGGCGCGTCAACGGAAGCGGACGACGCAAGCCGCACCGGCCACTCGATCTCCCTCTGGGCTGTCTTCCCCAACCTGCTCATATCAAGGGGTGGGGGGTTGAAGGGCAGCCAGGCGTGACGAACAGTTCCTTGGTTTCATCCATGGTCAGCGGGACGGCCCCGGGGCAGATGGCCTTGCCGGCCACCCATCCCAGCTCCTGAATGGCCGGTGGAAGCCTGTGGGTGAGGCTGACCCAGTGAGAGCCGATGTTTCGCTGCGCCAAGTACTGCACCAGACTTTTCACCTCGGGCGCGGGGTTGCTCGCAGGGAAGCCGGACGGTTTGAAGGATCCAACCCACTGCCGCAACTCTGCGACCGCCGCTGCGGTTGTCCAGAAATCGGCGCGGGAGTCGTCGTCGATCACTGGCGTGTCCCTCACCGGGAAGGCTTGCCTGACAGACTCCGTGCAGGAGGAGGCGGCCCCGGCGGATTGTGCGCGGCTGAGGAAGAGCTCCCGGATTTGCAGTCCTTCCTGAAGCGCTCCTCTAAGGGCAGTGACCGGATCCGAGGCAGCCTTAAGTCCCACAGCGCCAAATTCCGTGCGTCCCGTGCTTTCAGTAATGATGCACACTGCGGTCAGCAGCGGACTCCCGTCGCCGTCCGGAATGAAGGCCAGGGTGGGCTCCACAGCTGCGGCCCGGGCAGCGACGAGGAGCAGGCTGAGTCCCCGGGCTTCCGGGCCCTGCCGCACTGCAACGGGCATGCTTTCGGCATCGAACTTCTCAAGTGGAATCCGCTGGCGCCATGCTCTCAGAAAGGCGTCCCTTTCCATGACTTCCGCAACGCCGGCAGCTTGCGCGAATTCTTCCGAGGGTCCGGACGCTGCACCGTTGGGTGATGGGTCAAAGTAGCCATCCCAGGAGTTCAGCTGGCTGTGTCCGGGGGTGTAGTCCACAAGAGGGGCGGGCACCAGTGTGGGCTCTCCAGTCAGCAAATCAGTGGCTCGGTACCAAGGAAGATCGCAGGCGAGCGCGGATGCGTGACCCAGTCCGGCGCCTGCAAAGTCGATGCGGGTGTTCAGGCCTCTATCCCGGGAGAGCAGGTGTTCTGAGTCCGACGGCACGGGAACCAACGCGAATCGTTCCACCGCTTCGCCCGCCCCTCTGGTCAGCGATGCCCGCTTAGTGATGTCAAAGGCTCCAACGGCCGAGCCGATCCGAGTACCCGGTGCACTGTTGGCTAGTCGTCCTACGGTTCGCCACAGCCCCACCTCATTGGGCACGTAAATAGAGGCTTCGGACACCAGCCCCAGTGAAGGCTGCAGCGTTCGTACGGCGTCAACGCTCATTTGCCGCACACCCATAGCTCCACATCGTCCAAACCAGGGCTCGGTGAGGCTATTCTTACGGGCCTGCGTTCCAGGATGGTCAGCCCTTCGGCAGTGATTTCTTCCTCCAGGAGGCTGTTGCTCAGAAAGGCGACATCGCTGGCATAGGCAGAAGACCTGTAGGTCCCGTCTACGCCGAAGCTGACATGGATCATGGTGACGTGACGCGCTCCGTTGGCGGGATCACGGCCTTCGGCAGTAATCAGGAAAGAGTCTTCACCCAGAGCTGAGACTGTACAACGCCCGTCATTGCTGGCGGGGGCCTGATGGTTGTCCGCGTTAAGAACCGTCAGCAGGAACTTTCCGTCCGGTGTAAGGCATTCGCGCACCCTGCGGAACAGATCCCAGCGGCCCGCCGGGTCAAGGAGAGTGATGGAACTGGCGCCGAGAACCACGCAACCGAAGCGGCCGTCCACATCAAAGCGGGACATGTCCGCCTCCAGCAATTCAAGCTGCACGCCGCGGGGGTTGAAGGCTTTGGTGGCGGCATTCTCCTTGAGCATTGCCAGCATTTCCGGCGACGAATCCACGGCGGTCAATGGACGGCCCAGGGCAAGGAGCGGACGCGTGATCCGCCCCGAACCTGATGCGAGTTCCAGGATGGGCCCCGAGGTTTTGCGCGCAGCAGCCAGGATTTCGGGAAGCTCAGTGAGATCGTTGGCGGTGATCTGGTCATAGAGGCGCGATCCGGAAACACTGTAAAGATCCTCGGGCGGATCCATGTGTCCAAGGATCCGCAAAATGGCGTCGACGGTCTCATCTGGTGCGGTGCTCATCAGCTCGTGTCCTCCGGGAGTTGGTGTTGTGGTGTGGGTTCACGCGGGTGGCGGCCAACATGGCACCACCCGCGTGAACTGGCTTAGGTGGCGGCGAGGCCGACGACGACGCCGGCAATGATGATGACGTCACCAACGCGGATGTACCACGGTGTATCGTCCGGGGTGTCGAGGTTCTCCAGCTCTTCGATGGTCAGCTGAAGGTTCGGGGTTGCGATCATGACTTCCTCCTTTCTTGCTTCTCAGGACGCGGGCGGAGCTCAGGGTTTTAGGTGATGCTGACGGCTATGACGCCGATTGCGACTCCCTGGGTCACCCCGATGAACCAGTTGTTGAAGTCCGGGGTATCCATCGACTCGATTTCCTGGATGGAGATATTGAGCTGATTTTGCATTCGTTTACACCTCCCCTCGGTGCAAGGTTTTCCCTGGTGGGCGCCGCGATCAGGTGATGGCCACCGCGATGCCCACCAATGCCAGTCCTGCCGTAATGCCCTTAATCCGTTCGTCCCAATCGTCCGGAACGTCCATGGCCTCCAGCTCCTGGATGTTGAGGTCCAAGGCCTTGAGTGCTGTGCTGTTCATGTATTCACCTCCTCTCTCTTGCCCGCTCGTAGATCGCCCGTGGGGCCTGACAAGGCGTGGCGTCCTCTTGCCGCAGCCATGAGGACGTGGTGGATCTGCGCGGCGTCAATGCCGCGCAGCATCGGAAGCGCTCCGCCCCAGCTGCGGAGGGCGGCTTGCGTGGTTAGAACCACCGTTTCTTCGCTGATGGCTTCGAGCCCGGAGATACCCCAGCTCCGCATCAGCCCGTTGATGCCGCGAGCCGGTTCAGGATCCAGGTTCGGCAACGTCTCGATCACCACAGACCAGAGTTGTTGGAGGCGCTGTGGATCTCCCCACGCTGCCGCGCCTAGGCCAATCTCTTCCCAGATGGGACCGATCACGGAGGCTGTCGCCGTCATCTTTCTGACACCTGTGGCGTAGGCGAGCTCGTTCGCGAGGTACCAGTGCCTGGCTCCGTAGGGATTGCGTCCCATGAGGGCCCATCCCGTGTGCGTCTCCATGCTGAGCCGCGCCGCGTTCAGCCGGAGTTCGGGCGAATCGTGGATTGTCAGTTGCTCTCCCAACCGGACTATCCGTTGGATAAGGACGTGGCCGTCGTCGTCAAAGATGCTCTGCCGGCTGCCCACCATGGTCCCGGCCACCCTCAAAAGAGCTTCGAGCAGGCCTTCAAGAACCAGGTGCCGGGGCAGGGTGGCGAGGTGCCCGGCGTCGAGCATGGCAACATCCCCTGCCAGGTTGCGGGAGGCTATCAGGCGGCGTCCGACGGCGGTGTCCAGGCACGCTACCGCGCTGACTTCGGCGCCGGTCCCCACAGTGGACGGCATGAGAATGGTTTTGGGTCGCTCTTTGGGGTTGGTGACGGGCGGCAACACCAACAGGCCTGAGCGTTTCGCGTGGCGTTCCGCAAATATGGTCAGAGCAGGGTCGGCCGTGAAGAGCGCAGCGAGCTTTACCGCGTCCAGGACTGAGCCGCCGCCTAGTCCCACCATGGTCTGAAGACCGTTTTCGCGGATGAAGCCCCCTACGTTCCGCAGCGTCTCCACCGTCACTGGTGCCGCGGTCAACTCCAACACGGCTGATCCTTTGAGGTCACAGGCCAAGAGTCGATCGCGGTGAACGGCAAGGCCGGCGTCCACTACCAAACCCGTCCTGCCGCGGGTGAGGCCACCCACGTACTTGGGTGCCATCCCGTCGTCGGAAATGATGCAGCGGGTCCTCAGCCCGTGGTCCGTAATCATTCGAAGACTCCGTCGCTTTCGGCCCTGCGCAGGCCGGTTTCCATTGCGGTGTGGAGTTCCACAAAGTTCTCCTCGGTGTAGGTCAGCGCGGGCAACAATTGGATGCGCCCGGGCCCCGGTTGAACGATTGCGCCGGCTTGATGGATGCTCCACACCACGGCCAGGACGTCCTCGGAAGAGAGCGGCATGCCGTTTCTGGAGTGGAGCTTGAGGCCACGCATGCAGCCGCGACCAGTGGAGTTGCCAACTCCCGGGATGCGTTGAAGATCCTCAATGAGCCTGTTGAGTCGCTCTGCAACCCGCCTGCTGAGGGTGTGGTGGTCCAGCCGTTTCATCTCAGCGATGGTGCTGAGTATTGCCGCGCACGTTGCCGGGGTTCCAGCCTGGGTTTCCCCGTGGATGAAGATCGACTCAGTGGAGTCAAAGCGTTGAGTTACCCGTTGGGCTATCAGGAGGGCTGCGCATGCGCTGGTGCCGTTGGTCAGACCCTTGGACGTGACAATGATGTCCGGCTGTTGGGGCCATTCATCCGAGGCGAACCAACCGCTCACCCGCCCGAAGCCTGTAGCAACCTCGTCCGCTACCAGCAGGAAACCGTGGTGGTCCCGGTGCTTGATGACCTCGTCGATGAAAGCATTCGGCACCGATTCCGCGCCTGAACCCAGAACAGGTTCCACAATGACCGCAGCTACCCTGTGGCCTTCCCTTTGCATGAGCCGAGTCAGTTCCGCGGCGTAATCGTCAAACCTGACGTGGCGGATGTTCCGCCGGTCCACGCCGTACAACCCCTGCCCCAGTTCGTCACCGCTCAGGGCCTGACTGCCATAGGTCAGGCCGTGATAACTGCCGCGCAATCCCACCACGAGCTTCCGCTCCGGTTGCCCGTTCAGCACGGCGTAGTGGCGGGCGAGCTTCATGGCTGCGTCATTGGCCGCTCCGCCGGAAGTGGAGAACAGCACACGCTGGAAGGTGTGTGCCGGCAGGCTCAGCAGGGCTCGTGAAGCCTCCAAGGCTTTCCGATGGGACGTGCGGAACAACGGAAGATAGGACGCGGTGTGGAGTTCCGTGGCGGTGGCCTCGGCTATCTGCCGGTTCCCGTAGCCAAGGTTGGTATTCCATAGCCCGCTCTTTGCGCAGATCCTTTGCCGGCCGTCCTCAAAGGTGACGTGGACGCCGTCGGCGGTGACAGCCGTGTAGCTCGAGTCATCAAAGCCATGCTGAGTGACCAGCGGTACCCAAAGTGGCCGGTCCATGTTTGGAGTCGCGGTCATCAGCGTGCACCCAAGAGAGGGATGCCGAGCTGCTCAAACTGCGTGACCACTGCTCTGGCGGCCCCTTCAGCCACAGCAGCTGAAACCTTGAGGGCTGGTGCCACCACCCTCGCGGCCGCCTTGATGTCCCTCATATTGGAGACGGCCTCAATGATGGCCGCAGCGTCCGCACCGATTTTGAAGAGCCTGCCTGTTCGAGTGTCCAGCAGATTGTGCTCTGCTGCCGTCTTGAGGATGAAAGGGGCGTTTGCTGGTGCCAGGCCATCGCTGGGATTGGCTCCGTAAAGGCTGATCCCGAATCCCACCAAGCTCGTGTTGGCCCTGTCTTCACGCGGTATGAACTTCCACGCGTCCAAAGCTGCAAGGTACCGCGGGATCCAGGGCTTGGCGGCGAGGGAGTCCTGGGTGTCCCAGGGGTAGTGCACAGCGGCGACGGCGGACTCCGGCCTCAAGGAAGCGGCCCGGACTCTGAGGTCAGCCAGCGAATCACTGACCGTACCGATTGTGGTTCCGTAGGGTCCTGTCCGGACCGCGCCATCCTGGGTGATGTGCAGCCGCGTCAGGAGCAGATTGTCCCTCGCCACCCCGCTCAAGAGTGCACGCTCCGCCAGGACTGCGTTGACTTCGGTGAGTTGCTGGACAAAGTGCCCAGAGAGCATGGCTTCCTCTGCGTCATCGAAAAACGCCTGCCAGTCCTCCTCGGTGGTGACGCGGACTACCGTGACGCCCACGAGGTTCACAAAAGGGATGGCCACATAATCCTGGATTTCCAAGCTGAGCGAGCCGTCCACCAGAAGCTCTTCCCCCGCGATATCGAAGGATCCGGATACCGCAACAATGCCGTCGTCGGCCTTGTCCCCGTTCAGAACCAGAACCGTGGAACCCTCTCCCGCGAGCGTCTTCGCATAGCCGGCGTGCACGGGATTCTCAACGAAAATGACATGGCCCGGTATCCGTCCAGGTACCCCCGTGATCCATTGATCCACAGCGGCGCCAATGCTCTGTTGCTGACTCAGCTTCAATTCCCCAACCCCAATGATTGTCCGAGTGCTTCGGCAGTGATCCCGGCAGTTGAACCGGGGCTGCGTTCTGAGAAGGACACTATGGGCGGGCTGATGTGCCACAGGGTGGAAAGGTGGAACTAGGTGGTGATTTGGCTCAATTTAGGGGTGATTTGGGTATACCTAGTGGGTGGTTGGAGGCGGACTAGGTGCTGGCTCTCCGCCTTCTTTTCCGGCGCACGCACCAAGCGCCCAGTAGCATGCCATATGGAATCATTCACGTGGGCAAAAACCTCTCAGGACGACCCGGGTAAAACCAAGGTGGCTGTTCTTCTTCCCGGTTCCGGATATCCGGTGGAGGGACCGGTCCTCTTCTGGGTTGGTGAAATGCTGGGATCCTTGGGCTGGCATGTTCAGGCTGTCCGGTGGACTCCAGACGATTCACCAGGTACTGCCCCTCATGAGTTTGCGGCTCATGCCGCCCAGACGGCGTTCGCTGCCGCACCCGATGCGGAGCAACGGTTGATTGTGGCCAAGTCATTCAGCACCTTGAGTATCCCTTGGGCCGAGGAAGCCCACATCCCAGGGATCTGGCTGACACCACTGCTCACAGATGAGAAGGTCCGGCACAGCATCAGTGCGTCGTCGAAGGATGACCTCTTTGTTGGCGGTTCACAGGACAAACTTTGGGACGGAGGCCGTAGATCGGAGTTGGCCGGGACCTTCGTCGAAGTACCGGGCGCGGATCACTCCTTGCAGATACCGGACGATTGGAGGGCTTCCCAGCAGGCTCAGGCTGATGTGTTCGCCCGGGTTGAGGACTTTGCTTTGGGGCTTGGCTCAGCCCCCGGGTCCGGGGCACAGCAAAGAGGTTGGACGGGCGCTGACCTGCGCCCTACCCAACCCCTTTGAAAGCTAGACGCCTCTACAGAACCGTGGTCCGCGACAGCGACAGGTCCTTGGTCTCCCGGAAGAACAGGACCACCACAACGGCCGACACCAGTGCCATGCCCATCAGGTAGAAGGCCGGGGCCAACGGCGAGCCGAAGCCCGCTACCAAACCGGTGGCAACAAAGGGAGCGGTTCCACCAAACAGCACGTAGGCCAACGTGTAACCAATGGCTGAGCCGGAGGCCCGAACCGACGACGGGAACATCTCCACCAGAGCCGGCACGTTGGATGTACCGATCACGGCCACCAATGCACCCAAGACGCTCGTCCCCAGGATCGCGAAACCGAGACCCAACGGCATGATCGAGAACGCCGGGATAGTCATCACAACGAAGCCAACACACGCCACCAGCAGCATTCGTTTGCGGCCGTACCTGTCACTGGCGCGAGCGGCCAGAGGACAGACTGCCGTGTACACCAGCATGGTGATCACACTGGTGATCATTGACTCCGCCGACGTGTATCCAAGGCTCGAGGTCATGTACGCGATCATGTAACTGCTCATCAGGTAGTAAGCGATGGCGTTGGTGATGCTGTAACCGAAGAGCGTAAAGATCTGTCGCGAGCACATGCGGATGGCGTCGCCCAAGGGCCGCTTGGCCACTTCGCCCTTATTCTCAAGGCCACGGAACACCGGGGTGTCGTCAACCTTTGACCGTATATACAGTCCGATCAGACCCAGGGGCGCCGCGAGCAGGAACGGGATTCGCCAGCCCCAGGCCTGCAAATCGGCAGGACTCAATGTCGCGGTGATCGCAGCACCCAGCAAAGCACCTGCAACCGAAGCCAGGCCAACAGTGGCCGGGATGATGCTGGCGTACGTGGCCCGCTTACCTTCCGGAGCGTACTCCACGATGAATGCGGACGAACCCGTGTACTCGCCACCAGTGGTAAAGCCCTGGACTGCACGGAACACGAACAGCAGGATGGGTGCCCAAATGCCGATCACCGCGAACGTCGGCAGGATACCTATGCAGAATGTCGCCGCGCTCATGATCAGCACACACAGGCCGAGCATCTTGTTACGGCCGATCCGGTCACCGTAGCGTCCAAAGAAAGCCGCCCCCAGCGGCCTGGCGATGAAGCCGCCGGCGAAGATCGCCCACACGGCCAGAAGGGACGCCGTCGTGGAGTAATCCGGGAAGAAGAGCTTCGCGATGGTGACGGACATGACCGCATAGGCCGCGGAGTCGAACCATTCAACGAAATTTCCGACGGCGGCTGCCGCGGCGACGCGCTTCAGGCTCCGGCGCGGAGAAGACTCGGTGTCAGCAACTTTCTGGGTCATCGTATTCATGATTGTTGTCCTTCGAGGCGGGGAGAGGCTACAACGTGTGGGAGTTCGCGGAGCTGGGCCCGCTGGACTTTTCCGGTGGCCGATTTCGGCAGCGCGGAGACGTATTCAATAAATCGGGGATACGCGAAGCGGGAGAAGTTCTCCTTCACGTGGGCCACGATGGCTTCGCTCAGTTCCGCTCCCCCAGGGTGACCGGGCATCAGTTCTATCCAGGCTTTGATGGACTGGCCGCGAAGCTCGTCCGGCACACCGGTGACGGACACGTCCCGCACGGGATCGAGTTCGCGGATGACTGCCTCCAGCTCGTAGGGTCCAACCCGGTATCCGGACGTTTTGATGACGTCGTCGGTCCTCCCCAGGAACCAGACATAGCCGTCGTCGTCCGCGTAGGCCTGGTCCTTGGTGTGGTACCAGCCGCCCCCGAATGCGGTTGCGGACGCCTCCGGCATGTTCCAGTATCCCAAGGGAAATTGAGGGTTGGATCGCGCACGGAGGCAGATCTCGCCGGTCTCGCCGGTGGGAACTTCCTGTTCGTTTTCGTCCAGCAGTCGGACTTCCCATCCAGGAAGTGGACGCCCCATGGACCCGGGCTTCACCGGCACATCCGGGTAGTTGCCCAGCAGCGGGTAGGACTCCGTGGAACCGTAGTAATCCAGCAGCGTCACCCCGTACTGCCCCTCGAACCAAGTGATCAGGTCCGGCGTTAGCGGCTCATTGGACGAGCAAACCGTCCGCAGGGACAGCGGGAAGCGAGCACCGGCGTCGGGCACATCTTCGCGCATCTTCCGCAGGAACGTCGGGTTGACCAGCGCGCTGGTGACGCGGTGGCGGCTCATGGAGTCCAGCAGGGCTGCGGGATCGAAGCCGCCGCTGGGCCTGAAAACCAAGTGCGTTGCACCAAGCCGGAGCGGGCCCATGAGCTTGGCCAACGACCATGCCCAATCCCCTGCTCCATAGAAGACATCGCCGTCGCCGATCTGGTGGCAATACTTGAACTCGTTGTGGCCCAGTAGCGTCCGGTGCGCGTGGACGATCCCCTTCGCCCGGCCGGTGGTGCCCGAGGTGTAGAAGATGAGGGCGGGGTCGTCGGCCTTGGTTTCGACGTCCTTGAATTCGGTGTCCGCTTCCTTGATGGCAGGCCCGTCGATGTCAATGAACGTGCCTTCGTAGTCCCCGAAGAGGTGCTTCGCGGACTCCTCGGCGATGATCGCTGACGCGCCGCTGTCTTCCAGCCGGAAACGGATCGGCTCAGCCGCCCAGAGCAGGGACATCGTCACAAGGATGGCGCCGGTCCGGAGCACACCGAGGTACGCGGCCGGAGTGTCGGAACGCTGAGGGAGGAGGACGGCGACGCGGTCGCCCTTCTTGATGCCGGCTTTTTGCAGGGTGGCAGCGATTTGCCGGGAGCGGTCCTGGATTTCGCCCCAGCTCACGTCGCGTTGACCTTCGACGGCGGACTCCAGGATGAGCGCGCGCTTGTCTCTTGGGTGCCGGTCGGCGACGTCGACGGCCATGTTGTAGAGCTCAGGCACCTCCCAGCGGTGGCTGTTCAGCAGTTCGGTATAGCGGTCTTGGGTTGCTGTGGTTGTCATGGTTTTGCCTCCTGCTTCTGCTTCGCGGGTTAGCGGCGGCCGGCGAGGAAGCGGGCCATCTCGCGCTGCGGTTCGCCGGTACCGTAGGCCTCTCGGTGGACGCGCTTGGCTTCTGCCATGGCATCAGTGAGTTCGTCGTCTTCCAGGCTTCGTAGCCGGTTCTTGGTCAAGCGGACCGCACCCGGAGGAAGGAGGCTCAAGCGCGAGGCGAGTTCCTTCGCGTAAGCCAGCACGCCGCCGTCGTCCGTCAAGTAATTAAGGAGGCCGAGCCGCTGAGCTTCGGCAGCGTCCACGAGCTCGCCGGTGAGGACGAACTGGGAGGTCTTGGACTTGCCGAGGATGCTCCACATGGCCCATATGCCCGTGATGCTGGGGATGCCGGAGAGGACTTCGGGTTGGCCCATGCGGACTTTGGAGTCGCCGACGCGGAGGTCCGCGAGCAGTGAGTACTGGAAACCGGAGCCGGCGGCAACGCCGTTGACCGCGGCGATGGTGATTTGGTCCAGGTCGCGGACTGCCCGGTAGAGGCGGTCGAATCCGTCGATCCAGGCTTCCGCTGACTCGTGATCCTCGGGGTTCATGGACGCGGTCTCGGCCAGGTCCTGTCCGGCGCAGAACGCGCGGCCGCTGCCGGTGAGGATGACCGTGCGGACTTCGTCGTTGCCCTTGAGGCCTTCCAGATAGTGGATGAGTTCGCTGCGCATCGCCTCGGTCCAGGCGTTGAGCTTGTCCGGGCGGTTGAGGGTGATGATGGCGGTGGGGCCGGTTTGTTCGAAGAGGACGTCCTGGGACATTGGGGAGTTTCCTTTGGCTCGTTGGGGCTTCTTGATTCCCATCTGACCATCAGCGAATGTGACCCGTCTAACATCAATATCTACTCGGCTTGATACCAAACTGATATGGTGCCGCGATGGACCTTCACCATCTCAAGTACTTCGTGGTGCTCTCCGAGGAGCTGCATTTCGGGCGTGCGGCGCAGCGTTTGCACATGGCCCAGCCGCCTCTTTCACAGCGCATCAAGGACTTGGAAAAAGAGCTCGGCGTCCTGCTGTTTCATCGTCGGCGCACCGGCGTGGAGCTGTCCGAAGCCGGAGCGTTGCTGCTGGAGCACGCGCGTGGGGTGCTGGATCACGTGGCCATGGCGCAGGAGTCGATGCGGCGGATCCGGCCCGGCGCTTCGGGCATCCTGCACGTGGCGGTACCGCCGGACACGAACCCGGTTGCCCTGTCCACGATGGTTTCATCGTTCAGCTCGCTTGCCCCTGATGTTCTACTCAACCTGCACGAGCTCACCACCGTTGAGCAGGTTGAGCGACTACGCGACGGCGAACTGGACGTTGCGGTGGTCCGTCACCCTTTGAGCAGTGTCGGTTTCGAGTCGGGGCCGTTGTACTCCCGGGCTCTGGGGGTGGTGCTGAATGCATCTCATCCGCTGGCTTCATTGGAGGCCGTGCGGCTGGGTGACCTGGCCGGGAGTCCGTTGATTATCTTCCCGCGTCACATGGCACCGACCCTGTACGACTCGTTCCTGCACACGTGCCGCGACGCCGGGTACTTGCCCGCGGCGATTGTGCACGCAAGGAATCAGCACTTCACGCACGGGCTGATCATGGCCGGCCGCGGGGTTCACTTCAATGAGGAGCCGTGGACACCGTTGCCTTCGGGGATTGTGTGGCGGCCGTTAGTTGGTGATCCGTTGGCTTGGCGGACGTCGGCCTTGTGGTTGAAGAGTAGGCGATCAGCTGAAACAGACGCGTTTGTGGCCGCCGTGGGGGCGGGGTTGGAGGCAGGTGGGCACGGTAACGGACCGCGTTTGCAGTCCACCCCTTGAAGGTGGTCGCTGCTAAAGCTAACCTGCACACACAAGTAATAGGTACTGCAGGTTCGCTAGGAGCACGGCATGAATTTGCTGAGCCAAGTACTCGCGGGGGCCACCGGCCTTGCGCTAATAAGCGTTGGCGTCCTGGAGATCTTCTTCCATGGCGATCAACGCTTTCACCGGATCTTTCTGATCCGACCCGACGACGTGCGGGCAGTGCGGATGTGGGCCATGAACGTTGGCGCCTACAACATAACCTTTGGCATTGGAATCGCAGTGGGCCTGTGGCTGGTGAACTTCTCCGGCACCCCTGCGAGCGGGACGGCTATAGTCATCTTCTGCTGCGCCTGCCACGTCTTCCTTGGTTTCTGGCTATGGGTCACGGAGAAGCGGCTTCTGTTCAGCGCTATCGGCCAAGCACTCTTTCCCCTGCTCGTGATCGTTTTCTACGTCGTCTTGCACTAGAACGGGGTCGAATGTATCGGGAGCCCTAAGACTCAATCGCGGTAAAGGCTAGCCATGGCCTCGTTTGCGGGACCTGCCATCGTCGACGGACGCAATCCATCGCCAGGAAGTCTGGCGGTAGTGGCCGTCCAAACGAGACCCCAGAATGTCTCGTCGTCCAGGTCGTCATTGGGCGGGCGTCGAATGAACCAATCGAATCCGCGGGGTCTCGGCGGGATACCCGCCTCGGCCAGATAGATATCAATGTCATCGTCGACAGATGCCTGGTCGGCTTCAGTCAGCCTGAACGGCTGTCTTTGTTCTGCACCCCCTGGTAGGCGATGGACAATCAAACCAAAACGGTCAGGCGATGCTCGGTGTACCCTCGCAACGTTGCTGGGGCCAGCAGCCCAGATCACCAAAGCGCCCCAGCCGTTCTCGGTCGCAAGTATCCAGTCCTGAGGAGCTTCCGACAACTCAGCGCACTCCCACGAATCACGTGTCATGCTCACCCCTTTCACTGCTAATCAAAGCTGGCAATACTGTGTCCGGTAAAGGATGGCTTGCGGACAGTAGCGGTTGTAAACACCCTCTGCGAGTTCTAGAGCTGGGACTCGCGAACTGCGTCTTGGCCACGGGAGGGGCCAAACTGTCGGAAGTATCTAATAGATGCTGGCATCCACATCAGCACGGAACCGGCAAACGTCAAGATCAGGACCCCTACTGTTAGGGGCGTCAGGACGACATTGAAAACTCCACCGAGAGCCAAAACAGCCAAGATGGAAAGAACTACCCTCGCCCAGCGTTGACCTCGAAGAAGTCCCAATGCTGCCCGGATCTGAATAACCGTGAATAGAAGGAGGATCAGACCGCCAAGGAACAATACGATGCTTGCCTCCCGCGTGACAATCAAGACGACTGGCTGAATGCAAGCTAGGATCGCGCTTGCCAGCCAGAGGTAACTTGATGTTCGAAGGACCTTTGGGACGCTGCCTGCTGTCCTGTGGGCGACAGGATGGACCATCTTCGCTTCCCTCAATCTTCAGTAGCATGTGGAGACGGCTGAGCCGCAAGGTTTCCAGAGTATATGCGAGCGACTATGTGTGCTTATTCGTTAGGCGGTGCAGTGAGCCACGCAGCGAACCGTTCTTCTTCCTCAGTCTGTAGAGGCAACGTCGTCGGTTCTGTCCAAATGACGGCGCCTTTCCCGCAGATTCGGAGGCCAGGTTAATTCCAAGCGCCAAGGTATTAGTCGGATTCATAGGCACACCTTTTGTACGGGACCACCACAACTTGAACGTCGTCCTCATAAAGAACCACGCCCGGATCGCTTGAGTAGACCGCACTGCAGGGAACGTCATGCCGGCGCAGGAGATCGGTATAGAAATCAATTCTGCCTACCAAGTGGGCGGCTGTGAGTTTGAACCACGCCTGTGCGCCCGGAGCTGCGTAGAATGACGCTCCAGGAGTTACATAAGCCTCGCCATAGAAGTCGTTGGCGCTACGCCATTGACGCCAATCTTCGGGGCTGAGGCTGCCCTCCTTTGCCAATCGGTTCGCGAGGGCGAAGATCCCAAGGTGTCGCCCTTTGGCGTCAGGGGTGGTCGACTGGTAGCGCACAAAGCGTTGTTCCATGCTGCCTAGCCAACCAGCAATGTTGCCGGATCACAGGGATTGACATTGCGGCGTCATCATCAGCCCGAGAGTCCTCCAGCCATTCCGCCCTCCGGACGTTGACGCAGGGACATCAAGGCGAGGGCGTACAGAAGACCGCGGGCCACGCCGAATAACCACGGGAACGGTAAATCGAAACCCAACCAAAACACTGCTTCCACAGGGAGAAGGGCCAACCCGAGTATCAACCCCGACCTGCGCCCCTTCCACGCGAGCCAAGCCGCCCACGCCGCTAAAAGAATTACAACGAGAAACACCATGAGCAGCGACACGAAGGCCCAGCTTCGCAGTCCGTCCCATGGCCCCGCGTACATCGGGAACAGGTCCATGAACATCGGCAGGTACCCGTTTTGCAGGAGATGGATGCTGACGGGGATCGCTGGAATTCCGAACGCAGCAGAGTAGATCCAGGTCAGCACTGCCGCCACACGCGCCTTCTGCATTGCCTTCCTCGATTCGGCAATTTGGGATGATCCGGCTCCGGATAAGTCCAGTGTGGAACAGAGCATTCACCGGCGGAAGTGGCTAATGCTCTAGAGAAGTGCCGCGACCTTCTGGGCAGTTGCCTTGGCTGATCCCGGATTCTGGCCGGTGACCAGGTTTCCGTCCGCAATGGCGTAGGAGACGAACGGGAGCAGGGCTTTCTCATAGAGTGCTCCGCGGCCTTTCATCTCTTCCTCCGCGTTGTAAGGCACCAGCTTGTCGACGCGCGCCAATACTTCTTCCTGCCACGCGAAGCCGGTCACCTTGCGGTCCTTAACCAGGAGGCTGCCGTCCGAAAGCCTGGTGTTCAGAAGGCCGCAGTACCCATGGCAGACCGAGGACACAATGCCGCCTCGTTCCCAGATTTCGCGGGTGATCCTCTGCAATCCTTCGCTGTCAGGGAAGTCGTACATCACCGCATGGCCGCCGGTGAAGTAGATGGCGTCGTAGTCGGCCGAGTTGATGCTTCCCGGAGAAGCGGTGTTTTCGAGCAGGGCCATTCGCACTGGGTTGTTGTGCCACGATTTGGCCGCTTTGTCGTAGCTGGGGAATTTTAGTGAGCGCGGTTCCAACGGGGCCCGTCCGCCTTGCGGGCTGACAATGTCCTGTTCGAAGCCACGCTCCTGGAACACTTCCCAGGCGTGAACCAGCTCGGACAACCATAGTCCGGTCTGGTGTGAAGGGTCCTCGTAGTGGCTGACATTGGTGACGACGTGAAGGATGCGTTTTGTCATGCTCGTTCTCCTGAGGGTGGTGGCCGGATCGGGACTAGCCGCCCGATTTGTTGTTGTTCAGTGCGAAGAGCGCCCCAACCGCGGACTTCACGCGGGCTGCAACGTCGTCGCTGGTTTGAGGCCGTAACTTGCCGTCGAGGTGGAGGAACGCCAGCCCGTGCGCCACGCTCCACAGCGCGATGGATAAGTTGGAGTTGTTCGCGTCCGGGAAAAGGCTCCCTATCGCTTGGTTCAACATATGGTGAAGCTGCTCCGAGGCGTGCACGCGTTCGCTGTCCTCCTCGTCGCATTCGTTGCCGAACATCAACCGGAACACGGCGGGTCGTCTCAGAGCGAACCCAACGTAGGCCACTCCGAGTGCCGTAATCACGTCTTCGGGCGCCGCGGATTCATCGGACCCAGCAAGCTCCGCCGAGCCTTTCAAGCCCGCCAACGCCGCCTGGAGGTCCGCTCTCAGGTCGCGGAATCCCTCGATCGCCACCGCACTGTCCAGCGCTTCCCGGTCCGCGAAGTGCCGGTATGGCGCGGTGGGTGACACGCCCGCGCGTCGGGCAACAGCCCGCAACGAGAATGGCTCGCCCGCTTCCAGGCTCTCAATCGCCGCAGCGAGCAGGGTGGCCCGAAGGTCCCCATGGTGATACGGCTTGCTGGATGTTGACACTGCTAACTTCGCCTCCTACGCTGATGTAAGCAGTGCAAACATATCGCATTGCGAATCCAATGTCACCCGCTAAAGCAAAGGTTGAAATGCAGACCATACTCGGCGCCAATGGCCAGATCGCCGTGGAATTAGCCCGCGAGCTACACCGCTCATACACCTCCGATCTCCGGCTGGTGAGCCGCAACCCACGCAAGGTGAGCGAGTCCGACGTCGTCATAAGTGCGGACCTGCTCGACGCCGGGCAGGCGGCTGCCGCTGTTGAGGGCAGCGACGTTGTGTATTTCACCGCGGGGCTGCCGGCGAAGACTGAACTATGGGAGGCGCAGTTCCCTACGATGCTCCGGAACGCGCTGGATGCGACGCGTCAGGCCGGGGCCAAATTCGTCTACTTCGACAACACCTATATGTATCCCCAGGACGATCGCATCCAGACTGAAGAGACACCGTTCGCTTCCAACGGAAGAAAAGGCAAGGTCCGCGCCGAGATGGCCACCATGGTGCTGGAAGAGATGGCGCGGGGTGACATTCAGGTGCTCATCGCCCGGGCTCCGGAGTTCTACGGGCCGGGGAGGACGCAGAGTTTCACCAACACCCTGATCATCGAGCCACTTAAGGCGGGCAAGAAGCCCCGCGTCCCGGTACGCGATGACCGACTCCGCACACTCATTTGGACCCCGGACGCCAGCCGTGCCCTGGCCCTGTTGGGCAACACACCGGACGCGTATGGCCAGACGTGGCATCTTCCGGTGGCTGAAGAACGGCTGACTTACCGGGAATTCGCCACCATGGCCAGCGAAGCGTTCGGCCAGGAGCCCGGCTACACGGTTGTTCCCCGATGGGTCCTCAGCGCGGCCGGGCTATTCTCTGCGCAGGTACGGGAACTGCGGGAACTTCTGCCGCGCTACGAGCACCACAACCGCTTCGACTCCACGAAGTTCAGCTCGCGATTCCCGGAGTTCGCAGTCACCTCGTATCGCGATGGACTCTCCATCATCTAGCAGGCCTAGAACACAGCATCAGGCTCGGGACACCCTGGACGGGCTAACCCTCGAACCACCCCCGCGCCGGGTTGGACACCTCCGGAGCATCACGGAAAACGCCGGGCTGAGCAACCCAACCCACACCGTTGGCGATGACTTTCTGGATCTGCGGCTGGTGGTACACCGGGTATTCCTGGTCGCCGGGGCTGAAGTAGAAGATCCGGCCCTTGCCGCGGGAGAACGTCACGCCGGAGCGGAACACCTCTCCCCCGGTGAATGAGCTGATGAAGATCAGGTCGTCGGGTTCCGGGATGTCGAACAGTTCGCCGTACATTTCCTGCTGCGGAATGACGATTGGGCTCTCAATTCCAGCCGCGATCGGGTGTGAAGGCTTCACCGTCCACACGAGTTCGCGTTCGCCTTCATTGCGCCACTTCAGCGAGCACGTGGTGCCCAACAATCGAGTGAAAATCTTGGCGAAGTGCCCGGAGTGCAGCACCACCAAGCCCATGCCGCCGAGGACGTGGCGCTGCACGCGCTCCACTACTTCGTCGGAGACCTCCTCGTGAGCAATGTGCCCCCACCAGAGCAGTACGTCGGTTTGCGCCAGGACCTCCTCGGAAAGTCCATGCTCCGGGTCGGCCAAGGTGGCTGTGGTGATGTCGGAGTCCGGGTAAAAGCCGCGGAGACCTGCGGCGATTGCGCCGTGGATCCCCTCCGGGTACATCTCGCCGATGGTCGCGGGCTCGTTGCGGGCCTCGTGAACGGCTTCGTTCCAGACAACAATCTTCAATTTGGAATCAGACATTTCAGAGCACCACTTCACGTTGTTCTAGGGCGGATTTGTAGCAGGCGTCGAGCACCAGGGCGCGGCTGAGGGCCAGTGACCCGTCATGGCTTCCCCACACAGTTTCGCCACCGCGCACGGCGGCAATGAAATCGTCGACGACGGACTGGTGGGCTCGCCCGGGTTCGGCCACCACCTCGAAGTCGGCGTTTTCGCCGTCCTTCTCGGTGAAGACGTGAACATCAGCCACCGGGTTCTCGGAGGCGCCTACTGAGCGCAAGTCCGCTCCGCCGTCGGTCCCGTAAACGGTGAAGTCCATGAGGTCCCGCTCGTCCCGGTACGTGGCCCACCCCGCTTCAAGGATCAAGGTACCGCCGCCTTCCAAACGGATAAACGCTGATGCGAAGTCTTCCACTTCAAATTTATGGCTGGAATTCGAGGCTGTGTAGCGGGCGTTGCCGCCGAGGCCGCGCGGGCCAAGTTCGGAGTGGGTGGACGCGGAGACGGCCAGGACTTTCGGCTCGCCGAGGAGGTGCAGCGAGTAGTCCAGCACGTGGACACCGATATCAGCCAGTGGACCGCCGCCGGCGAGTTCGGGGTTGGTGAACCAGCTGCCCAGCATCGGAATGCCCTGCCTGCGGAGCCAGGATGCTTTGGCGTAGTACGGGCGACCCAGCGTACCGGCGTCGATCACTTCCTTCAGCGCCTGAATGTCACCGCGGCGGCGGTGATTGAACGCGACGTCCAGCACGCGGCCGGCCTTGCGGGCTGCGTCCACCATCTGTTGACCCTCGACGGCGTTGCGCGCCAACGGCTTTTCGCTCAGCACGTGCAGTCCCCGCTCGAGCGACGCAATGGCAATGGGCGCGTGCAGGAACGTGGGCACGGCGACGCTGACGGCGTCGAGACCTTCAAGCTCGATCATGTCTTCCCAGCGGGCGAAGGCATGCGGAATGCTGTATTCCTCCTTCAGCTGGGCAAGGAGCTCGGCCTCCATGCCTGCGACGGCCACAATTTCGACGCCGGGAATGTTGCTGTATGCCTTGAGGTGCTGCTGGCCGGCCCAACCGATGCCCACAACTCCCACCTTGAGGGTTGCGGACGAGGCCTGCTGCTGAATTCTCACGTTGTTCCTGTTCTTTCTGGGTTTACTAGGTTTGGGGTTAGCCCTTGACGGCGCCGGCCGTCATGCCGGAAACGATGCGCTTCTGGCACACGAGCACCAGGATCACCAGCGGGATGGTGATGATCACCGATGCGGCGCTGATGGTGCCCAGGGGTTGGTCGAACTCGCTGGTGCCGCTGAAGAACGCAATCGCGACCGGCACGGGCCGGGCTTCGGGCGAGGTAGTCAGCGTGACGGCCAGAAGGAATTCGTTCCAGACCGAGATGAACACCAGGATCGCGGTCGTCGCCAAGCCCGGGACGGCCAGCGGCAGGATCACCTTGCGGAAGGCGACAAACGGTGTGGCGCCGTCCATGTACGCGGATTCCTCCAGCTCACGCGGGATCTCCTTGAAGAACGACGTCAGCGTGTAAATGGCCAACGGCAAAGCGAATGTCAGCTTCGGGATGATGAGGCCCAGCAAAGTGTCGTACAGGCCGATCTCGCGCCAGATGGAGAACATCGGGGCCGCGATGGCGATGGCCGGGAACGTGGTGACCGAGAGGATCAGCGTCAGGATCATCGCCTTGCGGCGCATCTTCAGCCGGGCCAGCGCATAGGCGGCGAAGGACGCGAACACCAGCGCCACGGTTGTAGTCACGACGGCGATAATCACCGAGTTGCGCAAGGCCAGGAGGAACTCGAGGTTCTGAAAGACCACCAGATAGTTCTCCAGGGTCGGCTGGCTCGGGAAGAGCTCGCCTTGGGACAGGCTCGCTCCCTTCTTAAGGGAGGTGTTCACCAGCCAGTAGAACGGGATGAGCGAGAAAGCCATGACGGCCACCACGAACACCCATACCAGGGGGTGCAGTTTCGATTCCCCACGCAAGCGACGCTTAGGTGCCTTGCCCGCAGTGGCGAGTTCCGGCGTCGGGCGTTCTGCAATCAGTGTGCTCATTGTTCCTCCTTCGCGACGTCGCGGATGTTGCCGCCGGCGAAGCGGACGTAGATGACCGAGACCACCATGACGGTGAGGAAGGTCAGGATGGACAGCGCCGAGCCTTCGCCCACCAGCCGGTTTTCGCGCAGTTGCGTGTAGGCGAGCATGGACATGGATTCGGTGCCGTTGGCGCCGCGGGTGAGGACGAACGGGAGGTCGAAGACGCGTAGGGCGTCCATGGTGCGGAAGATCGCGGCGAGGACGATCGCCGGGCGCAGCAGCGGCAAGGTGATGTTCACGAAGGTCTGCCATTTGCTGGCGCCGTCGAGCTCCGCGGCCTCGTACGTTTCAGCGGAGATGACCTGCAGGCCGGCCAGGATGATGAGCGCCGCGAAGGGCGTGGTCTTCCAGACGTCGGCCATGACGATCACGGCCATCGCGTAGCCGTGCTCACCGAGCCAGACGACGTCGCCGCCCGGCAGGCCCAAGATGGAGAGAACGTTGGTGACCAGGCCCATGTTGGGCTGGAACATCGTTTGCCAGGTGATGGCGCTGACCACGGTGATGATCGCGTACGGCAGCAGAACCACTGTGCGCAGGACGGCGCGGCCCTTGAACGCGAGGTTGAGCAGCAACGCCATGGCCGTGCCGAGGATGAGTTCCAAGCTGACGGAGAGACCCGCGAAGAGGAAGGTCTGGCCGAACGCTGCCCACCACTCTTGGCTTGCCAGGGCGTTGATGTAGTTTTCCAGTCCGACAAAGCGGGACAGGCCGGCGGTGCGGACGCTGTACTGGTTCAGGGAGAGCCAGATCGCGTAGCCGATGGGGACCGCCGCAACCAGGGCCATGATCACCAGCGACGGGGCGGTCATGCGGAACGCGAGCTTGCGCTCGGCGCGGTCGCGGCCGCTTGACTTCGCTGGGCCGCGGCTTGGCGGGATTGTTTTTATGGCCATGACTAGAAGCTCGCCTTGGCGGTGGTGATTTCCTCGGCCATCTTCTGCACGGCTTCCTCAGTGGTGGCGGTGCCGGAGAGGACGGCGTAGACGTTCTTGTAGATCGCCTGCGAGATCTGCGGGTAGACCGGCGAGATCGGGCGCGGCTTGGCACCCTTCACTGAGGCGAGGAGTTCCGTGGCGAACGGCATCTTCTGGAGCACCGCGGCGTCAGAGTAGGCAGCTTCGTTTACGGGTGCCTGGGAGTAGTCCATGGCCACGTGCTTCTGCCAGTCCGGGGTGGTGGCGAAGTCGATGAACGCGACAGCTCCAGCCTGGTTGGTGGAGTGGGCCGAGATCGCCAGGTTCCAGCCGCCCAGCACGCCGGAGGCCTTGCCGCCTTCCCACGCCGGCAGCGGCGCGACCGCGAAGCTGGACGCCAGCGGTGTCGCGTTCAACAACCGGTACACGTGCGGCCAGTTGCGCTGGTATCCGAAGTCTCCGGACTCGTAGGCCAGGCGGGCCGGGTCTTCGTTGTAGGTGAGGACGGCGCGGTCGGCTGAGCCGTTCTTGAGGCCGTCGCTCATGAAGTTCAGGACGTCGCGGGTTTCCTTGGAGTCGATCTTGACGTCGCCCTGTTCGTTGAGCACTTCGCCGCCTGCGCTGTAGAGCATTTCGAGGAAGTTCACTGTGAGGCCCTCGTACTGCTTGCCCTGGTAGACAAAGCCGTTGCCGGGAGCCTTGGCGGCTTCCGCGTAGAGCTGCTGCCAGGACTCGGGCTTGGCCACTTTGTCCTTCTGGTAGTAGATCAATCCGGCGTTGGTGAAGAACGGCGAGCCCCAGTACTTGTCCTGGTACTTGGTGGTTTCCACAGTGGAGGGAATGAGCCGATCCTTGTTGGCCTCCACCAGTTTGGTCTGGTCCAGCAGCCAGCCCTGGGAGGCAAACTCGGAGGTCCAGATCACGTCCGTGATGAAGAGGTCGCACTCCGTGGACTTGCCCTCGAGCCGCTGCACAATCTGCGTGCGGGCTTCATCCGTGGTGGCGCCGATCTCCGTGTACTTGGCCGTGACCTTGCCGTTCGCTTTGGTGAACGCTTCCGCGGTGCCCTTGTAGATGCCGCTCGCGTCCTTGACGCCGCAGATGTTCACGGAACCGCTGGCATTAGCTCCCGACGCCGGATCGGCAGCTGCCGCTTGTTCCGCACCTTGGGGTGCTGCTCCCCCGCCGCACGCGGTAAGGAGGAGGGCTGCTGCTACTGCTGTTGCGGCTCCGAGGCCCTTGCGGTTTCGGGTGGCTTTGTTCTGGAGCGGGAGAGCAGGTCGGTTCAAGTCCACAAGTGGCTCCTTTGGGGTCTGTGGCGGGTGGCGTTCAGTGCGCGATTTGGCTGTCCCGCGCGCTGAGGGTGGCTTCGTTGCCGGTTGTTCTTTTTGGTTCGTGGAATCGATTCCAAACTTGATCAAAAGAATCGGCCTTGCGGCCGTGGAATCGATTCCAAAGTAGTGTGACAGGGACCACTGAAGGCTGTCAACCCTCTTTATTTCGTGGAGTCTCGAATGACGAGTTCGTGCGGGAGGAAGGCTCTTCCCTTGCGATGTGAGCCCTCGACGGTCATTCGTTCGAGGAGTTCAGCGAAGGCCACGAGGCCCATTTCGTACGCCGGCTGGCGGACCGTGGTTAGCTCCGGGACGCACATTTCCGCCTGGGCCGAGTCATCGAAACCGGCCACGGCAATGTCCTCCGGCACCCTTAAGCCCGCGTCCGTGATTTCCCGAACGCAGCCCGCGGCGACCACGTCGGTTCCGCAGAAGATCGCGTCCGGGAGGTCCCTTGTTTCGAGGAGCTTCTTCGTGAGATCACGGCCAGCATGGAATCCGAAGTTGCCTTCGCCGAACAGGACTTGGTCTTCCTTTAAGCCCGCTTCCTTGAGCGCTTGGCGGAACCCTTCTTCGCGCAACCGGCCCGAGCGAGCTCCCCTGTGGGCGAGCATGGCCAGCTTCTTAGCACCGGTGTTGATCAGGTGTTTGGTGATGTCGTAGGCGGCCTGGCGGTCGTCGATCGACACCCCGAATGCTGCCTCGGCGTCGACGATTTCACAGACCTGGACGACGCTCATCTGCTCGGCAACGGTGTTTACGTCGTCGTCCGGCATCGTTGGTGAGAAGATCACCAGTCCGTCCACGGAGCCGTTCCTCAGCATGTCCACGAGCTGCTGCTCGCGATCCAGATCGCCGTCGGTTGCCGCGATGAGGCTGACGTACCCCGAGTCCGCTGCAGCGTCGCCGACACCGCGGAAGACTTCACTGATCACCAACGAGTCCAGGTTTTTAGCGAGGGCGAGGACACGCATTGTGCGGTCTCTTCTTAGGTCTCGCGCCGAGGCCAGAGGACGATAGCTGAGCTGCTTTATGGCGGCGTTGACCTTTTCCTTGGCCGCCTCACTGACAGCAGGGCTCCCGTTCAAAACGCGCGAAACCGTCCCCACGGACACACCCGCCGTTCGGGCGACGTCCTGAACTGTCGGCCGAGCCATTCGATTGTCCTTCCGCGGATGGCGCCTGCCGCCATACTTCTGCCATACCCACCGGCGCTCCTCAGCTTAGCCGGAGTATGGAAACCGACCAGGACTGACGACCGGTCACAGTTCCACCGCTGGTGGGATCGCCGAAAGCAGCCTATGAGTACCAACCTATTGATTGGCTCGGGCCGCGCCAATCAATAGGCGTCATCACGAGTGAACATGCTCCCAATGTCTCGCTAAAGGCGTGAACTCATCCACATTAAGAAAGTCACAATGAGGAAGCTTGCTTGGAAGTCACAAACCCCGGTACAGAATCTTACGGATTCACCGAGGCCTTACGAGAGGCGTCGCGTTAAAGGATACTTTCGCGGGATGGCATTGGCCACGGGCGCCTGCGGTCTATGCGAGTTGCCGGAGGTCCGGAGTCAGCTGCCCCACACAGCGAATGGCTATCAGCAGAACAGAGCCGGCGTGGTGAAAGTCAGCAAACTCCGGGTCTAGGTCGAGCTCTCGAAACCATTGCCCAGATAGATACGCGTCAAGCCCGCGACGTCACGGGCTAACATCGCCCTGACCGGGGTAGTTCAAGTCTCCTGGGGCGGCAACAAGATCCATGTCGTACCAGCCCCAGCCGGCCTGGACCCTGCTGCTTCAGGCACCAGTCCCTTGGTCCGCAGCAACGACGGCGGCTTGCTCTTACGCGCGGGCATCGGTTGCTCCGACATCCGAAGAATCAGGGAGAAGCCAGACCGGATCAGCTTCTCATCGTCAACAAGTACTATCCGAAGCTTGCCGGGCCTCGGAGACGCGTTGAACGGCCGCGTTCGCCAAGCCTTATAGTGGGCCGGCCGAAAACGGACTGTCGACGGCATAAACGTCACCTCCATGCATATGAAGGCGCCACGCCTGTCCCTAAGGTATGTTACGTCCCAAGTAAGAGATGGGCGACTGCGGATATGGTCCGACCGATCCATTGAATGGATATGTACAAGACAAGGTGGAGCGCAATGGCAAACACGGTGGGTTCTGACCGAGACAAAAGGAAAATCTTTGTGGTGCACGGCCGGGACCTTGCTCTACGCGATCAGTTGATAGGTTTTCTGCGCTACATTGACACTTCCCCCATAGGTTGGACTGAGGCTCGCTTCAAGACAGGCCGCCCCTCACCGACAACGCTTGAAATCGTAACCACCGGCCTCAAACTTGCCCAAGCAGTTATCGTCCTGTTCAGCCCGGACGACGAGGCGAAATTGAAAGACGAATATTTGGCGCCTCATGATGGACCAGACGAGCGGCAGCTGACGGGTCAACCCAGACAGAACGTTCTCCTCGAAGCAGGTATGGCGTGGGCTATAGCACCCGAGCGCACAGTGATGGTCCGCGCTGGTCATCCACGTCACATCTCCGACATCGACGGTATTAACTGGATCAACCTCAATAACGACTTTGACAGTCGGAGGAGCTTGGTCGACGCACTAATTAATGCCGAAGTAGACGTCAATGATCGGCTCGACTTGCTTCATCCAGCCAGTGGTAGATTTGACTCAAAAGCAAAACACCCGCAAATTAATTTCGTCTGGGCTTTCAGTTGGCAAAAGAACATGGGCAGATTAGTTTACCGCGGCATTCAGCCGATAACTGACATTCGTGTCCGTTACCACGCTCACGGAGCAAACCATCCCATAGAACAGGAAAGATTAGAACCAGGTGAAAGTATTTCATTACCGCACTTTATTCGTGAAAAGCTGGGTGATGATGTCGAGGAAGACGTTTGGATTTCTTGGTCTGATTCATCCGGACAAGTCCAATATGATTCGGTCAGAGGAACCGTCTAGAAGAGTCGAGGGTACAGCGTCCACGTCCGTGTCGCTCACGTCCTGACTAAAAGGGGTACCGGGGGTGTTATCCATCCGAAGCATGGAGCACCCTTGCTCAGACGATTGGCTAGGGCGTAACCGTAGACGCTGGCCCGGCTGTCCCACATCGGCGAGGCACTCGTGGTTACCACACAAGGCAGCGCCCATGATTTCTATCGCTGCAAAATCGAAGAGCAAGAGTAAAACGCTTCCGGTCCTCAACGACTCCGCAGCCGCTCGCGCTGTGCCGTAAGAAGATCCCGGTCGTTAAGACATCCACGACCAGAGTATCTTGCTTAAGTTCTTGGCACGAGTCGTGAACTCCGGTGCCTAGCACCACGTGCGCTCGACTACAACTGGGAAATCTCGTACCGTGATGTTCGTGACGACAACTTCTAATATGCGCATCATATGGGTACGACGCGATGGTAGTCAGACTCTGCCAGATTCGGCTTTACGCAGACGTGTAGGAGTCGAAGACAATGCCGTCGAAGTCGAGACGAAGACCGTTGGCAGGTGGGGCGATGTCTCCATTGCCGCGGGCGCCCGCGATGAGTTTGGTTCGGTTCTCCCCCTGCTGATCTTGGGATACGAGGTGCTCCCGCCCGAAGGTAAGGTCTTTCTGCTGGAAAATCACTAATCACCCGGTTCATCCCGCTCACACGCCTTCGGACAAGAGGCCCGTACGGACGAATCCGACGTTTCCGCAGCTCACGTCTGGTTTTTGTCGAACAGCAATGTCTTCGCATCGTCGGCTGGAACTCGCACCGGGATCCCTTGCAACTGTAGGTTTTGTGCATCTTTATGCATGATTCTCCTAGTTAGGCTGGCAGGGAGTGGAAACGAGTGCCCGAAGCAAGGTGCACTCGACCAGATAAGATTTCACGCATGGTCGTAAATGTCGTTCGAGGTACTAACAGCAAGCCCGTAGCGAGCGATGCTCTCGTGGCATCCTTTTTGGAGCAGCCTCAGCTCGAAGGTGAGCTGATGATTGGTTTTCCAATTTTGGGAGCATCATCAGGTCCATTCTCTGTTGACGCGCTTTACCTGTCGCTGCAGTATGGCCTCATCATTTTCGACCTCATCGAGGGGCCTGACCTCGGCCCATACCAAGACCGGCAGGACGACGCCGTTCGCCTTCTCAGTTCCAAGCTCTTGCAGCACAAGAACCTGGCCAAGAAGAACCGACTGAGAATCGACATTGAAGCGATCTCTTTCGCTCCTGGCGTGCCACGGCTTGGGCTCAGCGGACTGGATTCCGAATATGCCGTAACCGACGGCACCGACTTACTGCAGGTTGTACAGGAGCTTGACCAGGAACAGATCGACGAAGACCTCTTCTTGGCGACTCTCTCCGCCATCCAGAACATTTCATCACTTCGTCGTTCTCGGAGCCCTCGGATTGTGAAGTCCTCAACTTCTCGGGGCGCAAAGCTGCAGGTTTTGGAAAGCTCCATTGCCACGTTGGATAACATCCAAAATCGCGCCGTCCGGGAGACCATAGAAGGAGTCCAAAGAATACGAGGACTAGCTGGTTCCGGCAAAACCATCGTCCTCGCTTTGAAGGCGGCGTACCTCCACGCCCAGCATCCGGACTGGCGCATCGCAGTTACCTTCAACACCAGATCGCTCAAGGATCAATTCACTCGCCTCATTACAGGTTTCGTAATCGAGCAGACCGGTGAGGAACCAATTTGGGATAACCTACGGATCGTGAACTCGTGGGGCGGCCGAGGTGGACCAGAGCGCTCAGGTATCTACTTCGAATTCTGCGAAGCAAACAAGATTGAATACTGGGACTTTCAGTCGGCAAAACGCGCGTATGGTGCCGACAGCGCCTTTGATGGTGTCTGCACCGCTGCGCTGGCCAATACTGAGACGCCTAAGTCGATGTATGACGCCATACTCGTTGACGAAGCCCAGGATCTACCTCCGAATTTCCTGAAACTCTGCTACTTTTCCTTGACTGAGCCCAGGAGGTTGGTCTACGCGTACGACGAACTACAGAGCCTGTCAGGCTCCGGCCTTCCCTCACCTATAGAAATCTTTGGATTGGACGAGCGTGGAATGCCACGGGTCGACTTTGATGTCGAAGACACGACTATTGGAGCCCGACGAGACATCGTGCTAGAGAAGTGCTACCGAAATTCTCGGCCTGTTCTTGTTACCGCACACGCCCTCGGCTTCGGAATATATCGCCGACCTGCGTCAGATGCCGGAACAGGACTGGTTCAGATGTTTGACCAGCCGCGCCTATGGGAGGACATCGGTTATGAAGTTGTAGACGGGAACCTTCAAGCCGGGACGCAGGTAGCACTACGAAGGACGGAGGAATCGAGCCCGCTATTCCTCGAAAGACACTCACCCCTAGAGGACTTGATTCAATTTCATAACTTCAAGAGCCAAGAGGCGCAAGATACTTGGGTTGCAAATGAAATATCCAAAAATATTAATGAGGATGAGCTGCGTTATGAAGACATCATTGTTATAAATCCAAACCCTCGAACTTCAAGATCCAATCTAAGCCCACTCAGGGCGCGGCTACTGAAAATGGGTATCAACAATCATCTTGCTGGTGTTGATACGTCTCAAGATATATTTTTTAACCATGGAGCCCAATCCATAACCTTCACGGGTATATATCGTGCCAAGGGTAATGAAGCTGGGATGATCTACATAGTAAATGCGCATGAAGGTGACTCTTCCGGTCCCAACTTAGCACTCGTAAGAAACCGGCTCTTTACTGCTATCACCCGGAGCAAGGCATGGGTTAGGGTGATTGGCTTCGGCGACAAAATGGATGACTTGATCAGGGAGTTCGAAATGACAAGGCGAGAGAATTTTAAGCTCCGATTTAAGTATCCGACTGCCGCAGAGCGTGAAGAGTTGAGGATCGTCCACCGGGAGGTAAGCATTGCCGAGGAAACACAAATCAACAGCCGTCGGGAATCAATCAGCGGTTTAATTGATGACCTAGAACGAGGCAGTCTCTACCTACAGGATCTCGACCCTTCCGATCTTGCCAGGTTGTCCAAGCTGCTTGGCAACAATTCTGATGCCAACTGAGCTCGACTCCCGCGAAATTGTGCGGGAAATTAATCGCCTCACCACGGATCTTGTCGCCACGGGGTTGCTCGATGACCAAAACTGGCCGACAGCTAAAACTCACCAAGGCATCGATTACGTGTCTGTGCCAACAAGCGTGGGCAGTGCCGTACTGAAGTACAAGAGCTACGCGAATCTTTACTCAGAGGTTCGCGAAGGCCGAGCCTTCAATTTGCTCTTTCTAGACGGTGCCATGTTGCAGATGGACTATGAGTTTCGAGGAAGCAACATAGTTCGACACCGACTCAGCTTCTTTCCTTCGCCTGACCTGCTCGAATACCAGACGGCCCCTGACACGTATTTCAATGAGCAGCTTTTCTCCGATATCGTGGGCCCTCAGGTTCATCCGGTGGCCCTGCGTTTAGATTTTGATGCCCGTGAAGGGGTATCTCAAAACATACTGCATCCAACGTCGCATATGACACTTGGGCAGTACAGCAACTGCAGAATCCCCATAACGGGCCCCGTCTCTCCCGGCGTCTTTCTTGATTTTATTGTCCGTAGCTTCTATTGGACTCCTTCAGTTACTACTCCGGTCATCATCTCGGATAGTGTCTTCGCCTCTGGCGCCACAATTACTGAAGATGAGCGAAGGGTGCTGCACATCGCTCTTCCCTAATCGGAGCTGAGGTGACTTGCCGCGAATCCGTGGGCTTTTCATGGCTGGGACAACGCGCCCGCGGTTCGAACCATCACCAGCCGGCCGAAGTCACAAGCAAATGAAGCCCAAAGGTGGCCAGCCACACGAGCCCTTCGACTACAGAACCGATGTTTGACGCAGTACGTGCCACTCACCGAAGCCTCGAAGACAGGCACGGACGGCCTTCATAGGATGGCTGGGTGGAAGGTCAAGAGCCAGCACGCTCACGTCCGAATCCCAAACGCGCGACCAGGCACCATCTCCGCGCCCATCCGTCCGGCCTTGGACCGAGCCAAGATCACGCGGTTCAATGTCGCGGCATGCCTCGGAGCACTGGTAACTCCAAGTCCGCCTCGCTTCTTCGACCGCCTTCCAGCGAGCCGTCCACTTCTCCGAGCCTTTGTTCCAGCAGTCGTTGCTTGGAGTCCACAATTGCCAGTTAGTCCCGGCGACAGACGATTGCAAGCGCAGCTTGGGTCTCAGCTTTCCCGATGTTGCTCACTCTCATAGTGGACGGGATGCGATAACAGGACGCAGTATGGAGCCATGAGTTCTCTCGTCGCATTCCTGAAACAGGTCAGCCTCGCAGCCAAAGATACCGAGCTAATAGCCACATTCAACGTCGATGGCAATGTTCCCGCCTCGGGAGCTTACGTTGTAGGTCTTGTCATGGCTACCCCTGATCACTCCCATCAGAGTCGAATAGGAATCGAGTTCATTAACGGGGAAGCAGTTTCCTTCTACTGCTTCCCACATGACGGCTCCGAGGAAAACTTCGATCTGAGCGGTGTTGAGCATTCGGGAAGCTCCATCACCGGGCGGTTTCCTTTGAGTGCAGTCATGGGTACAGGAGAGGGACACCTCGTCACTGCCTTCAGCGAAGCTGACGGGCGAGACTTCCAAGCCAATGTGCCTGTAGAACAATCGTTATGGCCTGAAGGCGACTCATCCCCTCGGTAGGAGGGACTTGAACTAAGGTCGGATGGATCTCAACTGTGTCCAAATCATCCCTGCAGCCGCTTCAGATAACGTCAACGTGGCGGCACCTATAGACCGATCCTCGACTCAAAAGTTCGTAGTTGCTACAGCCTCTGAGTCCTTCAGAAGGTTGCTCCAGGACCCAGCAGACTGCACATCGTTTTGGTAGCAGATGACATAGCCCCAGTTGCTTCCCTTCCAGTCATCGGATTGAGAAAGAATGTTTACCATCTGTCCAGCTGCTTTGCGTTTCGTTTGTACCTTGTCATCAGTCCTGCCACGTTCGTCCTTGCCTTCGATGATCCACGTTATTCCAGCCCGGTCTTGTGCTACAAAGTCCGGGAAGTAAGATTGCCGAGTTGCATATTCGATAGAAGCGCCTTCGTGTAAATACAGGCGCTTCCACCACAGGATGTCGTCGTTGACGTCGAGCAATCGAGCAATCTTCATCTCGGTCCGGAATGCGTCGAAGCTGGCAGCGTCGAACATACCGCGGTTCCAGCCGGAGTAATGCTGGCCACGAACAAAGTTCGACTCTGTAACATCTGTATGATTCAGGAGCTGTTCACCTATTTCCAGCGGGTAGACGGTGTGCTTGGGGAGCTGTAACTTGGTGATTACAAGCTTGGCAGATGCCGAATTTGCCACCTTGCTAGATTCAAGCAACACGAGGGCTCGCAACTTCTCAGCAGCTGACTTCATACGTCGTACTGTCCATTCTCCACCCGCGTACGTGGCAAACCGCCGGGCTAGGTGCTCCGCTTGAGGAAAGTTCTCCTGGCGGCTAGGACCGGACATAACTCGAGGTATAGACCGGATAACTTGCGTGAGGTTCTCTATGACGCTTTCCGCAGTCTGGGGAAAATCATCGACGTCCGCTTGAGTGACTGGGACAAGATCTACCCGCCCTTTGTCGTCCCTAATAATTAGCCGCTCCCGTGTAAGAACGGCGGTATATCGATCCTTCACATCACGTGCGACGTTCCGAACATCGCGGTCGTCGATGCTTGCAAGGTGGAGGACTGGAGTATCCAAGTGCATCGTTGTCTTCGGGAACTCGAAAGTTCCGTTCCTTACCTGCTTGACCGAAACTGGTTGAGGAGTTTCTACTTCATCGGGGTCACCCAGCGCCCGTACCCTACCTCCCATCCCAGCGACCGCGTCCACCACTGACTCGGTCCCCTCTGAGGACGTAGGGTTAAGCGGTAGAAGTTGCTGGTTGTCCCCCACAACGGAGAAGCTCTGGTTGTTACCTCGGTCCAAGGGGCTATCGGGCGGGTTGATGCGGCTTTCTGACGAAATGTCTAGGGAATCTTGGGCGTCCGCGCTAACCTCGTCCATGTCTCTGCCCGTGTCGAGCCCATGTTGGCGTAAAGCTGCCTCTATCGATTCGTGGCTAAGAATATCCAGCTGATCAACCCACTCTCGATTGGTTATCCTTCCAAAAGGTAGCCGTAGCCCGCGACCGATCATCTGCTGCGTTAAGGTCCCCGATTCAAGCGCGCGCAGGGGGACGATGACTGCGATGTTGCGTACATCCCAGCCCTCGGAAAGCATGGCGACCTGCACAACGGCCCGGACCGGTGATTCAGCCTCCTGCACAGCTTCCAAAGCAGCCTCATCTGAAGCCGACATAGTTTTAGAGTCCACCTGTAGGACCGCCGTATCTGAACCAAAGAAGCTTGAGCTGCGTAGCAATTCAGAAATTTGGGTTGCATGCTCTACGTCCCGACACGTGACCAACATGATTGGGTTAACCTGTGCGGCTTCCGGGTTTTGAGACCTGTGCAGTGCGTACTCGAATGCCTTGCGCTCGAGAAGCTTCTTGGCGTCAGCTAGCTGGCCTCGTTCCGGGTCTCCCTCGTATCCTCCAGGTCGAAGCGCTACAACTGGGATCTTGACGTGTCCTTCATCCACCGCCTGCCTCAAGGTATAGGTGTAGACCACTCTGTCGTTCTTCGCTGGGGTTGCCGTCAATCCGACGCGCGCCGCTGGTTGGAGCCGCTTTAGGGCAGCGTTGTAGACCTTTGCGGAAGGCGAATACAAGTGGGATTCGTCGCAAACCATGAAAAGATCTTTAGCGTCGGTCAGGTATTTCAAGAGCGAAGCACCCAGGGTTTCCTGAGGGCGGGCAGTCTTCAAGGAACGCGCCTTCGCCGACCCCGGGGGCACGTATTCGTCGGTGTCTACGCTGGTGAGAAGATCGATGTTGAGGAGGAACAGCTTAACCCTGTCGGCGTCGCCCAAAGCCTGACCTGTTTCAGAATCATCAAAATTAAAGGGGGTGACAAGATACTTCTCGATTTCACCGCCCTCGATATAGCCTGATGCACCAGGGGTGAAGTTGTTAATTGTCTTGGACCTTACGGTCCGTCCGGGAAGGACAACGAGTAGGTTTCGTACCTCTTGAGCGGCGGCATACTCCAAAAGAGCGGCCATTAGATAGGTCTTTCCTACCCCTGTCGCCATATCGAGCACCAACTCAGAGCTGTCCTCTTGAGTTTCCAGCTCCTGTATGACCTTCCTGAGACCGATCTTATTTGGATCTCGGAGGTCGAAGCGAGCTGCGATGTCAGCCAGTTGGCGCCCGTCGTAATCAATAAGCGGCATGCCTTAAGCCTCCTGCGGGTTGAACTTGAAGAGATCGTGAGGGACGAGCAGAATCCGACTCCCCGGGGAACGGCGTCTTAATTCACGATCTACGCCTGGATCAGTGTCGTAGCAGGCGAGCGTTCCGGTGTCACCCTCGGGGATGTTGAAAAGAAGTTCTTCCAACTTCGGCATTGTAAGGATTCCTTCCACGACGGCGAGGCGACTTCTGCCTTTGACTCCAACGAACCATGGATCATCGGGCGTGAGCCTGTAGCGAAGATGGGCAGCAATAGATCGTGCCAGAACATCCCCTGAAGCCTGTGGCGTAGTGAACATGTCTAAACGTCCATATTCATCTGTCTCCACCTCCACCCATTCCGGAGACAGACGTGCGACATCGAAACCGCCGCCGCCATGCCAGACTTGGGTTCGGATAGTCCTCGTTCTCGTTAATTCACGCATGGCTTCGACAGACGATTGGTCAAAGGAGATTCCCTCTTCCGCCGCGATTCTGAGTAGTCGTCCCAAGACAAGGTTGAAACTTCGGGCCTCCTTGAGCGTTGTATTGCCAGGCAGCGGAACCTCTTTTGTATGGGTTTCTAGAATTGTTGCACCCCCCATATCCGTACCGGCTATAACCTTTTCCAGCCGAGGACGGATGTGCTTTTCAACCGTGGAGTCGAGGAGCTCACAAGTAACCCAGCGACGACCGAGCTTATGTGCAACGGAAGCGGTAGTTCCCGATCCGCCAAAACAATCAAGAACTATTTCTCCGGGTTCAGTGGCTACACGAATAATCCGCGCCAGGAGGCGCTCTGGCTTCGGCGTAGGAAAAGCTGGTTCGCCTGGGAAGAGTGCTTTGACTTCTGCTTTTGCCTCACGATTATGGCCAACTTCTTCGTTGGTCCACCAGGTGCGCGGGTTGCTGCCTTGTAGAGGAATATAGGCTTTGCGGCCTAGCGTTCCGCCTTGACGGATGATGATCTCGGGCCAGCTGCCCGCAGCTCGTCTTTCTTCGACTTTTATGCGGGCCTCTTCCAACGGGACGTCCAGGACGAGAGCGTACACGTCATCACTTGTTTTCTCAGGGGGCACACCCTCATGTTTTGCCCGATACTCAGCGTCATGGAGGTTCTCCTTCCGATAAGGAGCCCATTCATTTAGCGAGGCTAAGATCCTATCCTGGCTGTACCTCCAGCTTGCGCTGGTGCCGGGACGAACGAGCTCTCCAGTTATTGGGTTTTGAATGGCGTAGCACATCCCACCCTTGCCATCCCCGTGATTAGCTGTTGGATTGTCATCCCACCAAGGACCATCCGGATCGTTGTCTGGATTGGTGAAGCGCTCGTTGTCCTCGTCGGTACGCTCAGAGCGCTTCGGTGCGAATGCGGCGGTTTTTCCGTATACAAGGATGACGTCCTGGTCCGTCGAAAACCCGGTGCCCCGTCGGGGAGAATCGGACTTTTGCCACACAACCTCTGCTGCGAATTTGTCGGCCCCGAAAACCTCATCGAGAAGGCACCGCATTCTATGATTCTCGTCATAATTCAAATGCACCCAAATTGAGCCGTCATCACTCAACAGTGTGCGGAGCATAGTCAACCGATCTCGCATCATGGTCAACCAGACCGAATGCTCAAGGTTGTCCTCGTAGTGGGAGAAGGACTTCTCAGTGTTGAAAGGCGGATCTATATATACGCACTTGACCTTCCGAACGTAACGCTCGGCGAGTTCAGGCACCCGTGTCAAAGCCTCCAAAACATCTCCGGACTCTCCCCTGACAAGTAGGTTGTCATGAACGCCACCGTCACTGCGGTCACCCACGTGTTCCTCGTCGATCAGGTAGTGGGTCTGGCACGCCCGAGGATCTGCGCGGTCCACCCATGTGTAGCTGTACTTGCCAGTCTCAGCTGGAATGAGCGCCCGGTCCTTGTTCCACCATGTCAGTTCGAGTCGTCCCGCCATCTAGGGCGCAGCTCCTTCCGGCGGGCGCCGAAAGCTGCCCGTTAGTGTGTGAGAGAGTAACCATTGAATTCTTCCATGGCGGAACCAGTGTATCGACGCGCCCTAAGATGCCCCTTGGATGGGGCGACGTGCCAGCCGTGACCGCGACAGGGAAGGGTAACGGCGAGCGGGCTATCAGGCTGGTTGCGAGCGGCTGAGCAGAGTGCTGCGGCGGCGAGGTCAGCGACTGGGCCTGCTCTGGCGTGTGGGGTTAATTGGATTTGTTGTTTGCCTACCTAGCGGCAACCTGTTCTGGTCAGAATAGGGGAGGTCATGCTGATACCTTTCGGAGAACAATGAAGCTGCACACGGCGACTGCGCGCATTCCACGAAGGCATCCCCCAGAATCCATGAGCGGTGATCATTTCAGTCAACCGGCAATGATTTCATTGAGGGGCTCTAATGATTCAGGAACAGTTATGACGCTGGCGTCACTTCAGAGGATTTGAGCGATTCTGCCACCACCCTTGCCCTGCCCGATCGAGACTAAACCAAGACCAGCGCTCACGTCGGTATGACTAGAAAGCCGATAAAAACGCATATGTCGTGTAAGAGCCTGGGCACCTCAGCAGGGGGAGCAGCGCGAGGGGCTTGATTCAGGGCTGGCGGGTGGAGTTTCTTGGTCAGTGGGCCGATGCCCAAAACAGCGCAAGGCTCGCCAGTCCCGCGCGTCCTCTACTCCCGACAAGCAGGCGGGCCGCTCGGCCGCGACAGGACGACCAGCCTCTAACTCGAACTCGTCCGGGACAGAGGCAAGCGCAGCGAACAGTTCCTCGCGCTCCTCTGCCTCAATGGAGGGGGACCGTCCGTCAAGCCGGTTGAAGGCTTTAGCGCAATTACGCCCGACGTCCTCCAGACGCCCCCAGAGATGGACTCGCCTGCCTGGGCGGAGAATGCTTCGAGCACCTCGCTTCGTGTCTTCTTGAATTGCGCCACAGCTTTCTTGAACAGACCAGAACTAATGTGCTCGCGCCCGTCCCAGACGCGGCGCGGATTCTGAGGGTGCTTTGAACGACTGAAACGAAGACCCGCCAGCAGTGCGGCTACATACGTGTAGTACACCAGCTTGGTATCCCAAACCCCCACCTCCCCACCCGCCCCCTTGACTCGCACCCCCACCTTCCCTAAACTTTTCATAAAGCAGAATCTAAATTCCACAAAGCGGAAACTGACGCCAAGCACCAAGGCAGCAGCCAAGCAACCGGAAGATAGATCAAAGCCCCTCCTCGGAAGGACCTACGATGACGTACACAGTGAACTGCTCCATCCTCCTGACGGAGCTGCCCTTGCTCGAGCGCCCCGCCGCCGCGAAGGCAGCCGGTTTTGACGCCGTCGAGTTCTGGTGGCCCTTCGAGACCTCCGTCCCCACCGACGCACAAGTAACAGAGTTTGAAACCGCCATCAAGGACGCCGGTGTTCAGCTCACGGGCCTGAACTTCAACGCTGGCAACATGCCCGGCGGCGACCGCGGCCTGGTTTCCTGGAAGGGACGTTGCTCCGAGTTCAAGGACAACATCGACGTCGTAGCCGGCATCGGTGAGCGCCTGGGATGCAAGGCCTTCAACGCCCTCTACGGCAACCGCCAGGACGAGTTCACCCCTGAAGAGCAGGACGAACTCGCCGCCAAGAACCTCGCCGCAGCAGCAGAAGGCGTCGCCCGCATCGGCGGCACCGTCCTCCTCGAACCGGTCAGCGGCGCACCCAAGTACCCGCTCCTCACCGCCGAAGACGCACTCAAGGTCATCGCCCGCGTCAAGGCAGAATCCGGTGCGCAGAACATCAAGCTCCTCGCCGACTTCTACCACCTGGCAGTCAACGGCGACGACGTCGAATCCGTCATCGAGAACCACGCCAAGGACTTCGGCCACATCCAGATCGCCGACAACCCCGGCCGCGGTGCTCCCGGAACCGGCACGCTCCCCCTCGGCGAATGGATCGCCCGCAGCCGCGAACTCGGCTACGACGGCTACATCGGCCTGGAGTACAAGGAACCGCGGGAATCGGCTTTCAGCTGGGCCATCCGCCAGCGCGCCAACGCCAACTAGCATCCAGCACACCTGAGCTAAAAAAGACTTTCAGAAAGAGAACCACAATGAGCAACGTTGCAGTCATCGGCCTCGGAATCATGGGCCTCCCCATGGCCATCAACCTCGTCAAGGCCGGCCACACGGTCACCGGTTTCAACCGCAGCCAGGACAAGATCGACAAGCTCGTCTCCGAGGGCGGCCAGGGTGCCACGAGCATCGCGGACGCAGTGAAGGACGCCGACGTCGTCATCACCATGGTCCCGGACTCCCCCGATGTTGAGGGTGTAGTCAGCGGCAAGGACGGAGTCTTCGCCAACGCGAAGAAGGGCACCCTCTGGATCGATGCATCCAGCATCCGCCCGGATGTCGCCAAGCGCCTCTCCGACGACGCCGTAGCAGCAGGCATCCGCCCGCTCGACGCTCCCGTCTCCGGTGGCGAACAGGGCGCCATCGACGCCGTCCTGTCCATCATGGTCGGCGGCGAAGCAGCAGACTTCGAGGCAGCACAGGATGTCCTCAACGCAGTGGGCAAGACCATCGTCCACGTCGGCCCGTCCGGCTCCGGCCAGACCGTCAAGGCAGCCAACCAGCTGATCGTAGCCGTCAACATCCAGGTCCTCGGCGAGGCCATCGCCTTCCTCGAGGCCTACGGCGTAGACACCGACGCAGCATTGAAGGTCCTGGGCGGCGGCTTGGCCGGCTCCAAGGTCCTCGACCAGAAGGGTCAGAAGATGCTCGACCGCAACTTCGACCCCGGCTTCCGCCTGGCCCTCCACCACAAGGACCTCGGCATCGTCACCTCCGCAGCCCGCGAAGCCAACGTCGCTGTCCCGCTCGGCGCAGTCGTCGCCCAGCTCGTCGCCGCAACAGTCAACCAGGGCGACGGCGGCCTCGACCACTCGGGCCTCTTCAAGCAGGTCCTCCAGCTCAGCGGCCGCAAGTAAGCACCCCGGCAAAAAGCCGGCAAAGCAACACAAGTAGAGAACCCGCCGTCGTACATAAACGACGGCGGCTCCCTCGCCACACCCAAAAACACCACAGACTTCGCCCGAAAGGGCAAAAAACAAGGAGTACACCATGGCAAAGATGCGCACCGTTGATGCGGCCGTAGCCATCCTGGAAAAGGAAGGCGCAACCGAAGCTTTCGGTCTGCCCGGCGCAGCGATCAACCCCTTCTACTCAGCAATGCGTGCCCACGGCGGCATCCGCCACACGCTGGCCCGCCACGTAGAAGGCGCCAGCCACATGGCCGACGGCTACAGCCGCGCAGCTGATGGCAACATCGGCATCTGCATCGGCACGTCGGGCCCCGCAGGCACGGACATGATCACCGGACTGTACGCAGCCCAGGCTGATTCCATCCCCATGCTCTGCATCACCGGCCAGGCACCCGTTGCCAAGCTGCACAAGGAAGACTTCCAGGCCGTGGACATCGAGTCCATCGCCAAGCCGTTGACCAAGTTCGCCATGACCATTTTGGAGCCGGGCCAGGTTCCCGGCGCGTTCCAGAAGGCCTTCCAGCTGATGCGTTCGGGTCGTCCGGGCCCGGTTCTGTTGGACCTGCCCATCGACGTTCAGATGGCCGAGATCGAGTTCGACATCGACGCCTACGAGCCCCTGCCCATCGAGAAGCCCAAGGCTTCCCGTAAACAGCTGGAAAAGGCACTGGACCTGCTGACCGCAGCCAAGCACCCGCTGATCGTTGCCGGTGGCGGCATCATCAACGCTGGCGCTTCGGCACAGCTGGTTGAGCTGGCCGAGATCCTGAACGTTCCCGTGATCCCCACCCTGATGGGCTGGGGCGCCATCCCGGACGACCACCAGCTGATGGCCGGCATGGTTGGCCTGCAGACCTCGCACCGCTACGGCAACGAGACGTTCCTGCAGAGCGACTTCGTGATCGGCATCGGCAACCGTTGGGCCAACCGCCACACCGGCGGACTGGACACCTACACGGCCGGCCGCAAGTTCGTGCACATCGACATCGAGCCGACGCAGATCGGTCGCGTTTTCTCCCCGGACTTGGGCATTGCGTCCGACGCCGGTGCGGCGCTGGACGGTCTGTTGGAGCTGGCTCGCGAACGCCAGGCTGCAAAGACCCTGCCGGACTACTCGGGTTGGGTTGCCGAGTGCCAGGAGCGCAAGGGCTCCCTGCACCGCAAGACCAACTTCGACAACGTGCCCATCAAGCCGCAGCGCGTGTACCAGGAGATGAACAAGGCCTTCGGCCGCGACACCACCTACGTGTCCACCATCGGCCTCTCGCAGATCGCCGGCGCACAGATGCTGCACGTGTTCGGTGCCCGCAAGTGGATCAACGCAGGCCAGGCCGGCCCGCTGGGTTGGACCGCTCCGGCAGCACTCGGTGTAGTGAGGGGAACCCCGGACGCCACCGTTGTTGCCCTGTCCGGTGACTACGACTTCCAGTTCATGATCGAGGAATTGGCCGTTGGCGCACAGTTCAACCTGCCGTACATCCACGTTGTGGTGAACAACAGCTACCTGGGCCTGATCCGTCAGAGCCAGCGCGGCTTCAACATGGAACAGAACGTTTCCTTGGCCTTCGAGAACATCAACTCCCCGGAGACCAACGGCTACGGCGTTGACCACATCAAGGTTGCCGAGGGCTTGGGCGTCAAAGCCATCCGCGTTGAGGACCCGAACGACCTGCCTGCCGCTTTCGACAAGGCCAAGGCACTGATGGGCGAGTTCAAGGTTCCCGTGGTTGTTGAAGTGATCCTGGAAAAGATCACCAACATCTCCATGGGCGTTGAGATCAACGGCGTGAACGAGTTCGAAGAGCTGGCAGAGACCGCGGCGGACGCACCCACCGCGATCCTGACCAAAGCGTAAGTAAGTAAAGAAGGGAGGCACCGGAATGCGTGTTGTCATCGCCCCGGACAAATTCAAGGGCTCTCTGTCCGCGCCCGACGTCGCCAAGCACCTGGCAACAGGCCTGCAGGCGGGGTTCGGCCAGGGCATTGAAGCAACACGCATTCCGGTGGCCGACGGCGGCGAAGGAACCATCGACGCCGCCATCGGCTCCGGCTTCACCCGCCGGACCACCACCGTCACCGGCCCGCTCGGCGAGCCTGTGAAGGCCGACTTCGCAGTGCGGGACCAGGAAGCTGTCATCGAAATGGCGGCGGCTTCCGGTCTCGCCCTCCTCCCGGACGGCCCCACGTCGGAAACAGCCAGGACCGCAACCAGCATCGGCACGGGCGAACTCATCCGGGCCGCGCTGGACCTTGGCTGCCGCAAGATCATCCTGGGTGTCGGCGGCAGCGCCAACACCGATGCCGGCGCAGGAGTCCTGCAGGGCCTCGGCGCCGTCTTCCTGGACGAGAACGGCAACGAGCTCCCCGGCGGCGGTGCCGCCTTGGCACAGCTGAACAGCATCGACTTCTCCAACTTCGACGTCCGCGTTGAGGCCACGGAGTTCGTGTTGGCGTCCGACGTCGACAATCCCCTTTTGGGGGCCAGCGGAGCCCCAGCCATCTTCGGTCCGCAGAAGGGCGCGACGCCGGACGACGTCACCTCGCTCGATGCGGCACTGAGCCACTTCGTCGACGTCCTTGCAGCCACAACCGGGCAACATGCCAAGTTCGCGGCCAAGGCAGAAGGCGCAGGAGCAGCAGGCGGCGTTGGCTACATTGCCATCGCGGCGCTGAAGGCAGAGCGGCGGCCGGGCATCGACGTCGTGCTTGAATTCACTGAACTCGAGCAGCGGCTCAAGGGCGCCGATCTGGTGATCACCGGAGAAGGCAGCCTGGACGAGCAAAGCCTGCTCGGCAAGACGCCCATGGGAGTTTCGCGTGCGGCGCAACGGAACGGGGTTCCCGTGATCGCAGTGTGCGGCCGGAGTACCCTGAGCCGGGAACAACTCACGGATGCCGGCTTCCACACGGTCCACGCACTGACCGATCTGGAAAAAGATGTCCAAAAATGTATCGCTGAAGCAGGTCCGTTGCTTGAACAATTAGGTAGGCACATAGGCGTGTACCTGGCAGAACGGACCGAAAACAAGGAGTACCTCAATGTCTGAAGCAATCGGCGCCTATGACCTCGTTATCCGGGGCCAGCGCATCCTGACCACCGCCGGGCTCGCAGCACGCGAAGTTGGCATCCGCGACGGCGTGATCGTCGCAATCGAACCCCTGGGCAACGGCCTCACGGGCAACGAGGTCATTGAACTCGCAGACGACGAAACCCTCATCCCCGGCCTGGTGGACACCCACGTCCACGTCAATGAGCCCGGCCGCACCGAGTGGGAAGGCTTCGCCTCCGCCACCCGTGCCGCAGCTGCCGGTGGCGTGACCACCATCATCGACATGCCGCTGAACTCCATCCCGCCCACCACCACCGTGGACGGCCTGGAGCAAAAGCGCGTAGTCGCTAAGGACCAGGCGTTCGTGGACGTCGGATTCTGGGGCGGTGCCATCCCGGGCAACAAGAGCGATCTCCGCCCGCTGCATGACGAAGGCGTGTTCGGCTTCAAGTGCTTCCTGCTGCACTCCGGCGTGGACGAGTTCCCGCACCTTGATGCAGATGAGATGGAAGAGGACATGAAGGAGCTCAAATCCTTCGACTCCCTCATGATCGTCCACGCTGAGGACTCCCACGCGATCGATCGCGCCCCGCACCCCGGCGGCGACCACTACGAAACCTTCCTCGCTTCCCGCCCCCGCGGCGCCGAGAACAAGGCAATCGCCGAGGTCATCGAGCGCGCCCGCTGGACCGGCGCCCGCGCCCACATCCTGCACCTCTCCTCCTCCGACGCACTGCCGATGATCGCCTCGGCAAAGCGCGACGGCGTCAACCTCACCGTTGAGACGTGCCCGCACTACCTGACGCTCATGGCCGAAGAAATCCCCGACGGCGCCACGGCCTACAAGTGCTGCCCGCCCATCCGTGAGGCCTCCAACCGCGAGCTCCTCTGGAAGGGCCTGCAGGACGGCACCATCGACTGCATCGTCTCGGACCACTCCCCCTCCACACTGGATTTGAAGGACTTGGAAAACGGTGACTTCGCCGTTGCTTGGGGCGGCGTTTCCTCGCTGCAGCTGGGCCTGTCCCTGATCTGGACCGAAGCCCGCCACCGCGGCATCCCGCTGGAGCAGGTCGTGTCCTGGATGGCCGAGAAGCCCGCCGCACTGGCCCGCCTGCACAACAAGGGCCAGCTCGCCCTGGGCTACGACGCCGACTTCTCCATCTTCGCCCCGGACGAGGCCTTTGTTGTGGACGTCACCAAGCTCAAGCACAAGAACCCCATCACCCCGTACGACGGCCGTCCGCTGGCAGGCGTCGTCCGCAAGACCTACCTGCGCGGAACCCCCATCGACGGCCAGAACCCCGGCGGCAAGCTGCTCCGCCGCGGCAACGTTTAGGTCAACCGTCATGGCAGTCAATGCCTACGGGCCACCGCCGTCGCGAGGACCTTCCGCGCGTCGGCCCGGTCTCACCGCACACGGCCTGGCTCTTTGGGTCAACCCCGCCGAGGGTGACGAGATGGATCCTGAGGTTTGGGAGCGGGCAGCACGGCTTGTGCTGGCCCGCGCCATGAAACTTGCCCCGGAGGCGGAAGTCCGCATCTGGCCCGCCACCGGGGCAGAGCACTCCGGCGTCGGCGATACTTCCTGGGGCGGCACTCCGCAGGAAGCCGCCGACGCCGGTACCAACGGCCGTTCTCCCGGCACGGTAACGCTCGCCGACGCCCTCGCTGAGGCGCGTTCGGCGAACCGTACGGCCGGGCAGGACGGCAGCGAAGAGGGCGGCAGCACCGCCGTCGAGCCCGTAACGTTGGCCAGCCGCCGCAGCCAACTTGCGGTGGACCTCGCCGCTGAAGTAGTGCTGCTGGACGGCGAGCCCGTTTCCTTTACCGGCATGGAATACAAGCTCCTGCGATACCTCGTGGTGAACTGCTCAAGGGCCATCAGCCGTGAAGAATTGCAACGTTTTTTGGAGTCATTTGACCTCCCCGGCGCGGCATTTCGCTCGATCGACGTTTATGTTGGAAGGGTGCGGCGGAAGCTTGGCTCCGCCCGACACACCGTCGCCACCGTCCGTGGTGGCGGCTACCAGTTCGTGCCAGGGCCCTATGCCACAGTGCGCGGACCTGCGGAATACAGCATCTGATTTGGCTGTTCTGTCTAGAAGACAATCCGTTTTTTGAATGATGAATGCCGGCTGTTTGCCGGTGAAACGTAAAGGATCGCCATGACCCAGAAACTCCTCGTCGGAACGCAAGCACCTGATTTCGCGCTTCTCGACGCCGACGGCACCAAGGTCTCGCTGTCCGATTACCGCGGACGCAACGTCATTGTGTACTTCTACCCGAAGGCAGCCACCCCCGGCTGCACTACCGAAGCCTGCGATTTCCGCGACAACCTGGCCAGCCTCCAGGGCCTCGGCTACGAAGTGATCGGTATCTCCCCGGACGCTCCGGAAGCCCTCGCCAAATTCACCGGTGAATTCGCGCTGACCTTCCCGCTGCTCTCCGACGAAGACCACAAAGTGGCCCTCGCCTACGGCGCGTGGGGCGAGAAGCTGGTTGACGGCGAAATCGTGGAAGGCCTGGTCCGCTCCACCGTTGTCCTGGACGGCGAAGGCACCGTGAAGCTTACCCAGTACCAGGTATCCGCACAGGGCCACGTGCAGGCGCTGAAGGAAGAGCTCCTGGGCGTCTGACCCTCTCTCACATCCCGCGTGCCTGAGGGAATCCCTCTCTCATATAACTCCACAAATCGTGTAACGCCCGCCCACTTTTGTGAGCGGGCGTTTCATGTGTCGTGACTAAACGTGACAAATACCCAGCATCATTAGTTAATGGAGCCATGGTCTCAACCTCGTCCCCTCGCCATGCTGTCGTCGTCGAAGATGACGCTGACATCCGTGGCCTCCTCGTCCTCGTTCTGGAGCAGCTCGACTTTGTGGTGACCGAAGCACCGGACGGTCTCTCCGGCGTCGAGGCTGTCCGCAAAACCAACGCCGAACTGGTCACGCTGGACATCAACCTCCCGGACATCGATGGCATGGAAGTCTGCCGCCGTCTGCGCGAATTCTCGGACGCATACATCCTGATGCTCACTGCCCGGGCGGACGAGATCGACCGACTCAACGGCCTGGACACCGGCGCGGACGACTACATCAACAAACCGTTCAGCCCCAAAGAACTCCAGGCCCGCATCCGCGCCCTCTTCCGCCGGGCCCGCACACCTGCCGCCCCCGCCGAGGACACCGGCCAAAGCGACGAGCTCGCCCGCGCCGCAGTGGTCCAGCAGAGCCTGCTGCCACGCGAGACGGTCCGCCTCGAAGGATACGACGTCGCAGGTGCTTTCCGTCCGTCCCGCAGCGTGGGAGGGGACTTCTACGACTGGTACCAGACCCACGACGGCATGCACCTGACCTTCGCGGACGCCATGGGCAAGGGCATGGGGGCTGCACTCATTGCAGCAACCGTCCGCGCCGTGATGCGTTCCGTGGCAGACACCCCAGCGATAGACGCCGCGTTCGGCTCGGCCAGCGCCACCATCACTTCTGACCTGGACCAGTCAGGCTCCTTCGTCACCATGTTCCATGCGCGGCTGGACAGCGCGTCCGGCACCCTCAGTTATATCGACGCCGGACACGGCCTTGCGCTGCACGTCCCCGCTGATGGGGCCGCTCGCCGCCTGGTTTCCGCGGGTCCGCCCGTTGGGATCCTGGACGGCCAACTGTGGCCTGCTTCGGAGCTGGAACTGGAACCGGGCGATTCTTTGGTGATCGTCAGCGACGGCGTCCTGGACGCCCACGATTCCTTGGAGGAGTTCCAACGGAACGTTGAGAAGGTGGCGCGCAGCGGAGCTACCTCGGACGATGTGTGCGCCGCCCTGCTCGAGTTGGCGCCGGCGTCAACCGCTGAAGATGACGTAACCGCCGTCGTTGTTCGCCGGAAACCAAACACAGCACTGTAAGAAGTAAAAGGGGGGATTTTGTGACACGTTTCTGGACTCGGCTGATTGTTCTTCTCACGGTCATTTTGGGCGTTAACTATGTGGCATGGCGCTGGATGGCCTCGCTGAACTGGGAGGCCTGGTGGATCGCCGTTCCGTTGGTGATCGCCGAAACGTACAGCCTCATTGACGTGATGCTGTTCGGGCTGACGGTGTGGAACATCAAATTCCGGAAACCGCCGCCCCCGCCCCCGGCCGATGCCACCGTGGACGTTTTCATCACCACGTACAACGAGCCCCTGGACCTGGTGATGACCACGGCCCTGGCTGCCAAAAACATCACCTGGCCGCACAGTACCTGGATACTCGACGACGGCGACCGCGCCGAGATGCGCCAACTCGCCGAGACCCACGGGATCGGCTACGTCACGCGCGGCGATGACTGGACCCCGGACATGCCGCGGCACGCCAAAGCCGGCAACCTGAACAACGCGCTCATGGTCACCTCGGGCGAGTACCTGTTGATTCTCGACGCCGACCAGATCCCCGAGCCGGACATCCTGGACAAGACGCTGGGCTACTTCAACGACGACAAAGTGGCGCTGGTCCAGACCCCCCAGTACTTCATCAACGTCCCGGCCGACGATCCCCTGGGCAGCCAGGCTCCCCTGTTCTACGGCCCCATCCAGCAGGGCAAGGACGGCTGGAACGCTGCGTTCTTCTGTGGCTCCAACGCCATCCTCCGCCGCGAAGCCCTGATGCAGCTGGGCTTGGTGGGCTACGTCAAAGCCACTGAGAAGAGCGTCCGGCGCGCCCTCGCCGCGTCCCGCACCGCCATCAAAAAGGCGCGGCGGTCGCCCGAGGCGGAGAACCCCCTGGTGGAGCAGATGCTCAACGAGGTGGAAGCCGCTACGGAAGCCGCGCAACAGGAACTCGAAGCCGGGGCGTCCCTGAGCGAGATCACCTACCGTGTTCGCCGCCAAGTGGACGAGGCCGTGCGGACCCTGGTGGCTGCCGACTTCTCAGCGCTTCAATCCGACCTCGAAGAGATCGCCGCCATGGAACTCGCCCACGTCGGAGAGTCGGGCGTAACCACTGTGGCGAGCGACGCCGTCGACCGTATGTCCGGACGCGACTGGTCCCCGCTGGGTGCCCTCGAATCGGTCCACGCCGTGCTGGATGCCATCTCCGTGGAACGCACTGACGAAGCACAGCCCATCATGCCGCTGGCCACCATCTCGGTCACCGAGGACATGGCCACGTCCATGCGCCTGCACGGCCTCGGCTGGAAGAGCGTGTATCACCACGAAATCCTTGCCAACGGGCTGGCCCCGGAGGACGTCAAGACCATGCTGACCCAGCGCCTCCGCTGGGCCCAGGGCACCATGCAGGTTCTGCTGCGCGAGAACCCGCTGGTTCAGCGCCGCATGTCCTGGGGCCAAAGGCTCATGTACTTCTCCACCATGTGGACCTACCTGAGCGGTTTCGCGGCAGTGATCTACTTCGCGGCGCCCATCATCTACCTGACGCTGGGCATCCTTCCGGTGAGCAGCCTCAGCTGGGACTTCTTCATCCGCTTCATCCCGTTCATGGTGGTAAACCAGTTGCTGTTCCTGGTGGCCGGGCATGGCATACCCACCTGGCGCGGCCAGCAGTACAGCCTTGCGCTGTTCCCCACCTGGATCAAGGCATGTACGACGGCGGCCCGGAACGTTTGGTTCGGACGTCCCCTCGGGTTTGCCGTCACCCCCAAAGCGCGGCAGAGCGGCGGGCCGAGTTGGAGCCTCATCCGGCCCCAGATCATTGTGGCGGTACTGCTTGCCATCGCCTTGGTTGTTGGGGTGATCCGGCTGCTCGCAGGAATGTCCGAGCCTCTTGGCACACTGGTGAACGTGGCCTGGGTTGCGTTTGACCTTGTGGTCCTGAGCGTGTTGGTCAAGGCAGTTTTGTACAAGGGTTTTGAGCCTGAAGGTGATGCACCTGAAGCCATAGGCCCGGACGATGTTGGGCCGCAGCGCCCCGAAGAGAGGAATGCAGATGCAGTTTAGCTATGAAGTCAACGACTCCTACGCGGAGGTGAAGAGCGTGGGCCGGCTGAACATGGTTGCCGCTCCCAAGCTGCGCGAAGTTGTGAACGAGGTTGTGGCCGGAGGCTCCAGCCGTGTTGTGGTGAACCTGGCAGAAACCGACTTCATGGATTCCTCTGGGCTCGGCGCACTCATCGGCTGCCTCAAAGCCGCCCGCCAAGCCGGCGGGGACCTCAGGATCGCCGGCGTTCAACCGCAGGTCAAGATGGTCCTGGAGTTGACCAACATGGACCGTGTACTTACCGCTTACCCCACCGCCGAAGCTGCCTTCGGCGATGACTGAGGTCATCGCCCACCGGGGCTTCCACGGGCCATCCAACGACGAAGCAATCGAAGCAATCCACAACGAGCTGGACGCCCTGTGGCACGATGCTTCCTTTGTGCCGGACATGGACCGGATGACCTTCGCTACGGCCGTCATCGAGGCTGCCGCCAACATCGTCCAGCACGCACTTCCTGTGGCGGAGAAACCGGTGGAGATTGACGTGGACATCAGCGTCCGCACCAGCCGGCTGGTGGCACGGGTGAGCGCGTTCAACGCCCGCGAGCCCTTCGCGGGCGACATGCAGGCCTCCATGCCGGATGAAGACGCGGAGTCCGGCCGTGGTTTGGCGCTCATAGAGGCCCTGGTGACCACGGTGACGTTCGAGCGGCAGGACGGCACCAACACGTGGATCCTGACCCGCAACACCTGACCCTCTCTCACATCCCACCTGCTCGAACCGATCCCTCTCTCACATCCCACCGGCCCAAACCGGTCCCTCTCTCACATCCCACCTGCTTGAGCGCACAAGGGGTGGTTCTCCCCATCGCCAAGCGCAAGGCTGCGTGACAGCATTCGGTGAGAACCGCCGTCGAGCACTAATGAAATTGGGGAGCGAAATGAACCGCCGCATGCACCGTACGGTTTGGGCGCTGGCTGCTGCCCTCGCGGTGGTATCTGTTGCTGCAGGCTGCAGCGACACCCCCGACGGACCACAACGGGAACCCAGTCAGCCTCCAGCCGTCACGTCCGAGCCAGCGTCCGTTCCTGAAAGCGCGGCGAAATACAACGCCCTGACCACCGAGCTTGTCGCCGCACTTGAAGCGAAGATGCCGGACATTACCTGGACGGTGGATGACCCGGCGCGCTTGAGTCGAGCCCAAGACGGCAGATGCATATTGGCCCCGCGCAGCATGAAAAGCAGCGCTGACATCGTGAAGCCTTCAAAGCACTTTGAGGACGTCTTCGCTGTGGCGGATCCTGTCCTGGAAAAGCACGGTTTTCCTGCTTTCGATGGAACCGATCCCGTGCCTGGTGGATGGGTGGTTACCCGCAGCACTGATGCCACAGGGGCTACCGTCACCATCGAATCCAAAAGCCCGGCCTACCTGCGGATGACCGTCCCGGTGCAGTCGGATACCTGCGATAGCAACGAAATTCCTCAGGGGGACAAATAATGGCTGGATTTTACGGAGCTGATATTGCCCAATTGCGGGCGCTCGCCAAGACCATGTCGCGCCATTCGGAGCGGATGACCTCGCTGTCCGTGGAGCTGGGACATCTGATCAACAACGCCCCCTGGGATGGCCGCGATGCCGTCATGTTCAAGGCGAAGTGGGATTCCGAGCACCGCCCCATGCTCAAAAAGGTCTCCAATGAGCTGCAAAACCAAGCCAAAGAGCTGATTCGCAATGCCGACGAGCAGGACAAGTCCAGCTCCGGTTCTTCGGGCTCTGATCGCTCGGGGCGGGGAGATTCGAACCCTCCCGGTGACCCCGGTCCGCTGGATCCTGACAAGCCCGACGTCGATGTGCCCGGCGATGTCCGAAAGGACCCCGACGCCGGCGACCCCAGCGATATCAACCAGGGGCAGATCGGCGACTGCTGGCTGTTGGCTGGAATTGGTTCGGTGGCCCAGGTGCTGGAGCGGGAGGGCAAACTCGACGAGTTCCTAGAAGAACACATGCGTCCGGTGGGCGACCCTCCAACCCATTGGGTGGTCACTCTTTACGAAGACGGCGAACCCGTGGAAGTCACTGTGGAGGCCAAGTCCGTTGACGGTGGAGTCCGTGGCGCCGATGGCGAACCCAACTGGCTTTCCATCTACGAACGCGCAGCAGCCGAGCACCGTGGCGGGTCCTACGACGACATCGACGGCGGGTTCAGCAACGAGGCCATGGAACTCATGACCGGGCAGTCTGCGGACAAGGACGGCGAACTGAACTTCGATGACATTGAGGACAAACTTTCGGACGGCCAAGCCATTTCCGTGGGCACCGAGGACGTCAAGGACGACGACTTCGACTGGGTCTGGGAATCCGATGAGGTCAACCGAACCGACGTCGTACCCAACCACGCCTACGTAGTGGTTGATGTGAAAACCAACGACGACGGCGAGAAAGTCATTGTGCTGGCCAACCCCTGGGGACCTTCCGGCGGTTACATGGAAGGCGACGACGACCTCAAGTCCGGCACACTGGAACTGACCGAGGACGAGTACAAGGAAAACTTTGACTCCGTATACTCCGTGGACGTGAAGTAAGGATGGTCGTGGAACAGCTGGTAACAGTGAAGCAAGGCATGCAGCCCACCTTCGACGGCGTCAAAGTGGGAGTGGTCAAGATCGGCATCGCGGACGGTGCCCCCGCCATCCAATTCTGGATCCGGACCGCCGAACAGCAGCGCAAACAAGCATTCCGCGAAGGCCAGTCGATCGCCCTTCCGGGCGCCGGACTGTTGACGGTCACCTCGATTCGGCCCGCTGACGACAGCTCCGCGGCCTCCGCAACGTTGACGTACGACGGCGGTCACGTCGCCGATTGAGCGTTTGCGCCTCGCCCGGTGATAGAGGGATCACCGAAAGGCCGCGGGACGTGAGAGAGGGTCAGGCGTTGGCGATGGCCTCTTTGAGCGCACCCAGCACCAGGGTCACGGAAGCGCTGTTGGCGTTGGGGCCCATCATGCCGATCCTCCAAACAGTGTCCGCGAACTCCCCCACACCTGAGCCAATCTCCATACTGAAGTTCTTCAAAAGGTAAGCGCGGACCGCGGCCGAGTTGACGCCGTCGGGCACTTTCACCGTGGTGAGGCTAGGCAACCGGGAGCCTTCGGCGGCGAACAGTTCCAGTCCCATGTCCTGAAGCCCGTCCTGCAACGCGGTTCCAGCAGCACGATGCCGGGCCTGCACAACGTCCAGCCCCTCGGCGAGGATGCGGTCCAGCGCGGCTTCGAGGCCGGCGATCATGGTGACCGGCGCGGTGTGGTGATATGTGCGGGCACCGCTGGCCGCGCCGACGTACCCGCCCAGCAGCCCGATGTCGAGGTACCAGGAGCGTGGGTCCTTGATGCGGCGCTCGAAGGCGCGATCGGACACTGTGAACGGCGACAGTCCCGGCGGCACCCCCAGACATTTCTGGGTACCGGCGTATCCGACGTCGATCCCCCAGTCGTCTGCCCGGAGCTCCAGTCCGCCGATGGACGTGACGGCGTCGGTGATCAGCAGCGCGTCACCCTTGCCTGCGCCGAGGGCCGCGATGTCGGAGAGTACGCCCACGGAAGTTTCTGCGTGGACGGCCGCGATCACCTTAGGGTGCGGGTGCGCCGCGAGCACACGCTCGGCATCAACGGGCTGGCCCCATTCGTGATCCACCCGGACCACAGTGGCCCCGCAACGCCGTGCCACCTCGCACATCCGCTCTCCGAAGAGTCCGTTGACAGCGATCACGGCTACGTCGCCGTCGGACACGGTGTTCACAAAAGCGGCTTCCATGCCGCCAGAACCGGTGGCACTCAACGGAAGTGTGCGGGCATTGGAAGTCCCCCAAACTGTCCGCAGGCCCTGGCAGGTGTGGTCCAGCCGTTCGATGAACACGGGATCGAGGTGGCCGAGCACGGGGTAGGCCAGCGCGGCCATGGCTTCCGGGTAGCAATTGCTGGGGCCGGGACCGAACAGGAACCTGGACGTCAGAATGTGCGGCATGTGCGAACTCCTTCAGCTGGTTGAGGTCATTCTGCCCCACCCAACGTTGCGGGGCCCACTCTGCGCGCCAAAACATCCGTAGAGGGCGTAGAGCGGGCCCCGCAACGTTTCCGGCCGATCACCCAGGAACCCGCTCAGCCCAAACTGCTAAGGTTACTCACCATACTGAGGCCGCCACGGATAGGGGACGAGAGTGACGACTGAAGGAAAGACCGACGGAAACGGGACGCCAGAGCAAGGCGTTACCGGCGAGGTAAGCCAGGACCGGTTCGTCGCCGGGCAGGACCTGACGCGTTGGAAATCCCCGGCTGGCCGGGTGCTGGCCGGAGGCGCTGAAAAAGTCACCTCCCTGTTGGGCCCCTATGCGGCACTGATCATCACCCTGGTAGCGGGGCTGGCCATTGCCCTTTCACTGGCCCTGGTATTCGGCGAGGTCTATGAGTCCGTCACAGAAGCGGACGGCGTGGCCGGGCTGGACGATCCCGTGTTGGCAGCCGCCAAGTCCGTGCGCTCCCCCGGGCTGGACATGACAACCACCGCCTATACCAACATCGGCGGCACGGTGGGCATGCCCATCCTTGCCGTGGGAATCATGGTTTTCCTTGCCACGCGAAGGCGTTCGTGGACTCCGGTCATCCTGATGCTCGCAGCCGGGCTGGGTTCGCTGGTGATCACCATCCTGGGCAAGCCGATCTTTGGCCGGAGCCGCCCGGACATTGCCGACGCCATTCCGCCCTATGAACACTCGGCGTCATTCCCCAGCGGGCACTCCCTGAACTCGATTGTGATCGCGGGAATTGTGGCCTACCTGATCATTCTCCGGTTGAAGACCACCAAGGCCAGGGTCATCACGGTCCTCGTGGCGGCAGTGTTCGCTTTCACCATGGGCCTGAGCCGGGTCTACCTGGGCCATCACTGGTTGACGGACGTTCTGGCGGCTTGGGCAATCGGCATTGCCTGGCTGGCGCTGGTCATAACCGCCCACCGCCTCTATCTGACGGTGAGAACACGCCGTCACAGCGCGGTAGCCTCTTGACACCGGGCCGCTCACTCCGCTTAACTAAATTACGTATGCTGAAATAACAGTTCCATGATGCGGAAGCTTGAAGCACGGGCTTCCTCCTGCACCCGCAGGAGTTCCGCATAGCCCACACCATGGATGCCAGCATTTTGCATGAGGATGACACAAGCATGGAGCTTGCAGTATTCAACAGTGTTGACCGGGACGAGGCCATCAGGACGCTCACCCCTTGCCTGGATATCAGCCGCTGGGTTGAGTCCATCGTGGACGCGCGCCCCTACGCCAGCGTCGACGAGCTGCTGGGGCAAGCCCAGCGTGCCGCTGAGCCGTTCACCGCGGCCGAGGTGGAATCCGCCATGGCGCACCACCCCCGGATCGGCGAACGTCCCAAGGCCCAGACCACCGAGGCGGCCATGTCGCGTTCGGAGCAGGCAGGCGTTGATCCCGGCGACAGCCAGGTAACTGCCGCCCTCGCCGAGGGAAACCGGGCGTATGAGGAGAAGTTCGGCAGGGTTTTCCTGATTCGCGCCGCAGGCCGCAGCGCACAGGAAATGCTCGCCGCCCTCCAGGAACGCCTCACCCACACCCCCCAGGAAGAAGACACAATCGTGGCCGGCCAGCTCCGGGAGATCGCACTGCTGCGCCTCTCCGGACTGATCAGCGAAGGAGTCAACGCATGAGCGTTTCACAAGTAACAACCCATATTCTGGACACAGGTTCCGGACGCCCGGCGGCGGGTGTCGCCGTCGTACTTTACGTCCGCGAAGGCGATGACTGGACCCTGGTGGCGAAAGGCGAAACCGACGCCGATGGCCGCATCAAGACCCTTGGCCCGGAACGCATTCCCGGTGGCGCCTACCGCCTTAACTTCGCTACGGGTGCCTACTACGAAGGGCTGGGAACAGAGACGTTCTTCCCCGAAGTGGACTTGAACTTCACAGTTTCGGACGCCGGCGAGCATTATCACGTGCCCCTCCTGCTGAGCCCGTTCGCGTTCTCTACGTACCGCGGCAGCTAACCTCGGGAGTTTTTGTACAGATAATGCCCCTAAAGAGTCGCTTTAGGGGCATTATCTGTACACAAACGCGGAACGGTACGCTTGAAGGCATGGCTTCAGAGGACACCACCCCCAACTCCGCCCGCCGCGAGATCACGGTCCGCCGGGCACCCAAGTTTGTACCCTTCATGATTTTGGGAGCCGTGGTCGGTGCAATCGTGGCCGCAATCATCGCCTACGGCCGCCAAGCCGACCCCGCTTTCGACGCCGGCACCGTGTTCGGCTTCTTCCTGATCGTCTGCGCGGGCGGCGGCGTCATTCTCTTCTCGATCCTTGCCCTGATTCTGGACCGCATCAGCGTCAAGCGCACCCAGCGCGCCGTGGTGGAGCCCGTTCCGGACTCGGTTCCGGACGAAGGACCAGAGAACGACGACGTCCGCTAAGTCAGGCGCCCGGCCCACCCCTTGACCGGGGTACTTAGTGTGAGACACACCGCATTTTTGTGGGAACACGCCAATTCTGCGCCCATTCGGCGGGTCACATAGGCTGCGGGGGAACGTACCACGCCTACATCATGAGACAATCGACCAGTGGCACGTGGCGACGGAAAACTTTCTCATGATCTTCTCCCCGGCGAAAAAGGCCCTCAGGACGCTTGTGGCGTCTTTGGGGTTTGGGCTCCCGGTGAAGAAGTAGCAAAACTCACCTATTACGGGCTGTATGCGCTGCAGCACCGCGGACAAGAATCGGCTGGTATAGCTACCAGTGACGGCAAGCGCATCAACGTCTATAAGGACATGGGCCTTGTGTCCCAGGTCTTCGATGAGACAACCCTGAACACCCTTACCGGGCACCTGGCCGTTGGCCACTGCCGGTACTCCACCACCGGCGCAAGCCACTGGGCCAACGCGCAGCCAACCCTGGGCGCAACAGCAACCGGCACGGTTGCCTTGGCCCACAACGGCAACCTGACCAACACCGCTGAACTCCGGGAAATGATCCTTGAGCGCAACGATGGCCAGCTGACCGGTGAGATGAAGCAGGGCAACACCTCGGACACCGCACTGGTCACAGCCCTCCTTGAAGGCGAAGAGGGCAAGACCCTGGAGCAGACCGCCCTGGAGCTGCTGCCCAAGATCAAGGGCGGCTTCTGCTTCGTCTTCATGGATGAAGGAACCCTCTACGCAGCCCGCGATACCTACGGCATCCGCCCGCTGTGCCTGGGCCGTCTGGATCGCGGCTGGGTTGTTGCCTCCGAGCAGGCCGGCCTGGCCACCGTTGGCGCGAGCTTCATCCGCGAGATCGAGCCCGGCGAGTTCATTGCAATCGATGAGGACGGCGTCCGTTCTCAGCGCTTCGCCGAGGCAACCCCCGCAGGCTGCGTCTTCGAATACGTTTACCTTGCCCGCCCGGACGCAGCCATTGCCGGCCGCTCCGTGTACGAGGCACGTGTTGAGATGGGCCGCCAGTTGGCCCGCGAAAACACGCACGAGGCAGACCTCGTCATCCCTGTACCCGAGTCCGGCACACCCGCCGCTGTTGGCTACGCAGAGCAGTCCGGAATCCCGTTCGCCCATGGTTTCGTAAAGAACGCCTACGTGGGCCGCACGTTCATCCAGCCCTCGCAGACGCTGCGCCAGCTGGGTATCCGGCTCAAGCTCAACGCCTTGGAATCGGTGATCCGCGGCAAGCGCATTGTTGTGGTGGATGACTCGATCGTCCGTGGCAACACCCAGCGCGCCATTGTCCGGATGCTCCGCGAAGCCGGCGCCGCCGCAGTGCACGTCAAGATTTCTTCTCCCCCGGTCCAGTGGCCTTGCTTCTATGGCATCGACTTCGCCTCCCGCGCGGAATTGATCGCCAACGGTGCCACCATCGAGGAAATCTCCACGGCCATTGGCGCTGACTCGCTGGCCTACATCTCCGAAGACGGCATGATCGGCGCTACCCAGCAGCCGCGCGAACGCCTCTGCACCGCCTGCTTCACCGGCAAGTACCCCATCGAGCTGCCGCACGCGGACAAGCTGGGCAAGAACCTGCTGGAGCGCACGGACCTTGGTGGCCTTGAACCGGCCGCTCAGTCCGGGTCTGTGGACGATTCCGAGGATCCTGCCGAGAAGCCGGGTGCCACGGGGTGCGATCCCGGGCCCGATGCCGAATTTGAAAACCTGCTTACCGACGCTGATCGTTTGACCGACGCCGACAAGAAAGAGTCTGTATGAGCTCCGCAACACCCGCCGCTGAGAATAACTCCGGTATCACCTACGCCTCCGCGGGTGTGGACGTAGAAGCGGGAGACCGCGCAGTTGAACTCATGAAGGGTGCCATCAAGGCCACCCACAACTCATCGGTGATTGGCGGCGTCGGCGGTTTCGCTGGCCTGTACGACGTCTCGAAGCTGCTGACCTACAAGAAGCCGCTGCTGGCGACGTCCACTGACGGTGTTGGAACCAAGGTTGCCATCGCGCAGGCCATGGACATCCACGACACCATCGGTTTCGACCTCGTGGGCATGGTGGTGGACGACATCGTTGTGGTTGGCGCTGAGCCGCTCTACATGACCGACTACATCGCCTGCGGCAAGGTTGTCCCGGAGCGCATCGCTGACATCGTCCGCGGTATTGCTGCTGCGTGCTCCGTTGCCGGCACCGCCCTGGTGGGTGGCGAAACCGCTGAACACCCGGGCCTCCTGGGTGAGCACGAATACGATGTTGCAGGTGCCGCAACCGGCATCGTCGAGGCCGACGCGCTGCTCGGCCCGGACCGTGTCCGCGCCGGCGACGTCGTGATCGGCATGGCTTCCTCCGGCCTGCACTCCAACGGCTACTCCCTGGTCCGCCGCGTCATCAACCACGCCGGCTGGGCCCTGGACCGCCAGGTATCCGAGCTCGGACGCACCCTGGGTGAAGAACTCCTGGAGCCCACCCGCGTTTACGCAGCTGACTGCCTGGACCTGGCCCGCACCTTCCCCGTGCACTCGGCCAACGCTGTTCACGGCTTCAGCCACGTCACCGGCGGCGGACTGGCAGCCAACCTGGCCCGCGTCCTCCCGCAGGGCCTCGTGGCCACGGTGGACCGCAACAGCTGGGAACTTCCCGCCATCTTCAAGCTGGTGTCAGAGCTGGGCAACGTCCCGCTGGCAGACCTCGAGCGCACGCTGAACCTCGGCGTGGGCATGGTTGCCATCGTTTCCGCCGAAGCAGCCGACGCCGCAGTTGCCCGCCTCAACGACCGCGGCCTGCCGTCTTGGGTTATGGGTACCGTTTCGGCTGACAGCGACTCGATCGACAAGACCGGCCCGGACTACGTCCAGGGTGCCAAGGGAGTCGACGGCGGCGCTGTCCGTTTGGTAAACGCCTACGCCTAAGCGGATTTCTGCCTTCTAAAGCAACATCAAGAGAGCGGCCGGGCTGATTGCCCGGCCGCTCTTATTTCTCCAACCCTAGACCTGGATCAGGCTCAGCACGCCGCCCTGCGGATCCTGCACGGTGGCCAACGACCCCGTTTCGGGTTTGTCCTCCGGTTCCACCAGAAGCTCTCCTCCCCCGGCAATGGCCGCTTCGGCTGCTTTGCGCAGGTCCGCAACGCCAAAGTAAATCTGCCAGCCGGCTTCATCGCCCTCGTCGGCAGGAACTATGCCAGCCACTTCCTCACCCTTGACCATCAGCGTGCTGTAGCTCCCGCCGTCGTCCTGGGGATATTCGGTGACGTCATGGCTGAAAAGCTGCTGGAAAAATGCGACGGCGGCCTGCGGCTCAGGCGTCAACAGTTCAGCCCACGCCAAAGCTCCGGGCTCATTGAACAGGTGACTGCCCGTGTGGGTTCCGGCTTGCCAAATGCCCGTGGTGCCGCCGCCCGGTGGCTCGATGAAGGCCAGGACGCCTGTATCCGCTACAGCCTCAGGGCCAAATTGAAGCTTCCCGCCTGCGTGGACCGTTTCTTCGGCGATTTCCTCCGTGTCAGTGGCCGATAAATAGATGTTCCACTGACCATGCGTTCCGGCGGCCTCCTGCATGGGGTTTTGGGGAGCGATCACGGCCACCAATTGGTCCTTCACGAACGCCTGCGCATAACTGCGGCCATCCGGCGTGGGCAGGTCCTTGAAAGTCCAACCGAACACCTGCCCGTAGAAGGTCTTGGCTGCCGCAACATCCCGTGTCTGGAGGTCCGCCCAGCAAGGCTCACCACTGGCGTAGTGCTTGCGGGCGGTCATGCTGCGAGGCCTGACATGATGCTGAACGCTGCGCCTGCCGGGTCCATCAGCACGGCCATCCGCCCAACTCCTGGAACATCAAAAGGTGGGGCGATCACGTGGCTCCTCAAATCGACGGCTTGCTCCACTGTTGCGTCAATATCCAGCACGTTGAAGTACGTCATCCAAAACGGCGACAACCCTTCAATAGGCAACTTCAGCGCACCGGCAATCCGCTTCCCGTCCACCAGCAGGCTCGTGTATTCCTGCAAGTCACCGGCCGGTTCCGTTTCGCTGCTGCAACCAGTCACGGCCTCATAAAAAGCCACGGCCTTGGGGACGTCATTGGTCTGCAGTTCATTCCAAATCATGGTTCCGGGCTCGTTCACCAGACCCGCCCCCGGATGATTGCCGGCCTCCCAGAAACCGATCTGCGCACCAGTGGGATCTGTGGCGAAGAACATACGCCCGCTGCCGTTGGGAACAGAGTCAGGAGGGAAAAGAACGGTACCTCCAGCGGCCTCCACACGCCTGGCAGTCTCATCTGCGGAATCAACGGCAAGGTAGTTCGCCCAATAGGACGGCATTCCCGGCGGGGAATCAGGTGTTTGCTGCATCATTCCCGCCACGTACCGGCCCTTCAGTTTGGCCATGTAGTAGGTCATGCCATTTCCGGCGTCCATGGCGTCCAGTTCCCACCCGAAGAGGTGACGGTAGAACTCCTTGGAAACGTCAATGTCGGTGGAGGACAGGTCCACCCAACACGGTGTTCCCTGCTGATAACTCTGGACCTCCGGCATGGATTACCCTTTCGACGCGCTCGAACTCCAGCCTACGCAAAAAAGGGCCCTCAGGGTACGCCAATGAAAGGCGTGGCCTGAAGGCCCTTTTTCAAAAGATATACGGCATCCGGAAATGCACGATGACCTGATGTACGACGGCGGTCCGCAACTCAGTGCCAAGGGCACCTGTTGATTGCGACAGCTATCCGATCCGACGGGTGTCTACCTCGTCGTCGTCATCTTCCGCGTACTTGTCCTCGTAGGCCGAATAATCCGGCTCCGGGGGATCGTCCGGGAAGTGGCTCTTTACACGACTGGACGGACCCGTGAGCTCCCGCTCAAGTGCCGAATAGTCAGTGTTCGGGGAGTAGTACTTGATGTCCCGAGCCTGCTTGGTAGCTTTTGCCTTTTGACGGCCGCGCCCCATGGCGTGACCCCCTTTTGTACTTGGACCGGAGGTGGTCACCTTGGCTATCGGTGAGGCCCCGGAATGTTTGGTCAATTTGTCGTATGTCTAGATTACATGCTTTCGGGAGTGCCTGTGCGCCACCTGGCCCCTGCGTCCGGGTCAACTACAGTGGAAACCTCGCCTGCAGACCTCCAAGAGAGACGAAAATTGGGTAGAGTCTGCCTCAATGCGGCTCCACAGCAGGAAGGCATACCCCGGAATATGAGCCAGGACAACACTTCACCCCGTGACGGTTCACCACGCGAGCAAGGCGAGGATGGAGTACCTTCCGCGCCACAGACACCGCCGGCGCCGGGCCAGCAACCGCCGGCAGCTCCTTGGACGCCTCCCTCAGGACTGCAACCGGACCCCGCCCCGGACCTCGACCCCGACTTCGTTTCCAACCCGGCGGAGCAGCCGGACCCCACACTGCCGCCTGCGGACTCAGCATCCGGCGGGAACCCAGCATCCGTCGAGAACGCTGGTACGCCCGTTCATGTGGGATCTCCAACACATGGAGGGCAGCAGCCGTACGTCAGCCAGCAGCCTTATGCGGGGCCGCAGGCCTACCTGGGCTCGCAGCCATACCCCGGGCAACAGCCTTACGCAGGCGAGCAACCGTACCCGGGCCAGCAGCCCTACCCCGGCCAGGAATGGCCGCCGGGGCCCAACGGACAGCCTGAACCCCACGGGGACCCGGTCAAGCGGCAGCGGCTGGTCATCGGCGGAATCGTGGTGGGCGTCCTGATACTTATTGGCGTTGTAATCTGGGTCCTCCTCAACCTGCTGGGGACCCGGCCTGAAGCATCCGTAGCTTCACCCAGCGCAGCTCCTACGGCCGGCCCTCTCCCCCGCGACGCGGATGCAACGGACTTCCAAGTTGGGGACTGCTTCGCCGACTTTGACGCCAACGCATCAAAAGCCAGAGCTGTAGCTTGCGATACCGAGCACTCGGCCCAACTTGGCGCCGTTTTCAGCTACGGTGCTGACGAATCCTTCCCCGGAACCAATGCCCTGAAGGAGAAAGGCCGCGAGGTTTGCAAAGACGTGAAGCTCAACGATGCGGCCGATAACTACATTCTGCTCCAGCAGAACGTTTACCCGAGCACCTCAAGTTGGGACCAGGGCGACCGCCGCGTTGATTGCTTCATCGTGGTGGATTCAGGCAACACCATCAAGGAGGATCTCCTCAGGAAGTAGCCTGGACGCTACTTCCTGCGGACTGTCAGGCCCGAACCCACCAGCATGCCGCCGCCGGGACCTTCCATGGATTCCAGCCCTTCGATGGTGAGTTCCTCAACGTCAGTCGAGGTGTCCACCAGCACGGTGTCACCGTCCGTGATCTCACCGGCCAGGATCTCCTTGGCCAGGCGGTCGCCAATCTCCCGCTGCACGAGCCGGCGCAAGGGCCGGGCGCCATAAGCGGGGTCGAAGCCGGACATAGCCAACCACGCACGTGCGCCGTCAGTGACTTCAAGCGTCAGGCGGCGATCACGGAGACGGTTGCCCAACTCGGCCACGTGCAGCTCCACGATCCGGGCGAGTTCCTCTACGTTCAGTGGATCGAAGAGGACGATCTCGTCCAGGCGGTTGAGGAACTCCGGCTTGAACGAGGCTTGCACCACCGCCATCACCGCGTCCCTCTTGGCCTTTGCGTCCAAGGACTGGTCCACAAGGAACTGGCTTCCCGAGTTGGAGGTCAGCACAAGAATGGTGTTGCGGAAGTCCACGGTGCGGCCCTGGCCGTCGGTGAGTCGCCCATCATCCAGGACCTGCAGGAGGATGTCGAAGACCTCAGGGTGGGCCTTCTCCACCTCGTCCAGCAGCACCACGGAGTAGGGCCTGCGACGCACAGCCTCCGTTAGCTGGCCGCCTTCCTCGTAGCCCACGTATCCCGGAGGGGCACCCACCAGGCGTGCCACCGAGTGCTTTTCGCTGTACTCGGACATGTCGATCCGGATCATGGCGCGTTCGTCGTCAAAGAGGAAGTCCGCCAAGGCCTTGGCCAGTTCCGTCTTACCCACACCCGTGGGCCCCAGGAACAGGAACGAACCCGTGGGGCGGTTGGGGTCGCTGATTCCGGCACGGGCACGGCGTACGGCGTCGGACACGGCTTGAACGGCCTTGGTCTGACCGATGAGACGTTTGCCGAGTTCCTCTTCCATGTGCAGCAGCTTCTGCGATTCACCCTGAAGCATGCGGCCGGCAGGAATCCCCGTCCATGCCGAGATGACTTCGGCAATGTCATCTGCCGTGACATCCTCGGCAACCATGAGTTCGGGCTTGGAGTCGCTCCGGGCTGATTCTTCCTCGGCAGCAGCGCTCAGCTCCCGCTCCAGTGCCGGCAGTTCCCCGTAGAGAATGCGCGACGCCGACTCAAGATCACCTTCGCGTTGGGACTTATCAGCAGCCGAACGCAGCTCGTCGATCTTCGCCTTCAGATCACCTACCCGGTTGAGTCCGGCCTTCTCAGCCTCCCAGCGCGCGTTCAGGGCACTCAGTTCCTCGTTCTTGTCAGCCTTGTCCGCACGGAGCGCTGCCAGCCGTTCCACCGAGGCCGGATCAGTCTCACCTTGAAGGGCCAGCTCTTCCATGGTCAACCGGTCTACGGCACGGCGCAGTTGGTCTATTTCCTCGGGAGCAGAGTCGATCTCCATACGGAGCCGTGAAGCAGCCTCGTCCACGAGGTCAATGGCTTTGTCCGGAAGCTGCCTGCCTGAGATGTAGCGGTTGGACAGCGTTGCGGCTGCCACCAATGCGGAGTCGGCAATGGCTACCTTGTGGTGTGCCTCGTAGCGTTCCTTCAGGCCACGAAGGATACCGATGGTGTCCTCCACGCTGGGCTCGCCGACGTAGACCTGCTGGAAACGCCGTTCCAGGGCAGGATCCTTTTCGATGTTCTCGCGGTACTCGTCCAAAGTGGTGGCACCGATCAGACGCAGCTCACCGCGGGCCAGCATGGGCTTGAGCATGTTTCCGGCATCCATGGCGCTTTCGCCGGTGGCACCGGCACCCACAACCGTGTGGATCTCATCGATGAACGTGACGATCTGGCCGTTGGAGTTCTTGATTTCCTCCAGGACAGCCTTCAGACGTTCCTCGAACTCGCCACGGTACTTGGCGCCGGCCACCATGGACGCAAGGTCCAACGCGATAAGGGTTTTGCCGCGCAGGCTTTCGGGAACGTCTCCAGCCACCATGCGCTGGGCGAGGCCTTCCACCACAGCGGTCTTGCCTACGCCCGGTTCACCAATCAGTACGGGGTTGTTCTTGGTGCGTCGGCTCAGGACCTGGACAACACGACGGATTTCGCTGTCGCGTCCAATCACGGGATCCAGCTTGCCGGAACGGGCCACGGCCGTGAGGTCCGTGCCGAACTTCTCCAAGGCCTGGAAGGTGTTCTCCGGATCCGGCGAGTTGACGTTCCTGTCGCCCCGGACACCAGGCAGGGCGGCGAGCAGCGCCTCATGGGAGGCACCGGCGTCGCGCATTAACTTGCCTACGGCGTCGCTTCCGGCAGAGAGCCCCAGCAGCAAATGTTCCGTGGAAACAAAGGAGTCGCCGAGTTTGTCGGCCTCGTTCTGGGCAGCCTGGATGGCCTGCATGGACTGGCGGGACAGCTGTGCTTGCTGGACCGAGCTGCCCGAGGATGATGGAAGGGCCTTGATGGCCGAGCTGGCCTGTACGCTCACCGCATCCGGGTCAGCGCCGGTGGCACGCAGAAGGGCCACAGCAACACCCTCGCGCTGGTCCATGAGGGCCTTCAAGAGGTGGGCGGGCTCAAGCTGCGGGTTGCCTGCAGTTGAGGCATTCATGGCGGCCGCAGAAAGGGCCTCCTGGCTTTTGGTGGTGAATTTGACGTCCAAAGAGTGCTCCCTTTCTGGAGTGATGCCTGTGATTACAAAGTTGAGTCTACTACGCTCAACTTTGCTGTGGGGTCCTCTGGCTTCCATGTTTGCCCACGGCGAAACTGCTGTCCAGAGTCCGCCGAAATCAGGGGAAAGTAGGCTGGGGCCATGGAGACCATCTCAACCGCAGAAGAACTCGAAGAACTCATCGGATTGCCCCTCGACCGCACCAGGAAGAAAGTGCGTGCATCCCTCAGTGACTTCGACCGCCAATGGTTGGCAGCAAGCCCCTTCTGCGTGGTCTCCACCACCGACGCTCAAGGGCGGGTGGATGCCTCACCCAAAGGTGATCCTGCCGGCTTCATCCAGGTCCTGGACGATCACACCATCGCCATCCCGGAGCGCCCGGGAAACAAGTTGGCCTTCGGCTTCCACAACATCCTGGAAAACCCGAACGTCGGCATCCTGTCTATAGTCCCCGGCCGCACGGACACCCTGCGGATCAACGGAACGGCAACGATCGTCCGGGACGCCCAGTTCTTCGACCACATGGTGGTCAAAGGGCACCGGCCCCGCGCCGCCATTGTGGTGGCTGTGGAGGAAGTGTTCACCCATTGCGGCAAGGCATTCATGCGGAGCGGACTGTGGGAACCGGAGACCTGGGGCCCCGACGCGCTACCGAGCATCGCCCTACTGGCACAGCGCTACACGCAGCCCGAAGCCCAGCTCGCGGACCTTGAGTCCTACTACGGACCCTCGTACAGGGAACGCATGTACCGGGAGTAGCATCAGGCCGGGTACACCGAGACCATTGCAGACTTGACCACAAACCTGACATCCATGCCAGGCACCAGACCAAGATCCGCGGAAGCGGCCGGAGTGATATCAGCCCACAAAGCCTGAGCCGACGGCCCGCTGCGGGCGCGGACGCGGATCTGATCCCCGTATGGTTCCAGGTCCGTGATGGTCACAGGGAAGGAATTGCGTGGACTTCCGTGGACGTCGCCCAGGAAGACGGAAACGCTCGACGGCGGGAAGGCGGCCACGCCTGCCTGCCCGGGCACCGGTGACCAGTTCGGATCGTGTTGGCCAGCGAAAAGCCGGCCATCCGGCGTCGTTATTCCGTCCCCAGAGATGGTCCCGGCAACGAGGTTCAGCCCTGCGAGGCCGGCGGCAAAGTGGCTTCGTGGCCGCTCGAGAACCTGGCGCGTGGGTCCTTCTTCGGTGATGCGCCCGTTCTCCACCACAATGACGCGGTGGGCGAGCATATAGGCGTCCAGGATGTCGTGCGTGACGATGATGGCTTTACGGTCCTTCAAGACGCGTTTGAGAACACGGCGGAGCAAGGGCGCTGCGTGGATGTCCAGTGCTGCCATTGGCTCATCCAGCAGCAGGAGCTCTGGCTCAGCGGCCAAAGCGCGGGCCACGGCAACACGTTGGGCCTGCCCGCCGGACAACTGGGCGGGTTTACGGCCTGCCAGCTCCAGCGCATCCACTTCGCCCAGCCAGTGGTGTGCGGATTTCAGCGCTGCCGGCTTGGACGCACCCGCACTGCGCGGTCCGAACGCCACGTTGTTCAAGGCGTTCAGGTGCGGGAAGAGGAGCGCCTCCTGGGCCAGAAGGGCAGTCCCCCGGAGGTGAGGAGGGCTCCAAAAGTGGGTGCCGGCGTCGAGCGTGAACAGCTCCCTGCCGCCGATCCGCGCCCGGCCGGAATCGGGCCGCAGCAAACCCGCAATCACGCTCAGCAACGTGGACTTTCCAGCACCGTTTGGCCCCAGAATGGCCAGTGTTTCCCCGTCCGCCAAACTCACCGACATTTCAAAGTTTCTGTCGCGGAGACTGGCCTGCAGCTCGAAACTCATGGGCGAACCTCCGCTGGGATGCTGCGTCGGCGGCCATAACTCAGCCCAACCACCGCAACTGCTACCGCCACCAGCACCAAGGAAAGCGCCACGGCAGCGTCGGGGTCGGTTTCGCGCTGCAAATAGATCTCCAGCGGAAGGGTGCGGGTGATGCCCTCCAGGCTCCCTGCAAAGGTCAACGTAGCGCCGAACTCACCCAAACTCCGAGCGAAGGACAACACTGCCCCGGATCCGAGTCCCGGCAGAACCAGCGGCAGGGTGACCCTCCGCAGGACCGTGGTGGGCCGGGCGCCGAGGGTTGCCGCCACAGCCTCGTATCGGCTTCCTGCCGATCGGAGGGCGCCCTCCAGGCTGACCACCAGGAACGGCAGAGCAACAAAAGTCTGGGCCAGGACCACGGCGGCAGTGGAGAACGCGATCTGGATGCCGGCCAGTTCAAGGGATTTTCCGAGGAGGCCTTGCCGGCCGAAGGTATACAGCAGGGCGAGGCCGCCAACCACCGGCGGCAGCACCAGCGGCAACAGGACGAACGAACGGAGAAGCCTCTGTCCGGGGAACTCCCCACGGGCCAGCACCAACGCCAGAGGAACTCCCAGCACAATGCACAGGACGGTGCTGGCCGCAGAGGTCCTCAAACTCAGGCCCAGCGCGGCGACGGATGAGTCCGAGGTGATCAGCGGAATGAACTGTGGCCAGTTCACCCGCAGGAGCATGGCCGCCAAGGGAAGCACCATGAGGAGTCCGCCCATAGCGGCGATCAGGTAGATCCAGCGCGGAATACCGTGGTAGCCGCCGCGCTTGATCACGCCCGCGTAGCCTCCGCTACGGCGTTCCGAAGCCGGCATCTCTAAGGACCTTCTTGCCCGCTTCACTGGTGACGTTGGCTATGAAAGCCGCCGCGAGTTCCTTGTTCTTGCTGGGGCCAACAGTGGCGATCGGGTAAGTATTGACGGCCTTGTCCGACTCCGGGAAAGGTATGCCAACAACCTTGTCACCGGCGCCCCTGACGTCCGTGACGTACACCAGGCCCGCGTCAGCTTCGCCCGAGGTCACTTTGCCCAGGACATCGGTCACGGACGATTCCTCGCTGACCGGCTTCAGCGTTGTCCCCGCAGCCTTCTCAACGGCCTCCGTTGCGGCACCGCAGGGAACCTGGCTGGCGCAGGTCACCACTTTGACGCCGGGCTTGGCGAGGTCCGCGAAGGAAGAGATCGACGCCGGATTGCCGGGCGGGACCGCGATCTCCAGGACGTTGGTGGCAAAGTTGGTTGCCGCACTCTCCACGAGGCCCTGATCAGCGAGCTTGTTCATGTTCTTCGCGTCCGCCGAGGCGAAAACGTCCGCGGGAGCGCCCTGGGTGATCTGCGTGACAAGGTCTGACGAGCCGGCGAAGCTCAGCGTCACTTTGGTGCCAGGGTGCTGGACTTCAAAATCCTTGGCCAGCTGGGTGAAGGTGGTTTTCAGGGAAGCCGCCGCAAAGACCGTGATTTCTCCGGACATGGAGGACCCCGGGCTGGGCGAGCCGGTGGCCGGACGCGTCGTTCCGGATGCGCAGGCCGTAAAGCTACCTGCCAGGCCTATGGCCAAAGCGCCCGCCACCACCGAGTTTGTGACGCGATTCCGGAAGTTCCTCATATGATGCTCTTTCCCTGCGGTGTTTCGATGATGACAGTGGTGGCCTTGACCACGGCGGTGGCTACCGAGCCCAGTTCCAGCCCGAGCTCCCGGACAGCTTCGCTGCTCATCAGCGACACCACGCGGAACGGCCCGCACTGAAGTTCCACTTGGGCCATGACCTTGTCCGCGGTGATGCCGGTGACCAGGCCGACGAAGCGGTTCCGTGCTGAGCTTGCTGCCCGGGACGGATTGTCCGGGAGGTGCGATTGATCGCGGGCAAGCGTGGCCAGTTCCAATCCGTCCACAGCCAAGCGCCCGGCTGCGTCCTTTCCGGCTGTTAGCGTTCCGTTTTCAGTCCAGCGCCTCACGGTGTCGTCGCTGACACCCAGGAAGCGGGCGGCTTCGGAAATTCGTATTTGCGGCATGGTTTCATCATAGTGCCGCATATGCGGTTGCTTTGCTCGTATGTAGTTGCAAGCGAAACATGACTCTATGGGTGGGGGTGTTTACGTCCGCACCCTTTACCGCCGTGTGCACCCCTTTGGCGTCACTCGTGCACCCCGTGCCGCACGACGCACCCGTAAACTCTGGTGCGCCTGGCGGAAAGTGGTGCGCCGCCGTCGTCGTTCGCCGTTATGCTCTAGCCCCAAGGGACCCGCAGCCGTACCCTGTTCATGGGGAGAGTCTTAGGCGCGGAGGAGCGTCCCATGGAATGGATTCGACCGGACAGTCCCAGCTATGACGACGCCCGGAAACTCTTCAACGCAATGATTGATCGCCGGCCCGCCGTCATTGCCAAATGCTCTGATCCTGGCGAAGTAGCCGAGGCACTGCACTATGCGCACAACCACAATCTGGACGTCGCGGTTCGCTCGGGCGGGCACTCGGTGGCGGGGATGTCCACCAATGAGGGCGGCCTGGTGGTGGACGTCCGTCCCATGAAGTCCATCAGCATAGACCGCGGGATGAAGACTGCCACGGCGGGTGCCGGACTCACTTGGGGTGAGTTCGATCGCGCAACACAGCAATATGGGCTGGCGGTCACTGGCGGACGCGCATCCACTACGGGAGTCTCGGGGTTTACCTTGGGTGGGGGCTCAGGATGGCTGGAACGGGCTTACGGATTCGCCTGCGACAACCTCCTTTCGGTGGACCTGGTCACGGCATCCGGGGATCGGGTGACCGCCAGCCCGGGCGAGAATCCGGAGCTGTTCTGGGCTCTTCACGGAGGAGGCGGGAACTTCGGCGTCGCAACATCGCTGACGTTCAAACTGCACGATCTTGGGCCTTCCGTCATGGCCGGACTCATGCTTTTCCCCGGCGAGGACGCCGCCGGCTTGTCCCGGGCCTACCGGCAGATCGCGTTTGACGCTCCCGACGCCGTAGGTACAGCCCTCGTGTACCTCACCGCTCCCTCGGAAGAGTTCGTTCCGGAAGAGATGGTGGGCAAACTCGCCGTGGGGATGGCCTACATCTACGCCGGCGACGTAGAGTCCGGCGCGGAGCACGCCACGCCGTTCAAGGATCTGGGCCCCTCCGTGGATCTGGTCTCACCCATGGCCTATGCGGACTTCCAGTGCATGATTGATGATCCCCCGGACCTCTATAACTACTGGAGCGCCGACTACCACAACGATCTTTCCGATGATGCCCTGGATCTGCTGGTTGACTCAGCGCAGCGCCTTCCAGGACCGCACTCGCAGCAGTTGGTGGCACGCTGGGGCGGAGCAGTTTCCGGGCCGGCCGCTGCAAACACACCCCTTCAGCACCGGGGAGCCTCGTGGGTCAGCCACCCGTTCGGCCTGGCCGAAACTCCGGAAGGCGGCCAGGAGGCAAAAGCCTGGGTCAAACAATTCCGGCAGGACATCGCCCCGCACACCACGGGAGGCGTATGGCTGAACTTCATCGGCGACGAAGGGCAGGACCGGATCATGGCAGCTTATGGAGAACAGAACTACCGGAGGCTGTCCCTGGTGAAACGCGAATTTGATCCGGACAACGTCTTCCGCGGTAACCAGAACATCCTGCCGGCGCAGCACTGAGTTTCCTGCACTCCTTCCCAGTTGCCGTGATCAGCGCGGGCAGTGAAGCCTGTACTTCCGGGACGGCAGCACGGCGGTAGACGTCCCGATGGCCGGCAACTGGGAAGGATCACATGGGTACACTTTGGCAATGGCCATCTACCTCGATCCGCCCTTGTGGCCAGCGCATGGAACAGTGTTTTCGCATCTGGTTTCGGACTCGTCGTTGGATGAGCTGCACGCATTCGCGGCCGCCGCCGGAGTTCCCGGGCGGGCCTTCGACGGCGACCACTACGACGTCCCAGAACGCCGCTACAACGACCTCGTTTCTGCGGGTGCCATCCCAGTGGAGGCCCGCATCCTGGTCCGCAAGCTCATTGCCAGCGGACTACGTATCCCGGCTCGTGAACGGAGCAAGGCCTTGACAGTACCGTTGATGGAACGTTGGAACAGCACCTACCCAGGGCATGAGGAGCTGGGCCTTGAGTTGCTGGAACGCTGGGGCGAGGAACGCCGGAAGTATCACAGCAGGACACATCTCCTGGCCGTCCTCGAAGCCTTGGATGTGCTGGCGGAACCGGAACAACCCGCCAGAACAGTTGTGCTTGCCGCCTGGTTTCACGATGCCGTCTACGAAGGGGTCGCCGGGAAGGACGAAGAAGAATCCGCACGCCTTGCCGAAGAACGTCTCACGGCCGCTGGTTTGGCTCCGCACGAGGTGGCCGAGGTGGCCCGGCTTGTCCGGCTCACGGCCACGCACAGCCCAAAGACAGGTGACTACGCCGGGGCGCTCCTTTGCGATGCCGATCTCTCCGTGCTCGGCGGTGACCCCCAGTCCTATGCCAGGTACCTTGCCGCCGTCCGCGAAGACTACGCCCACGTCAGCGACGAGGACTTCGCGAACGGCCGCGCCGCCGTCGTACGTCAGCTCCTCAGGCTGGACCCGCTGTTCCACGGCGAACGCGCCAAAGCACTCTGGTTAACGGCTGCGCGACGGAACCTCACCGGCGAACTCGGGTGAGCAGTTCCCCCAAGCCTTCCCCGCTTAGACGACGAGCTGCAGGGTAGACGGCAGGAATCGTCTACCCTGCAGCGAACCGTCTAAATGGGGTGCGGCGGTCTAGCGGTAGGTGCTCACGAACGGCTGGCTGGTGGGCACAATCTGCTTGCCCAAGGGCATCAGCGAGACGGGGATCAGCTTCAGGTTGGCGATGGCCAGCGGGATTCCAATGATGGTGATGGCCATGGCAACCGCCGTGACCACGTGACCGATCGCAATCCAGATGCCCGCAACCAGCAGCCAGATCACGTTGCCCAGGGTAGCGAAGACCCCGGCACCGCCCGGCTTCTCAACCACCATCTGGCCGAAGGGCCACAGGCAGTAAGCCCCGATCCGGAAGGACGCGATGCCCCACGGGATGGTCACAATGAGCACGCAGCAAATGATGCCTGCCGCGAAGTAGCCCAAAGCCAGCCAGAACCCACCGAAGACAAGCCAGATGATGTTAAGGAGCGTTTTCATAGTCCTCATTCTGCCCTGCCGGACCGGCAAAAAGGCTAGGGGTCTGCCCTGAATCTTCCCTGACTTCCAGCTTTACGCACCAGAGCGGGATTACACGCAACGGGCCACGGCTTAGCCAGCCAGGACGCCGTCCAGCTTGTCGAACGAGGTACCCCACCCGTCGCGGGTCATCTCTACCCACTCCTCGGACGCAAACGGCCCCTGCGTGAGAGTCATCCGGGTGCGTCCGTTGAGGTCTTCAAATTCGAGGTGCATTTCCTCGAACTCGTGGTCAGCGTCCGGGGCAGCTTTGGCTTGGGCCACCAAAAGAGCAGGGCTGTCCAGTTCCTTGATGGTGGCTTCAATGGGAGCCGACTGTTCGCCGTTCTCATCCGACCACACCATAACTACTTGCCACACGCCGCCAACGCGGGGTTCAACAATGATCTGATCCCGGGGAGCTTCAACCTCCACGGGCCCGAACCACTGGGTGAGTTTGTCCGGCTCCATCCATGCCTCAAAAACCTTCTCGCGGGGAGCATCGAATTCGCGGCTCATGGTCAGGGTGTGCTGTTCGGTGCTCATTGCTATTACTCCCGGGGTGTCGGTAATGCTCGATGTCCAAGTAGTGATGCGTTGATGATAAATGACGTCAGGCTTTAGCGGCCTCGACGAACGCGCGGATCTTGGCCAGGTCCTTCACACCGCGGGATGCCTCCACACCGGAAGACACGTCCACTCCCCAAGCCCCGGCTGCTGCTGCGGCGAAAGCTACGTTCCCGGTTTCGAGACCGCCGGCCAGGAGCCATTGCCGGCCGTCGAGGTCCTTTGCGCGCACTGAGGCGTAGTCCCAGGACTCCCCTGAACCGGGAACAGCAGCATCGATCAGGAACATGTCTTCGCCCAGATCAGCGAACTCGTCCTGCGAGGCACCCATGGTGACGGCCCGGATGAGCCGCATCCCGGCGTCGTGCACTGTTGTGACGTCCTCAGCCGTCCGGTGACCGTGCAATTGCACCCATTCCAGGCCCGCGGCACGTGCCGTAGCCACGGCGTCGGCTGCGTCCTCGTGCCGGAAAACACCCACAGCGTGAACACCCTCGGGCACCAGCGGCAGCAGGATGCGCACCTGATCGGGGCTGACTTCGCGGGGGCTGGCAGTGAGTACAAAGCCAACCGCGTCCGCGCCGGCGTCCGTCGCTTCACGCACGGATTCGGGCGTGCTCAAGCCACATACTTTGACGAACATTCCCGCGCCTCCAGCTGAACTCGCAACGTTTTCCACATATGACGTTAGCAAGCCGCCAAGCCAACGCAGAAGCCGTGTCCACCACTAGGCTGGTCGAATGGAGATTATCCGCTTTGCCGAGATCCGTCCCGAACCGTGGCGCAACGGAGGCGGGGTGACGCGCGAACTCGCCAGCCACCCGAAGGCCGCCTCAGCACAGGATGGTGCCTGGGATTGGAGAGTCAGCATTGCGGACGTTTCCAAAGCCGGGGAGTTTTCCGCGTTTCCGGGCATGGAGCGTGTCATCACCATCATCGAGGGCGAGCTGCTCCTCCTCACCGTTGACGGTGCCGAGCACCCGCTGGAGAAGTACCGTCCGTTCCGTTTCTCCGGTGAAGCTGCTTCGTCGGCAACCCTGCCCACCGGCGACATCCGGGATCTGAACGTCATCGCGCGCACCGGTGCTTTCAAGGGCTACACCTCCATTGTGGAGATCTCCAAGAAACGCGCGCACCCGGTCTTCGAAGGCCAGTTGGCCGTGCTGCTTGAGGGTAAGGCCACGGTGGCGCCCGGGGCCGCTGTTGACGGGCAGGCTTCCGTGGAAGAAGAGTCCGACGGCGGCAACCCGGCACCCAGCGTCGGCGAGCCTGTGGAGCTGTCCCGTTACGACGCCGTGGTTGGCTCGGATACCCGCAGTCCGGAGATCTCAGGCCGGGGCTTCATAGCCGTGATCTCCATAGATCATGTGGAACCGCAGCACGCCTGAGCTGGTGACGTTAACCACCAGAAGTGGCCACCCCGAGCAGGAGTTGCTAGCCTGAAATGAAGGTTCCGCTCTGGAACCTCCGGACGACGGTTCAGTACCCGGCACGCGACAAGACTGGCCAAAGGAAATGTCATGTCGTGGTTAATTCTCATTTTCTCCGGAGCACTTGAAGCTGTGTGGGCTGCAGCTCTCCACCGCTCCAAGGGTTTCCGCAAACCAGTACCCACCATTGTGTTCCTGGTATCGGTCATCGCCAGCATGGCTGGACTGGCCATTGCGATGCAATCCATTCCCACCGGCACGGCTTACGCCGTGTGGGTTGGCGTAGGCGTGGTTCTCACAGCCACCTACGCCATGGTTACCAAAGTTGAACCCGCGACGACGGCCAGGCTGCTCCTTCTGGCGGGCATTGGCGCGTGCGTAGTTGGCCTGAAGGTGGTGGCATAGCCATGAGTGAGAATACTTCCAACAGCCGGAAGGCCGGCAACGGAATCTTCTGGATCATCCTCCTGGCTTCGGCACTGCTCGAAGCCGTCTGGGCTACGGCCTTGGGCCTGTCCAACGGATTTACCCAGCTCCTGCCCACCGTGGTTTTCGCAATTACCGCCGTGCTGAGCATGCTCGGACTGGGTATCGCGGTGAAACGAATCCCCCTCGGCACTGCCTACGCGGTGTGGGTGGGCATCGGCGCTGCACTGACCGTTGGCTGGGCCATGGTCACGGGAGTGGAATCCGCCAGTCCGCTGAAGCTGCTCTTCATCGCGGGAATCGTGGGATGTGCTGCCGGTTTGAAGGCCCTGCCCGCTGGGAAGCCTGTAGCCAAGGCCGAGTAGCAGGCATTCCCCCGCGGCCCTTCCCGCGTATGCCCCTGTGGCTGCGCGCCCGCTGGGGCATGCCCTCCATTTCGATGGTTCCCTGCGAGACATGCCGTGCGCCCGGCACTTCTGGCAGGGAACCCTCGAAATGGACAGCAAGGCGGGCTAGGCAGGGCCGGGCAAGGACAAGCGCAGGAATACCCGTGCAGACCTCCGGGTTCACCCTTCAAGAGCACCCAAACGCGCATTGGAGAAGTTCATGACTGCAGTTCAGCTCGGCGACGGCCTCAACGTCAGCCCCCTCGGTTTTGGCGGAATGGCCCTGACCCCGGTTTATGGGGGAATCGATCCCGAGGAAGGTCTGCAAACCCTCAGGCATGCCGTGGATGCAGGCATCACGTTCATCGACACTGCGGATGTGTACGGCGCAGGCAGCAACGAGGAACTCGTGGGCAGGCTCCTCAAGGAACGCCGCGACGACATCCAGGTGGCCACAAAGTTTGGAATTGAGGGCAACCCCGCGGACGGGTACACGGGAGTCCGCGGGGATGCGCCCTACATCAGGCAGGCGGTGGAAGCGAGCCTCCGCCGCCTGGACACTGATGTGATTGACCTCTACTACATGCACCGCCGTGACCTCCGCGTTCCGATAGTGGAAACCGTGGAGGCAATGGCAGAGCTGGTCCGAGAGGGCAAGGTCCGGCACCTCGGTTTGTCTGAAGTGACAGCCGAGGAGCTCAGGCAGGCCAACGCCGTCCATCCCATTGCCGCGATCCAGAGTGAATGGTCAATCTGGAGCAGGGATGTTGAGCTCAACGTTGTTCCTGCAGCCAAGGAACTTGGCGTAGGGTTTGTGCCTTATTCGCCGCTGGGCCGTGGCTTCCTTACGGGAACGGTCAGCGCGAACGATCTCGGCGAAAATGACTTCCGCCATAAGATCCCCCGGTTTGGTGACGAGGCACTTGATGCGAACCAGGCCGTGGTGGCCGCAATTCGCGAGGTAGCCAGTGAGCTGGATGCAACTCCGGCCCAGGTAGCCCTGGCTTGGCTGTTTACCCAAGGTCAGCGCCTCGGGATTTCTGTGGTCCCTATCCCCGGCACGCGCAAACCGCACCGGATCGACGAGAACCTGGGGGCACTGTCCCTGCAACTGGGGACAGCACAACTTGAGATGCTTGACCAAGCCGCTGCCGCCGTCGTGGGTTCACGATCCTCCGACCCCAACTGGGTCTCCGAGGGCCGTGAAGCCGGCAACGTAGGCTGAACGAATGGACTCGCTCATTCATTCACTCCGTGACATCACCATCCGCAGTATCTCGGTCAGCGAGATGAACAACAACGTGTACCTGTTGACTTCGAAGTCAACAGGCGCACAGTTGTTGATCGACGCCGCCGACGACCTCCCGGCCATTCAGCAACTTCTGGACGACGCCGCCGCAGATACTGCCGCAGCGCCGAAACTGGCAAGGATCGCCACCACCCACCAGCACTGGGACCACGTCCGTGCTCTGGCTGAACTGGTGGAAGTCACCGGAGCGAGCACCTCAGCGGGAGCGGACGACGCCGATGCGTTGCCCGTTCCAGTGGATGTCCGGCTTGGTCACGGCGACGTAGAGCGTCTCGATGGCTTCGAGGTTACGGCGGTCCACCTGCGCGGACACACCCCTGGCTCGATCGCATTTGTGTACCAGGATCCTGACGGGCCAGCCCACATTTTCAGTGGAGACTCGTTGTTTCCGGGTGGCGTCGGCAACACACAGAACGATCCTTCACGTTTCACTTCTCTGTTGAACGACGTGCAGGAGCGGCTGTTCGACGCTTATCCGGATGAAACCCTGGTGCACCCGGGCCATGGACTGCCCACAACCCTCGGCGCCGAGCGGCCACACCTTGAAGAGTGGCGCGCCCGAGGCTGGTGACTTGCGGGGCCTGCTCTGCGTCCTAAACCCAAGGAATAGCGCGCAGAGCGGGCCTCACAACGGTGCGGCCTGGAGTTGCGGGGCCTGCTCTGCGTCCCAAACCCAAGGAATAGCGCGCAGAACGGGCCTCACAACGCGAGGTTAGCGGCCGCGACGCTCGTTCGAAGCCGGAGCCGATGCACGACGCGGGCCGCTGCGTGCCGGACGACCTGCGCCCGAGCCACCGCGACCGGAGTTGCCGGAAGCACCTGAACCGTAGGATCCGCCGGACGTTGCACCCGTTGCGGAAGACCAAACAGCCTTGTTTCCGCCGGTACGGGTGCTCGTGGTTGATGCCGTGCGAGGAGCCGAAGCTGAGCGCTGGCCGGTAGCCGGACGTCCGCTGCGGCCGTTCTGGCCCTGCGAGCCGGGAACGTCATTGCGGTGAGTAGCGCCGGACTTGCCGCGACCGCGGGGGCTGCGGGCGACGTCGTCGTTCATTGCTGCACGGCGATCGGCACGGTTGGTGTCCGTACGAACCGGCTCAGCCCCAACCTTGCCGCGACCGTTGCGACCACCACGGCCACCAGCGGTGGGAGCAGCCTGCGTGGAACGGCGTGCGCGCTTGCGCTGGGCGTTGGCGCCGGTGGACGTGCCGCCACCCTGCTGGGTTTTCGCGGCGAGGAGGGCCGCACGGGTGCGGGGATCCACCTTGTCAGCGATGTCGCCCACCAGTTTGGAGACCAGAGGTGAGTTGGCCGTCACGCGCTCGAAGCTAACGTCAACGCCGGCAGCCTTCATGAGCTTCTTGACGTCGGTCTGCTGCTCGGGGAGCGTCAGCGTTACCACGGTGCCATCGGAACCGGCGCGGGCTGTACGGCCTGAGCGGTGCAGGTATGCCTTGTGCTCTGTGGGCGGGTCCACGTGGATGACGAGTTCGACGTCGTCAACGTGCACGCCGCGGGCCGCGACGTCGGTGGCCACCAGGACGCGGACGTCGCCGTTGGAGAACTCGGCAAGGTTGCGGTCGCGGGCGTTCTGCGACAGGTTGCCGTGAAGATCGACGGCGGGGATGCCGGCGTCCGTGAGGGTCTTGGCAAGCTTGCGGGCGTGGTGCTTGGTCCGCATGAAGAGGACGCGGCGGCCGGCGCCGGAGGCCAGTTCAACAATGAGCTGCTTCTTGACGGTCTGATCGTTGACCACCAGGACGTGGTGTTCCATGGTGGTGACAGCGGCCTGGGGATCGTCCACGGAGTGCGTCAGCGGGTTGGAAAGGTAACGGTTGACCAGCTTGTCAACACCGTTGTCCAACGTGGCGGAGAAGAGCAGGCGCTGACCCTGGGTGGGGGTCATGTCCATGAGCTTCTTGACTACCGGGAGGAAGCCGAGGTCAGCCATGTGGTCTGCCTCGTCCAGCACGGTGACCTCAACGGCTTCGAGGGTCAGGATCCGCTGGCGGATCAGGTCTTCGAGGCGGCCCGGGCAGGCGATGACGATGTCGACGCCGGCGCGCAGCGCCTTTTCCTGGCGTGCCTGGGAGATGCCGCCGTAGATGACCGTGGTGTTCAGGCCCATGGCCTTGGCCAGCGGCTCGATGGTTGCGTTGATCTGGGTTGCCAGTTCACGCGTCGGCGCAAGGACCAGGCCCATGGGGCGGCCGGGCTTGCGGAAGTGCTTTGCTTCGCGCTCGGCCAAGCGGGCCACGAGCGGGATGGCGAAAGCGATGGTCTTACCGGAACCGGTGCGGCCACGGCCCAGGACGTCGCGGCCTGCGAGCGTATCCGGGAGGGTCTTGACCTGAATGGGGAATGCCTCTTCGATGCCATCTGCGGCGAGGGATTCAGCAATGGGCTTGGGCGTGCCAAGGGCAGCAAAAGTAGTCATAAACTTCATGTCTTTCGGGCGGTGTCCACGTGCGGACATCGGCCCCCGACGCCGGTTGGGCCAGGGGTTCGCCGAGGAAAAGTCAGGTGGTCTACCGATTCGCTTCAACAGCGGTGGCCGGGACCAAATAGAACGCGTTCATCGACGCAGGATGTGCCTCTCACATGAAAAATGCCCCGTCGCGCAGCCTGTCAGGCCACCTGCTTCAGGGCGTCACCGCACATCAAGTGTTCCTAGCTTAGCAGTGTTTCTGTTGCGGGCCTGCATCGGGGCTGCTCAGACCCTCGTTGCGGGGCCCGCTTTGCGCGGCTCACGCCTCTTGAAACACGCAGAGCAGGCCCCACAACTCACCCCCCTCGCGTTGCGGGGCCCGCTTGGCGTGGCTCACGCCTCGCGAAACACGCAGAACAGGCCCCACAACGGGTCAGGAGTGGTGGGTGAGTTCGGGTTGCGCATCCGGGGCGCCCATTCCCGCGCCCGGAGAAGCTGCGCGCGCGGCCACTCGGGGCGCAATGACAACCCCGACGACGGCGATGATCGCGGTCAGCGCGAAGACCGCAGCGAAGGGGCTGGCAGTGAAGGCTGCAAAAACGAGTCCCGTAGCGGCCAGAGACAACGCCCCGCCGAGGGAGTCGGAGATGGACATGGCCGCGCTGTTGAAGCCTTGGTTTTCCTCGGTGGACAGCGCCAGCGTCATCACGGAGAGCCGCGGGTACATCAGCCCCATGCCACCACCAGCGAGGATCCACCCGGCAATGGCCACGGCCGCGGGCAGACTCAACGCCGCTGTCACCAGGGTGGAGATCACCGCTATCAGGACCATAATGGCGCCGATTTTCACAGCGAGATCGTCCGCCAGCCGGGCACCGAGCCGCCCCTGAATGGCCGACGCCCCGGCCCAGGCCAGCGCGGCACCAGTCAGTGTCAGCCCGGCGAAGGTGGGCGTGAACGCGTAGCGCTCGGTCAGCAGGTACGGAAGGTACACCTCGGCCCCGAAGAACGCCGCCGACGCCAATCCCCGCACCAGGATCACGCTGGGCAGCCCGCGCCGGGCGGTGAGGGTTCCCCGCGGAACCAGCGGCTTCACCGCGATCAGGGCAATGACAAGCGCGACGACGGCGATCACCCCGCCGAAACCCGGCACCTCTGCGGACAGGTTCAGTCCGAGGACAGCGACGGCGGCGAGCGCTGCCCATCCCATGCGTCCGAAGGCCCACGGAACAGGCTCAGCTGGGACGGGCTCGGCAGCGGGCTCGGAGTCCATGCCGCGTACGGCCGGGACCACCATCAGCAGTGCCGGAACAACCAGTCCCACAACGCCGAGGAACACCCAGTGCCAGCTGCTGAGCTGGGCTACTACACCTGCGGCGAACGGTCCAACGAGGGATGGAACCACCCAGGAGGCTGCGAATGCGGCGAAGATTTTGGGGTGCAACGCCGGCGGGTAGACGCGGGCCACCAGCACGTAGAGGGCAACGGTCATGGCACCTCCGCCGAGTCCTTGGACCAGCCGTCCCAGCACCAGCATTTCCATGGTTCCGGCCGTACCGGCGATGAGCAGGCCAAGAACGAACAACGCAACCGAGGAGTACAGGGGTGCCGCAGGACCGCGACGATCTGACCAGTTACCCGCAGCCACCATGCCCATGACTCCCGTAGCCAGCGGGCCGGCGAAGGCCAGTGCGTAGAGGCTGGCTCCGTCGAGGTCGCGGCTGACGAGCGGCATGATGGTGGTCACCGCGAGGGACTCGAACGCGCTCAGGAAAACGAGTGCGCACGCTCCCACGGTGGCCAGCAGGTATGGGCGGCGCAGTATCCCTGCCGTTGAGGTGTCAGAGGTCATGGACGCCAGCCTAGAACCTCAACTAATGTTGAGGTCAATCCGCACACAGACCACCGAAAGCAGCACCATGCCGCCAGTCGAAACGCACCGGCCCCTCACCATTGGCGAGCTGTCTGAACGGAGTGGAGTATCGGCGTCGGCCCTTCATTTTTACGAACGCAACGGGCTGATCGAAGCGGAGCGCACAGCCGGCAACCAGCGCCGGTACAGGCGGGACACGCTACGGCGGGTGGCCTTCATCAAGACCTCCCAGCGGGTGGGTTTGCCGCTGAAGGACATCCGCGAGGCATTGGATTCCCTGCCCGATGGCCGCACCCCCACCAAGCGTGACTGGGCCACGTTGTCGTTGCGGTGGCGCAAGGAGCTGGATGAACGCATCGCCGCGCTGCAGCATCTGCGGAACGACCTCGATGGGTGCATCGGCTGCGGCTGCTTGAGCCTGAAATCCTGCACGCTGCAGAACCCATCGGACGAGCTCGGCGCGTCCGGCGCCGGCGCGCAACGGTGGACTTTGCCGGAATAGCAACAGGCATTGCCTTTGGACGCGGCGCCACGGCACGCTTGGTTTATGACTGAACACGCGCACGACGCCGCCACTCACCAGCACGGTCAACACACCCATGAAGGGGCTCAGCAGAGCGGATTGAACCTCCACGAGGATGCGGCCAACGCTGTGGACATGTGGGATGGGATGTACCGTGAACGCACCAAAATTTGGAGTGGCAACCCGAATCCGCAGCTCGTTGCCGAGGTCACTGGCCTGAAGCCGGGAAAGGCACTGGACCTGGGCTGCGGGGAAGGCGGCGATGCCATCTGGTTAGCCCAGCAGGGCTGGACCGTCACCGCCATGGACGTGTCCGCCGTCGCGCTTGAGCGGGCAGCTGCCCATGCAGCGGAAACCGGGCAGGCGGAACGGATCACGTGGCAGCAACAGGACCTCACCGAATGGGATCCCGAGCCGGTCTTCGATCTGGTCTCCGCCCAGTTCCTTCACTCCCCGCTCCTTCCGTGGCGTGATTCGGTGGCTTCGGCCGCTGCGGCCGTGGCACCCGGCGGAACATTGCTGGTGGTGGGACATCACCCGCATGGCCTCCCCTCGTGGAGCCACCACCACGATTCCGGCATGTTCTTCACTCCTGAACAATTGGCGGGTGCTCTGCGGCTGGATCGTGAGCCGTGGTTTGTCAACGTCCTCACTGACCGCGCACGGACCGTCACTGGCCCGAACGGCGAGTCCGGCACCACCCTGGACACGGTCCTGAGGGCGAGGAAGCACGCCTAAACACCCTGGGGCAACAGCTCCCCGTACGGCGCCACAACTGTCCCTGTGGCGGTGGAGTTCGGATTCAGCATCCATCCCACCCGTTTTGCCGTGTTCAGCATGACCACGCTTTCCACCAGTTCGATGCCCGGGATCCGCTGTTGAATGGTGAGCTCCATTTCCATGACGTCGGCCAGCGAGCGCAGCCACATGATCATGGTGAAGTTGGTCCGGCCTGTGGTGGATGCGGCGAAACGGACATTGCGGATGGCGCGCATTTCCGTGGCTGCGGCTTGGTGCTCTCCTGCGGGAACGTTGGCGAACCATTGGACGGTGATGGGGAAGCCGGAGAATTGTTGGGCAACTTCGCAGCGGAAGGACAGCATGCGGCTGTTCAGGACCCTGCCCAGTTGACGTTGGACGGTGGCGGGGTTTCTGCCCAAGGCCCGGGCGATTTCCGCTGCCGTGGCGCGGCCGTCCCTGGCCAGGAACGGGATGAGCGCCAAGTGGTTTTCGGGGAGCGGGAGTACCGGGGCGTCGTGGGCTGATTGTGTTGATTCGGCTCCGGCGAACGCCCTGATCGCTTGCTGTTCGGCTTTGCTGAGGACGTTGAGCCGCCAGGCGTAACCGCTGGTGTGGATCCGCGTGCAGAGGGACGTGTGGTACTTGGTGAGCCCCCTGATTTCCTTGAGTTTGGGCAATACTTCGGTGCTGAACTGTCCCAGGTCCCGGGTGATGACGGTCAGCGTGAGGTCACGGTTGCTGGCCGCTTCTTCAACGGTGATGACCTCCGGGAGCTGGGCCACTGCGGAGGTGACGTCCGGTCTGAGGTGCATTTCGCAATCGATGTCCACCATGGCCAGGCACATGTCTTTGGGGTCGCCCATGAGGTGGGCGGTGGTCCATGCGGCGCCGGCTCCTTTGAGGCGTTCCCATCGGGAGGCCAGTGTGGTGGCGTGAACGCCCAGGACGTCGCCGGCGTCGGACCAGCTGATCCGGGGTGAGATCTGCAGGGTGTTGACCAGACGGAGATCTTCCTCGCTGAGTTCCATAGCTACAGTCTGTCAGATTGATGCATGATTGCTGCTTGCAAATAGACATTCATGCATATTTCCAGTTGTTTCTGAGCTTGTGAAGCACGTCACCTCAGAATGGCATTAGCAACCAGTCGCCTCGGAAAGACCAGGAGAACTCATGACTATCGCCGCTGATGCCAAGGAACTTCAGGAGGACATCGTCCGCCTGCGCCACGATCTTCACCGCGAACCGGAAATCGGCCTGCAGCTCCCCCGCACGCAGGAAAAAGTGCTCAAGGCGCTGGACGGTCTGCCCTACGAGATCACGCTCGGCAAGGAAACGACGTCGGTCACAGCAGTCCTGCGCGGCGGTGCGGCTCATTCAACAGCTGAGAAGCCTGTGGTGTTGCTGCGCGCAGACATGGACGGACTTCCGGTGCAGGAAACCACAGGCGTGGACTACACCTCCCGTGTGGACGGGGCGATGCATGCCTGCGGCCATGACCTCCACACCGCCATGCTGGCCGGCGCCGCCACGTTGCTGGCGGAGCGTAAGGACCAGTTGGCAGGGGACGTCATCCTCATGTTCCAGCCCGGCGAGGAAGGCTTCGACGGCGCGAGCTACATGATCAAGGAAGGCGTCCTGGATGCAGCGGGCCGCCGCGCGGACACTGCCTACGGAATGCACGTGTTCTCCGCGCTGGAACCCCACGGCCAGTTCGTCACCAAACCGGGCGTCATGCTCAGTTCCTCAGCCGGCCTGGTTGTCACAGTACTGGGCGCAGGCGGCCACGGCTCAGCCCCGCACTCCGCCAAAGACCCCGTCACGGCCGCTGCCGAGATGGTCACTGCACTTCAGGTGATGGTCACGCGTCAGTTCAACGTGTTCGATCCCGTGGTCCTCACCGTCGGCGTCCTGCACGCGGGCACCAAGCGGAACGTCATTCCTGAGACCGCACGGATCGAAGCCACCATCAGGACCTTCTCAGAGGAGTCGCGGCGGAAGATGATGGAAGCAGTACCCAGGCTGCTCCACGGCATCGCCGCAGCCCATGGTTTGGAGGCGGATGTGCACTACCAGGAGGAGTACCCCCTCACCATCAACAACGAGGATGAGACCACCACCGCGGAGAAGGTCATCGCCGGAATGTTCGGCGAATCCAGGCACAGCCGGATGGCCACTCCCCTGGGCGGCTCCGAGGACTTCTCCCGCGTCCTGGCTGAAGTCCCCGGCACTTTTGTGGGGCTCAGTGCTGTTGCCCCCGGTGCCGACCATACGACGTCGCCGTTCAACCACTCGCCGTACGCAATGTTCGACGACGGCGTCCTCACCGACGGCGCGGCGCTGTACGCCGAACTCGCCGTATCCCGTATAGCCACCCTCGCCGGCAACTAACTCCCAGCCCCTCCCCATCTTGGAGAATGACATGACCACCACAGTAGGAACGTCCAGCGACGTCAAAGTCCACAAGTCGCACGTGCGTACGCTGGTTGGCACCGGCATCGGCAACGCCGTTGAATGGTACGACTGGGCGATCTACGCAACTTTTTCGCCGTTCATCGCGAGCGCGTTGTTCAGCAGCGCCGACCCCACGTCCGCCATGCTGTCCACCTTGGCGATCTTCGCCGTCGGGTTCGTTGCCCGTCCGTTCGGTGGGTTCGTATTCGGTTGGATCGGCGACAGGGTGGGGCGCAAGACGTCCATGACCGTAGCTGTGGCATTGGGCGCGGTGGGCAGCCTGCTGATTGGCATTGCCCCCACGTTTGAGTCCGTAGGCGTTTTCGCATCGGTAATGCTGCTGATTGCCCGGCTCATCCAGGGCCTTGCCCACGGTGGTGAGCTGCCGTCGTCGCAAACCTATTTGTCCGAGATGGCACCCAAGGAACACCGCGGGTTCTGGGCGACCCTCATCTACACCTCCGGAACGGCCGGGATCCTGGCGGGCACCCTGCTGGGCGCCATCCTTTCCGCGACCCTCAGCAAGGACGACATGAGCAGCTGGGGTTGGCGCATCCCGTTCCTCATTGGTGGCGCACTGGGTGTCTACGCACTGTTCATGCGGGCCAAGATGAAGGAAACCGAGGCGTTCGAGGCCGAGACGCCCAACGAGAAACGCCTGCCGATCCTGCCCCAGATCATCAAGTACCGCAAGCAGGCCCTGCAGGTTATTGGACTCACGGTTGGCCTGACGGTTGTTTACTACATCTGGGGTGTTGTGGCCCCCAGCTACGCCGCGACCTCACTGAAAATGGACCGCGGTGAGGCACTCTGGGCAGGCGTGGTGGCCAACGTGGTGTTCATTGCCGCCCTGCCGTTCTGGGGAAAACTGTCAGACCGCATCGGCCGCAAGCCGGTGATCATCGCTTCAGCCGCAGGCGCCGCACTCCTGCACTTCCCCATGACGTGGCTGCTCAAGGACTCACCATGGCAGCTGGCAGTGTCCATGTCCGTGATGCTGTTCTTCATCGCAGGCAGTGCAGCAATTGTTCCGGCCGTATACGCCGAGCTGTTCCCCACGCATATCCGTACCATCGGCGTCGGTGTTCCGTACTCCCTTTGCGTCGCTGCCTTCGGTGGCACTGCTCCTTACCTGCAGACGTGGCTCGGCAGCATCGGGCAGGCGCAACTGTTCAACGTCTACGCAGTGATCCTGCTGCTGGTGGGCATCGTCTTCGCCTTCACCATCCCGGAGACCAAGGGCAAGGACCTGACCGTCTAGGCTCTCTTTCGTTGCGAGGCCCGCTCTGCGCTCTTCCCTGGGGTTTTGGGACGCAGAGTGGGCCTCACAACGTTAAACGAAGCGGTCCCGGCCTGCCCGGTATCCGAAGAATGCGGCCAAGGATCCGACCACCAGGAACAGGATTCCAGCCGCCGCGAATCCGCCCGTGGCCTGATGAAGTTGCCCCACCATCAGTGTGCCCAGCGAACCTACCCCGTAGCCGACGCCCTGCATCATTCCGGACAGGTGCGCGGCAGTGTGGGCGTCTCGCGTGCGGACCATGATCATGGTGAGAGCCACGGCAGTGAGGGACCCCTGCCCCAGCCCGTTGAGCCCGGTCCAGACCCAGATGAGTTCCGTGGGGCCAAAAATGGTGAGCGCAAAACCGCCCCCGGTCATCAGCGCCACCACCATGTTGATGATCCGCTGGTCCTTGAAGCGCGTGGCCAAGGCAGGGGCAAAGAGGGAGCCCAGCATCTGCAACACGATCGACACCGAAACGATCAGCCCGGCCGTTCCGCCGTCGATCCCCCGGTCACGCAGGATGGGCGCCATCCATGCGAACACGCTGAACGACATCATGGCCTGCAGCACCATGAACATGGTCACCTGCCACGCCACTGAAGACCGCCACACGTTCACACCGCCGTGAACCGCTTGATGTTTCACGGCTGGCTGGCGGATTGCCAACGGCAGGAACAGCAAAAGTACGACGCCGGCAGGAACCGCCCAGAACCACAGCGCCGAGGTCCAGTGGCCGGTTGCCGTAAAGACCGGATAGGTAAAGCCCGCGCCGAGAGCAGCAGACGCACAGATCGCCGTGGTGTAAAGACCACCCATGAGGCCCAAACGGTGCGGAAAATCCCGTTTGACGACGCCCGGGAGAAGGACGTTGCACAGCGCAATTGCGGCACCACACGCAGCTGTTCCGGCCAGCAGTGCGGGCAGGTGACCCATTCCCGGGACCTCAAAGGGCCGCAGGAGCAAGCCCGCCGTGAGGACTGCCATGGCCCCGAGGAGCACACGCTCAGCGCCGAATCTGCGTGCCAGGATGGGGGCGAGTGGTGCGAAGACCCCAAGCAGTGTCACAGGCACGGTTGTCAGGACCACCAGCGACCAGCCCGGCAGAGCGGCGTCGGACGTTATTTCCGGGAGCACCGCGGAGAAGCTGGAGAAGACTGTGCGCAGGTTCAGTCCGATCAAAACCAGACAGATGCCGAGGTACACGAGACCCCTCTTGCCGCGGAGTTGTGTGGGGTCCGGTGCGGGCTCTTCGTCAATCTCAGCGTCCACTGCTATTGCTGGGAGGACTGACTTCTCTGGGTAGCCGGGGGTCTTGGAGGAGGTCACACGTCCTATTCTGTCAGTGCGGCGTGATCAGTGCCCGCTCGGCTGGATATGACCAGTGAGCGTTATATGGCGAGGGGTACATGACCAGCTGCCTTCGCAGAGTTATCCACATAGGAACGGTTTACCCTGCCTCTGCAGCATCGCGATCCATAGCGTTGAAGGCATGGACAAGACCCTGGACCCTTCACCACATTCCACTGCTTCCGAGCTTCCTCTGCCGGCTTGTCAGAAGTCGGACCCAGGAAATTCGCGCCCGCCGGGGTTGAAGGTAAGCATTTGGAGTTTGGCACTGGCCATGGGGGTGCCCATTGTCTTCATGATGGTCTACCCCGTGGGGATGTTCTTCATGTTCGGCGCTGAGTCACCCCCGTACGCAATTGCTGCGCAAACCATTCTCCTGGTCCCCACCGGAGCTTGCTGGCTCGGGGCGGCGGTCTGTGGCCTGACCTGTCTCAGGCTGGCCAAAGACCGCGACGCCGATGGGCAGCGGACCATCGCGTGGATGTTTGGGATCTTCGGGCTTTGTATTGCAGGACTCGAAGGGCTGGTGTTGCTCTTGATGGTGCTTCGCAACTGAACCCCGGCCTAACTACCCCTCCCAACCCAAGTATTCTGGAAGTGATGAGTGAAACCCCAGATTCCCCGCGCCCCGTCACGCCCGGCAGCCAAGCCTCCTTCGGCACCTACGGCGGCCGACCGGTCAGTTTCGTGCGCCGCGGCACCCGTTTGCAGGGACGCCGGCAGGCAGCCTGGGAAGAGCACGCCGAGCGCTGGGCCATTCAAGTCCCGCGCCATGTTGCCAACACCTCCGTCCACCCTGACTACACTTTCGACGCCGAGGCAGTCTTTGGGCGCAAGGCACCCTTGATCGTGGAAATCGGCTCCGGCCTGGGAGATGCTGTGGTTCACGCCGCGGAGCAAAACCCGGACAAGGACTTCCTCGCAGTAGAGGTCTACACCCCGGGCCTGGCCAACACCATCATCAAGATCAACAGCCGCGGTCTGACCAACGTGCGCGTAGTGGAAGCCAACGCCCCCGAGGTCCTGGAGTCCATGCTCCCGGAGGGCTCGGTCAGTGAACTTTGGGTGTTCTTCCCGGACCCATGGCACAAGGCGCGCCACCACAAGCGCCGCCTCATCCAGCCTGCCTTCGCTTCGGTAGCTGCAAAGGCACTCCGAAAGGGCGGCTACTGGCGCATCGCCACCGACTGGTCCAACTACGCAGTGCACGTCCGCGAAGTGCTCGCAGGATCCACTGAGTTCGAGAACATGCACGAAGGCGAGCGCAGCGGCGAGGAGAGCCCGCTGACGCAAGTGTGGCAGTCCGGCGTCGAGTCCGTCGTTGGCGGGGCACCCGTCAGGGAAGGCCGCGCCCCCGTGAGTACCGAGCACACCGGGCCGAACCAGGGCGTGGATGAGGAAGGCGGCTGGGCTCCGCGGTTCGATGGCAGGATCCGGACAAGCTTTGAAAATAAAGCGCATGAGGCCGGGCGCATGATCTTCGATCTCACGTATCGCAAGCTTTAGCCAACGGACTTTGGGGGAATTATGAGCTATCAGCCACCGATCGGGCATTATCAACCGCCGCAACGTCTGGGCAATCCCGGGCTGGGTGCCGGTATCACGAGCATCATCGCAGCCGTGCTCGCTCCCATCGCCGCGGTGGTCAGCATTCCTTTGGGCATCGCCGCCGTGGCATCCGCCATGAGCCGTTACAACGAGGGCAATGACTCGTGGTGGTTTGGTGCGCTGATCCTGGCGGGGATTTCGGTGGTGCTGGCGATCGTTGCTGTGGTGAGTGGGTTGATCGCCGTCTTCCGGGCCGGACGCATGAACGCCGGGCGCATTACGGGGATCATCGGTTTAGCCATCATGGCGGTCAACATCTTTGGCATTGTCTTCATGGTGTTCCTGGTGCTCGGCTCAGGTCAGGGGTTCTAAATGCCACAGGTACGTGCCGAACGATTCATCCGGCTGGATCCGGAGACCGCCTTCGCTCTCTCCCAGACCACCGGGGCGTTCCGGCTGAAATGGGACCCATTCATTTCCGCCCAGGCCTTTCTGGACGGAGCCACTGCGGCTGGCAAAGGCGTCAGGACGCGAACGGTCTCCCGCATGGGCCTGAAAATGGTGAGCGAATACGTTTCCTACATGCCTCCCAGGAATGTGGGCATGACCATGGTTTCAGGGCCGTGGTTCTTTGAGACCTTCGGAGGTGGTTGGAGGTTCACACCGGACAACGGAGGCACGCGGGCAGTCTGGAAGTACACCTTTTCCTGCCGTCCGGCCCTGCTGAAACCCGTGGCCGAAAGGATTGGAAGCTGGGTGCTCGGCCGGGAGATTGAACGCCGGATTGAGGCGTTTGCTCGGGCTTGCGAGGATCCTGCACTCGTGGCAGAACTCCGCTCGCAAGGCGAAAGCGTTCCCGGCACTTGAGTCACAGAGCACTAAGCAATCTACGGCACCGAAATTGAGGCCACAGTCTTTTGGGTTTCATCGCGAAGTTCAACACCAGCGATGCCAGCCAACTGCACCGGTGTGGCGCCCGTGATCTTGATCCGGCCGCTGGCTGTGGCCGTCCATCCGCACGTGCGCTCTTCTGCCCCGTCCCGGCCCTTCACCCAAAGGTAAAGCGTCCCTTCGAGCGGCATGGAGCGTCCCTCCACCTCCAGCTCCGTGCCCCAGTTTTTCTTCACCATGCCCACGGTCAGTTCCAGCCCGTCTCCTGATTGGACCGAGTAGCTGGCATCAGGTTTGGGAGGTTGATTCAGCAGCGGCCCTGCGAGGAAACCAACAGCAAGGCAGGCAGCGGCAACGGTGCCCACCAAAGCTGCCCACCGGCGTCGTGATTTCCGTCGGCGGACGGACAAGTCCACCAGGACCTTTTCGGGTAGCAGTTCCGGTTTCGGATCCAAGGGAGAGAGCGGGTTCGCGCTTCCGGCGACGGCGAGCGCTACTGCGTCAGCGGCGGGGACAGAGTCGAGCAAAGCCGGGAGGCTCTCAAGTTGCTCCAACTCGTGGCGACAATCAGCACAGGTGGCGAGGTGGTCTTCAAACGTGCGCACTTCCTGGAGCTCCAGCCCACCCAGCAGGTAGGCGCCCAGCAACTGGTGGACGGAGTTGCCGTTCATCGTTCCACCTCCATTTCATCGAGGATTGTTCGGAGGGCTTTCACCGCGTAGAAAGCCCGGGATTTCACGGTTCCGGCAGGGATGTTCAGCTGGAGTGCCGCCTCACTGACGGTAAACCTTTGATAGTGAAGGGCCACCAGAACCTGACGGTGCTCGCGACTAAGCCGGAGCAAGGCCTCTTCCATAAGCACCCGGTTCAGAAGTTCATCAACTCGCTCGGTTGCGGGGTGGTCCGGGAGGTCCTGCTCGCCTGATTCGGAGGGCCGGCGTTGGGATTTCCTGTAGTTGTCGATGATGACGTTGCGAGCCGTCCGGAACAGGTAGCTCCGCAGGCTCCCCGTGATCTGCGGGGCGTGCTGCCACACCTTGAGGATGGTTTCCTGAACGACGTCGTCAGCCTGATGAGCATCGGAGGTGCAGCTGAGAACAAAGCGCTTCAGAGCTGTGCCGTGGTCGCGGTAAATCGCTGCCACCACGTCTTCGTCCAACGGCATAGTCACCTCCTTCTTCTGCCTCTCGCTTATACGACGACGCACGCATCGAAAAGGTTCAGCCCTCCAGTCGCCAAAAACGCGCCAAGCCTGCGAATAAGCATCCTGGCACAGTCAAAGTCTGTGCGCTGCAGCGTCGTCGCCCGCAAACCCTGGTGCAAGGCCCGGGCTAGGATCGGGAGATGAGCGAGACTTCTCATGCTAAGGCGGCCAAGACCTGGCAAACCATGGTGGACAGCAATCAGGCGTTGCTTCTGCGCAAGACCGGGAGGGACGTTCACTGGTGGGCAGCAGAGGGCCGAGCCAGAGGCCTGAAGAACGACGCCGAACTCCGGGACTGGATGCGCGAGGACCACGGCGTCACCGGCTACGCACAGTACGCGGTCTCGTGGGAGATGTTCGGCTATCCCGGGTTCATGCTCCGGGATGCCGACGAACTAATCGACGGACAATACGTCAACCACCCGCAGCTGCGTCCCATAGCCGACGCACTGCTGGCCTGGTCCGCCGAAACTGAAGGCGTGGAGATTCAAATGCGAAAAGGCTACGTATCGCTCCACAGCCCTCGTCGGAAGTTCGCCCAAGTCACCCGGGCCAACAACACCACCGTTGATGTGGTCCTCCGCCTGGATGCTCCAGCCGAAGGCAGACTTGAAGCAGTGAAGGTCCGTGAGGGAGACTTCTTCGACCGCCGCGTGCGGCTGAGATCAATGGACGACGTCGACGACGAGCTGCTCGGGTACCTCGCCAAGGCGCTGGATCAGAACAGCTAGACTGCAAGCCACTCATTGGGGGAGAGAACATGGCAGAGAAAACAACAACCAAGAACCCGCCGAACCTGGGGTTCCTCGCGCTGCAAGAAGTTGCGTGGGCTTTGGGCCTGACGGCCATGGTCATCAATGCAACAAGCCGCGGTGTGGACTGGATCTGGATTGGCCTTCTTGCCGGTTGGCAAGTGTCCATCATTTGGGGCTTCGTGAAGCTCCGCCGCGCCAAAACGGCCTAGCCGAGCCCGCCGGGGGTGCCCAGATCGCCGGAACGCGTCCAGATCGCTGGAGTTATCCGGCGATCCTGCAGCGTTCCGGCGATCCCGGCGGTGAGAAGGCTTACGCGTCGGCGAATTCCTCGGACTCTTCGAACTCGACGGCCGCGATGATTTCCTTGGTCTCCGGGTGGATCATGAAGGCCTCGTCGTCGTCCTCGATCATGAGGTAGTCGCCGTGGTCGGTGGAGAAGTGCCAGGCGAGGGTCTTGACGCCGTCGTGCTCGTAGTTGGGGTCGCCCATGGTGATCTTTTCGAGGGCGTAGCCGGCCACGTCGCAGAGTTCGCGGATGATGACCTCGAACTCGGGGGCGTTGGCGAGGGCTTCTTCGTCGGCTTCGGCCTGACGCTCGGCCAGGTCAGGGATCTGGGCGACGCGCTGGGCGATGTGCTCTTCGATTTCTTCGTCGGAGAGAACCAGCAGGGCGGACTGATCGCGCAGGTATGCGGCGCTGAGTTCGATGATGTCCTCTTCTTCCAGCAGCGCTTCAAACTCGCCGTCGAGCTCGTCCAGGGCGACCACGGAAGCTGGCGGAGTTTCGGACTCGTCCAGTTCGCCGTCGAGGTAGGCCTCGGCTTCGTCGCCGCTCAACGTATCAAAGGCAGCTGCGGTGCGGTTGAACAGATCAAGGTGGCGGACGGCGCCCATTCCCTCAAGCCCTGCCCGCACGAAAGCGTCCACTTCTTCACGCTCCGGCGCGGTGAAGACGTACTGGGCGAAGCCGCCTGACAAAGCCTGGGTGAGGTAGAAATCCACGAAGTAGCTGTTGAGCGCTGCGGTGGCGATTTCGTCGCTGTTGAGGAGCTCTTGGTACATGTGGTTCACCACGTTGACATTGGAATCCACCACATCCGCGTTGCCGGCTTCGAAGCTGGTCTTGTTCAGGACAACGGCGTACTCGTTGGTAGTCATGGGAAATCCTCACTGCTGAAAGCTGATGGTGCTCCGGACCCTTTCAACGTACGCGCGGGAGCGGCGCAGCAATCGAGGATGAGGTTAACGGAGGGCGAAGTTTGGGAGCCGTTTTCTGCTGACTAAGATTGAACAGATATCCTCCTGCCGAAAGTAGCCCTGCGCATGCCGTCCCACACAGACGAAAACTGGGAACTGGCCATTCAGACTCCTGCCATCACGGACCGCTCGCTCGCGGCCGGACTGGCTTATGCCATGGGCAGCCGCGTGAACGGGATTTCTTTCGACGCGGCCACGGGCCTCCTGATGGGCAAGGTTCGCGGCACCGGTCCGCAGCCGTATTCGACGTCGGCAAAACTGGTTCGCAAGCCCAGCGGCTGGAGCTGCACTGTGGGTATTTGCAGCTGCCCGGTCCGTAAGGACTGCAAGCATGTGGCCGCGCTGCTCTTCACGGCGGAGGACCACCCCACTATCCGCGCCCAGCTCCTCTCCCAAGCCCCTGGGATCCAGACCTCACGCGCAGGTTCGGGGCAACAGGGCAGTGCCGCCCGTCCTGCCTGGGAACAAGCCCTCAACAGGCTGATCACCAAGCCCGGCACGGCTCCCAGTGCTGCGGGCATCCAGTTGGCGCTTCAGTTCGAGATTGAGGAGCCGGCGGCCCACTTCTCCTACACAGGCCGACGCGATCCCATGCGCAGTGTCCGCCAGCTCAAAGCGCGCCCGGTCATGATGGGTGCCAAGGGTAAATGGATCCGCGGCGACGTCTCCTGGAACAACCTCAGCTACGTCAGCTTCCGGCGTGAATTCAACGAGGTCCACGTCGAATGGCTTCAGACTTTCCTGGCTGCCCACGGTTCAAGCAACGGCCGGCAGCAACCCTCCGGAGCCATGTGGCTGAGCCTGAACGATTTCGCGGCCAAGAACCTCTGGACCCTCCTCGCCGAGGCCACCAAAGCCGGCATCCCGCTCATTCATTCCGCTGGTAGCGAGCCTGTCCGCGTCGAGACGCAACCCGCCGTCGTCGGACTCAGTTTGGCGCGCCTGGCCACCGATCCGGACACCGCAAAGCATGAAGCGCCCGACGGCGGCCTGCAGCTCGCGCCGTCAGTCACCCTGGGTGGGGAAGCCGTGGATCCCGGATCCGTGGGTTTTCTGGGCAAGCCGGCCAACGGAATTTTCTTCACGCACTCCGGAGAAACCCTGCCGGGCGTGCCCCAGCAGAAGAACCTCATCACCCTCGCCCCTATGGAAGGGGGCATCAGTGATGAGTTGCTGGAGTTCGTCATGGATGGCGACACACTTCAGATCCCGGCCGAGGATGAGAGCCGGTTCCTGACCTCGTTCTACCCGAAGCTGCGGCAATCCACGCCCGTGCAGGCCGCGGATGAATCGGTGGAGCTGCCCACGCTGGCTGTGCCCACCCTGTCCCTGCTGGCCAACTACGGCACGGACCACAAGGTCCGGCTGCACTGGGAATGGCACTACAAATCGGGCACCCTTGTCACCGCCCAGCCCTTGTGGAGGCACCCGGACGATCGCGGCTACCGCGATGACCTTGAAGAAGCCCGGATTCTGGAGTCGCTGGGGAGGCCGTGGGACGTGGTGCCCGCGCTCGCCGAATCGGCGACAGGCGGCTGGGGTGCGCCCCGCATCGCTGCCACCGCGGAGCTCAGTGGCCTGGATACATTGGCGTTCACCGAAGAGGTGCTGCCAGCACTCAAGGACCTGCCCGACGTGGTGGTGGAAACCTCCGGCGACATCGCCGACTACCGTGAGGCCGCCGAAGCGCCCGTGGTGTCCATCTCCACCAAGGAAACGGCAAGCGGCGACTGGTTCGACCTCGGCATCGTGATCACCCTCGAAGGCGAACCTGTTTCCTTCGCCGCCGTGTTCTCCGCGCTCGCCGCCGGGATGAGCCGCATGCTGCTGCCCAGCGGCGCCTACTTCTCACTGGATCTTCCCGAGTTGCACCAACTCCGGGCGCTGATTGACGAAGCCCGGTCCTTGCAGGACAACCCGGACAACAAGGACGGCACACTGCAGATCAGCCGCTTCCAGGCCGGTCTCTGGGACGAGCTCGCCCAGCTGGGGATCGTGGACGAACAGGCCGCCGCGTGGCGCGAGGCCGTTGGTGGACTGCTCGACGACGGCGTGACCGGGCTTCCGCTCCCAGCGGGACTTAACGCTGAGCTGCGTCCGTACCAGCTTGAGGGTTTCAACTGGCTCAGCTTCCTGTACAAGCACAGCCTCGGGGGTGTGCTGGCTGACGACATGGGCTTGGGTAAGACCGTGCAGGCCATCGCGCTAATCTGTGCGGCCAAGGACCTGGCTGCGGAAACGGCTGCGGCCGCTCAGGGTGATTCTTCCGAGGTGACCCCGCGGGCACCATTCCTTGTAGTGGCCCCCACCAGTGTGGTGAGCAACTGGGCAGCTGAAGCGCAGCGTTTTGCCCCGGGACTGGTGGTGCGGACCGTCGGTGAAACCTTCGCCAAGAGCGGCCTGTCCCCTGCCGAAGCGTTGGCGGGTGCCGACGTCGTTATTACCTCCTATGCCCTCTTCCGCATTGACTACGATGCCTACGCGTCCTTCCAATGGGCGGGGCTGATGCTCGATGAGGCGCAGTTCGTGAAGAATCACCAGTCCAAGGCCTACCAATGCGCTCGCAAGCTGCCGGCGCGGTTCAAGCTGGCGATCACGGGCACGCCTCTGGAGAACAACCTCATGGAGTTCTGGGCGCTGACCTCCATTGTGGCGCCGGGACTGTTCCCGAGCCCCAAACGGTTCGCGGAGAACTACCAAAAGCCGGTGGAAAAGAACGGCGATTCCGCACAGCTGGGCAAGCTCCGGCGTCGTGTGCGTCCGCTCATGATGCGCCGCACCAAAGAGCAAGTCATCAAGGACCTGCCGCCCAAGCAGGAACAGATCCTTGAAGTGGTGCTGAACCCGCGGCACCAGAAGGTTTACCAGACGCATCTGCAGCGCGAACGGCAGAAGATCCTGGGCTTGATCGATGATGTGAACAAGAACCGGTTCACCATCTTCCAATCGCTGACGTTGCTACGGCAGCTGAGCTTGGATGCGTCGTTGGTGGATTCGTCGCTATCCGGAGTGCGGTCTTCCAAGCTGGACGTGCTGTTCGAACAACTGGAGGACCTCATTTCCGAGGGACACCGGGCACTGATTTTCAGCCAGTTCACCGGGTTCCTGGGCAAGGTTCGCGAGCGTTTGGATGCCGAAGGCGTGGAATATTGCTACCTCGATGGCAGCACCCGCAACCGCGGCGACGTCGTCAGTGAATTCAAGAACGGTGCCGCTCCGGTGTTCCTGATTTCGCTGAAGGCCGGTGGGTTCGGACTCAACCTGACCGAGGCAGATTACGTGTTCCTGCTGGATCCCTGGTGGAACCCGGCGTCCGAAGCCCAGGCCGTGGACCGCACCCACCGTATTGGGCAGGCCAGGAACGTGATGGTCTACCGGCTGGTGGCCAAGGACACCATCGAAGAGAAGGTCATGGCGTTGAAGACCAAGAAATCACAGCTGTTCGCGGACGTGATGGAAGGCGATGCCCTGGCCGGTGGCTCGTTGACGGCGGACGACCTGGCGGCGCTGTTCGCGGAGTAGCTCGACCAACAGCGCCGCGAGGTTCAGATGGCTCGTGAGGAAGCGGACTGAATGACCTTGGCGAGGTCGCCGGGCCGGCTCCACATAGGCCAATGCCCCGTCGGGAGGTCAATGACCTCGAGATGCTCGATGTTCGCGACTTCGGCAAACATGGCATGGCCTGCATGGGCCAACTCCAGCAACTGCGTGCCAGGGATCGAGCAGCACACCAGGGTGGTGCGGACCTTGCGGCGGGCATCGTTTGTCAGCTCGACCGGCTGGCGAAGCACGGGTCCGGGTTCAGGGACTGCACGGGCGCGAAAACGCTCGAGGACCTCTGCGCTCAGGCCTTCGAGGCTGGCCTGCTGTGCGAGGACATCAAGGGACGGCAGCGGAAGCTCCTCCACCCCTTCGGGAAGATCCGGGGCGAAGACGCTCCCTGCGGCCACGGGGCCGGAGTCCACCCACACCACCTGATCAACAAGCTCAGGATGTCGGTCAAGAACAAGGCTGACGGGGGCGTTCGCCCCACTGTGGGCGACGATAGTCGCAGGCTGCTCGTCGGAAACGCCGTGTCGGGCAAAGATGTCCAGGACCGCTGCAGCTTGATCGTCGAGGGTCTTAGTCGCCCGTTCAGGATCATCCCTATCCAGACCAGGGAGCGTCACTGCGACTGCACGGGAGTGGTCGGTTTCCAGGTGTTCAAGGACTTCATCCCACGCCCACGCGCCCAGCCAGTGGCCGGCGATGAGGATGATGGGCTGACTGCTCGTAGTAGTTGTCATTTCCCTACTCTCGTAGCTCTTACGGGCAGGTGTATGTCACTATTTATGTCATGAATTTTGTGGGCCCTGAACGGTGAAGCGAGCAGAACGACTTCTTGCCCTCTCCGAGATGCTGCGTCGTCACGGATCCCGGGGGTGCTCCGCCGATCGGCTGGCCCGAGAGTTCAGCGTTTCCGTGCGCACCATCAAGAGGGATCTCGCTGCGCTCGAAAGCAGCGGTGCGCCCCTTTGGTCGCGCCCGGGACCTGGTGGCGGCTATGGATTGGCCGCCAGCGCTACCCTGCCGCCTGTCAGCCTGTCCCCAGCGCAGGCCGTAGCGCTCATGGCAGCCGTGTCCGCTGCACCTGATGCCCCCTATGCCGATCTGGCAGCAGCCGGGATCCGGAAGATCGTGGATGTCCTCGATCCCAGGACCCGGACCAGAGCCGAGGAATTGGCTGGCCGCGTCTGGGTCAATACGGCTCCACCCTCATCGCGGACCATCAGATCGGCCCTGGAAGAGGCGATGTCCGAGCAGCGGGTAGTGCGTATCCGCTACACATCGGGAGATGGGAACACGAGCACCCGCGACGTCGAGCCCGTGCTGTTCGCCTCAACAAACGGCCAGTGGTATTTGGTGGGATGGTGCCGACTACGCGACGCCATCCGATGGTTCATCGTGTCGCGCATCGAACGAGCCACCGTAACCAAGGCGGCTTGCTGCGGCCATACCATCCACGAGGTAGGAGAGCCCCCGGCGAACGCCAGACCTGTTCATGGTGGGGGCCTGTGAGCCGCTCAATCACAATCTCAGGCGCAAGCCCTCTCACTGGCTCAAGCACTCTCCCTGGTCGGCGCAGTTAGTCGTCCAGCCGCACACCCCTCAGCAGCAACATGGTTCCGCCCACGGCAACTGCGGAGGCCAGGAACACGCCCGCCGCGCCCAGGCCCACCGCCACTACGCCAATTGCACTGGGCAGGACCACTTGCCCCACCCTGTTTCCCGCCAACCTTAAGGCCAGTGCACGCCCGCGTTGGCCTTCGGGGGCTTGGGCCGAGAGCCAGGACATGGTGAGCGGCTGACCGATTCCCAGGCCCAAACCGAGGAACGCCATCACCACGAAGAGCAACCACTCGGGCATCGGAATAGCAGCCACACCTAGCGCCACGGTGGAGATGGCAAGGCTCAGGATCAACAGCCTCATGCGCCCCAGCCTGCGGGATACGGTGCCGAGGCCCAGCCTGGACACCATGGAAAACACCGCGCGGACGGTCAGCATGAGACCCACGGTTGCTGCGGTCAGGCCCCGCTCCGCCCCGAGCGCCGGCAGGTACACCACGGTCAGGTCCACCACGGCCAGGACGGTGGCGCTGGTGGCCAACGCCCGGGCCACGCCGGGGGTCCTCAGCAGCGCCAGCGAACCACCCTTGGCGGCTTCGCCCTTCACTGCGCGTTTCCGTCGGCTGGCCTTTGCGGACATCAGGAACGTGGTCAGGAACATCACCAGGCTCATGGCGGTGGCGAGCAGGAAGATCGCCTGCGTATTCGGACGAATGGAAGCGCCGCCCACCACTGAAATAGCCAACGGTCCGAGGGCTTGGCCCAGCGACGCAGCAAAAGTCAGGTACCCGAAAGCGGAGTCCAACTTCGACGACGCCGCGTTGTTGGCCACCACCGCTTGCTGCCCCACCACACACGCCAACTGCCCGGCGCCCAGAAGCGCCGTTCCGGCCACCAGAGCCGGGACTGACGTCCCCCAGAACAGCAGAAAAGCGGAACAACCCAGTACGACGGCGGCCCCGATCGCCATGAGCCTGCGCTCACCCAGGCGGTCCACCAGTCCGCCGATGGGCAGGGCAAGCAAAAGGGGAAACACTGCGTAGCTGGCGGCGAGAAGACCCAGCGCGAACCCGGGGACGTCCAATTCAAGTGCGCGGTAGGTGGTGGCTGGCCGGACCAGGAACGTGACAGCTTGGATGAGGGTCGAGTGGACAAGGAGTGCTGTGGCCGAACGCCGTCCGAGTTCGCCGATCATTCGACCGCGAGGCCGGACGCCGAGATCACGCGCAGGGTCTCGTCCCGGGCACCGATCACATGGTCGAAGGCGACCTTGGCTGCCTTCTCCTCATCCTTGGAAGCGATGGCCTCGACCAAAAGCCGATGGTTGGCGAGCGCTTCATCGCGACGTTCGGGGGCGTTGTTAGTGAAGTAGCGGTAGCGCTCCACTTGGCTGGCGATTTGCCCGTGGAAGCGTTGAGCCCAGGAGTTTCCTGCGATTCTGGCGATGGCTGCGTGCAGGGCAACCCCGTATTTCATGGCTTCATCAGCGAACTCCACCATGGCAGCGTTGCGGGCCAGGATTCCGCGGAGTTCTTCAAGGTCGGCAGCGGTGGCGTTGGCGCAGGCCTCCCGGGCCATCAGGGATTCCAAGGCGGCGCGGACGTCATACAGCTCGGAGATCACTTTCTCGTCCAATTCCGGAACCAGGACTCCGCCGGTGGGCAGTTGTTCGAGAAGGCTCTCGGAGATGAGACGGCGGATGGCTTCCCGGAGGGGTGTGCGGCTGACCTGCAGGGCCGTGGCCATGGCGGGTTCGTAGATGCGCTCGCCGGGTTTCAGATCGAGGCTGAGGATCCGGCGCTTCAGCTCTCCGTAGACGAGGTGGGCCCCCGTGTTGCGTGGTTCTTCTGCCATACCGTGCTGCTTTCGCGAAAGTGTACTTGTATACATCTATACAGCTAAGTCGAGAGGAAAGGCAAAGTCAGTACAGCTATGACCACTTCTGACTGACCCGGATCGAGCCTGTTCGAGTCCCTTGTTGCTGTCCCGGACGCCTCGTAGGGTCGCTTGTGCCTGGCCTTTCCCGAAGCCGGACACAGCACCCACAACAACCCCGACGATGAGGTTCACCCATGGCGTTTACCGCTCGAAGAATCCGAAGGCCAGTGGCCGTCCTGGCAGCAGCTGTGACTGCTGCCACCAGCTTGGCGCTCATGCCGGCCACCACTCCGCAAGCCCACGCAGCCGATGCAACGGCGGTCACCATCACCCCGAACCCCGCCAGCCGTGGCGAAGCGTTCGAGGGATGGGGAACCAGCCTGGTGTGGTTCGCTAATGCGACGGCGGGATACTCCCCCGAGCTGCGTGAGGAGTTGTACCAGAAGGTCTTCGGCGAAAATGGGCTGAACCTCAACATCGCCCGATACAACGTGGGCGGCGGCAACGCCTCGGACGTCGCCGACTACCTCAATGACGGCAGCGCTGTGGAGGGATGGTGGAAGCCGGTCACTAAAGCGCAACCCGGCCAGCCGGCGTCGAACCTTTACAACCCGGACGGTTCCGTCGACAAGACCCAAGCCAACAAGCTCGCCTTCCTCAATGCCTGGAACCCGGACGACCCCGCGTCCTACAACCCCGACGCCGATCAAAACCAGCGCTGGTGGGTGGAGCGCCTCGCCGCAGACCAGCAAATCACCCACTGGGAAGCCTTCAGCAACTCCCCGCCGTGGTTCATGACCAAGAGCGGCTACGTTTCGGGGCAAGTGAACACCGCCAAGGGCGAGAACCTGCTGCCCGAAGCGGAAGCGAAGTTCGCCGCTTACATGAGGAACGCCGTCGAGCTCCTCGAAAAGGGAAGCGGCATCACGGTGGACACCATCGATCCGTTCAACGAGCCGAACTCGGGCTACTGGGGTACGGACATTGACGCCGCCACCGGCAAACCACCTACCTCGTACACGCAGAAGCAGGAGGGCGCCCTGATCTACCCGGCTGCCCAGGACCGCGTGACCAAGCTGCTGGCCGCAGAACTGGAAAAGGGCAGCACGGACGCCGTCATCTCCGCGATGGACGAGACGGATCCCAGCAAATTCATGACCAACTGGAACGGCTACAGCCAGGAGGCAAAAGATGCGGTAGCCCAGCTCAACGTCCACACCTACGGCACCAATGATCGCCGCAGGGTCCGCGACCTCGCCAACTCCACTGACAAGCCCTTGTGGATGAGCGAGGTTGGGGGCTTCTGGACGGGCAACCCGGCGCTCGGCGACTCCACCAGCGGCTGGGACCGCTCCAACATCACCAACGGCTTGGGGATCGCGGGCCGCATGGTCAACGATCTCCGCGAGCTCGAACCGGACGCATGGGTCTTCTGGCAGCCTGTGGAGGACACGTACAAGCAGGAGAAAGCCGACAAAGGCTGGGGCTCCATCTACGTGGACTTCGACTGCAACTACGAGGGCCGCGAAGGCTTCTCCAACCGCCGCATCAACGACGGCGCATCCCAGGAACAAGCCAAGTGCAAGGTCCTGACCAACCAGAAGTACAACACCACCCGGAACTTCACCCATTACATCCGGCCCGGCGACTTCCTTATCCAGAATGACAACGCCAAGACCGCCAGCGCCCTCCGCGCAGACGGCAACGGTGCCACGTTGGTCCACTTCAATGACACCCCGACGCCGGAAAAGGTCACCATCGATCTCAGCCGGTTCGCCGAAATCGCACCCGGCGCCAAGGTCACTCCCGTGGTGACCACCAAGTCGCCGCTGGATGACATCGAGAAGAACGCGCTCGTCAAGGGTGCGCCGGTGGCAGTGGATGCAACAGCCAAGTCCGCCACGCTGGAGGTTCCTGCCGCATCAGTGGTGACATTCGTCGTCGACGGCGTCAGTGGAGTTTCGGAGGACGCCGCGCCTGTGCAGGACGGCCACAGCTTCCACCTCAGCGGTGAAGCGAGTGGCAAGTACCTGACGGCGCGAGCTAACGGCACGGCCTCCATTGAAGAATTGGGCACCGACGCCGCTGGTGTGGCTCCGCAAATGTGGACGTTCAACGCCGTGTCCACGGAAGATGAATTCGCGAACGATCGTCGCTGGGTTCTGACGAACAAGGACGGCCGAGTGCTCACAGGCAACGGTGGGGTGCTGAACGGCAGCCAGAGCGGTGCGGCTTCGCTGTCTTCACTGACGTTGGAACAGGCCAAGACCACTCCTTCTGCACAGTGGATAGTGACCACGGAGAACGGCAAACAGTGGTCCCTGGTGAACGCTGGCGCCGCGATTGCCCTGCAGGTTTCGGGCAACCAGACAGCGGCGGGTACGTCCGTGGCCTTGGCATCCTCAACCGGAACCACTGCGACAGCCCTGGCCAATCCACACCAGGCATGGGCCTTCACGGACATTGCAGATCTCAAGCTCCTGGGTGTTTCCCCTGGTGAGCTGAGCACCCCCGTAGGGACAGCGCCAGTCCTGCCAGCCACGGTCACGCCCGTTTACGAGGCAGGCCCCGGCAAGCAGTTGGCCGTCACCTGGGCACCGATGGATCCTTCCTCATGGCAGAAAGCCGGCAAAGTAACGGTCTACGGTTCAGGGGTTGACCCGTACGGTCAAACCTTCGAAGCAGTTCTCACAGTCACGGTGGGCTCCTACATCGGCACGGACCCTGTTTCCGTGACCGTCGGCACCGGATCATCGATGGCCTCCCTACAGGCCTTGGCTCCGACCAGCGTTCCTGGACAGATCGCCGACGGTCCCGCCCGGAACCCGCTGGCCGTCACCTGGGACTGGTCCGCAGTGGCAGAATCAACTCTGCACAACCCGGGAACTGTCACGGTGCCCGGAACCGCCAACGGTCTCCCGGCCACACTGACCATCATTGTGGTGGAACGCGTTCCAGTAGCCAACATCTGCAAGGACGACCCCGCCACCACGGCCACCGCAAGCTACACCGAGGGCTCCTACATCGCGAAGAACACCTGCGATGCCAACTCCTCCACGCGCTGGTCCAACTGGGTGAGCGGCGGCCGTGCCGGTGACAGCCTGAGCTACGCCTTCAGCCGCGACTACACCGTTTCCTCCGTGACCGTCACGTCCGCGGAAAAGGCTGCGGCAAGCCTGAGAGTCCAGTACCAGGACGCCTCCGGAACATGGAAGGACACCTCCGCGGGAACCATTACGGGACTCTCCATCTCTTCACCCACCACCGTCCGTTTCGATCCCGTCACCACCCGTGGGATCAGGGTTTCGTTCGTGACCACGGCGTCGTACACGAAGATCGCTGAGGTGGCCATCGCCGGTTCCCGCTTGGCCGACGCCGGACTTGCAGACCTCGGCCGGCTCCTCGTTAACCAGGCCTCGGTAGTGGGCTTCGACCCGGCGAGCACCGACTACCGGGCGCTGACCGCAACGGCGACTCCCGCCGTCGTCGGCTACCCGCTGGACACCAACGCCAAGGTGACGGTTCAGCAGCCCACCGTTGAGAACCCGACGGCGGTAATCACCGTGACGGCGCCGGACGGCACCACAAAGGCCTACCGCGTGACAGTGGCATCGGGCAAGGAAGCGTGCAAGAACGATGGCTGGACGACGAGCCCATCGCCCGTGTTCAAGAACCAAGGACAGTGCGTGAGCAGCTTCGCGGCTGGAAAATAAGGAGATTCTGAGTTAGTGCGGCCCCTCGGGATTTTGATTCTGAGGGGCTTTGCTGTGGCTTTACCGACGCGGGAGGTCCGTGCAAATGAACAGCTAATTGCTGGTAGCTGTTATTTAGAGGATAAAATAACAATAAAGAACACCTTACTAGGCTTTGGAGGCCCTCTTGCCAGCGTGGCCAGCGCATGGAAACAAGGCAATGCCCTGGAAATCATCAGGTCGTCCCCCACGGGAGGACCGCATGTTCACCGAAGTCGAAGTTTCACTTCCGCCCAAAATTGCCGGGCTTTGGTTCGAACCCGGCCGGGAAACGATGGTGGCACTCGAAGAGGCCGCTGTTGCTGTCGCATCGTTGGACGTGTCGGCGGGTTCTCGCATGGCTGCCATCAGCGGCTTTCTGCTGCGAAGCGAAGCGGTTTCCTCTTCAAAGATCGAGCATGTGGACGCCAACCGCAACGATTACGCCCGGGCCATGATCGGTCTGAAGGCCACCGATCAAGCGAGATCCATGGTCGCAGCAGCGGAAGCCGTGCAGAGCATGATCAGCGATGCAGGGGACACTGGCGAGGTCCGTTTGGAGGCTCTGCTTAAGGCCCACAAGGCCCTGATGAAAGACGACCCAATGGACGGGCACAACGCCGGCTCATTCCGGAATGTGCAGAATTGGATCGGCGGAAGTGACTATTCACCTCGAGGAGCCATCCACGTTCCCCCTCCCCCGGCGCTGGTACCCGAACTCATGGACGACCTCATGGCATTCTGTGCCCGGAAGGACGTCCCAATCATGGCGCAGGCGGCCATTGCCCATGCCCACTTTGAGTCCATCCACCCTTTTACCGACGGTAATGGCCGCATAGGACGTGCTCTGATCGGTTCAATTTCACGTCGTAGAAGACTGACCAAGAACACGGTCACGCCCATAGCCTCTGCGATGGTAGCGGACGTGGAGACCTACTTTTCCTTGCTCAACAATTACCGCAATGGTGACGTGGATCCGTTCGTCCTCTATCTGGCAAAGTCAGCTATGCGTGCTTCCCAAGCCGCCAGTGAATCGGTGGCGGCTCTCGATGAGCTCCCGGCATTGTGGACCGACTTACTCCGCCCCAGGAAAAACTCTGCGGAAGCAAAGCTCATCCCTTGGCTGCTTGAACAGCCCGTTTTCGAAGCGCACCGGGCAGCGTATATCGCAGGTGTTGAGGAAACGTCCATCTACAAAACCCTGAACCGAATGACCGAAGCCGGCGTACTGTCCTTGGTCTCGCAATCACAGCGGAATCGCGCTTGGGCCGCGATGGAAGTCTTGGATGAGGTAGATCGGCTGAACAGGCGGTTGGCCGCCAAAGCCGTGTGAGCTCTTAGCCACGCACCCAGCGGTACGGCGTTGTGGTGGAGACCTTGAGCAGGCCGGAGCGTTCCAGGATGGACCGCGAGAATTCGGTGGAATCACTGTGGATGAGGGTCTTTCCCATCTCGAGTGCCGCCTGTGCGCGACGGGCTGTCAAAGCCCGGTAAATTCCCCGGCCACGCCATTCCTCCCTCGTGGCGCCGCCCCAGATACCGGCGAAGTCCGTGCCGGGAACGGGCTCCAAGCGTCCTGCGCTGACAATCCGACCTTCAGCCTCCGCCACCCAGAGCTGCATGCCGTCATTAAGGGAGAGTCTGCGCAACAGGGCATCAGCCATCTCATCTGAGACCGGCTCGCCGAAGACCTCGTCCTGCATGGCGCTCATGGCCCGCACGTCGGCTTCCTCCGTCACTTGCCGGAGGGTCACGCCGTCGGGAAGGGGAACATCCACGGCGAGGGCCCGGGCCTCGCCGATCATGATCGATTCCGGGTCATCCTGAATGAAGCCGTTGCGGATGAGGGCCTCGTGCAAACCCGGGGCGTGGTCGTGCCCGCGGGATTTCCACTCCACCCTGGTGATTTCAGGTTCAGCACGGTAGTAGGCCACTGAATCAGCCACGAGCCGCGTGACGGTTTGCGCATCCGCACCACCGAGGTCCTGGTACGTGACGAAGCCGCGGCCCTTCATGAAAGTCACCCAGCGCAGGGGCCCGTGCCGGGTCACCTTGAGGGCACTCGGTGTCTCAGCGTCGGTGCGCAGGTTGGCGTCGTAGGCTGCAAGGAAACGTGCGCGGTCTTCGCTGTGGCTCATTCCGCGAGCCTACTGCAGCCTGGCTTGGCGCCCGATTCGATGGTTCCCTGCGCACCATGCCGTGCGCGCGGCACGTTCAGCAGCTAAGCATCGAAACGGGCGAGCTGATCCCCGGAGAGGCGCGCGCCGTCAGGGAATTCGAAGTGGCCTTCCCCTTCCCCGGCAACAAACGAGACACCCGCATCCGGCGAAGCACCTCCCGCACCGGCGAGGATCACGACGGCGGCGTAGTCGCCGTCGTGCGCGGCGCCCGAGGTTCCCACCCATGGAATGGTGAGCGCCGAGCCCATCGGGTGGGCACCGGGGCGGGCGAATGTCCCGGACGAGTCCAGAGCCACACCGAATCCCGGCACGGGAAGCACCGAGCTGGCCATTGAGGAGGCAGCGTCCACCGGCCAGCCACCAATCCTTAGCGGGGCCGCAGAACCCCCAGCACCCGAAACGCGCACCAACCTCAGCTCAACGGCACCCCGCGTCACAGAAACCACCGTCACCGAAGGGCCAGGCGTTGCAGTGCCGGCCACCCCGCTGCCGTGATCGGGGCCGGCGTCGGGATCGGGTTCGATCCAGTGTGCCGTGAACCGGGACGCCCCCACCTGGAAGCCGCCTTCGGAGAACGAACCGAGGTGCTCAAAACCCGCCCGATGCGTCAGCCGGCCAGAGGAATCAACAAGCGCCACCGCATTGTCCACGGACTCAGGTGCCAGGTCCGGGAACGTGTGCGTCGAGTACCCGAGCCGTGCGTACAAGGGCGAGTCAGCCACCACAGCCCCAACAACAGCGTGATCCGTGGCGTGGTTCCGGATCCGGACCACGCCGTCGGCACGAGTCCCATCAACCTGCCAACCCGGCGCCACGATCAGTCGCTGAGTGTCGGCAACCTCCACGGGCAGAGGCGCCTCAACGGAGGTCCACGCCGCGTGATCCGCCGGCAAGGCCAACCCCAGCATGCCCTTCGCCGCCCAATAGGGCGAGCCCGCACCGGAGTAGGCCTGCTTCATGCCTGCAAATTCTCCGTGCCAGCCGATAGACAGGAGCCCGTCCTCGGTGATCGCCCCGTGCCGGGCAAAGTAGTGGAGCATCCCGGACGCTGCCCGGCGCGCCATTCCCGGCGCCAAACGCGTGTGCCCGGACAACTCCCCCACCCAGAACGGTGCCGCAGCCGCGAACCTGTAGATCAAGCTCCGGCCTTGGATCAGCGGAGCTCCGTTCGCGCCGACGAGGAACGCGGCGTCGTCCAGAAAGTCAGCCAGCCGATCGCCGTCGAGCTTCTTGCGTTCGGCAACGCGGGGATCGTTGGGCGCCATCAGCGCCCAGAGCTGCGGATACACCTGGAACGCCCAGCCAACGTAGTGGTCGTAAGCGCGCTCGGGCCCGTCAGCGAACCAGCCACCGCCCCGGTACAGCGAATCGTGGATTGCGAGTCCGCCGTCGATGTCCTCGTCCGAGTATCGGCCGCCAACGGATGCCAGGAACGTCTCCACCACAATCTGGAACCACACCCAGTTGATAGGCGGGTACTCCTCGCCGATCACCGTCTCGAACCAGGCAATGAGCTGCTCCTGGACGCGCTCCGGCAGCTTGTCCCACAGCACATCGCGGGTCAACGCCAGGCCAACAGCCAACGACGCCGCCTCAACCTTCGCCTGCCCCAGCTCACCTGGCGTGGGCCACCGGTCAGGGTTGGCGGGGTTGGTCCCGGCGTCGAGGCCAGCGGCATACCACTCGGCGATCCACCCGGTGTTGGCTGGATCGCCGGCAATCCGGAACGAAGCCAGCAGGAACGTCCGGGCGAAGGCCTCCAGTGAGTCACTTCGCGGGCCGTACCGGCTGTTGGCTCCGGGCAGGTGGATGTTGGCGTGATCGTCAGTGGCATAGCGGTGGGCGGAGCGCAGGAGGTGATCCGCATATCCGCACCAGTGCTCACGGGTCAGGCCGGTGAACGGGGAAAGTTTGTGGTCCAGGGGCGGCAACAGCATCAGAGCGAGTCCTCCAACGCAACTCCGGCGAGACCCCGCGGCGCACCCAACGACGAATCGCGCACAATCAGCTCGGGGTTCAAATCAATACGATGCACAGGGCGCATCCTTCCTTCGGCCAGGCGGGCAGCCATCAGCTGCACCGCTACCTTGCCGACGTAGCTTTTGGGCGGCCGAACCGCCGAGATTGCGGGTTCGGCGAGGTAGGCCACTTCATCGTCGTATCCAACGATCGCCATGCTTCCGGGAACATCTACGCCACGGTCCACGCAGTGCTGCACGAACGCCACGGCCTGGGTATCGGAGTGCACCAGCATGGCCGTGGTCCCTGATGAACGGCAGAGCTCCAGGACTCGATCAAAGTGCTTGGCCCGGTCACCGTTGTCCAGTTTGGCCGAGTCCTCATGGATGGACTTTTCCAGCGGAATCTTCAGTGCAGCAAGGGCCTGCTTCCAACCGCGGACCACGTGGGGACTGGTAGGGCTCGTGGAATCAGTGAGGCATCCGATCATCCGGTGCCCCTCCTGCCACAAGTGCCGCACGGCCATCCCGGCACCGAAGGAATGATCCGTGGCCACCCACTCCAAACGGTGGGACGGGATCTCGGACGGTGCCCGACGCTCAGCCATGATCACCGGAATGGGCAGGGCGTTCAGCCAGCGGAGAAGTTCCTTGCCGTGCTCTCCACCCATATCCGGGGCCACAATCAGGCCGTCAATGTTCTGCGTATCCAAGAGAGCCTGGACCTGGCGGCGGTTATCGGCAGCGTCATAGGCGGAACCCCGGACCAGGATACGGAGATTCTGCACCTCGGCCTCTCCACGCGCCCCGGAAATCACCTGCGGCCAGTAATAATCCAACGACGGAACCACCATGCCGATTGAGTAGCTGTGAGCCGACGGCCTCCCCACAGCCGCCGATCGATCCAACGGGCTGGGCAACGTGGCACCGCCGTGAACGCGTGACACCAGGCCTTCATCGGCGAGCGTGTTCACGTCGCGGCGGATGGTCAGCTCGCTGACGCCCAGCTTCGCGGCGATGTCGCGCACGGTAATGGCGCCATGCGCACGCAGCTCCTCCATGAGCCGCTCACGGCGTTGCAACGAAAACAACGACTTCCCGGGTTCCGGGCTTGATTCGTTAGTCATGTGTTGCCTCCACTGTGAGGGTGAACGCGCCGGAAGCGCGGGTGTCTGCGGGCATTCGGAAACGGAGCCTGGTGAGCTTTTCGCCCCAGATATCGCTGAGGAGCGGATCGTCGAGGTGCCATTCGTCAACGAGCACGACGGCGGTGGCCGGCTTCCAGCGAAGATGAAGGCCCTTGGTGGTTTCCGCAGCCGGAACCCCCTCAGGCGTGATGGTGGCCGTCGCGTCTGTACCGACGCTGACGGTGCCGGCAACCAGATAGGCGATGTCGACGTCGTGCGTTCCGTCCGGCGAGTGCGTTCCGTCCGGCGAGTGCGTTCCGTCCGTTTGGTGTGCCGGCAGGTTCCATCGATCGTCAATCACCACGGATCCCTGCTCCCGGTTCATCAAGGAGGTTCGGATCCATTGCTCGGCGTGGCCCAGACCGTAGGCAGCCCCGAGACCCAACGCCAGGGTGGGCTCCTCCGGGGTGGGTTCCTGGAGAACAGTCGCCGCGAATTCCGCGCCGGTCCCCTGTTCCAGCCCGAACGGCGCGGGCACGCTGTGCCAGGCACTCTGCATGGCCCGAATCTGGTAGCGATCAGGTCCGAACGTCTGAGCGGTGTAGGTTGGCTGGCCGGCGTCGACCAGCAGGGGCACACCGTCCACGGCAACAACCACGGAACCGACGTCGCGGTGGTTGTGGTGCTCGCCGTTGTGCCCGCCCTTGGCCGCGAGCGTGAGCCCGTCCGATGAACCCGGGGTTTGCCGCGCCACCATGATCTGGACCGACGGCAGGTACGTCCCCCAACTGGGTAGCAGATCAGGTGATTCTGAGGGCTCACAACGACCTGATCTGCTACCCAGTTGGGTGCGGGAGGCGAGTTGGGTGAGGACGCGGCCCAGCCCGGCGGCTGCGTTGGGTTCAGGCTCGACGGCGGCAAAGGTTACGGCATGCGCTGCCGCCTCAGAGTCCCCCAGCCGGACGGCCCAACGGTGCAGCATTCCCCACGGCAGTCCTTTGTGGGCGCGGGCGGGGCCGTCGGCGACGTTCAGGAACCACCGGTGACCCAGGTGCATGCGGTGCGGGAAGGCCACCAGCGCACGGATCACGGGCAGGTCCGGATTCAGGACACCGCCGCTTGCTTCCTCCAACAGGGCCAGGCCTTCCAGTGCCCGCCCGGCACCATTCCACCAATAGGCGAATCCTTCGTCTATTGCACCGTCGGCCGGGATGGAAGCCAGGAAACGGTCCAAGCCCTCGATGCACCGGGCAATAACCTCCGCCTGCACCTGAGGATCCTCAACCAGCAGCAGCGCAGCCACCATGATGTTGGAGTGGATCCACGGGTTCCAGTTGTGGACGTCCCCGTCGAGGCCCAGCCAGTGCCAGTCGAGCCGGTCCAGGAATGGCCGGATCACCCGTTGGTTCGCTTCCGCACGTATCCGCCCGCGCAGGCCGGGTGCACGCTCATCAAGCGCGTCGCCCAGCACCAGGTCCAGCCAGGCGAGCTGCGCCACCACCTCACCTGCGCCCAGATCCAAGTACGGCCGGGAAAGATCCGGGACCACGTGGCCGCTGCGGGTGAACACGTCATCGTGCGCTGCCCAACTCCACGAGCTTTGCTCACACAGGAGGTACGCGCCATCAATTACTTCGTCGAGCCAGCCGTCACCAGAGGGTCCACCCAAGGCGGCCATCACGACGGCGCGTGTCAGCCGCTGCTGTCGGCTCGCCACAAGTCCCTCGTAGGCAGTGCGGTTGCCGTCGCGGAAGTAGCGCGCGTAGTGGGATACCAAGGGTTGTGGCCACGGGGTTCGCTTCTCCGCTTCCGCCTGGGCGCATAGCTCCGAGACGCGCAGTTCCGAAGGGGAGCGGGCAGCAGCGAGCTGCCATCCGGCGTCGGACGCTGGACGTGACGCTGGGCGAATAGTGAGGCGATCACGGGCGCCGCGGAGTGACTCCATCAAGGAGGAGGCGTCGGCGCTGGAACCCCAGGCACTCAGGAGGGGTGGCGCTTGAACGGCGGCGGTGCCGGTTGCCATAGGAAATTTCTCCCATTTGTTCGAGTTTGAACGTTTCAGATCAAGCACGATTGAGTTGAATGAACTGTCTTGTTTATGAGTATGTACTGATTATTAGATGTGATGCAACACATAAACCATGGTCGAACAGGCCGCTGTTTGCTTCGAAAGGAGGATCCCCTCAATGTCGCTCAAGCCCCAGGCACTGCTGGTCATGAATAGCGGAACCTTTGCTGACCAGTTCGATTCCACGCGACTGGAGCGGCTGGCGGGAATGGTGGATCTCGGTGATCAGCCGTGGACGGATTCCTTGGACGCCCCGGACCTGACGGGCCGTTTGGAAGAGGTGGAAATCCTCCTCACCAGCTGGGGAGTTCCGCAGCTCAACGCAGAGCGTTTGGAGCGCATGCCCAAACTCCGGGCAGTTTTCCACTGTGCAGGAACAGTGCGCAGCTTCGTCAGCGAGGAACTCTGGGATCGTGGCATCACCGTCACCAACGGTGCCGACGCCAACGCGATCCCGGTAGCCGAGTTCACGTTCGCTTCGATAGTCCTGGCCGGCAAGAAGGCCCACGTGTTGGCCAACGACGCCCGCGTATCCAGGGATGACTGGAGCTATATAGCTAACCGGGGCGAGCTGGGCAACATCGGACGGGTCATCGGCGTCATCGGGTTCTCCCGCATCGGCCGCCGGGTGGTCCAGCTGGTTCAGCAACTCCAGGACGTCACGTGCCTGGTGAGCGATCCCCATGCCGATCCACTTGAAGTCGCAGCCCTGGGCGGCAAGCTGGTCACGCTCGGAGAGCTTCTGCCAGTGTCCGACGTCGTCACCATTCACGCACCTGCCCTGCCGGAAACCCGCAACATGATCAGCACCGCCGAGCTGCAGTCCATGAAGGACCATGCCACGCTTATCAACACCGCCCGCGGTTCACTCGTTGACACCGAAGCCCTCGAAAAAGAGTGCGCCACCGGACGGATCACTGCCCTGTTGGATGTCACCGAACCCGAGCCGCTGCCCGCGGAATCCGCCCTGTACAACCTCCCCAACGTCATCATCACCCCGCACATCGCTGGTTCGCTCGGCACGGAAACCAGGCGGATGTCCGATGCCGCATTGGATGACCTGGAGCGCTACCTCGCAGGCAAGGACCTCCAGGCCCAGGTAGTCCACGCAGACCTCGGCCTCAGCGCCTAAACCCCCAAAAGAACACCAAGCCGCACCTACGGCAAACTTGAAACCCAGTACTAAAGGAGAACGCAATGAAGCGCACAACCCTCGCCGCAATCGCCCTTGCGGTGACTGCAGGGCTCGGACTCACCGGCTGCGCCGGCGCTGCCGGTCCCGCCGAACCGCAGGCGGCCGAAGGCAAGACCCGGCTGACCGTCTCGGTGTGGAACTACGAGGGCACCCCGGAGTTCAAGGCCCTCTTTGACAGCTACGAGGCCGCCAACCCCACCGTGGACATTGAACCCGTGGACATCCTCGCTGATGACTACCCCCAGAAGGTCACCACCATGCTTGCCGGCGGCGACACCACGGACGTGCTGACCATGAAGAACGTGATCGACTACTCCCGCTACGCCAATAATGGCCAGCTCCAGGAAATCAACAGCGTGGTGGACAAGCTGGGTAAAGACAACCTTGCGGGCACTGACGCGTTCAACATTGACGGCAAGTACTATGCGGCCCCCTACCGCCAGGACTTTTGGCTCCTGTATTACAACAAGGACCTGTTCAAGGCTGCCGGAATTGAAGATCCCAAGGACCTGACGTGGGAGAAGTACACCGAGATCGCCAAGAAGCTCTCCACCGAGGCCGGCGGCAAGAAGACCTACGGCACCTACCACCACATCTGGCGTTCAACGGTCCAGGCAATCGCAGCAGCCCAGAACGGTGCTGACCAGAACAGCGGCGACTACGGCTTTATGGAGGACCAGTACAACACCGCGCTGGACCTGCAGAAGTCCGGCGCCACCTTGGACTTCGGCACCGCCAAGAGCCAGAAGACCAGCTACCGCACCATGTTCGAGTCCGGGCAGGCAGCCATGATGCCCATGGGCACCTGGTACATCGCCGGCATCCTCCAGGCCAAGAAGGACGGCAAGACCAACGTCAACTGGGGCTTGGCTCCCATGCCGCAGAAGAACGACGACGGCAAGGTCACCACGTTCGGTTCGCCCACGGCATTCGCCGTGAACAAGAACGCAACGCACTCCGATGAGGCCAAGAAGTTCATCGAGTGGGCTGCCGGTGAAGAAGGCGCCAAGGCGATCTCCAAGATCGGCGTGGTCCCTGCCCTGCAGAACGATTCCATCACCGCTGAGTACTTCAAGCTCGATGGCATGCCCACGGACGATCTGTCCAAGAAGGCCTTCACGCCGGACACCACCGAGCTGGAAATGCCCGTAAGCGACAAGTCAGCCGCTACGGACAAGATCCTCAACCAGGAGCACGACCTCATCATGGTGGGCGAACGCTCCGTCAGCGATGGCATCGCCGAGATGGGCAAGCGCGTCACGAGCGAAGTGCTGGGCAAGTAGCTCCCAGTACCACTCCCCCGGTTCCGGTACCAGCGTCCCCGAGGCGCGGTACCGGAACCGGATCTGAACTCTCCGGATCCTGAAATGGAGGAACGCCCCCGCCCCGGGAGCGGTCATCATGACTACAGAAACAATCCCCCAGGCCCCTGCCCCCGTGCAGAGCCGCGGCAACAGGAAGCAAGCCAGGCGTAACACGCTGATTGGCTGGACGTTCATTCTTCCGAACTTCCTTGGCTTCCTGGCCTTCACCCTCATTCCAGTCGTGGCCGCTTTCGCGCTCTCCTTCATGGAATGGACCTCGTTCAGCGCCCCCAAATGGATTGGCTTGGCCAACTTTGAGCGCATGTTCGCATCGGACTCCTTCTGGATCGCCCTGCGGAACACTGTTGTTTACGCCTTGGGTCACGTCCCGCTGACCATGGCCCTGGCGCTGCTCCTGGCCATGCTGCTGAACCGTAAGCTCAAGGGCATCGGCTTCTTCCGGGTTGCCATCTTCTTCCCGTACATCACCTCTTTGGTTGCTGTTGCAGTGGTGTGGAACATGCTGTTCAGCCCGGACAACGGCCCCATCAACCAGTTCCTTGGCGCTATCGGCATCGCCAACCCTCCCGGCTGGACCTCCAGCTCCGACTGGGCCATGCCGGCAGTGATCATCACCAGCGTGTGGCGCGACATGGGCTACTACATGGTCCTGTACTTGGCCGGTCTGCAGGCGATCCCCACGGAGCTGTACGAAGCGGCCGAAGTGGACGGTGCCAGCGCCTGGCAGCGTTTCTGGAACGTCACCATCCCGTCCCTGCGGCCCACCACGTTCTTTGTGGTGGTCATGCTGACGGTCTCCAGTTTCAAGGTGTTCGACCTCATTGTGGTCATGACCAACGGTGGCCCCGGACGGTCCACCACGGTGCTGTCCCAGCTGATCTACCAGGAAGGCATCGGCGAAGGTAAGTTCGGCTACTCCTCGGCCATCTCGCTGGTCCTGTTCATCATCGTGCTGACGGTCACCGTCCTGCAGTTCAAGATCCAACAGCGGAGGGAACGCTGATGACCAACATGGCCGAAGACCTCAAAGCCACTCATATAACGGACGCAACCCCGTCCCCGTCAGGGGCGCCCAGCGCGGAAGACCGCCGTCGTACTGACCGCAAGCGCTCCCCACGCGAGGCGAAAAAGCGCACCGCGAACATGGTGATCTACGGCGTTCTGGTGGTCCTGGTGGTGGCGCTCATGGTGCCGTTCATCTGGATGCTCTCTTCCTCGCTGAAGGAGAACAACCAGGTCCTCACAGTCCCTATCCAGTGGATCCCGCAGGAGTTCGTGTGGAGCAACTACACGGACATCTGGACCCGCATTCCCATGATGGGCTACCTGCAGAACTCGCTCTACCTCGCTGTGATCATCACGTGCCTCCAGGTCCTGACGGGCTCACTGGCTGCCTACGGTTTCTCCAAGGTCCGTTTCCCGGGCCGCGACGTGTTGTTCCTTGCCTACATCGGTACCATCGCCGTTCCGTGGCAGGCCTACATGGTGCCGCAGTACATCATGATGCAGAACCTTGGACTGACCAACAGCTTCAACGCCCTGATCCTGCTCCAGGCCTTCGGCGCGTTCGGTGTGTTCCTGATGCGTCAGTACTACATGACCATCCCGGACGAGCTCTGCGAAGCCGCCCGCATTGATGGGCTCAGCGAATACGGCATCTGGGCCCGCGTGATCCTGCCTCTGTCCAAGCCGGCCCTCGCCAGCCTGGCTCTGCTCACGTTCGTGAATACCTGGAACGACTACATGGGTCCCTTCATCTACCTCACGTCCAACCGCCTCTGGACTGTCCAGTTGGGCCTGCGTTCCTTCGTGGGCCAGTTCGACGCCGAGTACGCCATGATCATGACCGGCTCGGTGATCTCCGTGATCCCCATCCTCATCATCTTCCTCATTGGCCAGCGTTACTTCATCCAGGGCATCGCGACCAGCGGGATGAAAGGATGAGCATTGTGAGCGCTAAACCGCGGCGGTGGGCCGGGCCAGGATTCGAGACCTTCGGGAGCATTTTCGGGTTCATCTACACCTTCCTGGCCGGGAACGTCCTGCTCGCAGCGGCCAACGCCCCCTTGGTCCTCAGCCTTTCGCTGGTGGCCGACCCCGCTGCCTCCTGGCCGTTCTTCCTGGCGCTCTCGGTCACCATTGCGCCGTCGCTCGCCGGCATCTTCGCCGCCTTCAAGGCCTTGAACGACGACGGCGGCGCGGTCAAGCCGGTTGCTGGGTTCCTTCGCGGATACAAGCGCAGTTTCGCCAAGGCCGCGCTGCTGGGCGTGGGGGCAGCGGCCATGCTGATGTTCCTCGGCGTGGACCTGGCCGTCATCCAGAACAACTCCGCCTCCCTTCCGGGTGCAGCGCTTCTGGTGCCGCTGATCGTCGTAGCAGCCGCCGTAACGGTGACCCTTTCGGTCACGGCGATTGCCGGCGTCGTACTCCTGCCTGAAGCGAGGCTGAAAAGCGTCCTCAAGGCCGCGCTGTACCTCGCCGTTCAGCGCTGGTACCTCAGCCTGGCCATGCTGATCCTGCTGGGCATCATCGTCTCCGCCGCCGTGATGCAACCGGTCCTGGGCATCGCACTGGCCCCGGCCCCGCTGCTGTTCGTGATCTGGAGCAACGCCTCGTACGCTTTCCACGCCGTGCTCCGTACCCCGTAAAACTGTTAGGACCTTTCTTGGACACGTTCACCATTGGCGATCAGGACTTCCTCCTGAACGATCGGCCTTTCCGGATCCTCTCCGGGGCCATCCACTATTTCCGGGTTCACCCGGACCTGTGGGCTGACCGGATCCGCAAGGCACGGCTCATGGGCTTGAACACCATTGAGACGTACGTGCCGTGGAACGAGCACTCGCCTGTTCCCGGTTCTTTTGTTGCCGAGGGCGGACTGGATCTCGGGCGGTTCCTTGATCTGGTGGCCGATTCCGGGATGCACGCGATTGTCCGCCCGGGCCCCTACATTTGCGCCGAATGGGACAGCGGTGGGTTGCCCGCATGGCTGTTCTCGGACCCCACCGTGGGCGTGCGCAGCAGCGAGCCCGGCTACTTGGCCGCCGTCTCTGCTTATATGGAGGCCGTGCTGGCTTTGGTGGTGCCACGCCAGATCTCGCGGGGCGGGCCCGTGATCATGTTCCAGATAGAGAACGAATACGGTGCTTACGGCAGCGACAAGGCCTACTTGCAGCACCTGGTTGACCTGTCCAAGCGCTTGGGGGTGGATGTTCCGCTGTTCACCTGCGATCAGCCGTTCGGGACCATGATCGAGGACGGCTCCCTGCCTGAGCTGCACAAAACCGGGACCTTTGGGTCGCGTGCTGACGAGCGGCTTGCCTTCCTGCGGGAACGGCAACCCACTGGCCCACTGATGTGCGCCGAGTTCTGGAACGGCTGGTTCGACAACTGGGGAACGCACCATCACACCACCGACGCCGCTGTTTCCGCCGCCGAACTGGATGCGCTGCTGACCGCCGGGGCTTCCGTGAACATCTACATGTTCCATGGGGGCACCAACTTCGGGTTCAGCAACGGGGCGAACGACAAGGGTATTTACGAGCCCACCATCACCTCGTACGACTACGACGCGCCGCTCTCCGAAGACGGACAGCCCACGGCCAAGTACTTTGCCTTCCGGGACGTCATTGCCAAGCACTTCCCGGTTCCTTCCGAGGTACCTGCCGCGCGGCCGTCGCTGACGTCTTCCGTAGTGTCCGTCTCCGGGTCCACGCCATTGCTGTCCATCCCGCCTGCTACGCAACTGGTTCCCGGCCCGGTTCCGCCGGTGGAAATCACCGGGCATTACCGAGGCTTCTACCTCTACGAAGTGATGCTGCAGGGCGGCGGAGTCTTGTCCTTCTCAGAGGTCCGGGACCGGGCACAGTTCTTCCTGGACGGAGTGCCTGTGGGGGTACTGAGCCGGGAAGCGGGCGAGCGCGCGGTAGTCATCCCCCATGGTGGCCGCCTTCAGGTTCTTCTGGAAGACCAAGGCCGGGTGAACTACGGGCAGAGGATCGGCGAGGCCAAAGGGCTGATCGGACCCGCGTTGCTCAACGGCGTGGAGGTAGTGGACTGGGAAATAGGCGCTGTTGACCTGAAGTCCCTGGATGCCTTCCGTGATGCCGCGCTGCCGTTTCCGGACGGCCACCCCGCCCACGCTGGAGTGGCCGGACCTTCCCTCTCCTTCGCCACCTTTGAAGCCGACGGCCCCGGCGACCGGTTCCTCCGCCTGGACGGCTGGACCAAGGGCAATGCCTTCATCAACGGCTTCAACATTGGCAGATATTGGAGTCGCGGTCCGCAGCGCACCCTCTATGTGCCCGGTCCGCTGATCCGCGAAGGCGCCAACGAGCTCGCCATCCTGGAACTTCACGGAAGCGCGACGCGTGAGGTGAGTTTCGCCGTCGGGCCTGACGTGGGCCCCGACGAAAAGTAACCCTCTCACATCCCTCGGGCCACCCACCAACCTTCTCTCACATCCCCTCCCCCTTTCCCCGATCCCCTCTCACTGCCCTGAAGAAAGTGATAGACGGTCCCGGAAAAGGGAATGGGAAGTGATAGACGGTCCCGGCTAAAGCAACGGGACGTGATAGACGGTCCCGGCTAAAGCAACGGGAAGTGATAGAGGGTGCAAAAAGGGGGCCGGCTAATGAGCCGCGGCAGAGCTCGACGTACTTGGTGCCGGCTTCCTCGAACTCCACGGAAGCGCCACGCGTGAGGTGAGCTTCGCCGTCGGGTCCCCACCAACCTTCTCTCACATCCCCTCCCCCTTTCACCGATCCCCTCTCACTGCCCTGAAGAAAGTGATAGACGGTCCCGGCTAGAGCAACGGGACGTGATAGACGGTCCCGGAAAAGGGAATGGGAAGTGATAGAGGGTGCAAAAAGGGGCCGGCTGATGGGCCGCGGCAGAGCTCGACGTACTTGGTGCCGGCTTCCTCGAACTCCACGGAAGCGCCACGCGTGAGGTGAGCTTCGCCGTCGGGCCTGACCTGGGCCCCGACGAAAAGTAACCCTCTCTCACATCCCCTCCCCCTTTCACCGATCCCCTCTCACTGCCCTGAAGAAAGTGATAGACGGTCCCGGCTAAAGCAATGGGAAGTGATAGAGGGTGCAAAAAGGGACCGGCTGATGAGCCGGTCCCTTTTGTGCGTGTCAGATGCAGTCAGCGCGCGGGCGTCATTAGCCGCGGCAGAGCTCGCCGTACTTGGTGCCGGCTTCCTGGTATGCCTGGCCGAGCTCGCCAAGCTTCGCCTCGTCCGGGGTTTCCTTGGACTGCTCATCCATGTACTCCAGGATGGCGGTGACAACCGGCTTCATTTCGTCCGATGCAACGACTTCGATGGGCCGGATAGCGTTGGCCACACGGTTGGTGGCGGTCTTGCTCGCGTTCTGGGGAATGCTGGAGGCGGCCACACCAACGCGGTCGCAGGTTTCAGCCGTGGTGAGCTGCTGCTGGGCGGAACAGGCGGATGCCGAGGCGATGAGCCCGGCAGCGATCAGGACAGTGGTGAGTTTCTTCATGATTCCCTCAGTGGTCGACGTCCCTTTGATTGTAAACAGAGCAGCGGCCGCATCACGCATTAGGTCGGGCTTGCCCACAGCTGAACCCGTTACAGCGCTGGCGTCCGGGGCGGAGAAGTGCGCCGCGAACCTGTGGCTTCGAAGGCGGCAGCCAACGCCAGCAGAGCAGTATCGTCATAGGCGCGGCCGGCGAAGGTCAGGCCCACGGGCATGCCGATATCCGCCATGGTTCCCATCGGCACAGTCACCGTGGGGATTCCCAGGTGCCTCGGGACGAGGTTGCCGTTGGCCACCCACACCCCGTTGCGCCAGCCGAGGTCCGCCGAATCAGGGTTGACGTCCATGTCCGCCGGCCCCACATCCGCTACGGCCGGGAACAGGACGGCATCCAAACCCAGCCCGTCCATCCACTCCTCAAGGTCCACTCGCCGCGTTTCTTCGAGCCCGCGGAGTCCATGTTCCAGTTCAGGGATCTCAGTAAGATGCGAAACCCCGCGCTCACGGACGTGCTCCGGATAGTCCGCAATGTCGTCGTCGAATCCGGTGTAGCGGTCTGCAAGCGCGCCCTTCGGGTGAGGGAAAATCGCTGCACCATCCACATCGGCAAGCGTGTTGAGTGCGGGGTCGCCGTTGGCACGGAGGAAGTCGTCCCACGCCCAAGCCGACAGGTCCTCGATTTCACGCTTGAGGTACTCAGGGGTGACAAGGCCCCGGGTGGCGATAGTGGGAGCGCCCGGTCGGTCGCCTTCATAGTTTGTGACCACCGGGAAGTCCACCAGCACAACCTCGGCCCCGGCCTCTTCCAGGTCCCGCTTCGCGGCCTCCCACAAGTCAATAATGGAGGCCCGCGTCTCGATCTTCTGCCCGGTGGGACCGCCGATGCCCGGATTGGCGCTGGTGCCGGCTTCGGCGTCGGCGTTGATGTACATGCGCGGCACTCCGAAGCGTTTGCCCCGCAAAGCCAGCGGTCCGTCGTCGGACTTTTCCGGTGACAGCGCGAGGTAGGACTCCGGGCACACCTCGGAAGCTTTGGGGATCTGAACCCAGGGCTGGACGCGCCAGAAGTCGCCGCGGGTCTCGGAGTCGTCGGCCACGATCACGTCCAGCAACTCCAACATGTCCGCCATGGTCCGCGTATGCGGGACCACTACGTCCATGGTGGGGACCAGCGGCCAGTTGCCGCGCACGGAGATGACGCCGCGGGAGGGCGTGTAGGCGCACAGAGCATTGTTCGACGCCGGTGCGCGGCCACTTGACCAGGTTTCCTCACCCAGGCCGAAGGCGGCGAAGCTGGCGGCAGTTGCGGTGCCGGAACCGTTGGAGGAACCGGAGCCGAACGCGGCCGTGAGGAAATCGGCGTTGTAGGGGCTTTCGGCCCGCCCGTAGACACCGCGCTGCATGCCGCCGTTGGCCATGGGCGGCATGTTGGTCAGGCCGATCAGCACGGCACCGGCCTCCCTGAGGCGTTCGATGGTGAAGGCGTCCCGCTGCGCAACAAGGTGCTCGAAGGCAGGCGAACCGGCTGCGGCAGTGAGACCTTTGGCGAGGTAGCTGTCCTTGGCCGTGTAGGGGATGCCATCCAACGGACCCCGGACAGTCCCCCGCGCCCGTCGCTCATCCGATGCCCGGGCATCTGCCAAAGCACTGGGGTTCATGACCACCAGAGCGTTGAGTTTGATGCCGTTGTGGTCGTAAGCCTCAATCCGGTCAAGATACGCCCGGGTGAGCTGTTCGCTGGTCACCTCCCCGGTTTCCAGCGCTGCACGCAATTGGGCGATGGAGGCTTCAACGACGTCGAAGGGAGCCATTACGCTGCACCCCCGGTGAGCTGGGCTTCGCCAAGACGCGGCTGCTGCTGGGTGATGCAGTGGATGCCGCCGCCCCGGGCAAGGATGGGACGGGCGTCTATGGTGACCACGCGGCGGCCAGGGTAGGCCTCGCCCAGGATTTCTGCTGCGAGCGAGTCCGCACGTTCTTCCCCGTACCCACAAGCGATCACGCCGCCGTTGACCACGAGGTGGTTCACGTAGCTCCAGTCCACAAAGCCGTCTTCGTCGCGAAGCGTTTCCGGCGCGGGCAGCGGAACAACGTCGAAAGGCTTGCCCTTCGCGTCGGTCTGGGTTTCCAGGAATGAGTGCAGTGTGCGGCTGACCTCGTAGTCCGGGTGTTCCGGGTTGGTCTGGGAGTGCAGCAGGATCCGGCCGGGAGCCGGGAGGGTTGCCACCATGTCGATGTGGCCCCGCGTGCCAAAGTCCTCGTAGTCGCGGGTTAGGCCGCGGGGAACCCAGATGACCTTGCTGGCGCCAATGGTGCGGGCCAGTTCAGCCTCCACTGCCGCCTTGTCCGCGTAGGGGTTCCGATTTGGATCGAGCTGGACCGTTTCGGTGATCAGCACCGTTCCTTCACCGTCAACATGGATGGCGCCGCCCTCGTTTACCAGGAGGGAGCTGACCAGTTCGGCGCCGGACTTTTCGGCAACAAAACGGCCCAGACGGGCGCTCCTCTGCCATTCGGACCAGGCGGGCGCACCCCAGCCGTTGAAGATCCAGTCCACTGCGCCAAGCACCTCGGGACGTTCATCATCGAGCACAAAGGTGGGTCCGACGTCGCGCATCCAGAACTCATCCAACGGCGCCTCGATCTGCTCGATGCCACTGCCCAGCATGCGGGCGGCACGATCACGCTCGCTGGGGTCCACCACCATGGTGACCGGCTCGAATTCGGCCACGGCGTGAGCCACGGCTGTCCAGGCCGCGTAAGCCTCTTCGGCGGAGGCAGCGTCCTCGCCCAGGGTCACGCCGGTACGGGGAAACGCCATCCAAGTGCGCTCATGCTGTGCGGTTTCGGCCGGCATTCTCCAAGCCATGGGTGACTCCTTCGTCTTAGTGCAGGTTCTTGTTGATCACTCGATCAACAATGATGAAAAGGTAATCTAGACTGGTCCTTGATGTCAAGCACTCCACAGAAGCGCGCGGTCCGGAAGTCTCCCGCAGAGCGCGCCGCAGAAATCACCGAAGCCGCCCGCGAGATCGCTCTCGAGGCCGGGCTCACAGCCCTCACACTGCGAAATGTTGCTGCCCGCGTGGGGGTTGCGTCGGGTCTGGTGGCCCACTATCAGCCCACAATGGACGCACTGGTCTCCACCACGTTCGCCACCATCGTGGCCGCGGAAACGCAGGAAGTTTCAAGCCTGCTGAGCCAGCAGCCCGGCCCGTCCGAACGCTTGGGCGTCCTGGTGGAAACGCTGCTGGACAACAGCCGGCTGGACGTCACGGCGATCTGGGTGGAAGCGTGGACGCTGGGGCGCCGCAATGAAACTCTGGCAACCGCTGTCCGCGAGCAAATGGATGCCTGGCAGAGGGTTTTCCAGGACGTAGTGGAGGAGGGACACGCCACCGGGGCCTTCAACGTTACCGATCCCGCCGCCGTAGCATGGCAGATTCTTGGCATGGTGGACGGCCTGAACGCCCAGGCCCTGGTGCGCTGGGACGGCGTCAACAACCGCGGCACGCATCTTGCCCACGCTGTGGAGGGCATGGTGGGCGCCGCACGAGGCTCACTGGTGACCAAACCGGACGCCTAGGGACGCCTGGTCTTCGGCAGCTTGCAACCCCTGCCCTAGGCTGGGGAGCATGGCGATCATTTACAAGGCAACCCTGTCCCCGTCCAAGCTCGAACTCATCGCTGACTACCTCCCCAAGCAGCCCTGGTTCATCCAGGATGGTTCCCCGGAGCTCATTGGCGCCTACCGCTTTGATGATCCCGACGGCGAGGTGGGCCTCGAGACGCACGTTGTCGCGGCCGGCGAGCGCGTCTACCACGTTCCCCTGAGCTACCGCGGCTACGAACTTGCCGGTGCTGGGGAGTGGCTCATCGGAACCATGGATCACTCGGTCCTGGGTAAGCGCTGGGTTTACGACGCCTGCGCGGATCCCGTCTACGTCAAAGCCCTCGCCACCGCTATTTTGACCGGCCAGGAAGAGGCCACGCAGTTTGTGGACGGCGAACCGGAGCCCCGGCCCAGCACCGTTACGGTGAAGGGCAGCGGAAAGCTCGACGGCGGCGTCCCCGCTTTGAGTGCCTCGGCGCCTGTGACAGGCAGCGGTGTGACCATCATTGATGCCGGCGAGCTGCGCTTGAAGGTAACCCGGGTTCTGGACGTGGCCGCAGATGCTTCGGCCAACACTGCTGCAGCTCCCGAGCTCCACGGGGACCTTATTCTCAACGGACAGTGGGCCGGGCTGGAGGAGCCGGTGGAGTTGGCCTCGGTAGTGCGGAACTGACCTCAAACGCCGGGCATCTGTTGGCCACAGATGCTGCAGCGTAGGCTGGCAAGAGATCGTGTCACTACGTGAGGAGTTCAGCATGTACAGAACGCAAAGCATCATTCCCGCCGCGCAGGATCTTGCCCGTGAGTGGGTAACGCATGCGACGGAGGGCACCTCCGCGCAGACAGATGCAGTGGTGAGGTGGGCTTTGGCCCGGATCAATCACGCCGACGTTCCCTCTGTGGTCCACGGCGTAATGCTCACCTTGACCGGCAACAAAAAGGCCGCCAAGGAAGCTAAGCGCACCGCTGCCAGGGCAGTCAGGAAAGCCACCCAGGCACTCAGCCGGAAGACCACACAGCGCAGCTCCGGCCGTGCCATATGGTTCACTGCCATTGCCGCTGCCTTGGTGGGAGCGGGCGCAGTGTTTGCCTGGCGTACCATGCTGCCGCCGGGCGAACCTGATCCGGTCAAGCAGCCAGAGACCCCCGTTAAACCGCCGGTGCCCCCCGTTCCCTAGTTAACACTCTCCCTGGGAAGCACCCTTCCCTGGGGACCGCCTTCTACAACCGAGGCTCAGGGGGCGGGGTGGTCGTTGTGCCGTTGTATCCGCCTGCGCAGTGACCACACGGCCATGAGCCAATACGCTCCGCCGCTGGCCAGCAGGAATCCCACTACGCCCAGAATGACCAGCTGGGTAATGATCCCGGCAATGACCATGACGAAGCCGGCCAGAACCGCCGTGATGCCAAGAACTGTGCGCGCCACGGCTCCGCGCAGGCGTCCGGACTTCAGCTCATAGGCGAGGTCCGGATCGGTTGAAGCGAGATCCCGCTCCAGCTCCTCCAAGCTCCTGCGTTCTTCGTCCGACAAGGACATCGGAGTTCCTCACCACATGAGCAATCGGTGCTCAGTCCACCAGCACGTGCGCTGCATGCCGTGCCATGCCTTCATTATCTTCCCGTTGAAGCAATTCAGCTACAGGCAGGAAGCCCGGCGTACCGTGCGGCCTGGCCAGATTGTTTGGGTGTTTCAACCTGCTGAAGTGACCGCCGCCGTCGCGGTCAGTTCCACCTTCATGCCCGGGATGCCGAGTTGATTGACACCCAAGGCGCAGCGAACCGGGCGCGGGGCCGAAAAGTACTCACGGTAGAGCTCGTTGAAGACGGCCCGTTCGGTCATATCAGTGAAGTAGATGGTCATATGCATCACGTGATCAAGGCAGCTTCCCGCCCGCTCGAGCGCATAACGCAGGTTGTCCAGCACCTGCCTGGACTGCGCCTCAATACCGTCCGGCATGGTGCCGTCGGGGCTCGTCGGGATCTGGGTGGTCCAGACTACCCCGCCAGCTGTTGCGGTATCTGAGTAGAGGGCAGCTTCCGGATCTGCACCCGGCTCCGGAATGAACGTGACTGCTTGCTGTGCCAGAGCCATTAGCTCGTGTGCGCTTTCGACTCGGTGATCTTGGCGCTCTCAAGGCCCCACTTGGCGAAAATCTCGCTGTACTTCCCGTCAGCGATCAACTTGTTGAAAGCTGCCTGGAACGCGCTGGAGAGCTTGCTTCCCTTGGGCAACGCGATGCCGCCCTCAACCGTGTGGAAGACTTTGCCCGCGGTCTTGAGCTTTCCTTTGGACTGCTGGGCCACGTAGCCGGCAACCTCTGCGCCCATGCCGGTTGCATCGGCACGTCCACTGGTGACTGCCAGGGTTGCCTGGTCCTGCGTCTTGTAGCCTTGGATCTGCACTGCCGGCTTGCCGGCCTTTTCGCATTCCTTGCCTGCGTCTTCGGCATAGGTCATTTCGTATGAGCCGCTCTGCAGGGCTACTGACCGTCCGCAGAGATCGGCAAAGCTGTCGATTGCGCCCTTGCTGTCATCGCCGCGGACCAAGTACTGCGAGCCGCTCTGGAAGAAGGACACCATGTCTACTGCCTTGGTGCGTTCCTCGGTGATCCAGAAACCGGCGAAGCTCGCTTGGTACCGCTGCGACTGAAATGCGGGAACGATCGCGTCGAACGCCACTGTGGTTGGCTTGATGGTGACTCCCATCAGCTCACCGGCGGCGGTCCACATCTCGGGTTCAATGCCCACCATCTTGTCGCCCTCCATGAAGTCCATGGGAGGGTAGGCGGAGTCGACCGCGATCTCGATGGTGCCGCCCTTCTTGAGTTCTTCAGGAAGGAGCGCCTGGATATCGGCGTTTGCCTTGACCTCGGAATTGGCTGCCGGAGCTGCGGCGCCATTGCCGCATGCTGACAGCAGACCGATGGTCAGGAGTGCTGAAGCTGCCGCCATTGGCTTCTTCAGGGCATGACGGGGCTGGGAAATGGCTTTCATGATCTTCCTTCTTGGGGTGGGGGTAAATGCGGGGTGGACCTCTCAGAGGACCTTTGAAAGAAAAGCCTGTGTTCGGGGGTGTTGGGGATTGTTCAAAACGTCGCGTGGGTTGCCGCTTTCAATGACGGCACCGCCGTCCATGAAGACCAGGGAGTTGCCTACTTCCTTGGCGAACGCCATCTCGTGCGTAATAACCGCCATGGTCATTCCTGATGCCGCCAGCTCCCGCATAACGTCCAGTACTTCGCCCACCAACTCGGGATCCAGCGCAGAGGTGGGTTCGTCAAACAACATCACTTTGGGCCGCATCGCCAGAGCCCGGGCAATGGCGACGCGCTGCTGCTGACCGCCGGAGAGCTGACCCGGGTAGTTACCGGCCTTGTTGCCCAATCCAACGCGCTCCAACAGCTCCAAAGCTTCGGACCGAACGTCGGCGCGCTTCCGGCCACGAACTTGCATGGGTGCTTCCATGATGTTTTCGAGCGCGGTCATGTGGGCGAACAGGTTGAACTTTTGAAAGACCATTCCGACGTCAGCGCGCTGCCTGCATACGTCTTTGTCTTTCATTTCGTGCAGATTGCCGTTGCGCTCGCGGTACCCCACGAGTTCACCGTCTACGTGAATGGTGCCGGCGTCGATCTTTTCCAGGTGGTTGATGAAGCGCAGCATGGTGGACTTACCGGAGCCGGAGGGCCCCACTACGCACATCACCTCACCTGCGTTGAGTGCAAGGTTGATGCCGTTGAGGACGTGGAAATCGCCGTAGTGCTTATGGACATCGCTGACCTGGACCATGGGAAGGGTGTTCATCGGTTGCCTGCCTTCAAGAGACGCCGCATAGTGAACAGCTGCGTGAGTTTGTTTCCCTGGCCGGAGATCTGCTGATCGCTGCGGCCGAACTTGCGCTCCAATCGTGACTGCCCCACGGACAGCACGGACGTGGCCAGGAGGTACCAGAGGCTGGCCACTATGAGTAGCGGAATGGTCTGGAACGTTTGGGCGGAGATGAGGTTGACCTGGTACATCAGGTCCGCCACTGCCACGACGCTCACCAACGACGTGCTCTTGAGCATGGTGATGGTTTCGTTGCCAGCAGGCGGGATCATTACCCGGGATGCCTGCGGAAGGATGATCCGGCGAAGTGTCTTTGCCCGGTTCATTCCCAGAGCACTTGCTGCTTCCACTTGGCCCTTGTCCACGGCTGTGATGCCGGAGCGGACGATTTCGGCCATGTAGGCGGCTTCGTTGAGCACCAGCCCCAAGAGGCTGGCGACAATCGGAGTGATGATCTTGTTGGCGTCCAGGCTGGCGAAGACCGGACCTCCGAACGGGATGCCCAAGTTGATGGACGGGAACAGCACAGCGAGGTTGTACCAAAACACCAACTGCACCAGCAGAGGCGTTCCGCGGAAGAACCAAACAAAGGCCCATGCCGTGTAGGAGGCCACCGGGTTGGATGACAACCGCATGATTGCCAGCACCACTCCCAGGGCGATGCCTAGCACCATGGCCACTACAGTGAGCCAAAGTGTCAGCCACAAGCCTTGCATGATGGGCGGGGCGAAAATGTAGCTTGCCACCACCTCCCATTCGAAGTTGGGGTTGGTGAAGAGGACAAGGATGCCTTGGGCTACCAGGACCAGGATGATGATGGCGAACACGATCCGGCCGGGGCGTCGAAGCGGAATGACCTTGCGCGGGGCTGAAGTTCCCAATGGCTTGGTGGTTGATACGGCGCTCATGCCATGACCTCGCTATACAGACGCATCCAGTTTCCGCCCATGACGGCAGACACTTCTGAAGTGTTGAGTCCGCGTCCGGCCAAGCCATCGGCGATTCCAGCGAAAGACTCCATGGACGTGAACCATTGGGGGTCGTCATCGCCAGGGGACACGGCTGAAGCGGCGCCGTAGTTTTCCAGGAGGGTCCAGCGGCCCTGTCGCATCCAAGCCAGGTCAGCGTCCGTGGTGCTGCCACCAAGGTCGGATCCGATCCCTACATGGTCAATGCCCGCGATGTCCGCGGTTTTGAGGACCATGTCGCACCAAGCATCCAGCGACGCACTGTATTCGGGACCGGCAAGGTTGGGGTACAGCGCACAGCCGATTACACCGCCGCGTGCTGACAGTTCCTTGATGGTGCTGTCTGAAACGTTGCGGGGGTGCGAATACAAGCTCGCAGCGTTGGCGTGGGTGATGGCCACCGGCTTGGAGGAAGCGGCAATTGCGTCTTTGCACGTCCGCTCCCCCACATGCGACAGGTCCACCAAAATACCGTTCTTGTTGAGCTCGCCCACCACTTCGTAGCCAAACCTCGTGAGTCCTGCATCGCCGGGCTCGTAACAGCTGGAGCCGACGTCGTTCTGGTTGTTGTAGGTCAGCTGGAAGATGCGTACGCCGAGCTCGGCGAACAGCCGGACAAAGCGAATGCGGCCCTGCAGCGAGGACGTGTTCTGGAATCCGAGGAGGACTGCGGTGCGGTTCTCAGCCCGGAGCCGGCGGATATCGTCGGTATTCCGCGCGATACCCACCACGTCGCTGTTTTCTTCGATGAATTCACGCCATCGTGCGATGGAGTCCAGGGACTCTACGGCGTCATCCCAAAAACCGCACGTGACCGTAATGCAGTCGACGTCACCGGACCGGATGGTCCTCAGCGTCTCGGACGTGAAGTTTCCGCTTTCCATCCCGTCGACGTATAAAGTGTCGGGTGTTTTCATGGTGTGGTAGTTCCTCTGGCTTGTACTAGTTGGCTGGATGCCACAGCGCATGGAGATTGTCGGCGCCGGCTTTGAGCCTGCGGGCGACGTCCTCGATGTCCAGGCGATCCTCGGGTCCAAGGACCCCGAGTGCTGCAACGCAGTAGCCGCGATCGTCCATCAGGGGGACGGCTACTGCCGTGATCATGTCTTCGTCATCGGGCTCGCGCGCTGAAACGGCATAGCCGTTGCGGCGGACACGGGCCAGTTCGGTTTGTGTTGGGAGTTTCGCGCCGGTCGCCCGGAGTTCATCGACGACGGCGGGATCGGCGAACGCCACCAGCGCGCGTCCCGAGGCACTATCGTCCAAGGCCCAGCTCATTTCTGCGCTGATGTCAGCACGGATACGACGGCGTGGTTCCATACGCTCGACAATGTGGGCAGCATCGCCGTCGAGAATCGCCAGGAATGTGGATTCCCGGGTGGCTTCGGTGAGTTGGCGCATGAGGGGCAGGACCCGCTCCCCGATGCTCGATTGCTCCATGGCTGCCCTGCCCACACGGCTCGCCCTCATGGATAAGCGGTATGAGCCGTCCTCCAGTTGCTCCAGCCATCCTGCACTCACGAACGTGACGAGGTGTTGGTGCAAGGTAGCCCTCGACCAGCCCAGTTGGCGCGACAAAGTGGGTGGCTTGACGGGTCGTCGGTGCTCCGCGATTGCTTCGAGCAGGCCAAGGGCCCGGCTGGCTGAGCTAAGGGTCCGGGTTGCGGACTTCTGAGCGGACTGATCTTCGAGGGCTGATGTCTTTTCCATTTGTCAGGAGCATACGTGTGCTGCGACACAGATACAAGACCTCGATTTCTTAAATGAATATTTTTGCCAAAATCCGCTCTATCGCTGGATTTTGTGTATGTGTATGCTGAACACTGTCACGTATGCGTAGACGTACGCTCAGAATCTCGCCCACACATCCGGGCACACCATGAAGCCATTGAATGGAGCAGGAATGATGCAATTGAGGGATCCGGGGGTCGTCATGACACCCGACGCGCTGGGTGCGCTGCAGCCCACGCGCTTCAGCGCCAGCCGAACGCTGGTCAACAAGATGGTCCAGGAGCGCTGGGTCATCTCCCGGGCAGAATTCAATATCGATGCCTCAGGCCAAGGGAACGCCCGCTATCACGTGGCAGTCAATGATGACTGGTCTTTTGAGTTCGTGGTGTTCTCCAACGCACCGAAGGAGGGCGTTGAGCGGACTGACCGGATCATCGGCAGTCACTGGGACATGATGGGCGCACTCATCGAGGGTGCCGCTGGCGACGAACGCATTGAGCAGACCAAGCGCGAACTGCCCAAACTTTACGGCGGACGAGCCGCGCCAGGAACTTTGATCTGGTGCCGGGCCAACCGCAGCATGCGGGCCTTCGACCTCACTGTTGAGGCCTTGTCCCGCGGCGAACAGCCTCCGGCACGAGTGCTTGGTGCTGTTTGCTACCTCATGCGCAACACCGGATTGGACGGGAACGGCACTTTCGGCACGCGTTCGTTCGCTGCCTACGAGTCAGATCACCCCCTGCGGACGCCGTACCACGCACAGATGCTGACGTCGTATCTCATGCGTGAGTTCAGTCTGGATCTCGCGGAACACATGGCTGCGGCCCGGAGCCACGATGCCGCCACACTGAGCCACGATTTCCGCCGCTTCCTTGGCCTGGGCAACGCCTCCGGTCTCGGCCTCGTGCTCTTCGCCAAGAACCACCCACAGATGGTGGACCGCTGGATTACGCTGCGGGAAGCAAGCCTGGCCGAGGCGCGGGACCTGATTCTGGCCCCGGACGCACCCGAATTGGACCGCTTGGACTCACTGTTGGAACGCGCCGTCAGCTACAAGGCCAAAGACCGCATGCGGTACACCTATCAGCCCGCTGCAGAATTGGTCAGTTCCGAGCTCGCTCAACTCCGCTCCCGACTGGCCGGATTGAGGGCAACGGCGGGAGAACCAGGCAACTTGCTCGACTCCATCTACAAGGCATCTTCAGGGCTAACGTCCGAAACCCGGGAGATCCTCGCTGCATTGCTGCTGGAACTGCTCCCGGCGCCGGAAGACATGGCGAGTCTGATCACCGTTGAAGAGTATGCCCCGGCGTCGCCGGCCACGCCAGTGGGCGAGCTCCTGGACATCATCGCCAAGGACTACGCGTGGGCAACGGGCGTGGATCTGGACGACCCCTCGGCACTCCATTTCGGTTGGTACAAATCCGCGAATGCTGAAGAACCCCGCCGCGGGCCGCTCAAGGACCTCCCTTCAGGCTTCGACGACATGACTCTGGACCTGCCGCAGAAGTTGCAGCACCTGGTCCCTCTTCTGCGCGACATGGATCGCTCCACGACCGCCGGATCCGTGTCGCGCAAGTTCCCGGAGTACCGCGCCACCATTGAACGCCTTCTTGCTTTGCGGGATACCGGCTATCACACCGTCCGCGCCAACACGCGCGATGAGCACTTCAATCCAGCCCACATCATCAGGCTCTTCAACAGCGCCTTCTACGGACTGGACAAGACCAAGGAAGACGGGCCAGTGGGTGTTGTGGGCGTCCTGTTCCACGGCGCCCCCACACCCGCAGAAATTGCCGACGGAACCGGCCATGATTGGCTGTTCCCCGCAGAACCGGAGGACTAAACAATGAGCGATTCCAAACTGACACCCCCGCCGGGCAAAGCTGCCATGTCGGTGCGCGAATGCAGGCTGATCCTGGAGCGTCTTCTGGTGGCATCCGGCGCCCTGCCAGGAGAAGTACCTGCCGCCCGCGACGCCCTCTTGGCTGCCGAGGTTCATGGTCTCGGTCTGCTCCAACTCATCCACGCGCAGCCGCTCACTCTCCCCAGCAAGCCTGTGCGTTACGACGAAGCCGGGCCCATCGTCGTCGTTGATGGCTCGGGCAGACTTTCTGCACTCCTGATTCCGGCTCTGCGGGACATCATCCTTGAACGTGGCACGGTGGAAATTTCCGTATCCAACGTCACGGCCCCTGAGTTGCTGCAGGCGTTGGATACTGTTCCTGAGCTCGATTCCCGCCGAATCTCTGTGTCCGTCCAAGATTCCAACACTGTGGTGGTCAGTGCAGAGCCAGCAAACGACACCGAGGCGGCCAAACGCCGCGCCGCGCGTACCCGGCGCATCACCGACGCTCACTTGAACGGCCTTCCGGTACCGGGAGTGGTCTGGCTTGAGCTGTACCAGCGGTCCAACGCGGCCCTGCTGAGCGAATCGGCGGAAACCCGCAGTCACGCAGGGTACAAGGATGTGGACGAGACAGGCCGGATCGTGAAGCAGATGGACGACGACGTCGATGTCGAGTTCGCGCTGCAGCAACTGGCCGGCTGAGGTACTTCACACGCCCTTACGCCCCTGGTTCCCGAAGATGGGAATCGGGGGCGGAGGCATTCGCGGATGAAGCGGGCGGAATCGCAACTTACCAATGGATCTAAGCATGCTTACCATGGTGGGGCAGGACTCTGACGCACCATGAGCACGGACCCCACCGCCGACTGGAAAGTTGATCTCCCATGGCACGACGAAGCGCCACCCAAGCAGCAAACCTCCCTGGACCCGTTTCCAAACGCCGCGGACCCGGACGGGCCATCTGGCTCATCGCCGCAGGTCTCGTCGCGGGAATAGCGGGCGGGATTTTCGGTTTCCGGATGCTGGTACCACCAGGCGAGCCTGAACCGGCAAAGGACCGGCGGCGCCAACCGGATCTCCGCCAAGCAACGGGAGCATCCCGGGTGGAAGCAGCCCCGGCTTCACCACCCCACGTGGAGCAGCCGGCGGAAATCCTGGTACCGGAAGAGCCTGTGGAGATCTCCACGAGGATGCGCCCGGGTGAATGGACTGAAGAATCGCTGCTGGAGCATGTGGAGGACTACAAGCAGCAGATCCGGGAAATGGGTGCCAAGGAGTCGCAGATTGTGGTCAACGTGGAGCGGACCGAGGCTGGCGCTGCCAGGGTTGTGGTCAGCTGGGACAGGACACTGCCCTAGCCCGGGAACCTGAAGCCTAAGTCCTGGAACCGGAACCTTACAGGTTCTCGCCTTGCCGCGGCCGCCACACCACAACGGCCTGCGACCTCGCACGGGGTCGCTGCCCACGGGCAAGGCTGACGACGTCGCCCGCAGCACCTGCCGCGAAAATCCGGGCATCCACCGGTGAACGGCGGCGCGACAACTCCTCCGTCAGCTCAGCCACCCGGTACTGCAGGGCAGCTACCTGGTTTTCGAGGTCCAGAATGCGCTTGATTCCCTCAAGGGAGACGCCGGACTGCGAGAGGCGCTGGACCTCCCGCAGTTTGTTGACGTCGTTCTGCGAATAGCGGCGGGACTTGCCGGGCGCGCGACTGGGCGAGACGATGCCCAAGCGGTCGTACTGGCGCAACGTCTGCGGATGCATGTCGGCAAGCTCCGCTGCGACGGAGATGACAAAGATCGGCTGGTTGACGTCGATTGCCATGATCGCCTCCTTACAACCGGGCCTTCGCGGCCAGGTCCTGACGCGGGTTCGCGTCCGTGGTGGCGGCGGCGAAGGCCTTCACGGCTTCCTCCGCTTCCTTGTTCAGGTTCTGCGGAACTGCGACGTCGATTGTGACCAGAAGATCGCCGGTGGACTTGGACGTCTTCACGCCGCGGCCCTTCACACGGAGGGTACGGCCTGATGGGGTTCCGGCCGGAACACGCACCTTGACGGTATCGCCGTCGAGCGTTGGCACCTCAATGGTGGCGCCGAGCGCCGCCTCCGCAAACGTGACGGGCACGTGGATGCGGATGTTGTCGCCATCGCGGTGGAAGAAGTCATGCGGCTTCACGCTCACCGTGATGATGAGGTCTCCATTACCCGCAGGACCGGCGTTGCCCTTGCCCCGCTGGCGGACTTTCTGACCGTCCTTGATGCCAGCGGGAATCTTGACGTCGATCACGTTGCCATTGCTCTCCCGCAGGCTCACAGTGGTGCCCTTGATGGAACCGGCAAAGGAAATGGACGTAGTGGCCGTCCGGTCCGAGCCCTTCTGCGGTGCACGCTGGAACCCGGTGGGTGCGCCACCAAAGCCGCCGCCGAACAGGTCCGCGAACTCCGGAGGAATGCCTCCGCCCGCAGGCTGACGGGCACCCGGTCCGCCACCGAACAGACCGCCAAAGAGGTCCTCGAACCCGCCATTGGCTCCGGCGCCACCCCGGCCGGCGCCGGCACCCGGAGCAAACCGGGCACCACCCATGGCACGGATGGCATCGTACTGTTGACGGTCCTCAGGATTGGACAACACCGAGTAAGCCTCGGAGATGTCCTTGAACTTCTTCTCCGCAGCAGCATCGCCCGAGTTCGTATCAGGGTGATGCTCCCGGGCTAGCTTGCGGTAAGCCTTCTTGATATCCGCGTCGGACGCGTCCTTGGCAATACCAAGGATCGCGTAAAAATCCTTTTCAACCCAGTCCTGGCTGGCCAAGAGCGTTTCCTTTCTAAAACAAACAAAGCGTACGGCGAGACTACCTCGAAGCCGCAGCGGATGAGGGGGCCCGGGAGTGGCATCGGGCCTGCCGGAGCGTGGCGGCTAAGTCCGTAGGACTAAAGCCGCCACGCGAAGGGGCGGGGCCCCCTCATCCGCGAAGGCGGAAGGTGAGACTACGCCGGAACCGCGACGATCACTTGGGCTGCACGCAGGACCCGCTCGCCTGAGCGATATCCGGAGCGCAGCACCTGGCTGACGGTGTCAACCTCGATGTCTTCGCCGGGCTGCTGGATGAGTGCCTCGTGGATGGTGGGGTCGAATTCGACTCCGGTGTCCGCGATGCGTTCCAGTCCGTACGTCTTCAGCGCGTTCTCCAGCTTGGTGGCGATGGCGGCAAAGGGGCCGTCCTCGAGGTCACCGTGCTGGCGGGCGGCATCGACGTCGTCCAGTACCGGGAGCAGGGAGTTCAGGACGCCGATGACGGCCATCTCTCCTGCTACGGCGCGGTCGCGTTCGACGCGCTTGCGGTAGTTGACGTACTCAGCCTGAAGGCGAAGGAGGTCGTTGCGGAGCTCCGCTGCCTGGGCTTCAGCCGCGGCACCGGAGGCTACCGATTCCTCGGCCGGCACCTCTACCCCGTTGAGGATTTCCTCAGCCTGGGAGAGGGCGTCGCCGTCCGTGGGAGCGGCGTTGCCTTCGGTGGGAGCCGCAGCCTCGTTATCGGGGTGGCGGGCCGCGCCGGTCTCCGGGTCAACCTTGCGGTTGTCCCGGATGACAGGCTTGCGCGGCTCGTTGCCTTCTGAGTGCTCTGCTTCGTTGCCGTGGTGAGGCATGGCTACTTCTTCGCTTCGTCTTCGTCGATGATTTCGGCGTCGACGATGTCCTCGTCAGCCTTCTCACCGGCAGGGGCACCTTCAGCACCGGCACCCGGAGCGTCAGCTGCGGCGGCCTGCGAGTAGATGGCTTCGCCAAGCTTGGTCTGGGAGGCCTGGAGCTTCTCGAACGCAGTCTTCACGGCGGCGTCGTCGGTGCCTTCCAGCGCGGACTTGAGGGCGTCGACGTCGGCCTTGACCTCGGTCTTGACTTCCTCAGGCAGCTTGTCGTCGTTGTCGGCGATCAGCTTGTCCACCGAGTAGGCGAGCTGCTCTGCGGAGTTACGGGTGTCCGTAGCTTCGCGGCGGGCCTTGTCCTCTGCAGCGTGCTCTTCGGCTTCACGGACCATGCGGTCGATGTCGTCCTTGGACAGTGCCGTGCCACCGGTGATGGTCATGGACTGTTCCTTGCCGGTGCCCTTGTCCTTGGCGGACACGTGGACAATGCCGTTGGCGTCGATGTCGAAGGTGACCTCAACCTGCGGAACACCACGCGGTGCCGGAGCGATGCCGGTCAGTTCGAACGTGCCCAGCGGCTTGTTGTCGCGGGTGAATTCACGCTCGCCCTGGAAGACCTGGATGGCCACGGACGGCTGGTTGTCGTCAGCGGTGGTGAAGGTCTCCGAACGCTTGGTGGGGATAGCGGTGTTGCGCTCGATGAGGTGCGTCATGACACCACCCTTGGTTTCGATGCCGAGGGACAGCGGGGTGACGTCGATGAGGAGAACGTCTTTGCGCTCACCCTTCAGGACACCGGCCTGCAGTGCGGCACCAACGGCCACAACTTCGTCCGGGTTGACGCCCTTGTTGGGCTCCTTGCCGCCGGCGAGTTCCTTGACGAGCTCGGAGACAGCAGGCATACGGGTGGAGCCACCAACGAGCACAATGTGGTCGATGTCCGAAACCTTGATGCCGGCTTCAGCGATGACGTCCTGGAACGGCTTCTTGGTGCGGTCCAGCAGGTCCTTGGTGAGGTCCTGGAACTTGGCACGGGTGAGCTGCTCATCCAGGTGAACCGGGCCGTCGGGGGTGACGGAGAGGTACTGGAGGGAGATGTTGGTGCTGGTGGAGGAGGACAGTTCCTTCTTGGCCTGCTCTGCAGCTTCGCGGAGACGCTGGAGGGCAATCTTGTCCTTGGAGAGGTCGATGCCCTTGACCTTGAGCTGGCTCAGGAGCCACTCGACGACGCGGTTGTCCCAGTCGTCGCCACCGAGGCGGTTGTCACCGGCGGTTGCGCGGACCTGGATGGTGGAGAAGTTGTCTTCGTCCTTGCCAACCTCGAGGAGGGAGACGTCGAAGGTACCGCCACCGAGGTCGAAGACCAGGATGAGTTCGTCTTCCTTGCCCTTGTCCAGGCCGTATGCCAGTGCGGCCGCGGTGGGCTCGTTGACAATGCGGAGGACGTTGAGGCCTGCGATTTCGCCGGCTTCCTTGGTGGACTGGCGCTCGGCGTCGTTGAAGTAGGCCGGAACGGTGATCACAGCGTCGGTAACCTTTTCGCCCAGGTAGCTCTCGGCGTCGTTCTTGAGCTTCATGAGGATACGCGCGGAGATTTCCTGCGGCGTGTACTTCTTGTCATCGATGGCGACGTTCCAGTCGGTGCCCATGTGGCGCTTGACCGAAGCGATGGTGCGATCGATGTTGTTGACGGCCTGGCGCTTGGCGATTTCGCCAACCAGGACTTCGCCGGACTTGGAGAACGCAACGACGGACGGCGTGGTGCGGCCGCCTTCTGCGTTGGCGATGACGGTGGGCTCGCCACCTTCGAGAACAGAGACCACGGAGTTGGTGGTTCCGAGGTCGATACCTACTGCACGTGACATATCTTGTTTCCTTTCAATGGCCGATGTTGGAGATTGCCCTTGGCAGCGGTCCGCAGGGCGGTCTCCGTGCCGGAAGCCTGCTCAACAATCGGCTAGTTGAGCGTTCTGCACTCAACTGTACTCAGCCTCAGATTTAAGTCAATCCAAAGTTGAGTGAGGTACGCTCAACTTTGCATGGAGGCCGCCAGGAATCCCCGGAATCACGCGGCCCAAGGGCTGGTTTCGCCCACGGTGAACTGACAGACTGGCGCGATGGAGATCACTGGATACCTGGCTCCGGACGAGTTCTGGGCCATGCATGACCGCCTGGATCAAGAGGTCCGCGACGGCGCACACCAGCTCCCGCTGTTCCACTTCGCAGACTGGAACGGACCGGTGATGCTGGGCAGTTGGCAGATGGACGG